>CAWDDT010000007.1:0-293151 GCA_963801165.1 uncultured bacterium
TGTCACCACGATCACCATGCCCACCGTGTAGACCACGCCACCGACCGCGATCAGGACCACGACCGCGGCACCGACGCGCTGGGCCAGCGGAACCATGAGCGCCAACGACAGCCAACCCATCGTGACCATGAGCCCGATGGAGAAATCAAAACGTTGGCGTCTCACCAACACGAGATGGCCAACGCCGAATGCGGCGATGGACCACGCGATCGACACGCTGGCGACACGCATCCACCCGTCGAGCGCTATCACACCGATGGGGGTGAACGTGCTCGCGATGAGCACGAAGATCATGGCGTGGTCGAGTCGTTGCATTCGCTTTTTCCACTTCTCACGCCATGGAACGGAGTGATATAGAGAGCTGGTGGTGTATAGCGCGACGAGGCCCAGGCCGTATACCGCCACAGCAACGCGGCGCTGCCCCGACGAAGCCCTGGCGATCAGAACTACTGCACCGACCGCTGCGGCCAGGGCTGCCGAACCGTGCAGAAACCCACGTACGGGGTTCTGCATTTTGCCCAGAGTGACTCGGCCTTGCACATCCCGATAATGGCAGATCGCAACACAATTAGCATCTAGGGCTCGCGCCTATGCCCTGGACTCGGGTGGCAGCGGCGAGGTGAACCAAGTGCAGGCCCACCCGGTCTCGTCACTCGACAGTCGTCACCTTGTCAATTCGCGTGAACTGACCAGCGCTGTGCCCGTCGCGCTCTGCGAGTGCAACGGAGAGCACCTGAGCGGGAAGGATCTCGAGAACCGGGCGCAGGAGCATCGGAACCTCCGGTATGACCAGCGGGCCGGCGCCGGTCCCAACCCGCACAGAGTCGGATGCGCCGCCGACATCACGGATATCCGCGACGAGGCGCTCGACGAGGGCGCCGACCTGTCCGGCGCCGACAAACGCGACGACATACTCGCCGGGCGACGCCATCTCGATCGGGCCATGGCGGTAGGCAGCGCCACTCATGCCTCCGGCCGCGACATGGGCCGATTCTCGAAGGATGAGCGCTCCACATCCGACCGTGGCGAGCGATACCCCGCGACCCACGAATGTGACGGTCGAGGCGTCGCCCACCCGACTTCGCATGGAATCAACGTGCGAAGACCACTCGTCTAGGTAGCGTGCCGCGGCCTCGGCGGTCTCGGCCAACCCTGTCATGGCTCGTATGCCATCCTCACCGACGAGGAGGCGCCCTAGCCAGTGGAGCGCAACGAGGGCTGTCGTATACGTCTTGCTCGACACCGAGTGTTCGATTCCTGCGGCGGTGAGCACGAGCGCATCCGCCTCAGCTGCCAGGGTCCCGTCGGCCGTGTTGGTGACACCGATGACGGTGACATCGTCGGGGACGAGCGAGAGCAATGAAACGACTTCGGCGCTCTCGCCCGACTGTGAAGTGACTATCAGCGTCGATCCAGACGTGAGGAGACCCTGGAGCGAATGGACGAGTTCGGAAGTCTCCACGATATGCACGTCGCGGCCCCCGGATGCGAGAACGTAGTACAAGGGAACGAGAGCGTGGTACGACGCCCCCATCCCCGTGAGAACGATCCGAGCCGTTGCGCGCCTCACGGCACCGATCACATCTGGACGCTCCACAAGCAGGTCGATGGTTCGTGCGAGCGCTCCCGGCTGGTTCAGGATGTCGCGGATGTATGGGTTCGTTTCGGGCGTGTTCAAAGACACGGCGGTTCCTTCCTCTTCAGGTAGGCGGCAGCCGCACCAATGAGGGCGGTGTGTGGGCGAAGGGTTGCGGGCGTGACAATGACATCACCAGGTACGTCGCGCGTGTTCTCGTCGATGGTCTCGAGCACTTCATCACGTAGGATCTCCCAGCTCCCCATGACTCCACCGCCGAGTGCGACGACTTCCGGGCGAAGGATCGAGATCAGGTTTGCAAGGCCCATCCCGAGGTACCGCGCCGTCTGCTGGCGTACGGTCGACGATGGCGGGTCATCGGAGGCGAGAAGCTTGCCGGCACCAACCGTACGCGGATCCACGCCTCGTGCTTCGACGGCGTGACGAGCAACCGCGGACCCGCTCGCCAATGCCTCCCAACAACCTCTTCTTCCGCAGTAGCACGCTGGTCCGTCGCTCATGATGATGTGGTGGCCCATTTCCGGATGTTGCCCATCGGGGTCGCGCACGAGACGGCGATCGCGAACATAGCCCGCTCCGATGCCGGTGCTCACCGTCACGAAGAGCAACGACGAGTTCTCGCGACCCGACCCCCACATTGACTCGCCTATGGCTGCGGCGTCGGCGTCGTTCTCCACGACGACTGGGAGACCGAGCTCTGCTTGGAGAGATTCGATCACGCTTCCGCCACGCCACCCGGGAAGGAGGCCGACATCGCCGAAATGTCCGGTCCACGGGTCGATAGGTCCGGTAGCGGCGACGCCGATTCCATCGAGTGAATTGGTGCCGGCGAGATCGCGCATCGTCACAATGACCTGAGTCATCGCGGTGTCGAAACCTCGCTCGGGTTCGGTCGGGAATCGATCATGCGCTATGAGCTCCCCGTCGTTCCGGACCAGACCAACAGCGGTCTTTGTGCCGCCGATGTCGACAACGCCGATCATCGTTTCACAGCCCCCTCCGTCATCCCCGAGATGAATTGACGCTGCATCAGCAGGAACACAACGATCAGGGGAAGCGCGGTGATCGTCGCTCCTGCCATCGTGGTTCCCCACGTGCTCGTGTTGCGCATCTGGAGTTGGGCGAGTCCGAGTGGAAGCGTGAACATCTGCTCCGAGTTCAACACGAGTCGCGGCCACAGGAAGTCGTTCCACATCGCCATGAATGTGAAGATAGCGAGGGCCGCCATCCCGGGAAGGGCGAGCGGCATAACGATCTTCCTGACGATCCGGAGCTCACCGGCACCATCGACGCGGGCAGCGTCGAGTATGTCGTCAGGAATCGACTTGATGTATTGGCGCATTAGGAAGATCCCGAGCACACTCGTCATCTGCGGAACGATGAGGGCGGCATAGGTGTCAAGCCATCCCAGAGCAGACACAATGCGGAATACGGGGATCAGGTTCACCTGGAACGGAATCATGAGACCGAGTAGCAAGATGAAGAACAGCTTGTCGCGCCCGGGGAATTCGAGCTTGGCGAACGCGTAGCCGGCCAGAGTGTCGAATATGACTCGTAGCAGTGTGACGGCCACCGTGACGATCGTGCTGTTGAGAAAGAACCTCGGAAACGGGATCCTCGTGAGAACCTCGCGATAGTGATCCCAGGTGAAGGGGTTGGGCAGCCACTGCGGGGGGTTGGCGAAGACGAGACCCTCGAGCTTCAGCGATGACGCAATGGTCCAGTAGAACGGAAAGAGCATCAGGACCGATGTCACGATCAGTGTGACATATAGCAGTATGCGACCCCGGGATCGTTTTGCCCGCTTCGTCCGGTTCGCGGTATCTCGGCTCAGCGACGTGCCAATCATCAGTCGCGCTCCCGAAGGACATGCCACTGGAGGAAGGAGAAAAGGGCGAGGATGGCAAACAGCACATATGCAATCGCCGAGGCGTAGCCCAGCCGGAGACTGAGGAAGCGCGAATATAGGTAGTAGACGAGCGTCGTCGTCGAGTTGACGGGCCCGCCACGCGTCATCACGAACACCTGATCGAACACCTGGAAGCTGCCGATGATGCCCACGATGAAGACGAAGATCAGCACTGGTCTGAGCTCGGGCAGCGTGACGTGGCGGAACTTCCGGAGTGTGCCCGCGCCGTCGACGGCGGCGGCAGCGTAGAGGTCCCGGGGGATCGCCTGTAATGCCGCAAGAAAGATGACGGTTTCGAAGCCGAATCCCTGCCAGATGCTCGCCGCAATGATCGACGGCAGAGCGAAGTGTGGGTCCGACAACCAACCGATGGGGCTCATCCCGAACAGCGCAAGGAAATCGTTCAAGAGGCCGTTGCGGTTCAACAGCATGCGCCAGATGGTGGCGGTCACAACGAGCGACGTCATCACTGGCAGAAAGTAGGCGGTGCGGAAGAAGGCTTGGAACCGCACCTTCTGGTTTAGCAGCAGCGCCGTCGCCAGACCGAGCGCAGGCCCGATCAGCATGCCGAAAAGGGTGAAGATCGCAGTGTTCTCGAGCGCCCTGATGAAGATCGCGTCCTTGGTGAACAACTCGACGTAGTTGGCCAGTCCGACGAACTTGGCGGGCTCGATGCCGTTGTACTCGTTCAGGCTCCACCAAGCAGAAATGACCATCGGCCCGTACAGGAAGACAATCGACGACACCACCGGCACTGCGACGAACGCGAGCGCGATCATCGTCCTCCTGCGTCTCATCGTCAGGGTGTGCGTGACGTGCATGGAGCCCCTTGTCGTCAGATCGGTGCTGCAGGTGCCGCGGGCCGGGCGGTTGGTAGCGCCCGGCCCGGAACCAGGGTGGTGCTATCCGCCGAGTTCAGCGTCGACGGCGGCAGCCGCATCGGTGAGGGCCGTCGCCACGTCCTTGTCGCCTATGGCGATCTGTTCCAGGGCGGTGGTGAAGATCTCGTCGATGGTTGTCCACTCACGCACATATGGAAACGGCGTTGATGTCTCCATGGCCTTCGCAAAGACCTCGAGTGTTTTCTGGCCGCCGAAGTACGGATCCGGTGCGTCGACCCGCGGGTCCGAAAGTGCGGCTTGGAGGGCCGGTGCAGCACCTGAGGTCGAGAACAGCTCGACCTGGTTGTCCAATGTCATTGCGTACTCGATGAACTTCCACGACGCTTCTTGGTTAGTCGATGCCGCCGGGATTACGAGACCCGTGCCTCCTTGGTACGACCCCGGCTGGAGGCTGTATGGATGCTGGGCGACGCGCCACTTGCCTTCCATCTCGGGTGCTGCGTCCTTGATGATGCCCATGTAGTAGGCGCCGTCGGAGAACATCGCGAGACGATCGTCCTTGAGGCCCGGCGTGACCTCCCAGCCCTCGTCGGCGGACCAGTAGTAAGCCGACCCGTTTGCGAGCATTCCCGTGTACTGCTCGATCGCCTCGACCGCAGCCGGTTTCGCAAAGACTGCCTTGGTGTTGTCCTCATTGAGGATCGATCCGCCGTTCTCGTAGATCCACTGGGCACCGTGGAAGGTGTCTGTGGAGAGCGCGTAGCGGTACTTGCCGTCGACGCTGATCTTGGCCGCGACGTCGTTGAGCTCATCCCAGGTAGTGGGCACGCTCAAGCCCATCTCGTCGAAGATGTCGGCGCGGTAATAGAGGGCGTACGCATCGAAGTCGTAGAGCATCGCCAGGGTTTCACCGTTGAAGGTCATGGCGTCCAGCGCACCCGGAGCATATTGATCGGCGATCGGCGCCCCGTTTAGCTGCCCTCCAGAGAGTTTGTTCAAGTCCGCGAACGCTCCGAGCGGTGCGTAGGTTGGCAGCCATGTCATGTCGAGTGTGATCACATCCGGGGGTGTTCCGCCAGTGAGTACGACATTGAGCTTCTCGAGCATTGTGTCCCAGTCGAGTGACTCGATGTTCACCTTGATGCCCGGGTTCTCCTGTTCAAACTGCGCGGCGACGGCCGGGATGACCGAGGACTCGCCGTAGTAGTCCCAGATGGTGATCGTGACCTCGTCCTGGCCCGAGCCAGGCGCATCGGTTGTAGCCGCGTCCGTCGGCGTCGTTGTGCCGCCGCCACAGCCTGCAAATGTCAGAGCGATTCCGGCGATGAGCACGAGGAATCGTGTCGGTCGTTGTTTCATGAACCAGTTCTCCTTCCTGAAAACGGAGCGTTGTTTGTTCGAGTGGAGCGGGCGGCGGATGATCACGATGTACCGATCTTGTGCAGGCGGTAGTGAACGATCGCGACGCCGAATGGCCCTAGTTCGATGGTGAAGGAGCGCCCATCGCAATCGAGCGGCAGGGAGCCCGTCGTTGTCAGCGCGCTGACCGCCGCAAGCGCCTCTCGGCAAGCCACGGTCACAGGCGCCGTGGCCGCGGTATGGCGGGTCACCACCGCATAGCCCTCGTGGTCTCCGGACAGAATTCCCACCTCGACGGAGGGTTGGTCGGTCGTCATGAACGGGGTGATCCCGCTCCATTCGGCCAGCGCCCGGTACAGGCGATGGGTCGGTTCACCGGTCGAGAACGCGTTCGGCGTGCGAGCTTGGTAGCACTCGAGGGGGAACGCCGACAGAAGGGTGTGGCCGGAGCCGTGCTGGTTGGCGATGATCGCCGGGCGCCCGTCCGCATCGACTGCGACGATGGTCCCACCCCTCGGCTCGATAATGGCAGGCCATTCGGAGACGTTTCGTGGGTCGACTTTGTAGCTGAACGTCTCGCCGGCCTCGAGCGATCCGATTGGCTCGACGATCGTGAGCTCAACGGTGTCCACGGGCGTGTGATCAGCGAGGATTGCTCCGAACAGCTCGTGCATCTCCGGTATTGCTGCGTCGGCACACACCGACGCGTAGATGCTGCCACCGTCTCTGACGTATTGCTCCGCCGTCTTCCAGAAAGTCGTGTGAAGATGCACCAGGTTGTACTCGGTGCTCGTGACCGGAGACGGCAATAACAGCATCGGATAGCGGTCGAGATCCGAGTACTCGCGAGGCATGGCGACGGCGAGACCCGCACGTCGACCATTGATGAACGTCGAGAGAAGCGCGCCCATGAGCCATTCGTTGAGCGCCGCGTTCCCGTCCGTGTGCACGTCCTGGACGGAGGCATAAGGTATCGATTGTGGTTCGGCCAAGCCGGACCTGCTGAAGTCGCCGTATGGCTTCGACCACTCGTACGGCACGACGAGCGCGGCATCGGCTGAAGCGAGGTCAATGTCGGCGAGGTCCATCTGGTCGAGAACAGAGCTCATCTCGCGGAGCTCGGATCCGGCCGGTCGATGCTTCCGATCCCACGTCGTCAAGCCGAACTGGGTCTCGTGGGGTGCACGGAGGTACGGCAACCGCTCGAAGGTCTCGGGTGCCGCATCCGTGTGACACCACAACACGAGGCCGTTGGTGCCGTTGCCGAGCGCCGAGTACATAGAGACACGGTCGAAGAGCGCGATCCGCTGCGGATCGTATTGCGCCGAGGATGCACCGAGCTCATGAACCATCGCCGCCTTGCCGGCGCCGGCCGACAGGACGACCTGGAACGCCGAGCAGTATGTGACACGCTCCGAGAGCAGCGGATCGGGGAAGAGCTGGGGTGCGTAGATCGGGTATGGATGGACCGAGAGGAAATCGATGTGGTCGACGATCATGTCCGGCCGGAACGGGCCGTGGAGGAGATCCTGATCGGCGGTGCCGACGCAGATCGGTGTTCCCGGATCGTGTTTCCTGATTGCCTCGGACAGACATCGTGTCCACTCGACAGCCATTGCGTCCGTCGTCTCGCTCCCGACGATCCAGAACGGAGGCTCGTCCGTGAGGTCCCATGCGAGGATCGCCGGCTCGCCCGCATAGCGGCGTGCGAACTCCGAGGCGTGCGCAGCCTGCAGCCGCAGCATCTCGGGGTCTGCGTGTGGATGTCTTCCATCTCGCCAAGGAACGTCCCAGTAGGCTTCGCCCACCTCACCACCGATGAAAAGTGTGGGGTGCAGGTAGATCTCAAAGCGGTGGCAGAGCTCGATGAGATGGTCGATCTGGCTGAAGGCTTCCTCGTTGAAGGAACCCGGGCGAGGCTCGAACCAAGCCCAGAACAGGTCGATCCGAACGATGTTGTACCCGAGGTCCTTCATCGTCTGAAAGTCGGCCTCTATGGACTCCTCGTTCCACTCGAGCGGCCACGACAGAGCCTCAACGGCAGGAACCCAATGCGCGCCGATGGGGATGAACGGCCGTCCGTCTCTGACGGCGTATCTCCCGGTCAGCGAAACCGGCGTGAGCGTCATATCCGAGCACCTTCGATGTCGGGAGCTGCCGAGTCTTCTTCGCGGCGCAGGCCACGACGACCCACGTCTCCTTGCCGGAAGTGGAAGTGAAATCGAGCATGTCCGGCAGGTGTGAGAGACCGCGTGTATTCGACGGGCGTGCCCTCCTGGCTATAGCCAACGACCTCGCTGAGGATCGCCGGCGCACCCGCTTTCGAGCGGAGGAGATCCGCCTCAGCCGCGGAGAGGAGCACCGGCTCCATTGTCTGATCGATGGCCACGACGTCGATGCCATGCCTCACGGAGAGGTAGTCGTACAACGATCCTCCTTCGACCGCGTGGGTGTCCAGCTCTGGCACCGCAAAACCGTTCAGCCACGCCTTCTCGAACGCAACCGGCTCGGAGTCGGCTAGGCGTAGCCTTTCGAGGACGAGAACGGGGTCGCCTTCGCTGATGCCTAGGGAGGGGGCTACGGAAGCCGGGCACGGACTCTGCGTCAGCGATATCACCCGGCTAGTCGGTTCCAGGCCGACCATCTGCATGTTCTTGGTGAAGCTCAGCGAGCTTGGGATGATCTGCGCCGCGCCAACCCGCGCCACGAAGGTCCCGACGCCGTGGCGGCGAACGATCAACCCGGTTCTCTGAAGGTTCCCAAGCGAGCGACGGACTGTGAGACGACTCACCCCGAACAGCGCAGCGAGTTCGGGCTCGGAAGGAAAGACCTGGCCGGGTGCGAGATCGCCGGTGCGTATTGCTCTGCGGAGGATCTCTTCGACCTGGTCGTACAGGGGGGTGGCGCTCAACCGATCCGGTCTTTGCAGCTCGTTCCAGTTCATTCCTCAAGTCCTCTAGATGTCAGTACAACCTAGATCATCCGGCTTGTCCCGTCAAACGGCTTGACGTTGACAGGAGCATGCGTTTCGTAGGACACCTGTCGTGGGAGCCTTGACAGCACGGAGGTGGTGCACACGGCTACATCCGTCGCGCACGGGAAATGGCACTCGCCTACGACGCGATCAAGCGCACAGGGGCTCCGTCCGAATCGAGTTCAGAGGAGTCCGTGGCCGATGCGACCGGAGTCCGTAATCTCGTCGATCTCGATCAATTCGGCATCGGCGAATTCGAGGTTGTCGAGAGCGCCGAGGTTGTCGTTGAGTTGCGACCAGTTGCTGGCGCCGACGATGGCAGATGTCACCCTCGGGTCTCGCAGCACCCAGGAGATCGCCATCTGAGCGAGCGTCTGCCCGCGCCGTCGGGCTACTCGTTCGAGCGCCTGCATCGCGTTCAGATACGTGTCCGTTCGGAACTCCGGGGTGAGGGCGTCGCCGTGTGCGGCCCGAGACGACTCCGGGATACCCGAGAGGTACCTCCCGGTGAGGATTCCCTGGGATAGAGGGGAGAAGACGACGCAACCGAGCCCGGTCTCGTCCAGCACATCGAGGACCCCTTCGTCCTCTATCCATCGATCGACGATCGAGTACGAAGGCTGGTGGACGAGACAGGGTGTCCCGAGGCTGTGCAAGAGGGCCACGGCCTCGACCGTGCGGCTTGCGTCATACGATGAGATGCCGACGTAGAGGGCCTTGCCCTGCTGGACCGCAGTCGCGAGGGCCGACATGGTTTCCTCGAGCGGGGTGGTCGGGTCGTCGCGATGCGAGTAGAAGATGTCTACGTAGTCGACGCTCATACGCCGCAGGCTTTGATCGAGGCTGGCAAGTATGTACTTCCGCGAGCCCCCTCCCTGACCATATGGACCGGGCCACATGTCGTAGCCGGCCTTTGTGGAGATGATGATCTCGTCCCGGTATACACCGAGATCGTGCGTCATCACCCTGCCAAAGGTCTCCTCCGCCGAGCCATACGGCGTCCCGTAGTTGTTGGCCAGATCGAAGTAGGTGACGCCCCTATCGAAGGAACGTAGCACCATGGTGCGAGCGGTCTCGAACGAGACCGAACCACCGAAGTTGTGCCACATACCTAGGGCGATCTTCGGCAGGTCGAGGCCGCTCCGGCCGCATCGGGCGTACTTCATCTGCTCGTAGCGGTCGCTTGCCGGCAGATACGTCATCGTCGTGTTCTCATATGTCGCTTGGATCCCGCCCGTTGTCGACAGCTTCATCTTGGCCCGACGTCGAACCCTAGTTGGAGCCGCGCCGCGCATTGGTGCGCCGCTGGGTCCATGGACACCGAGATGGTGTTGCTTCCCCTACGGTTTCCAACTCGGGACTCGGAGGTAGGCCATTGACGCGGCCTTCCGCATCCGGCAACGCCGGCTCTTGCATAGGATGGTGCGGTGTTCTACGAAGCCTTCGACTGTGGCTGAGCCCGCCCGACCCTGGGGCGAGTTGTTTGCGTTCACCGTCGACCGGTTGAGCACCACAGTCGAGGAGATGCACACAGCGATCGTGCGGCCGTGGTTTCGCATGGCCGGGCCCGCCGAGTCAGAGCTCCGGGGCGCCTATATCAGTGCAGCCTCCGGCGTCTATCGAAGTGTCAGGGCGGTGGCCTCGATCGCCGGCCGAGTTACGGACATCGTTCGGGGTGGGTCACAGACCGAGCCGACGCGGCGATCGGATGCCGTCCAAGCCTTTGCCAACGCGGTCTGGGGCGATGAGATGGAGCGTCGGGGGTCTTCGATGGCGATCGGTATGGGCGTTCGAGATCGTTCTGGTGTGATCGTCGATCTCGACCCGTCGTCTCTGGCGGAAGCGTTCCCCGACGCGTCGGGTCGTCTCGTCGTGCTGCTGCATGGGCTTGGCCAGACCGAGCGTTGCTTCTCGCCGTCGGGCACGACCCCGGGGTTGGCAGAAGCGCTCGCATCGTCGTCCTTTACGCCGGTCCTGGTCCGCTACAACTCAGGCCGTGCCGTTGCGGTGAACGGGCGCGACCTCTCGGCCCTCCTGGAGGAAGTGGTTGCGCGTTGGCCGGTCCCCGTTACCGAACTCGCCTTGGTCGGTCACTCGATGGGTGGGCTGGTCGGGCGCGCTGCGATCGCGTCAGGTCGATCGAATGCCGGCAGATGGGTCGGGACCGTTCGTCATGTAGTCACCATCGCCACGCCGCACGCGGGGTCACCGATCGAAAAGGGCGTCGAGGCGACGTTTCGGGCACTTATGGTGGCCCCTCAGACCAGAGCGCTCGGAGGGTTTCTGGCGCAACGAAGTGAGGGGATTCGCGATCTCCATTCAGGAGCCCACCTGCCTCCTACCTTCGCCGGCATCAATCTTCTGGTTATTGCTTCGGTGATGACGGAGGACGTCTCACACCCGATCGGGTCGCTGTTCGGTGATCTAGTCGTCACGCCCGGTAGTGCAACCGGCGGAGGGCGAGTCGTCGCCAACGACAAAACCCTGATCGGCGGGCGCCGTCACCACGAAATCCTGGCAGACCCGTCGATTCCGGACCGCATCCTCGAGTGGATCGAGCCGGCCTGACCGACCGCCGATCGAGTCGGAAGACTCACAGTCTCTGTGGTTCTGTGATACTGTGATGCCATGAAGAACATCACGATCGCCGTGCCCGACGAGGTCTATCGATCGGCAAGAATTCACGCTGCCGAAGGCGGAACATCGGTGAGCGCCCTCGTTGCCGATTACCTGACCTCGCTTACGCACCGCGACGCCGAGTTTGCACGGCTCGCCGCCCAGCAGCGGCGAATCACAGACGAGATCCACCAATTCCGGGCCTCAGATCGGCTCGATCGAGACGAACTTCACGATCGTGCGCTTCGTTGATACCAACGTCCTGCTGTACGCCATTTCGACGGACCCCGCCGAGCAGCGCAAGGCTGAACTAGCCGGCCAGATACTTGACGAGGGCGACGTGGCTCTGTCGGTGCAAGTGCTGCAAGAGTTCTACGTCCAGGCGACGAGAACGTCCCGACCTGATGCGCTGACCCACGATCAGGCGCTGGGGCTGGTGGAGTCGTTCCTGCGGTTCCCAACCCAAGCCGTTGATACGCCCATCCTGCTCGCCGCTTGTGCGAGCCGCGACACCTTCGGAATCTCATACTGGGACGCCGCCATCATCGAAGCCGCCAGAGCCATGGCCTGCCGCGAGGTCCTATCCGAAGATCTCAGCCATCATCAGGACTACCACGGCATCCGGGTTGTGAACCCCTTCGGCTGACCGAGCCGCAAGCACGACCCGCCAAACGACCTTTGGGTTATGAGCCCCTTTCCAGCGGTGTCGGTCGGGGACAGCTAATGCGGGAAAGTGCTGTCCAACGAGGCGTTTCGCGAATCGGCTTACGACGCGCGACGCAAGAACGAGGTTCGGCGATGGGCGACTTTCGGGTTCGGTGGTGGGGCTTCGTCGCACTAGTTGAAATTGGCGATGGCCAGGGCAAGAGCCGTGATCAGAGAGCCCGAAGCGACGACCAATACCCATGACACGATGACGGTGGTAGTCAGGAATCTGCCGTGACGCTGATGCGATCTCAGCAGAGCGATCACTCCGACCACAATGCCGACGAGGGTGCTTGCGACAGTTACTAGGTTGTTGTCGAACCACCTCACCGAGATGAAGACGCCGATCAGCGACCCAACACCTGCGCCTGCTAGCAAACCGATGATCACATCGTGGATCATCCATTGAGACCTCGGTGCGACGGTTGTTGACTCGACCGACATTCCTTCTCTCCTTCGCGAATCCGTATAGGTGGTAGAAATCACAGTCAGGCCACCAACCAGACCACCAACACCAGCACTACCGGGGGCCACACCCAACTGAGAACAGCTTGCGCATCGAGACCTGGCGTTCTCGAGTAACGGACACAGAGCGGCCAGCTCCGGGTAGCGCTCCTGGAGCTGGCCTTGATGGTGGTGGTCTTCGTTGTCACGCAGGCATGCCGGCCGAGATCGGTGAGGGCTTGAAGCCTTTGAATGCCAGGTATGCGCCCAGGGAGAATTCCCACACTGCTATTGGAATTGTCGCAATCGCGGTTTGTGCGGAGGATGAATCCCAGGCACCGAACATCGTGCCGACAAACGCGGCGATGAGTATCGGCGCCCCGATGAGTCCGAGCAGCGGGAGCTTCCTCGGCACTAGCCCCGACTGGTATAGCAGGGAGCCGAGCAGGAGCGCGTTCACGGCTGGTATGAAGCTCTGTGAGACGAGGAACGTCTTGTCATACAGCCCGACAAGGGCTTGGCCGGTGACCAACCCGTCTGCTCCAACTCCGGACTGCCGTAGGGCCACGACTGTGAGGAGGCTGGCCACGCCAGCGAAGATCATGGTGCCTTCGAGGACGCGCGAACCGACGAGGCCCAATGCGCGCCCTTGGCTTTGTCTCTTGACAACCGGGTACAGCACGACGGCGGTGCCGATGCCGGCGAGAGCAACGATCAGTTCCAGGATGCCTCCGAAGAACACGCCGGTGTCCGAGCCGGAGCCGAGCATGAAATCCGCCTCGTGCACCGGACCGTAGAGGGCGAGGGTCGGAATCGAGACAAAGGTGATCAGGTAGAGCACTCCAGCCCAGAGCGATGTCTTCCTCAGTGAGTCCATCGGGACTCGTTTGTTTGCGACTGGTCGGTCGATGACGGTTGTTGCCATGGCCCTTGTCCTCTCTTCGATCTAAGGTCTTTCGTGCACGTACTATACACATGCGCAATATCTACGTGTGAAATAGTATGCTGCAGGCATGACACAGTCGAGTTTTGTTGACGAGTCCGTGGCGGGCTGGAGCCGCCTCTTCCCGGATCGGGACATGCTCAGCCTGGGAGTCGTCCAACGCTTGGTCTGGAGCGGGCGTCTGGCCCACAAGCTCCTGGAACGGACTGCCATCGCCTCCGGGCTGCAGAGGCGGGGCGACTACGAGGTGCTGGCGATACTGCGCCGGTACGAACCAACACTCCTCACACCCCTAGAGGTTGCACAACAGCTCCTGACTTCACCGTCGGGCATGACCGGCAAACTCGATCGACTCGAGGAACAAGGCCTCATCCAACGAACACCCGACCCCGAAGACCGAAGGGCGGTCAGACTGAGAATCACCGACTCGGGCCGTACCTTGATCGACGAAGCGTTCACAGCCAGCCTCAGTGTGTACGAATCCATGCTTGATGAGTTGCCACACACCGAGGTAGAGAACCTAGAGGCCCTTCTCGAAAAACTCCTCAAACGACTAGACAACCTCACACAGACGAGCCAAACCAAGACCACAAGCTAGAGGTCAGCGTTCCAGCGCGGAGACGTGACGTGCGTTGTGAACATCGACTCGCCGTCGTCCATCTCGCTCCCGGAAGGTGAGCCGCTTATCAGCACCGAGCCGCTCACCGGAAACCAGTTGCCCTCTGATGCAGCCGCACGGATTCTGACCGAGAGCGATTGATCGTACGAACTGTGCCGACAAGGCTGTGTCGACCCTCCGACGTTCGGGTTGTGAGCCTGACGATGGTCGGACGTACCGGTCACATGGGGGCGATGCCGCCGATGTCAATTGCCGCGGCGCCCTCCGCCATCCTCTTGTTGTACGTCACCAGCGCGTCCAGTTCGTCACCGATCTCCATGGCGGCGGCGAAGTGGAGCGCGTTGAGGCTTCGGAGGCGTATGTCCGGTTCCAGCACGGCCGCCCGCTCACATAGAACAGACAATCGACGGCAATGCGCCTGAGACCATCTGAGTCGGCTGGCTCAGTCCACGACCATGTAGGGTCGTGAGCCGGACGGCGGGGATAGTGAAAGACGGAACATACCAATTCGTGGTGACGGCAAACAGCGGTGCGGTCGAAGCACTGGCAACCCTCGCGGGAGGAGCGATCGACGGTGCAAGTCTTGGCTACGAGTTCGGAGGTCGGCTGACCGCGATCGGCGACCGCGTCGAAGGTGTGATCACGGCGGTGTGGACGGGATCGTTGCCCCCTTCACTCGGTATGTTCAAGAGCATCTCCGTCCACGTCAACGGGCCGTACGATCCGGTCACCGGCGGGTTCACGTTGGAAGGGCAGGTCAGCGGTCATCACGTCGTCTCGATCAAGGTTGTGGCGACTCCGGTCCACAGCTGAGCTCAGGCTACGCGACGAAATCCGTTGGGTCGTGTGTACTCGCGGGCTGATCGCTTTTCGGGCGGGAGATGCCGTCAGTAAAGACCCGAGGAGTCGGATTCCCCGAGGCACATCGTTGCTCTCGTGACCACTTGCGGTGTCGGTGCGACCACCAAAACGATCGAGCACGTCGATCCACGGAGATACCCGGTCAACTCTACTTACGATGCGCGACGGTCGCATCGAAGCAGGCGAAGGCTGAGCTGAAGAACACGACATCAGCATCATCGATGCCAACACCGGAGAGATCCTTCGCCACCTCACCCTCAATCCCGACCACGACTACCAGCTCCAACCAAGAACCCCCAAACCGTAGGTTTGGGGGTTCCCGGTGTCTTGCGCATCACAATTCGTACCGGGGTAGGGATCTGAGCCCACGACCTTCGGTTTGAGCGCCCACCTGGGAGGTGCGCGGTCCGCATTGAGTCCGCGAAACGCCTGGGCATTGACTGTTCTGACGCTGTAAGACCGCTAGCCGCCAACCGCCTGGTGGAGATAGCCGACGAGTTCGAACACCTTGTCCAGCGTCGTGTGGCCGCCCGGGTATTCGTCGAGCGTGACGTCGATCCCAGCTTCAGAAAGCCGCTGTGCCAGCAGCTGTCCGGCGTCGATATAGCTGACGACGCCGTCATCGAGCTGTCCGAGCTGCTCCAGGTCGGCGCGAATCGACCCGGAGGGGTCCCGCAGAGCGAGCCAACCGGGCACGTCCGACGCATTGTCAATGATCCTGGGGTTGGTGCCGTCGGATGCGATCCAGAGGAAGAACCTGGCGTCGAGATTCGGGGGCCAATAGCTCGGATCCGTCATTGCTGCCACCTCGGCCTGCATCGCCTCCGGGTCGGCGGCAAAGGCTTCGTCGAAGTTCTGGGAGTGCAGGAGGTACTCGCCGTCGCCGAGCACCACACCGACGGGCGGAGTGGGAGGCGCATCGGTTGCGCACCCCTCGATCGGGGCGTCGATCGGTTCCAGCGAGCCGAACAGCGCCGGGCCGACCCCTGCCGAGAATCCGTACAGGACCGTGGCGGCGGGGTCGCCCCCGTAGCTGGCGGCGCTCTGTTGCGCAAAGGCGATCGCACAGTTCGCCGTCTCCTTCCATGCCTCGAAGGTGTCGACGGTGATGGGGAGGGCGGCGAAGTCGACCCACGACGGCGTGAACACCACCATGCCCTGGGCTGCGGCTTCATCGGCAACAACGGTGGTCGCCATCTCGTCCTTCAGCTTGTCGTCGAACCCGTGGAAGGCAACGACGACCGGCCACGGACCTTCGCCCGACGCGGGGGTGCGGACGTCCATCGAGAAGTCGAAGGTATCCGTCTTCATGTAGACGAGATCGGTTGTCTCGGTGAATGCCTCATCATCATCGGCCGTCGCGCTTTCGTTCCCCGGGCTGACCGTGGTTGCCGGAGCCGCGACCGCGATGGCCGGAGCCTGGACCGTGGTGGCAGTTGTGGTGGACGTCACCGCCTCGCTCGTTGTGGTTCCGGCTGTGCCGGTCGAGCACGCGGCAGCGACCACACCGAGTACTATCACCGCGGCGAACCTCAGTCGTCGTCCAGCTCCGCGGTCATCGCAGTGCTGGTTGTCTCTGTACCTCATATCCGTGCCCTTCGCTCGCGTACTCCGCGGTCACTCGACCGCTGCTGTCACGGGAAAGGGTCACCGACGGGCATTAACAGAAGATTGCAGCGGCGTAGAGTCGACTGTTAACAGATCTGAAAGTGGAGGGCGGTTGTATCGCTGCCATGGAGTTTCACGCGCTCGGTCGGCTGGCGGCATATCGCAACGGCGATGAGGTGGATCTCGGAACGCCCAAGCAGAAAGCGGTGTTGGCATTCCTCCTGATCAACGCGAACAGGCCCGTGTCCGTCGATCGTCTTCTCGACGCAGTCTGGGGCGACGACGGCCACGGCAAGGAGAACGCTCTGCGCGTCTACCTGTCCCGTTTGCGCTCGGCGCTCGAACCGGAGCGGCAACGAGGTGAGAGCTCCTTGTTGGCCAACCGCGGGAACGCATACCAGCTGACAGTCGACCCCGATCACTTCGATGTAGTCCAGTTCGAGCGGGAAGCCGCCGAGGGTCGCCTCCTGCTGAAGACTGATCCGGCAGCGGCAGCCAAGGTACTCACGTCCGCGCTGAGCCGGTGGAGGGGCCCGGCCTTCGACGATTTCGTCTATGACGATTTCGCACAGGTCGAGCGCATGAGGCTGAACGAGGCCCGGGTGACGGCGATCGAGGACCGTATCGAAGCCGACCTGACCTTGGGTCTGGCCGGCGAACTCCTCAGCGAGCTCGAGGTGCTCAGAGACGAGCATCCGCTGCGAGAACGCCTGGTGTCGCACCAGGCGCTGTCCCTCTACCGAGCGGGCCGTCCTGCCGACGCGCTTCGGGCCATCGAGCGATTCCGTCGGTACGTGGGTGAAGAGCTGGGGATCGACCCCTCGCCACAACTCCTCCGTCTGGAGGAGCAGGTGCTGTTGCACGATCAGAGCATTCAGCCGCGAACACCGCGTGGAAGATCGCCGCTGGGTCAACCTGAGGCTGCAAATCCGTTCAAGGGGCTCCTGCCGTTCGGGCCCGAGGACGCCGAGTTCTTCTTCGGGAGAGATACCCTTGTAGCTGAGCTCCTTCGCATGCTCGGCATTGGTCAGCGCGTCGTGGCGCTGGTAGGCGCCAGCGGGTCGGGGAAATCGAGTGTCGTTCGAGCCGGTCTCATCCCCGCTCTGGCAAAGGGCGCGATCGAAGGATCAGATCGATGGCTTGTCGCCAGCATGATGCCCGGATCCCACCCGTTCGCCGAGCTGGAAGCTGCGCTTCTCCACTCGGTGATCGATGGCCCCGACAGCCTCGATGAGCAACTGCGGGACGGCAAGGCAGGGCTCCTTCGTGCTGCCCTACGGATCCTCCCCACCGAAGGCTCGCGCCTGTTGTTGATAATCGACCAGTTCGAGGAGCTCTTCACCATGGTCGACGGCGACGCCGTGCGCGAACGCTTCCTGTCGAACCTCGTCACAGCGGTGGATGACCCACATGATCGTATTTCAGTTCTGGTCACGCTGCGCGCTGACTTCTACGGGCTGCCGTTGCAGCACCCCGAGTTCGGCGCTCGTCTTGGCACCGGCGTCGTGAACGTCACACCAATGACCGTCGAAGAACTCGAGGCCGCTGCGCTCAAGCCCGCAGAACGTGTCGGCGTCGGCTTTGAACCGGCGTTGCTCGGCCAGCTCATCGCAGATGTGGGCAGACAGCCGGGAGCGCTTCCCCTGTTCCAGTACGCGCTGACCGATCTGTTCGATCGTCGCGCCGGTGACACGCTGCTCGCGGCGACCTATCGGTCGATGGGCGGAATCGAAGGAGCGCTCCGCAGACGGGCAACCGACCTCTACCAGCAACTGGATTCCGCTCACCAGGAGGCTGCTCGCCAGCTGTTCCTCCGCCTGGTGTCCCTCACCGAGCAGGGCCAACGAAGCCGCCGACGTGTCGCGGCCAGGGACGTCGCCTCGCTGGCCGGGGACACGGTGACGATGCACGACGTGATCAACCTGTTCGGAGACCACCGACTGTTGTCCTTCGACGCTGATCCTCTCACGGGCGCACCGACCGTAGAGCTGGCACACGAGGCTCTGCTTGGAGCCTGGCCGACGCTCGAAGGGTGGATCGATGAGTGTCGTGAGGACCTTCGCCGGCAGACTGCCCTGGCCGTGGCGGTGCGAGAATGGCAGCTGGCCGATCACGACCCCAACTACCTGCTGCCGGCGGTGCGGCTCGCGGACTACGAAGAGTGGTGCCGCTCGTCACGCATGGCGCTCAACTCCGCCGAGCAGGCCTTTCTCGAAGCCGGCCGGGCACGCGCCGACGATGAGTCTGCCGCCGATGAACGCCGGCGTCAGGGCGAGGCCCGATCCCGGCGCAGGCTGCGGTTGCTGGTCGGCACATTGGCAGGCACACTGGGCGTCGTTGCGCTGGTACTCCTTGTGGTGTTTCTCCGCGGCGAGGATCCGACTGTGACGTTCTTCGACAGCCCCAGCTCCGCCTGGGACGCCAACATCGCGTCCGGGCTCGAGCGGGCAGATCGCGAGCTCGACATGTCTCTCGTCGATGTTCCCTGGGTTGTCGACCCCCCTGCGGAGCTCCGCGAGTTGGCGGCCACAGCCCCGGAGATCGTCATCATGGACGAGGCCGCGACCTCGCTCGATCCCAAAGTGATGGAAGGCTTTCCAGAGGTTCGATTCGGGATTATCGACGGGACGGCTGAGGGGTCGAATGTCACATCGGCCGTGTTCGCCAACGAACAGGGTGGGTTCCTGGCGGGTGCCGCAGCTGCGCTGAAAAGCGAAACCGGGATCGTGGGGTTCATCGGGGCTACCCAGCTCGCGACGGTCGAGCAATACCGGGCCGGCTTTGAAGCCGGCGTTCGATCCGTGTCACCGGAGACGATCGTTCTCGCAACATTCGTCGACCAGACCGGCGAGACAGATGGGTTCTCTCGCCCGGATTTTGCCGAGGCGCGGGCTGTCGCATTGTTCCAGCGGGGGGCCGACGTGATCTTTGCAGCAGCAGGTCAATCGGGCCTGGGGGTGTTCCGGGCGGCAGATACCCAATCGGCGGTCGTCGGCCGGGATTTGCAGGTGATCGGCGTGGACAACGATCAATGGTTCGAAGTGCCGTTGGAGGAGCGGTCCCACGTGCTGACCTCGATTATCAAGCGGGGTGACCTCGCCGCCTACGAACTCGTCGAACACATGCTGAGCGGGGGCCCACCGGGCGTAGCGGTTCGTCTCGGTCTTGCCGACGGAGGCTTCGAGTACTCCACACAGGGCGATGGGCTCACCGCGGACATGCGAGCCCGACTCGATCAGATCGTCGCCGACTTCGGCGAGGGCAAGATCGACGCTCCGTCGACTCCGACGGGGCCGCTGCTGACGCTCGATCTCGACGGCAACGACGTGACCGACCCGGAGCCCGTGACCTACGAGCTGCCACCCGGCGTCGACGGGTTTGCTCAGGATGCACTGCTGGCCCCCGGGACGTACGAAGTGTCGGCACTCGGTACGCCGTTCACGATCACGATCGCCGGTGACTGGTTCGTGCAAGTCAACGAGCCGGGTCACACGGTCTTCAGCCACCCGGAAGCCGAGCGAATGGGAGATCGAGATGTGGTCTTTCTCCGTCCGACGCTTCTTGCGGATCCCACCAATCCTGGGGCGA
Source organism: uncultured bacterium (assembly GCA_963801165.1). GTDB lineage: Bacteria > Actinomycetota > Acidimicrobiia > Spongiisociales > UBA5794 > JAAETI01. Next base: position 20,066 of record CAWDDT010000007.1, read on the forward strand.
GCCTCGATCGACAGGTCTGGTGGCCGCTCGACGACATCGAAGGCTGGCTGGACAAACTGGTCGACGGCATCGTGGCAGCCGGCCCCGAGCAAACCGAGATCGGGGGCCGGCCCGCCGTCTACTTCGAGGTCGAGATCACCAACGAAGACGTCTGCGGCACGTTCGGCTACTGCGCCGGCTTCATCATCAACACGTTCTACGACGTCGGCGGAATCAGCGGTCAGAGCTTTGAGCGAGGATTCCGACATCGGGTGTGGTGGGTGGATGGCGGCGACGAACCGCCTCTAGTGATCATCGCCAGCACCCGTAGCGGTGATCGGAGCTTCGAGGCCCGCGCCGACGAACTGCTCGGGAGCCTCGTGATCGGCGAGCCGGGTCCTCACCCGCTCGCCGGGGATTAGCAAAGCGACCCCGGGCCGTCAGGAGACGACAGACATGACGCGCCGCCTCCAACGCACGCGATACAGAACCCGCAGGCCTACGACCAGACGGCATGACAGAGAATGAGCCTGAGAACAAGACCCGCGTCCCGTATTTCTCTGTCGATGGCCGAGGGAACAACTGAACTGGACCACATCGATGGCCACACGATCGTGATCGATCGGCGCCGGGAGCAGGTATGGGCCGCCCTCGATCGTTATGTGTCACAGCACATGGTGGCCCGGCACAGCACGAGGCTGGGGAGGATCCTCGGTGCCGACCCACCGGGGGGCTTTGCACGCATCAGCGCCGAAGAGGGACGCGAAGTCATCTTGACCGGGTGCCACCGTTTCTCCCGCTACCGGCTGTCCTTCGAACTCACGGACACCACCGACGGACGGACCCGATTGACCGCAACTACCCACGCCACCTTTCCTGGGGTCAGCGGGAAGCTGTACCGGCTAGCGGTCATCGGCAGCCGCGGCCACGCCATGGTGGTGAAACGAATGCTGCGATCGGTCGAGCGGCGGTCTCGCTAGGCGGGCGGGAAGGACCTCGACGACACCGATATCGCAGACCTCGAGTCTGTAGCACCCGATTCACGGCACGCAAACGCCGGCAAACGGTCGCTCGAGAGACTCGCGCTCAGTAGATCGGACAAGCCGATCCCGCGTGCGGAGGAACACCCGGCGACGAGCCGTCCCTAACCGCAGAGTGCCGAGTATCCGGGGGATTCCGGTTCTCTCATTCAGGGTCTGTCTCATCTCTATGACGGGTCCGACAGGGGCTAATTCGAGGCGTATAGGATGTGCCGATGTCGTGACGCAGGTCCTGAAGGAGGGCTTCCATGTTCGATACCGGCAGTACTGGTTTCATGTTGGTTGCGACCAGCCTGGTGATGCTGATGACGCCGGGTCTGGCGTTCTTCTACGGTGGGTTGGTAGGCCGCAAGAACGTGCTCTCCATCATGATGCAGAGCTTCGTTTCAATGGGTATTACGACGATTCTCTGGTACGCGGTCGGGTTCTCTCTATGCTTCAGCGGAGGCAAGGGCGGGATCATCGGGAACCTTGACATGGCGTTTCTGCGGGGTGTCGATCCGACCACGCCGTTCGCCGCCGGTCACATCCCGCTGATGGTGTTCATCGCCTACCAGATGATGTTTGCCATCATCACCCCGGCGCTGATCACGGGAGCCTTCGCCAACCGCGTCCGCTTCGGGCCGTACTTGACGTTCCTGGTGACCTGGCTGATGCTGGTCTACTTCCCCTTTGTGCACATGATTTGGGGCGGTGGCCTGCTGGCTGAGTGGGGCGTGTTGGACTTCGCGGGCGGCATTGCTGTGCACAACATCGCCGGAATGGCAGCGCTGGCCTCGGTCCTGTTCTTGGGCCGGCGTCGGATCAAAGACCCGAGGCCCCACAGCATCCCCCTGGTGGCTCTTGGTACGGCACTGCTCTGGTTCGGTTGGTACGGCTTCAACGCCGGCAGTCAGTTGCAGGTGGATGGGATCACGGCCCAGGCATTCCTCAACACCGATATTGCTGCGTCGTTCGCCGCGATCACCTGGATGTCCGTCGCGTGGGTCAGAGACAAGCGGCCCAGCTTCGTCGGGCTGCTCACCGGCGCGGTCGCCGGGTTGGCCACCATCACTCCGGCCGCAGGATTCGTATCCACGAACAGTGCCGTCATCATTGGTATCGTCGCCGGCCTTGCGTGCTATGCCGCCGTCGGGATGAAGAACGCTCTGGATTGGGACGACGCGCTGGATGTGTGGGGCGTGCACGGAGTCGGCGGCGCCGTTGGCGTTGTGCTGCTCGGCGTGTTCGCCAGCACCGCCGTCAACGCCGCCGGCGCGGATGGTCTCCTCCTTGGGGGCGGCAGCTTCTTCGGAAAGGAGCTCATCGCGGTCATCGCGTCCTCGGCGTACGCGTTCGCCTTCACCTACGGCATGCTCTGGATCATCAACAAGGTCACCCCGGTTCACACCACCGAGATCGAGGAAGGCGAATTGGACGCCTCGCTGCTCGGCGAGTCCGCGTATGAGCAGTTGTAGGGAACAGACGGCGACCGCAAGGGGACTTCCCCCGGCGCTGGGTTGTTGCGGATGGCGGTACGACGCTCGGGTCTGAGCCCGACGAGTATGTGATCCCGACCGGTTCGATCACTTCGTCCTCATTGCAGCGCCTGCACCGCGGCGCGTTCAATCGCCAGCCCCTTCTGATGGCGGGCAAAGAACGCATCGAACCCGGCGACGTCTTGCGGGTCGGGAGTGACCGGGGCGCCGATGCTCCCCGCCATGACGCCGTCCAGGTAGTCGGGGAGTGACTGCCCGGCGTCGTCGCGAAGCATGTAGGCAGCGAGTACCGCCATGCCCCAGGCACCACCCTCGCCGGCCGTCGCCGGGAGGCTGACGGGGACGTTGAGTGCGGCTGCCATCATCCGCTGCCCGGTGTCACCGCCCTTGAAGAAGCCGCCGTGCCCCCGGATCTCCTCGATGACCACACCCTCCTCCTCGGTGAGGATGTTCACGCCGCTACGGATTGCGCAGAGCGATGAGTAGAACATCGCCCGCATGAAGTTCTCGATCGTGAACCGGCCGTCCTGATTGCGGACAACGAGCGGCCGACCCTCCACAAAGCCGGTGATGTGCTCACCGGAGACGTAGTTGATGGCGAGAAGCCCGCCTGCGTCGGGTTGGCCGGCGAGGGCGAGCGGGGGGAGCCTCTCGTAGAGCTCGGCCGGTGATGCCGGGGCGCCCAGTGCAGCCGCAACCTGGCCAAATAGGGCCAGCCAGGCGTCGAGGTCCGACGAGCCGTTGTTGGCGTGGACCATTGCCACCGGTCGGCCGTCCGGAGTCACGATGACGTCGATCTCTTCGTGGACGCGTGAGACGCTTCTCTCCAGCACGATCATGGCAAAGACCGAGGTCCCTGCCGATACGTTCGCCGACCGGGGACGGACGGTATTGGTCGCCACCATGCCGGTCGCCGCGTCGCCTTCGGGTGCGCAGAGCGGGATTCCAGCCCCGAGTGCACCCGACGGATCCAGCAGCCTGGCGCCTTCAGGGGTCAGCGTCCCGGCGGGCACTCCCGCCGCCAGGACAGCAGGCAGGACGTCGCCGAGTGTCCAGCTGAACCCGCGTGGTGCTATGAGTTCGTCGAACTTCGCCATGCGCCCGGCGTCCCATTCGCCGCTCACCGGGTCTATTGGGAAAATCCCCGAGGCTTCATCGAAGCCCGCGACGTGCTTGCCCGTCAGCCTCCAATGGACGTATGTCGCCAGCGTCTTGAGATGGGCCAAGTCGGTGAGATGAGGCTGTTCCTCGAGTATCGACTGATAAAGGTGTGCGATGGTCCAGCGCTGTGGCACCGCAAAGGAGAGGAGAGGCGTCAACTCTGCACACGCCTGCTCGGTGATGTTGTTGCGCCAGGTTCGGAACGGTACGAGCAGGTCGCCGTCGGCGTCGAGAGCTACGTAGCCGTGCATCATGGCGCTGATGCCGAGCGCGGCAAACGTCGTGAGTTCCACACCGTGGCGCGCGCGGACATCCTCGACCAGCGACGCGTACGACCCCGCGAGCCCCTTCCACACCTCCGCCAAGTCATAGGTCCACACCCCGTCCCGGAGCTGGTTCTCCCAGACATACGAGCCAGAGGCCAGGGGGGTTGTGTCCGGGCCGATCAACGCTGCCTTGATGCGGGTCGAGCCAAATTCGATCCCAACGATCCCCCGGCCCGAACGGATCACCTCGACGCTGCTCGATACCTCGTTCAATGCAGACCTCCCAGGTCACCTGAGTCAGATGGAAACTGAACGTGCAAAGGCGACGATAGACCTTGCGACCCCACGACGATCCCTGAACCCAAGCTCAGCTATAGGGAGAAGAGCCGCTGTTCCGCTCCGAGATGTGGTGCCCAAGCGATCCGGCCCACGCGGGCGAAACGCATGTACGCGAGCAGCCCTTCGCGCATGGACACGACGAACCCGTCGGTACGGCTCGGGACGAAACCATCTTCCCACCAGATGTTGAGCACCCGCACGCAGCCTTCGTCCACGTCGATTCGCGGCTCGATACGCCCCACGAGGTGATCGCCGAACATGATCGGCAGGACGTACCAGCCCCAACGGCGCTTGGCCGCCGGGAAGTAGCCTTCCCATACGTATTCGAAGTCGAACAGCCTCGCGAGAAGGGCGGTGTCCCACAGCAACGAGTCGAACGGCGCGATGAAGGCGACAGAATGCGCCGGCTCTGGTGGTGTCTCTAGCAGCGCGAGTTCCTCGGCGACGACGAATCGTTTGCCGCGTATGCCTTCGACTTCGACGGTGACCAACGCGCCGGACTCGACAAGTTCCTTGTGCAACTGCCTGCGGTCCTGTGGATCCGCGATACGGGCGAAGGTGCCACCGGCGCCGCCGGCACCGAGCAGGCCGTGCGCCCGATACCGCGACAGCAGCTTGTGCCTGAGCTGATCACGCTCCGGCACCTCGTGGGAGAGCAAGTCAGGCGGCAGTAACCGCTCGAGCAGGTCGTAGTAACGCCGGTTGCCGTCGCGTCGCGCCAGGCCGAGCACGCCGCTGACCGTGTACGCCTCGAAAACGGCGCGCACCGCGTTTTCCGGCAAGCCGAACCAGTTCTTGGTCGGGCTGCTCTCACTTTCGAAGTCGGCCGAGGACATCGGCCCCTCCGTTCGGATCCGTTCGACAACGCGCTCGGCCACTGCGGCGTTGTCGGCGAGAGCCTGGGCGTGGAATCGGGGCCCTTTTCGGCCCGAATTCACCCGGAACCATGGGAACTCGCCGGCGAGTATGAACGACAGTGCCTTGTTGGTGGTCTCGAAGATCTCACGCCGCTCGAACAGCTCGTCGCACCACGCAGGCTCGTATCCCGCGACGCGGGCATGCAGCACCAGATCGTGGTTGCGGCCGGCCACCGCGATCGGATCGAACTGGATCGATCCCAACCGCCGCAAGACCTCCAGCACGCCGTCGGGTCCTCCCGCGACCGACCGCGCCGGCGCGAGGAAGTGCCGAGCGAGAAGAAAGCGACGCGCCGCATCGGCCGTGACCCGCACCCGGCGAACCCTAGCGGTGGGGTCCCGCCAACAGCTTCACCACACTGCTGCCAGAGAGAGACCCGACAACTGATTCAGGCCCCGGGCAGCAGGGACTTCCGGTTCGTGGCGGGGGGAGGATTTGAACCTCCGACCTTGGGGATATGAGTTACATGGCACGGTTCGGACACATATCGCTAGGTCGGCCCTCGTAGCCTCCAATCCGGTGGCTGGACCCATTGGTGATGCGCAATTCGGATGGAGACGATTCCCTCCGGCGGCGTTCGTCTGACGCCGTAGGGCACGCTCGGCCGACCAACCGAGGCATCCGGATTCATAGTCGATCCTGACAACATCTTGCGGGGGGGCTTCCCGGCGGTACGTTAGCCTCCGCTCGCCATTTCCGAGCAGCGGAGTCATCTGCTCCCAGCAATCCCTGATCCGTTATTCCACCCACCGGCCAAAGGTTGGAATACGAAACGTGAACATCGTTCTCCTCGAGGATGGCAAGCTGGTGGAGGGTTGGTTCGGGATGGACCAACTGGTGGCGATGTAGCAGATGGAGGCTGCCGAGTCTTCACCGCCCGGCCCGCTCAACCAAAGCGAACTGGACCAGCTTCGGGGGCTCGTGTTTCAAGCCGTTACCGATCAGAAACAGACCAGAAACCGCCCTCATCTCGATTCCCGCCCCGAGAATCAGGACACCGAGGTCGAGCGACTCATCCGCCGGACGAACCTGCTCGTGACGGCAGCCTGGAAGCGCCACGACCACGGTCGGCGGGCCGGTCACTGCTAAGGGCCGGACTGTACAATTCGCTGATGCGAACGAGGGTCGGTCGGGTGTGGATTGCCGCTGCCAGTGTCTTGGTGGCTACCGCCTGCTCGGGCGGAGCGCAGCAGGAGGTCACAACCACCACCGCGACGAGCACGACCGTTGCCACGTTGGATCGCTCGACGAGCACAACGGGCACGACGACGAGCACGACGACGAGCACGACGGAGGCGGCTGCGGCTTCCCACCGGTTCGACTACTCGAATGGTCCCGTCGTGGTGTTGCAGCCGCTGCCGCCGCTCACCGATCCGACGCTGCCGTTCGCTGCGGGGTCCGTGGACTACTTCGCCCTATTCGCACCGGATGCTCCTTGGACGGAAGCCGCCAAGAGGGTCGACGTCTTCGAGGTGCCGACGACATGGGTGCGGCACTACTCGACCGACGAACAGGTGCACGCCCTGATCGACGGTCTGGCGAGCCGTGGTATCGCCCTTTCGTTGCAGCTGGGCCCGCTCCCCGGCCCCGAAACCTCGGAGGGCTGCACAGGCGGCGAGAGCTACGGAGGGGTGTACGAGATCGAAATGATGCAGCGGATCATGGATCTCGGGGGCACCGTCGACGTCATCTCCTTCGATGAGCCCTACGCCTTTGGGCACAAGGCCGATGGTCCTACGAGTTGCGAGCGGCCCCTCGAGCAAATCGCCGCCGAGGCCGCTGGCTTCACCCGCTTGGCACGGGCCCTCAACCCGAATGTCATCGTTGGCGACATAGAACCGATGTGGGTCCAGCCCGAGATCGGTGCCGCCGACATGGCTGCCTGGCTTGACGCCTATGAGGCTGCTGCCGGTGAGCCGTTCGCATTCCTCCACATCGACATGGATTGGACCCGACCCGGCTGGGCCCAGGTAGCCCGCCAGGTCGAAGCCGTTGCTGACGAACGGGACGTCCCGTTCGGAGTGATCTACTTCGGGGGGCCCGAAGGCACCTCCGATCAGACATGGATCCAACTCGCGGCCGAACACGCCTACGAGTTCGAGCAGGTCGCCGGGGGAACCCCGGCGGACATCCCGATCTCATCCTGGGAGGACTACCCCCAGCGCACACTGCCGGAATCTGACCCCAACACACTCACCGGGCTCGTCGACCGCTACTTTGCGCCGAGAACGACCCTCACAATCACACAAGGAACCGGGGCTTCCGGGGTGCTTCCGGTAGCCGCCACGCTCCAGACGACCACCGGCGAGGCGGTCGCCGACGCAAGCGTCTCCGTTGACGTGACCCCGCGGGATGGTCAGATGCAGACACAGTCCACCACAGGCCGGGTGCCCGACAGCGCGGTGAGTGCCGTCGGCATCGTCAGGGTCAACACCGAAGGCGCCGGACCGGGCGCCACCGACATTCGTCTCTATGAAGCCACCTATTCGGACGACGGCGGCGCCAACGGACTCCCCGCGGTCACGCACACTGGCTGGGCACCGTATGGCGCCGGGTCCGGCACGTTCCCGGCTTCCGACCACGGGAGCGGAACGATGCTGCAACTCTCCGCACAGCCGGATCAGGATCTCTTCGTCGACTCGAGTGTGTTCCCGGTGACTGCCGGCACCGCCTTCGAATTCGCCGTCGACGACTCGGTACCCGAGACATCGATCGGCACCGCCTACGTCGGAGTCGTGTTCCTTGGCTCGGACGGCCTGGAGATCAGCAGAACGATCATCCCCTTCGAATCGGCACCACAGCGACTCGGGACGGTCAGGACGGACGCCTCAGGATCCGGTGTCGCCGACTTCGACGGGCTTGGAGCAGGCAGATACTCGGTTCGGCTGTCCTACCCCGGTGACCTGAATCACTGGCCGAGCAGCAGTGACTACGACACGACGGTGGAGTGAAGCTTCTCCGGCAGCTTTTGAGAGCTCCACTGCGGCCCGAATCTGATCCCCGACCACGCGGAAACGCTCGTTGACCCCACCGAGCAGGACAGGGTCGGAGGTAGCTGATGCAACCCGTGCGGTGCGTGGTACGTGCCGCCGACCGCGTCCCGCGGCTGTCCGAGGATCTCATCGCATACATTGGCGGGGACGAACACCCCGCGCTCATCCAAGGCTGTGATTGCTTTGGGACCAGCCGATAGCCCGGAGCGATCGGACGCGGCACATACCTGGCTTCGCACCTTCGCCGGCGCCACCCTCAGGGCATGTCAAGACGCCCAAACCTACGCCGTGCGGATCGACAGCCTGGTAGACCAATGGCGGAGTGCCCTCGGCACCGTCCGCAAAGGGTCGGCACTCGACCTCCTTCTCGACGTTCTACCCGACACTCCACTCATGACCGTCGACTCTGCCGCCCGGCTGGTCGACCGCTCCGATGTGGCGGTGGGGGCGGCCATCAACCGTCTCGCCGACGCCGAGGTACTCACCCAACGCAATATCGGCAAGCAGCGCTACCGGATCTTCGAGGCACCCGAGGTGCTCGAGCTCTTCACATCAATGGAACGAGCGCTTGCCAGCCCGACCGGCGACACCACTACAGAGTCTCCTATCGGGCCGGTACCGAGACGATGACGGCGCTAGCAAAACCTAGAGCCCTCGGACCTTTGCGGGCCTGAGGGCCCTTTCGTAGCGGGGGCAGGACTTGAACCCACGACCTTCGGGGGTTATGAGCTCGAGCCCGCTCCTTCACAGCTCCGGCAGCGGCACGTAGATGCGCTTCCTGGCGTCGAATCGGAGGTGGTGGGTGTAGCCGGCGGTGCGAGCAGCGGCGACGACTGCGGCCAGCTCCAAGGCCGTGTCCTGAGGGCGATGCGCATCAGACGCCAGGGTTATCGGCACATTGGCCCGCTGGAACATCTCGAGGAATAGGGGAGCGGGGTAGATCTCCTGGATGGTCTGGCGGAGGCCGGCGCTCGACACCTCGACCGCAGTGCCGCTGGCCGCAGCCGCCTGGACGACCTCGTTGTACAGATCGACCGGGGGGTGGTACGGCCGCCCGCCGGCACGCTTGACGAAATCGACGTGGGCCAGCACATCGACGAGACCCGATCCCGCCAGAGCCGTCTCCGCGGCAAAGTACTTCTCATAGGCGGCACGATCGCCAATACGCTCGTATTCCTTCATACCGGCCTTGCGATCGGGCCACCAGGCACCGACCCAGTGGACCGAGCCGATCAGGTAGTCGAACGGGTACGGGGCCAGCAGCTCGAGGATCTTCTCCTCAGTGCCCGGCTGGAAGTCGACCTCCAAACCCAGCTTGACAGGAAGACCGCGGTCCTTGGCGTCGACGACAACCTCCACGTACCGCTCCAGCGAGAGGCTTCGCTCGCTGCCGACGATCCTGGCGATCTCGTCGGCCAGCCCCGGGTTGGGATCGTCCTCCCACCACCGCCCGAGTACCGGCTCCGATTCGTGGCAGCGGTAGAAGTGCTCGGTGAACCCGATCTCGGTCGCCCCGCGCTCGAGCGCAGTATCCACATACTGATCGATATACCCGGCGGGGTACTCGCCCATAGGCGGAGCCCACGGCGTGGGATGGTGAGGATGGAGGTGGAGGTGATAGTCGCTCATTCGGCGCGTTCGTCTCGTCGGGCGCGGATCAGGATCACCGCCAGCCTAGGGCCGGCGTCGCCGCCGTGCGGCGATGGGGAGCAGCAAGCGAGGCCGCGGCCCGGGAACAGGGGGGACGACTCCCGGACCGCGGCCTGGACCTATGCCTTCAGCTCGTCGTACAGCGACCCTGCGTTGTAGGAGTTGATGTAATCCATCATGTACTCCTGGCCGATGTCGACGGGGTAGCGGTCCTTGAACTGCACCCGCTCGACGGTCTCGTCCCGTGACCAGCCTTTGGCAATGGCAACGGCGACGGCCGTCTTCCACTCCAGCAGCATCGAGCGCTGGGTCGCCACGTATTTGGTGGTCGTCACGGGGCCGTGGCCGGGGATGACGTGGTCGACGTCGAGCGACTCGACGACGTCGAGCGCCGCCAGCCACTGGTCGACGTTCGATGTCATCAGCCAGGTCTGGCATTCGCTGAAGATCGTGTCGCCGGTGAACACGGCCCGCTCCTCGGGAATATGCACCGCCACCTGGCCCGGGGTGTGCCCCGGTGTGTGGATCAGCTCGAAAGTGTGCCCGCCGACCCGTAGCGTCAGATTCCCGGTGAACACGATCGAGCCCTTGTTGGGATCCTGGTAGTACTCGTCGCGGTCGGGGAAGATCGCCTCACCCTCGGGATCGTCGGTCGGGATGGCCTCGGCGGCGTAGGCAAATGGGTCGAGCTCGGGCCCGACCACCATGAAGTTGTCGTACACCCCCTGGTGGTGCACCACCTCGCCTGCGCCCCTGAAGTAGTAGTTGCCAAAGATGTGGTCGACGTGGTGCTCGGTGTTGATGACGTAGCGAATCTCGCCGTACTCCTCGGCGTCCTTGCGCATTTGCACGGCGCGAGTCGGCAGCTGCGGCGTGTCGATGACGACCACCCCGTCGGATGTGGTCACAAAACTCGGATTACAGCCACGTAGCTTCGTTTCCGTGAAGATGTTTCTGGTCACATTCTCCATCGGTGTTCCTCCTTGTGAGATCTACTGAGTGGCCGTGAGCCCGCCATCGATGGTCAGGATCTGACCGGTGATGAACGAGCAAGCGTCCGAACAGAACAGCAATGCGGCGCCGACGAGATCGTCGGTCTGGCCCACCCGGGCCAGCGGTATCCGGTTGACGATGCCGGCCTTGAAATCAGGGTCGTCGAGCAGCATGGCAACCTGGGGCGTGTCGACGAACGTCGGGGCGATGGCATTGACGGTGATGCCGTGCTTGGCCCACTCGGTGGCCCACTGTCTGGTCAGTGAGTCGATGGCGCCCTTGGCGGCGACGTACGCCGAATACCCGGCGTCGATGCCGAGTTGGCCGCGCACCGACGAGACGTTGAGGACGTGGCCCCCGTGGCCGCCGGCGATCATTGCCTTCACCGCCGCCTGGGTGGCGAGCAGGGTGCTGCGGACGTTCAGGTCGAAGATCCAGTCCCAATCGTCCTCTGGGTACTCCTCGGCGCCGTGGAGCACGTTTCCGGCGCCGCCACCGATCGTGTTGACGATGATGTCTACCCGGCCGAAACGCTCCATTACCTCTGCGACGGTGCGGTCCGCATCTGGCTTCTTGGTCATGTCGGCTTCGATGGCGAGTGCCTCCGAACCGGCTTCCCGGACGCGTTTGGCGGCCGCATCGGCCCGCTCGCGTGACCGGCCGACGATCGCCACGTTTGCCCCGGCACCGGAGAGCGCCACTCCAAGCGCAGAGCCGATGGCTCCACTCCCACCCGGGATCATGGCCACCTTGCCGTCCAGTCTGAAAATGTCGGTTTGGCCCATCCCGGGTTCTCCTTGTGATCGTCCGGTCGTTGCAGTCGTCTGGGGCGCTAGTCCTTCTCGTAAGAGCCGGGGACCACCGGGGGAGAGAACGAGGTGACCATGGTCAGCGGTTCGGGCCCGTGCGATACCGTTTGGTGGTGCAGACCCGGCGGGATGTACACGACTGTGCCCGGGGTGAGAGTGGCCGTTCCGTCCGGCGTCACCAGCTCGCCCGCTCCCGTGATGATGTAGATGACTTCCTCCTGGGTGGGGTGGACGTGACCCTCCGGCGCCGATCCGGCCGGGAACTCGGAGAAACCGACGGTGATGTTCTCCGCCCCGTTGATCTCCGGTCCGATGTAGTGAAGCCAATCACGGCCCGGCAGGTGATAGACCCGCGCTTGTTCCCGTCCCACGGCTTTGAGTTCCACTCGTCGCCTCCTTGGATCCCGGGTCCTTCCCGAAAGACGCTCAATCATCGATTATCGAGTATTGAGATTAGTTGTTGACGGGGACGATGGTCAAAAACCGTCGGGTCGTGGGGCTTTTTGGGCGTCAGCTGAGGTGCCGGACCGCCTGATTCCAGGCGTCCTCGTCGACCAGCTCGCCCAGGTGGGCGACGGCAAACTCGATCTGTCGCATACATCCGTTCCTCCACACGCCGCTGGCGATGAAGGCGTCATGCTGGGAGGGGATAGAAATGTCGTAGCCGATTAGGTCCGCACAGTCCCGGCTGCCGAACTCGGTCTCGAACTTGTTGACGAGATCCTGGATGATGCCGCGTGCGACTCTTTTGGCTTGCTTGTGGTCGGCGAGACGTACCCCGGCGAGACGACCGACCGCCACCGCCGCCCCGGTTATGGCGCCACAGACGCCGCCGCTGTATGCAACGCCGCCGCTGAGGGCCATGGCAGGGGACGAGTCGGACGGGTCGGGCATCGCAAAGATCGTCTGCAGAGCTACGAGTGTGGCCTCGGCACAGCCGTAGAGGTTGTCGTCACGGAGGAACAGATCTCTCGCCAGCTCCCGGGGATCCTCCGTTTCAGCCATGCCGACGCATCCTTTCCGCCCGTCTCTCCGCAACCGCCAGGGCCACCTCGAGAATAGCCACAACCAGGAACCGCCCATCGGGCACTGTGCGCAACTAGCGATCCCCCAATTCCGGCGGGATGTGGGCGTCTTGGGTGGCGAGGAGGTCGATTTCATCAGCCTTCTGAGCGATCCGGGTTGCACTCTTTTTGTGAATCTGGACCTGTTCGCAAGGCCCTCCTCGACCTGGCCCTGCGGGCCGGTCGATCCTCCCAGAGGGAGGATGAATTCCTTTTCCTCCGGAGAAGTGGCGGGCTCTTTGTGTGGGTTGGGGGCAAGCAGTGATCCCCCCATTTCGGGGGGATCGGGCGGCCTCCCGGGCCGTCCGAGGGGGGAAGGACGAGCGGCGGTCGCCGTTGGTTTTGTCTCCCCTCCCGGTCCGGTCCCTCCCTGCGGTCGGGTCTGGCCCCGCCCTCCCGCAAGGGGAGGGCTACTACTGGCGTGACCGCCGATCGGGTGCTGTGGGCATGTGATCCCCCCATTTCGGGGGGATCGGGCGGCCTCCCGGGCCGTCCGAGGGGGGAAGGACGAGCGGCGGTCGCCGTTGGTTTTGTCCCCCTCCCCGTCCAGTCCCTCCCTGCGGTCGTGTCTGGCCCCGAACGCCCCTCCCACATGGTGGACAATCGCGAGAAGTAGTACGGTCTCTCGACATGGACGACTCCCCGGACCAGGGCCCCGCCCCGCGAGTCAAGGTTCTCGCCTGTGCCACGGTGCTCGAGGAGATCCGCCCTCTACTGGAGCCGGAAACGGCAGTCGAAATGTTCGACTTCGGGCTCCATCTCCGACCCGGGGGACTGCGCGAAGCGCTCCAGAACGCCGTCGACGAAGCCGGTGAGGACTACGACGTCGTGCTCCTCGGCTACGGTCTCTGTTCGATGGCCGTTGTCGGGCTGGAAGCCAACAACTGCACGATCGTCATCCCCCGGGTGGACGACTGCATCGGGGCATTCCTCGGTTCCCAGGAGGAGTATCTGGCCCGCTCGGCCGAGGAGCCGGGCACCTATTACCTCAGCAAGGGATGGATCGAGGTCGGTGACACACTGCTCGGCGAATACCACCGCATGGCCGAAAGACACGGTGAGGAGAAGGCGATGCGGATGATGTCGCTGATGCTGGAGCACTACAAGCGTCTCGTGTATATCGATACCGGCCACTCCGACCAGGAGCCGTACCGGGAGAAGGCCCGGGCCATCGCCGCCCACTTCGATCTCGAGTACCAGGAGATCACAGGCTCGAACCGGCTGCTCGGCAAGCTGCTCAACGGTCCCTGGGACGATGACTTCGTGGTCGCCCCGCCGGGCACAACAGTCGGCTACAACGATTTCAGGTCGACCGCACCGGTCTCCGCCAATGTCACGATCGGAAGAGTGGCCGAGTGACCTCGGGGCACGAGGTCCGGTTCCAGCCGATCGGCAGACGGATCACGGTGTCCGCGGATACGACGGTGTTCGACGCAGCCAGAGACGCCGGGGTGGATCTGACCTCGGCGTGCGGGGGCGAGGGCCGCTGCGGTCTATGCCGGGTCGAGGCCGTCTCCGGGGAGGTGTCCCAGCCCGAGACTGCCGAGTTGGCGGTGCTCGGCTCACAGGTCGACGATCGACTCAGGCTGGCATGCCGGATGCGGATCGGCAGCGACGTCGTCGTCCGTATCCCGGCCACCTCGATGCTCTCGGGCCCCCGACTCCAGGTCGGCGGAGTCGCCGTGCCCGTCGAGGTCGACCCGGTGGTGCAGGCCTATCAGATAACGATGGAGCCGGCCACGCTGACCGATCCCCGTGCCGATCTGGACAGGCTGCTGGGGGCGCTCGCCGCTGCGCACGGGGTGCTCGCAACGGGTGCCTCGTTGCCGGTGATCAGCGCTCTCAGCGGGCCGCTGCGCGACCACGACTGGACGGTTACCGCCTTTGTCCGGGGTGATCAACTTGTCGGAATCGCCGAGCCGGACGCCGCCCCGATCGGGATCGCGGTCGATCTGGGAACGACCAAGATCGCCGCCCACCTGCTCGATCTGGCCACCGGCGAGAACCTGGGCGCAGCGGGCGTGCCCAACCCGCAGATCGCATACGGCGAGGATGTCATCAGCCGCCTCGAGCACGCCTACCGAAATCCCGACGGCGGCGATCAGCTCGCCGGGGTTGTCTGCGAGGCGATCGATGGCCTCGCAGGCGAGCTTCTCGAGCAGGCCGGGAAGAAGCGGGAGCAGCTCGTCGACGCCTGCATCGTCGGGAACACGGCCATGATCCATCTGCTGCTCGGCTATCCAATCCGCCAGCTCATCAAGGCCCCGTTCATCGCGTCGTCGGCCCGTCCCAGCGACGTCCCGGCGGCGGCGATCTCGCTGGACGCCGCCCCAGGTGCGCTGGTCCACGTGCCGGGCTCGATCGGTGGTTTCGTCGGGGCCGACCACGTCGCCATGATCCTCGCGTCCGACATCGGTCTCGCCGACACAACCGTGCTCGGCATCGACATCGGTACCAACACCGAGATCGTCCTGAGCAAGAGAGGGGCTGGTCGTCTCACCGCCACCTCGTGTGCGTCCGGTCCGGCGTTTGAGGGTGCGCACATCGCCGATGGGATGCGAGCCGCCGCAGGCGCCATCGAGCGTCTCACCATCACCGAGGCGGGTGTCGAATACGAGACGATCGAGGACGCCGCCCCTATCGGGCTGTGCGGCTCGGGCATCGTCGATGCCGTAGCCGAGCTGCATCGGCGCGGGATCATCAACCCGCGTGGGCGTTTCGAAAAGGACGATCCGAGGGTCACGATCGGTGACGGGGGTCCCCAGCTCGTCTTGGCGGCTGCGGCGACCACGGGCAGCGGCCGCGACGTGGTGATCACCCAGCATGACGTCAACGAGATACAGCTCGCCAAGGGCGCCATCCACGCCGGGGTCGAGATTCTGCTCGAGCTCACAGAAACCGAGCCGGAGGAAGTCGACATCGTGCTCATCGCGGGCGCGTTCGGCTCGTTCCTCACGGTGGACAGTGCCCTCGACATCGGTCTACTGCCCCGGCTGCCTCGCGCCGGCTACCGCCAGGTCGGCAACGCGGCCGTTGTCGGTGCCGTGCGCATGCTGGTATCAGCCTCTGAGCGGCGCCGGGCCGAGGAGATTCTCGACAACACCGGGTACGAGGAACTGACGGTGCAGCCTGTCTTCGGGAGACGCTTCGCCATGGGCATGCTTCTCCCGAATCTGGAGGCGACATCCAACATGGAAAGGACGGCATGAAGCTAATCGGAGAGAAGATCAACGGCACCCGGAAGCGGGTTGCTGCCGCCATTACAGACCGCGACGGCGATTACATCACCCAGCTGGCAACCAGCCAGGCCGGGGCCGGGGCGACGTGGCTCGATCTCAACGCGGGAACCCACCCAGACCGCGAGCCCGATGATCTTGTTTGGCTCATCGAGACCGTCCAGTCGGCTGTCGACCTGCCCCTGTCTCTGGACAGCGCGAACCCGACGGCGCTCGAAACGGCGCTCGGCCACGTCGCCAGGACGCCGATCATCAATTCGATCAGCGGCGAGCGCGCCCGGATCGAGGGGATCCTCCCCCTGGCCGCTAAACACGGCACAGGGGTGGTAGCTCTTGCCATTTCCGAGACCGGGATCCCCGAGACCGCCGACGAGCGGATGGCCGTGGTTCGCAACCTCATCGCGGCGACCCGAGCCGCCGGTGTCGCCGACCACGACGTTTACGTCGATCCGCTCTTGTTGACGGTCGCCACCAACAACGACGGGGCTCTCATTGCGCTCACCACCATGAAGATGGTCCGCAAGGAGTTTCCCGACGCCCATCTCACCGTCGGGCTCAGCAATGTCTCGTTCGGGCTGCCCGCCCGGGCGCAGATCAACCGTGGTTTTCTGACCCTCGCCATCGAGGCCGGGCTGGACACGGCGATCGCCGACCCGCTCGACAAGGGTCTGCAGGCACAGATACTGGTCACCGAGATGCTGCTGGGCCGGGACCGGCACTGTCTCAACTACGTCAGAGCATCACGAACAGGCCTGTTCGAATAGCAACCGGAAAGGAACACACATGACTACACCCGCGGATCTGGTGTCGGCGATAACCGACATGCGGGAGGATGACGCCACGACCTACGCTCGGGAGTTGCTCGACGGGGGGACCAAGCCGGTTGCCATCCTCGAGGCCTGCCGTGAGGCGATGGACATCATCGGCAAGCGGTTTGAGGTAGGGGAGGCCTTCATCCCCGAGCTGATCCTCGCCGGCGAGATGCTCAAATCGGTGACCGAGGTCGTCAAGCCGCACCTCGAGGCAGAGGCGCCGCAGGAGCCGGTGGGCAAGGTCGTTCTGGGCACCGTTGAGGGCGATATCCACGACATCGCCAAAGACATTGTCGGTTTCATGCTCGAGATCAACGGCTTTGAGGTCACCGACCTCGGTGTCGACGTGCCTGCTGCCAAGTTCGTAGAGACGGTCGGGCAGACCGGGGCGAAGATCGTCGGTCTGAGCGGATTCCTCACCCTCGCCTATGACCCGATGAGGGACACGGTCGAGGCTCTCAAGGCCTCCGGTTTCGACGGCAAGGTCATGGTGGGCGGCGGTCAGGTCGACGAGAGCATCCGTGATTACACGGGGGCCGATGCGTACGGGAAGGACGCCATGGCTGCTGTTGCCCTCGCCAAGGAGTGGTCGGGCGCAGCTTGAGCTCCACCGGAAACAAGGCCGATTGCTAAACCAAGGAGTCACAGAGATGCTTCCCGACAATTGGAACGAAATGACCCCTGCCGAGCGGCAGGAATTCAGGCTTGCCGGCTGGGCATCCGCCGGCGGCATGGACTTTGCCTCCCCGGAGGCCAAGGAGAAGTACAGGATTAGGACCAAGCGGTTCATCGACGTTCTGAAGCTGCGCGAGCCCGACACTGTTCCCGTCGAGCTGGTCGGCGGCGGGGTGATCGCCGAGCATGCCGGATTCACTCACGGCGACATGATGTACGACTACGAGAAGGCCACCGCGGCGGCGCTCAAGATTCACGAAGACTTTGATGTCGATTACCAGGTCGCGGGCAATTTCTGGCCGGGCCGGATGTTCGATCGTCTCGGCTACAAGCTCTACAAGTGGCCGGGACACAATCTGGCGGACAATCAGCCGTACCAGGCGGTCGAGGGCGAGTACATGATGGCCGACGAGTACGCCGAGCTCATCAACGACTCGGAAAAGTTCATGCTCCGCAAGTACTTCCCCCGGGTGTTCGAGTCGCTGGGGGCCTTCTCGATGCTGCCGTCGTTCTGGGGCGCCACGGAACTGCCGTTTGTGCCGTTCATGATGACTCCGTTTGGCATCCCGCCGGTACAGGAGGCATTCGCAGCGTTCCTCGATGCCGCCAAGTTGTCGCTCGAGTTCATGGGTGCGATGGGTGCCCTCGGTGGTCAGCTCGCTGCCGTCCACGGTATCCCGGGGACGCTCGGCGGGTTCTCCAAGGTTCCGTTTGACTTCATCGGTGACACCCTGCGGGGCACGAAGGGCATCATGCTCGACATGTTCCGCAGGCCGGACGAGGTGCTGGCGGCATCCGACGCCCTGCTCCCGATGGCGATCGAGTTCGCCGTTGGCAACGCCAATGCCTCCGGCAACCCCTTCATCTACATCGTCATGCACAAGGGTGCCGACGGATTCATGTCCAACGACGATTTCAAGAAGTTCTACTGGCCAGGCTTCAAGAAGCTGATGCTCGGGATCATCGAGCAGGGTGCGATCCCGTTCAACTTCGTCGAGGGTGCCTACAACAGCCGGCTCGACATAATCGCCGAAGACGGTGACATCCCGCCGGGCACGACGATGTGGATGTTCGACAAGACCGACATCGGCGAGGCCAAGAAGAAGTTCGGCCCCTGGGCGGCCATTGGTGGCAACATCGCCGCCTCGCTGTTCAAGGCGGGGACGCCCGAGCAGATGCGGGACAAGGTGCGCGAGACCATGGAGATCGCCGCACCCGGTGGTGGCTACTTCATGACCCCTGGTGCGGTCATCGACAATGCCACCGACGCCAACATCGAGGCCTATCTCGCCGCCGGAAAGGAGTACGGCAGGTATTGACGAGGGTGTAGCTCATTGCGGCGGCGGGTGGCCGCTGTCGCATGAGCTTGGATCGCTGTGACGGTTGGGCGAAGGCGGTGACGGTTAGGTAAGGGAATGTCGGGTCGCTGTGCCCCGCCGTTCATGTTGATCACCGCCACATACCGTAGTTGCCAGATAACGGGATGACCCGGATATTGCCCGGATCTCGGACGCTGGTGGGTGCTCGATAACGCGCGTGGTGGTTGGTGTTATGGGCGGGCCTTTTCGGGGTTCTGATGCTCCTCTTTCTTGGGAACTTTCTGCCGCTGTTTGGAGTCATACTTGGTGAGATCTAGGGCGGCGTTGCCCGAAGCCAGTGGTCCCGACTGTCGTGTCTCCGTGGTGATCGGGATCGAGTGGAGCTTCGCCGTATTTCGGGTGATTCTCCCTTCCTGAAAGGGTTTGTGTCGTGTTGATGCTCCGAGGCTTGGCGTTTGTAGGGAAGGCTCGGGACGAGAACCGAGGCAAAATGTTGGTGCGCTCGGCATTGGTACTTGTGGCGGTGCTTATCGGTGTCGCCGCGTGCGGTGACGGCACGAGCTCGGGAAACTCGTCCACGACCGGTGCGCGTTTGAGTCCGTCCTCGACCATCGCGGCGACATCGACAACTTCTACCTCTTCGACGACTTCGGTTCCAACGACGACCGTGCCAGGTGCTCTGCTGCCGGATCAGGCTGTCTTGCCGGTGATGTTGTTCGTGAACGGAGTCGTGTACGACCTCTCGGAGGTCCCGGCGCGCGAGATCGTCGACATCGGACAGTCGAGCGTTCCCTATGCGGGTCCGCCGATCCTCACAGAGGAAGGGTTGCTGTCGGCCACGGGCGAATCGTATGACGCAACCCTGAACCTTTATCCAGCAAACGGGGGTGATCCCGTCGAGCTGGCACGTGGGGTTGGCAGCTTCACTCTCAGCCCGGACGGTTAGCGGCTCGCCTGGGCCGAACCGACCCCTACCGACCGTGACGGCGAGGTCAGGTTCTCCACACCACCACGTTCAGTGGGTTCCCCTTCCCCGACGTCGACCCGCCGGTGGGATTCGCCGACGCCGTAACTTATGTTGGCGACAACGTCCTGCTGATGACCGGAGACGGAGCGGTCGCCGCCGCTGCGGTATGGACACCCGCCACTGGTGATATCACGATCATTCCGGGATACAGCAGCGGGCTAGTCGGCAACGCAACCGGCAACAGCGTGGTTCTCTCCCAAGGTGACGGACCCTGTGGAGTAATCGCTTCGATCGGCGATGATGGATCGGTCAGCCCTCTCGACGGCGGCGATACGAACAAGGCGCTCGACTGTTGGGCAAGCTCGGCCCCGACCTTCTCGCCAGACGGTGCCGTCATTGCCAGCGCAGGAACCGACGGTGAAACCGGGCCACCGATCCTGCTGCTGACCTCTGCGGAAGGTCCCGAGCTCGCACGCCTACCGATCAACGACGTTCCCGGGCACTACTTCCAGCCGCACACCATGAGTTGGCTCGACAAACAAACCCTCGTACTCCTCGCCTCAAGCTTCGATTCGAACCGGGGGGACGAGGAATGGGAAATCTGGCGATGCGATTCCCAGCAGTCCGAATGCGACCTGGCACAGGCAATCGACTTCAGCCCCACCGACTTCAACCAAGTCGCTCTCATCGACGCAGTGAAATAGCGCAATCGAACAACAATCATGCAGCGAGAACGCAGCACTTCGGCGCGTAAGCGATGACGGCACCTCGAGGCTCGGCTCGGTGGCCACTGAGGGTGGCGCTGCGCGGGGTGGGGGTGCGCTCGTCGGGCTGTTGAGTCGATCCGGTTGCATCGATGCGCTATTTGTGGCATGTTTGTGGCATGGCAAGAGTCCGGGTTAGTACAACAGTGGATGAAGGGCTTCTCGAAGAAGCCAGAAGACTGCGAGCCGGAAGTAACGACGCTGCGCTGCTGGATGAGGCGCTTGGCGCACTCCTCGCGCAACATCGTCGAGCCCAGGTTGACGCAGGCTATGCAGCCTATGACGCGATACCTCTAGACGAGCCCGATGAGTGGGGCGATCTTGCGTCATTCCGAGAGGCGGCCGGATCGTCATGAACGGTCTGCCCACCCGGGGTGAAGTCTGGTGGTGTGAACTGCCGGAGGTCTCTCGACGACCGGTCGTCGTCTTATCCCGTGCGGCTGCGATCCCTCGACTGCGAAGGACGGTGATTGCGCCGTGCACAACCAATATCCGGGGACTGCCTAGCGAGGTTGTGCTCGAGCCGAGAGAAGACCCGGTTCCCAGGGTATCGGCAGTCAACCTCGACTCGATCGAGAGCGTCTCGGTGGGATCGCTCACGCAGCGGGTGGGTCGCCTCAGCGATGACCGCATGCGTCAGATCTGTGCCGCTTTCAACATTGCTATGGATTGTGATCCATGAGAAGCGCGATTGTGCGTAGAGCAACAAATATCGAGCGAGAACGAGCACATCGCCGAACCACGCAGACCGAAGCCTCTTTGTGTCAAGGGGGTCTTTTTGGGGTTTGGGCGCGGTGGGTTGGCCTGGCCTGTTCAGGGGGCCGGGTTGGTTCTAGTGTTGGGGCTGGGTCCGGGAAGTGACTTGTCCGAAGAGCCGGCCTTTCAGGATGTTGAGCCGGTCACGCTGGACTTAGAGTCGTTCCTGAGTGTCCTCCCGGACCCGTTTCGATCAGGTTGCTGTGGAGCGTCGGGCATCTGCGATGAGGTGCTGGTAGGCCCGATCGGAGATCTTCCGTTTCAGCGCCCGGATGGCTTCCTTGCTGGTTTTGCCTTCCGCGATCTTTTTGTCGTAGTAGGTGCGGCCCTCGCCGGGATAACGGAGCTGGCAGATAGCGGCGATGTGGATGGCGTGGTTGAGTTTCCGGTTCCCTCTTGGGTTGAGACGATGCCGCGGCCTGTCGCCTGAAGACGCTTCGATCGGTGCAGTGGCGTTGTAGGTAGCGAAGTGTCCTTTGGTCGGGAAACGGGTGACGTCTCCGGTGAACCCGATGATGATCGCAGCACAGATCGGACCGATCCCGACAATGTCAGTCAGGGTTGTTGCTGATGCGGTAACAGCCACTTTGATTCGTTTCTTCGAGGCTTTCAACATGGTGTCGAGTCGGGCAATGTCATCGACCAGTTCGGTAGCGATAACCAGCCGATGCCGTGTTACCTCCCCATCGACTGTGACCCTGGTGAGTAGCTGATTCGCTTTGTTAACAGTGATTTCTGAGCCGATCCCGCCCGGTTCGAGCTCGAGCAACAATGCATGTAAGCGGGTGCAGTGCTTGTTACGTAGCCGGGCCATGTCGCGGTGTCGTTTCGCCAGTATTCGCAGCACTTGGGTGTGGTCATCTGGCCGGACCCGGGCCAGTCGATCAGAACGCAACGCCGCGATCGCGACCGACCGGGCATCATTCGGGTCGTTCTTTTGTGACCTTCCCGAGCCCAACACCCGAACCCGCGACGCCAACAGCGGTGGCACATCAAAAACAGTCTCACCGGTCGCAACTAGCTGTTGAGCGACCAGATAACCGAGCCCGTTCGCCGACTCGACAGCCCATTCCCGCTTCTCGAAACCAGCAGCCCATTCGCACAGCCGGTCCGTCTGGCTGGTTGATGCACGGAGCTTGAACTCGTCAAGTACTGCTTCGTTGTCGTCGACCGCCACTGCAGTGTGGGTTGCCTTGTGCGGATCAATACCGATCATGGTCATGAGAATGCCTTCCTCCTAGACGATGGTGAACCGAGGTGGGCACTCCTGATTTGGGTCGATGTGTTCTCGCCTCTTTCGAGCCACACCCCAGTCGGGTAACCGGTCGGCAAGCATCTCGTTCGAAAGCCAACCCCAAAAGGGGTGGCAGGCACTGATAGAGCCCACCGATCGGACCACCCGAACGCTACGGAACCACCGCAACGCATGCCACCAGTATCAATCCGGCACTGATGCGTGCCGCGCATCGAGTACCCACAGTGGTGGTCTTGGTTTGGCCGCAGGATCAGAGCGCGGTGTTGGGACAAGAGTTGCAGTGACGGGACACGAGTCAGAGTCAGGCAAGGAGTGAGATGAAGCCCACAACGATCACGACACTACCGGCACATCTCCGCTCGGTAGGACGAATACTCTGGTCGTCACGGGTGACTTGCCTCGAGCGCGCTTGGTAGATATCGCCGCGATCCGATCGCCTCGGTAGGCTCGTGGGAGGGAGGTGCCCACATGCTGTCATTGCCGGGCCTTGAATTTGCGCTGCCCGAGGAGCCGGGTGCGGATCAGTCGATGCGCGAGCTGCTTACCGGCTGGCTGGATTACCAGCGGGCCCATTTCCGCCGCAAGCTGCGTGATCTGTCACCTGAAGGGATGGCGGCGTGGTCGGTGCCGCCGCTCGAGTTGTCGATCCTCGGTTTGATCCGGCACCTGGCGCAGATGGAGCACTTCTACCTGGCGTGGGGGCTCGGCGGGGGACAGCGTTTCGAGCTGTACGGTGAAGACGACTATGCAGGCGGCAGTGTCGACACTCTCGCCGAGGACTGGGAGACCTACCGGCGTCACGTCGCCGCTGCCGACACAGCGATCGCCGCTTTGCCGGATCTGGATGCGGTGGGGAAGGGCCATGGCCGGCCGCTTGGCGCCACACTGGTCAAGATGATCGACGAGTACGCCGTACACAGCGGGGAGGCCCACATGCTCCGTTACGCCGCGCTGGGACGGATGGTCAGGTGAGCGCAGCCCGCTCCAGCCCGTCGATGATCAGGTCGAGGCCGAACTCGAAGGAGTTGCCGAAGGCGTAGCCGTCGCGCAGCACGTGCTCGGTAGTGAACTCGTGCAGGTTGGGATACTCGCCGGCAAAAGCCTCCATCAGATCAGCAGCAAGGTCGACGATCTCACCTCCGCCTCCCCCGGGAAGCGCAGCCTCTTCCATGGCAAAGCCGTAGAGATAGCTATCGAGGATGGCATAGGCGTGGGCCGTGAGCTCAACCGACAGTCCGCCGCGCCGGAAGCATCCGAGCACCTCATCGTGGTGGCGGAGCGAATCGGCGCCGGGGGAGGTGCGTGATTCCATCACCGGCGGCGCCCAGGGGTGACGATTGAGGACCTGGCGCGCCGAGACGTACCGGGTCCTGATAGCGCGCTTCCAGTCGACTCCGGATGGCGGCAGCGCGATCTCGGCGAACACCATGTCGACCATACCGTCCACGATCGCCTCCTTACTCGGGACGTGGTAGTAGATCGTCATAGGCTTGACGCCGAGTGCGGAAGCCAGGCTGCGAATGGTCAGACCCTCCATCCCCGCCTCGTCTGCAAGCTTCACCGCCGTTTCCAGGACCCGATCTCGCGACAGATGCGGCTTGTCCGTTTTAGTGGTCATCTAGCTCTCCTACAAAAGACTGTTGACATCATCGTACTTAGTACGGTAACCTCCGGTCAATTCTTCGTACATTGTACGAACGCAACACAGGAGAGAAGGCAATGACTGTAGAGAACACAACCGCGACAACCCGGGACACGATGCGGGCAGTGGCGCGACACTCATATGGCACACTCGAGCAGGTCCAGCTGGAAAATATCGCGAGGCCCGAGCCGGGGCGTGGCCAGGTGCTGATCGAGGTTCATGCCGCCGGGGTCGACCAGGGTGTGTGGCATCTGATGACCGGGTTGCCGTATCTGGTCAGGCTCGCCGGTTTTGGGCTGACCAGGCCGAAGAACCCCACACTCGGTCTCGACGTCGCCGGTCGGGTCGCGGCCGTCGGCCCCGGCGTAGAACGGTTCGCCGTCGGCGACGAGGTCTTCGGTTTTGCCGACGGGTCGTTCGCCGAGTACGCACTCGCCGAGGAATCGAGCCTCGCCCTCAAGCCCGTCTCGATGACCTACGAGCAGGCCGCTGCGGTACCCGTTTCCGGTGTCACCGCACTCCAAGCGCTGACCGACGTCGGCCGGCTGCAACCGGGTCAGAGCGTGCTCGTAATCGGCGCTTCGGGCGGAGTGGGCAGCTACGCGGTCCAACTGGCGGTGGCTCTCGGTGCCCGGGTCACCGGCGTGGCGGGTGGCTCGAAGACCGACCTCGTGCGCTCTCTCGGCGCCTCGGAGGTTGTCGACTACAAAGCGACCGACTATCTCGACGGTTCCCGGCGCTACGACCTCATCGTCGACACGGGTGGCCGCAACCCCGTTCGCAAGCTCCGCAAGGCGCTGACCGACCAGGGCACCCTCGTCATCGTCGGAGGTGAGGGCGGTGGCCGATGGACCGGTGGCATTGGCCGTCAGATCCGAGCCACGCTGTTGTCGCCGTTCGTGTCGCACCGACTGGCCATGTTCATCAGCAGACAGAGCCACGAGCTGCTGGAACGGCTCGGATCGTACCTCGACTCCGGGGACGTGACGCCCGCCGTAGGCCGCACCTACACACTCGACCAGGCACCCACCGCCATCGCCGACCTGGAAGCTGGCCGCACGGCCGGGAAGTCCGTCATCAGCGTTCGCTGAGAGCGAAAGGATCTCGAAATGATCGCAACAGATATCACTCGTGACAACGTCCATCTGACGCCGAACTACCCCGGCGCGATGCGCCCCGGGTTCTCACCGCGGCGTGCCGCCCGCATCGCCGGTGTCTCTTACATCCTCCTGTTCGTGCTGGCGATCTTCGGCAACTTCGTCGTGGTCCAAGGAATGGTCGACCCGGACAGCGGGGCGGCGACGCTGGCGAATATCACACGATCACTCGGGTTGTTCCGTCTCGGCCTCATCGCGTTCATGGTGATCTTCCTGCTGGACGTCGTCGTTGCCTGGGCCTTGCACATGGTCTTCCGCGAAGTTGATCACGACGTGTCGCTCGGTGCGGCGTGGTTCCGGGTCGTCTATACCGTGCTGCTCGGTGTTGCGCTCGTGTTCTTCTATCAGGCGCTTCACCTGGTGAGCGATGCCGGCCTCGCATCGGCGTTCAGTACCGAACAGATAGGGGCGCAGACATTGGCGGCGATGCAGTCGTTCAACGACGTCTGGCTCGTTGGGTTGGCGGCGTTTGGTGTTCACCTGGTGATCATCGGGTATCTGGTCAATCGGTCCGGGTACACGTCCAGGGTGCTCGGATGGCTCCTGGTGGCGGCCGGGGTTGCGTACATCCTCGACACGACTGCAAGGACCCTGCTCGGCAACTACGCGGACTTCGAGAATCTGTTTCTGGCTGTGGTCGCTATCCCGTCGATGGTCGGTGAGGGATGGCTCGGGCTCTGGCTGCTGCTCGGCAATCAGAAGCCGGCGTCCTGAGTCTCCCGACCGGGTTTCTACACTCGCCGCATGGAGCTAACGCCACAACAACACCAATTTCTCGAGGGCACGCACGGTGCCGCCATGATTACCGTCGGCGGTGACGGGTTTTCCAAGGCGGCGCGGGTCGGAGTAGCGCTCGTCGACGGCAAGCTGCAGAGCAGCGCCCGCGGCGGCGCCGTGCGGACGGCACGGCTCAGACGAGATCCACGCTGCACCTTGTTCGTTTTCGACTCGCGGTTTTCCTATCTCACCCTGGAGACCACCGTGACGATCGTCGGCCAACCCGAGTCGGTCGACGCATCGGTCACGTTGTTCCGTGCCATGCAGGGTCGCCCCGAAGGTCCGCTGGCCTGGTTCGGCCGCGAGCTCGAAGAAGATGAGTTCCGCCGCCAGATGGTGGATGAAGATCGCATCGTGTTCGAGTTCGAGGTGAGTAGGGCCTACGGTCTCGTCACATAGCGCCGACGAACTCCGCGATCGCTTCGGTGATGGATTTGTGATCGGTCGATGCGGCAGGTCGAATCATCTCAGCACACTTGAGATCGTGTCCCGGCCATGGTGAGTGTGGATGCCCCCGTCGTTGTCAGCCCGGCCCGGGCTCGTCGAGATCGTGTCACTGCGGCGCGATACGCTGGGGATGTCGTTTGAGGACACCATGGCACGAGTATTCCAGTTGAACGAGCCCGGCCCCGTCGAGTCGCGGCCGCTGCGCGCCACCGACCGCCTCGATTTCGACCCGGAACCGGGGGAGGTCCTCATCGACGTATCGGCGTGTGCGGTGTGCCGGACCGATCTCCAGATTGTCGAAGGTGACGTGACCCCGCGGCAGCTCCCGATCGTCCCCGGCCATCAGGTGGTCGGCACCATCCGGGCGATCGGTGACGGCGTTGCCAACTGGCAACCCGGGGCGCGTGTCGGGGTCGCCTGGCTGGGTGGTACGTGCGGGACTTGCCGGTACTGCACTACCGGCCGGGAGAATCTGTGCGAGGAGGCGCGGTTCACCGGCTGGGACCGCGATGGCGGGTTTGCCGAGACGATCACCGCCCGTGCGGATTTCGTCTTCGCCATCCCCGGGCAGTTCACCGACCAGCAGGCGGCGCCGTTGTTGTGTGGCGGCATCATCGGATACCGGTCGCTGAAACTCTCCGGTATCGAGCCGGGTGGCAGGCTCGGTCTGTACGGGTTCGGCGCATCGGCTCTGCTCGCCTTCCAGGTGGCCAGACACTGGGGTTGTGAGATATTCGTGGCTACCCGGTCCCGCGCCGAACAGCAGCGGGCGCTCGACATGGGTGCCACCTGGGCAGGCTCGTATCACGATCAGCCGCAGGTGCCACTCGACGCCGCGATCACATTTGCTCCCGTGGGGTACGTAGTAGTCGAGGCGCTCAAGGCGATCGCCCCCGGGTCGACGGTGGCGATCAACGCCATCCACCTCGACACCGTGCCCGAGTTCCCCTACGACCTGCTGTGGAGGGAGCGGAGCATCAGGAGCGTCGCCAATTTCACCCGACACGACGCCCGGGAGTTCCTCGAGCTGGCGGCGGCTATCCCCGTCGAGACAGTTGTCGATTCGTACCCGCTTTCGGATGTCAACATCGCCCTGGCACAGTTGAAGCAGAGCGAGGTAAGCGGAGCAGCCGTCCTCTCAGTGTGACGTTGCAGCAGGCGTCACTGCCAACCGCGTTGTCCACACCATCGCCGCCATGAACAACGGCACGAGGCCGAACCCGTACCGGATCGGCATGATGCGGTCGAGGACACCCAGCAGTGCCGGGGTGATGGTGATGGCGACGCCTGAAGCGTATGCCGCCAGCGCAATGAGACGTTGCTCCGGCAGGCTCGGATCGGCGAGCAGAAAGTCCAGCAACACCGGATACAGGACGGCGATCCCCAGACCGGCGAGAAAGAGACCGGCAATCAGAACCGTGACGCCGCCACCGAACACGACAAGCACACCTGCAAGCGACGTGACGACTGCCGACACCAGGACCGGTGAGCGCAGTCCCCGTGGGCCGACAAGCCGCCCCACGGCCATACCGACGGCAAAGGCCGCTGCCAAACCGCTGGCTACGCTGTCGGTGGCGCCACCGTCGACAAGACGGGCGGCACCCCAGGTCCAGAAGCAGAACTCTGCGGAAACGGCGAGCACGATGGCCAGCCAACGCCACCAGGTGCTCGCCGTCATTCGCCCGGAAGATGTCACGCTGACTGCCGACAAGGTTCCTGCCGGGCTCCGCCTCCGCGTCGTGGTGAGCGCAGCGGGAATAACCCAGAGCAGGGGGAGGATCAGGGCGACACGGCCGGTGGTGAACAGACGGTCGGCCAGGGCCACCGCGCCGGGGGCGATGAGACCGGCGACACTCGAGGCACCGACCGCGACGGCGAGACGGTGCGAGCGGTCGTCGGTCCCGACAAGGGCGGGGGTTGCGATCACAAACGCCGAGCACCCCGCCCCTTGGAGCAACCCCCCGGCTCCGAGGAGAGACAATCTGTCACCGAACCCGAGGAGGGCCGTGCCGGCCAACAGCAGCAACGCTCCCACCGCCACAACCGGTGCCGGGCCCCGGCTCAGCGCGCGCCTCCCCAGCAGACCAGCTCCGAGCAGGGTGAACCCGAATGCCGACCCCAGCCACGCCAGTTGGTAGCGGGGGACGTTGAGATCCCGTGCCCCGAGAATCAGAACGGGTCCGAGACCACCCAGACACCATCCGACGGCCGCCTGGATGGCGAACACATGCCGATCACGAGCGAGCAGCGTTGTGGCCACGCGGGCGAGTGTACGCATCGGGGCGAGCGATGTGGCGGGCCCGGTCTACGCGTCCGGCTGCAGACGGGCCCGGTCGGCAGGGGCGGGGACGACACCGCCCAGGCTCGGCGCCCCACCACTCTGGGGGCCGCTGAACTGGGCGTTGTAAAGGTCCGCATACGCTCCGCCCCTGGCGATCAACTCGTCGTGGTTGCCCTGCTCGACAATCGCTCCGTGCTCCATGACCAGGATCAGGTCGGCGTCCCGGATAGTGGACAGACGGTGGGCGATGACGAAGCTGGTGCGCTGGGTCCGCAACGCCGCCATGGCATGCTGCAGCAGCGCCTCGGTGCGAGTGTCGACCGAGCTGGTGGCCTCATCGAGGATGAGCAGCGCGGGGTTGGCGAGGAACGCCCGGGCGATCGTAATCAGCTGCTTCTCACCGGCGCTGATGTTGGCGCCCTCGTCGTCGACGATGGTGTCGTAGCCGTCGGGGAGACTGTGTACGAACCGGTCGACAAACGTCGCCTCGGCGGCGGCATGGATCTCCTCTTCCGACGCTCCCAGCTTGCCGTATGCGATGTTGTCGCGGATCGTGCCGTCGAAGAGCCACGTGTCCTGCAGTACCATCCCGGTGTTGGCGCGGACGTCGTGACGCTTCATCTGTGAGATGTCCTCACCGTCGAGAGTGATCCGACCGCTATCGAGCTCGTAGAAGCGCATGATCAGGTTGACCAGCGTTGTCTTGCCGGCGCCGGTCGGCCCGACGATGGCGATGGTGTGGCCCGGTTCGACGGTCAACGACAGATCCTCGATCAGCGGCTGGTCATCTTCGTAGCGGAAGGACACATGCTCGAAGGCGACCCGGCCGCGCCGGTCGGTCGTGCTCACCGCAAGGGCGTGATCGGGCTCCTGTTCCTCCGCATCGAGCAACTCGAACACTCGCTCTGCAGAGGCCACCCCAGACTGCAGCAGGTTGACCATCGACGCCACCTGGGTGACCGGCTGGGTGAACCGGCGGGTGTACTGGATGAAGGCCTGCACTTCACCCAGGCTCATCGTGCCACCGGCGACCCGCAGTCCGCCGAGCACTGCGATGACCACATAGTTGATGTTGCCGATGAACATCATGATCGGCATGATCAGCCCGGAAAGGAATTGGGCTTTGAAGCTGGCCTCGTACATCTGGTCGTTCTCGACCTCGAAATCGGATTGAACCTCTTCCTGACGACCGAAGACCTTGGTGAGGGCATGGCCGGTGAAAGCTTCCTCCACCTGGGCGTTGAGTGCACCGGTGTGGCGCCACTGTCCGATGAACTGGGTGCGAGAGCGGCGCATCACCAATGCGGCGAGGGCCATGCTCACCGGGACCGTGATCAGCACGAACAGTGCCAGGGTCCACGAGATGTCGATCATCATGACCATGATGAAGACAATGGTGAGCAGCGAGGTGAGCATCTGGCTCATCGTCTGTTGCAGGCTCTGTGCCAGGTTGTCCATGTCGTTGGTGACCCGGCTCAACAGCTCGCCGCGCGGCTGCTGATCGAAGTAGCGGAGCGGCACACTGTTGATCTTGTCCTCGACCGCGGAGCGGAGCCGGAGGACGGTGGCCTGAACGACGTCGTTGAGCAGCCATCCCTGGACGTAGGAGAGCAGTGTCGAGCCGATATAGAGGGCGAGCACGATCGCCAGCACGTGCCACAGCGCACCGAAGTCGATGCCCTGGCCGGGCACCAGGTCGATACCGCCGAGCAGGTCCGCGACCTTGCCGTTACCGGCCGCCCTGGCGGCGTCGATTGCCTGTGCCTTTGTTATCCCCGCCGGCAGGGTCTTGCCGACCGCCCCGGCGAAGATGATGTCGGTGCCACGCCCCAGGACCCGCGGCCCCGTGACGGCCAGTGCCACGCTGGCAATGGCGGCGACGATGACCGCCCCTATCTTGGTGCGCTCGGGCCGAAGCCAGCCGAGCAACCGCCTCGCCGATCCCTTGAAGTTGCTTGCCTTCTGGCCGACCATGCCCCCGCCGTGTGGTCCCCGCCCGGGAGTCATGTGGCCGGTGATCCGCTCGGTCTTCTTCATCTTCTGAGGTGGAGTGCTCATGACGCCTCCGCCTTGAGCTGAGACTCGACGATCTCGATGTAGGTCGGGCAGGTGTCGAGCAGTTCGTCGTGAGTCCCCAGCCCGACAACCTCACCGTCCTCGAGCACCGCGATCTGGTCGGCATCGGTGATGGTGAAGACACGCTGTGCCACGATCAGCACGGTCGCGCCGGCGGTCACGGCCTTGAGCGCATGCCGGAGCCGGGCGTCGGTGGCGACATCGAGCGCCGAGAACGAGTCGTCGAACAGGTAGATCTCGGGTCGGCGTATCACCGCACGGGCGATGGCGAGGCGCTGCCGCTGTCCACCGGATACGTTGGTACCTCCCTGGGCGATTGGAGCGTCGAGACCCTCGGGCATGTCGGCGACGAAAGCCTTGGCCTGGGCAATCTCGAGAGCCTCCCACATCTCCTCCTCGGTGGCGTCGGGCTTGCCGTGACGCAAATTGGAGGCGACGGTTCCTGAGAACAGGTAAGCCTTCTGTGGGACCAGACCTATCTTGCCCCACAAGACCTGAGGGTCGAGGTCTCTCACGTCGATCCCGTCGACGAGGACGCTTCCGCCGGTTACGTCGAACAGACGCGGAATCAGGCTGAGCAGCGTCGTTTTGCCTGCTCCGGTTGATCCGACGATGGCGGTGGTCTTGCCCGGTTTTGCCGAGAAGCTGATATCGCGCAGGACCGGGTGGGCGGCGCCGGCATACGTGAACTCGGCGCCCTGGAACTCCACCTCGCCGTGCTTGAGCACAGTGGTGACACCCAGCTCGGGAGGCACGACGGAAGAGCTGGTGTCGAGCACGTCGACGATGCGTTCGGCCGACACGGCGGCCCGCGGGACCATCACGAGCATGAAAGTGGACATCATCACCGAGATGAGGATCTGGATCAGGTAGGAGAGAAAGGCCGTGAGCGCACCGATCTGCATCGCACCCGAATCGATGCGGTGGCCGCCGAACCAGAGCACGGCGACGCTGGAGACGTTCATCACCAACATCACGGTGGGGAACATGGCGGCCATCCACCTGCCGACGAATATGCCGATGTCGGTCAGGTCTTTGTTCGCCGTTTCGAATCGGTCGGTCTCGAAGGGTTCCCGAACAAATGCCCGGATGACGCGGATACCGGTGATCTGTTCCCGCAGCACCTTGTTGACGGTGTCGAGCCGGGTCTGCATGAGCCGGAAACCGGGCACCATGCGAGAGATGATCAAGCCCGTGATGGCGGCCAGAACAGGCACGGCGACGGCGACCAGCCAGGACAGCCCGATGTCTTCTCGCATTGCCATTATCACGCCGCCGACGAGCATGATGGGAGCGGAGATCATCATGGTGAACGCCATTACGACGAGCATCTGAACCTGCTGAACGTCGTTGGTGTTGCGGTTGATCAGCGACGGGGCCCCGAACCGGCCCACCTCACGGCTCGAGAACGACCCGACCCGGTGGAAGAACCGGGACCGGACATCCCGCCCGAAGGCCATCGCCGTCTTGGCGCCGAAGTACACCGCGGTGATGGTGCATGCGATCTGGATAAGCGATACGGCAAGCATCCACGCCCCGATGCGCATGATGTAGCCGGTGTCGCCGGTCACTACGCCCTTGTCGATGATGTCGGCATTGAGGCTCGGGAGGTACAGCGCGGCGATAGTGCCGACCAGTTGGAGGGCGAGGACGATGGCGATCCATCGCTTGTATGGGCGCAGGTTCTCTTTGAGCAGACGGAGCAGCATCAGATCACCACCGGGTCTCGGGTCATTGCGCCGTGCAGGACGACTGCCACGATTTCTTCGACCGTGAGCTTGTCATCCGAGGCGAATAGGGGATGAGTGTTGACAAAGACTAGACCACGAAGCGCAACCGCAACGCGCGCCGGCTCGATGAGCAGCCGGTCGCTGTGCCTCCCGATGATGCCCGCCAGATCGGCTGTTATGGCCTCGAGCGATTCCGATGCGTAGCGTCTCGGGCTGGTACCCGGTGTCGGGTGTTTGATGTCGTGTGACATCCCTCGCAACATCCCGACGAGGGCGGTGATCCGCTCGAAGTACCCGGCGAGAGCCTGTGCGGCGGCGAGCATCTGTGATTCGAGGGGCATATTCACGGGTATCTGCCGCAGGGTCTCTCTGACCGGGAGCGGGTTCATGGTCGCTTTGACCGCTTCGTGCAGCAGGGTCGCCTTGTCGGGGAACACACGGAATATCGTGCCCTCTGCGATCCCCGCCGCTTGTGCCATCTCGGCGGTGGTCACGGCGGCTCCCTTCTCGAGCAGCAACGGGCACACCGCATCGAGGATCGCGGTGCGGCGGTCGTCAGGAGAGAGTGGCTTGGCTCTGCCGGTCTTGGCGCACATCCGTGGGAATATACATGAGTGAGCACTCACTCACAAGGGGGTATTCGCGTCGCGGGGCGCCCGTGTCCGGCGGGCCCATCCGGCGCCGGCGACCCGATGCGATCATCCCCGTGCTAACGGAACGGCAATCTGTCGCTCCTCATCCTGGCGGTGTGCCACGTTTGCGTCTCATCCTCCGGGCGACGATGACACCCGCGACCGGTCCGGCGGCGAAGACCAGCACCGTGAGAACCCCGACGATCGTGTTTTGGCGAAATACCTGCTTGATGCTCGCCTCGTAACCACCCTCGATACCGGAATAGATGATGACGTTGACTGCAGCGATCGCACCGACAACGCCGCCGACCAGACCACCCATTGTCAGATCTGTGAGCCAGGCTCGACCCCGCATGGAGACATCATCGCAACCGCGGTCGGGTTTTGCCAGAGCACGCCGCGGTCAGGCCACGACCACCGTCTTTGCGTTGACGAACTCCCTGATCCCCTCGCCGGCGAGCTCACGGCCGTATCCGGAGCGCTTGATTCCGCCGAAGGGGAGCCGGGGATCTGATGCAACCGGGGCGTTCACGAAGCAGGCGCCGGCCTCGAGCCGGTCTGCCGCGATCCGCTCCCCGCGGGCGACGTCGCGAGTGAATACGGCGGCGCCGAGCCCGTACTCCGTGCTGTTGGCGATCGCGATGGCGGCGTCCTCATCGCGTGCCGGGATCACGGCGGCCACGGGCCCAAACGTCTCTTCGCTGTAGACCGGCATCGCACTGGTCACCCCGGACAACAGGGTCGCCGGGTAGAACGCACCCGGCCCCGCGGGAATCTCGCCGCCGAGCACGACGTTCGCTCCTGCGGCGATGCTGGCTGCCACCTGGCGAGACAGCTCGTCCCGCAGGTCTACCCGGGCCTGTGGGCCGATGTCTGTCTCCTCGTCGAGGGGATCACCGAGCTTGCGGGTCGCCATCGCCGCCGCGAGCTTCTCTACGAAATTGTCGTGAACGGACGAGGCGACGATGAACCGCTTGGCTGCAATACAGCTCTGTCCACCGTTGATCAGCCGGCTCGCCGCACAGACCTCGGCTGCAAGGTCGAGGTCGGCATCGGCGAGAACCAGATACGGGTCGCTACCACCGAGCTCGAGTACCGTCTTCTTCAACAACGATCCGGCCTTGGCGGCTACCGCGGCTCCGGCCGGGCCCGACCCGGTGAGTGTCGCGGC
This sequence comes from uncultured bacterium, assembly GCA_963801165.1. Lineage (GTDB taxonomy): Bacteria > Actinomycetota > Acidimicrobiia > Spongiisociales > UBA5794 > JAAETI01. The sequence goes on from CAWDDT010000007.1 coordinate 54,453, forward strand.
AACGACGCGTGGGTCCTCCAGCACGGCGGCAACGCGTGACGACCCGATGACCAGAACTCCGAACAGACCGGCCGGCAGCCCGGCATCCTCGACGATCCGCTCGATGGCGAGGGCACACCCGGTGACATTCGATGCGTGTTTGAGCAACACGCCGTTGCCGGCCATCAGGGCAGGAGCCGAGAAGCGGAACACCTGCCAGAGCGGGAAGTTCCACGGCATGACGGCCAGGATCACTCCCAGCGGGCGATAGGCGACGTAGCTGGCCGCCCGTTCGGTGGCGATGGGGGAGTCCTCCAGGTAGCCCTCTGCGTTCTCGGCGTAGTGGCGGCACACCCAGGCGCACTTGGTCGCTTCCGAGCGACCCTCCCGCACCGGTTTGCCCATCTCTAGAGCCATGAGTTGCGCCAGTTCGTCGCGGCGCTCCTCGAGTAGATCAGCCATTCGTAGCAGCACTGGCGCACGTTCGGCGTAAGTGAGATGGCTCCAATCGCGAAAACAGTTGTGTGCCAGCCCGATACGGGTGGCCACCTGATCTGCGGTGTGCTCCGCGTAGCCGGCGAGCAGCTCGCCGGTGGCCGGGTTGTAGGTCTCGATCGTATCCAAAGCCTGGCTCACACCGCCTCCTCGTATCTCTTGTGTTTCCCGCTGCTCGTAGTCCTCTCACTCACAGCAACTTGCCGTCGCCTTCCCGGCCATGGACGAACCAGATCGCCCGCACCGGCTCATCTCCCTCGTTGAATAGCCGGTGGGGTCGCGTCGAGTCGAAGGCGATCGAGTCGCCCGGGTGCAGCTCGTACTTCTGGAAGCCGATCTGGATGCTCAGAACACCCGAGATCACATAGCCGTACTCGCGGCCGTGATGGCGCATCAGCGACTCGTCGGGCGTCGACGCGCCTCCGACCTCATAGGTTGCGTGAAGAAAGTCAACAGTGTCTTCCGGGACAGGGTTGAGGTCTTCCCACCTCACCCCCGAGTCGAGGTCGATGACCCCACGATCCCGAGGATGGACCAGGGGAGCGGTCGGATGCGACGGGTTCCGGGGAGGCTCGTCGCCATCGTGGTAGTCCTCGCCGCGGATCACCCTGTCCAGGGAGACGTCGAGCTCGGTGACGATGGCGTACAGCGTGCCCACCGAGGGTTTCGACTGACCGCTCTCGATCTGCGAGATCATGCTCGCCGATAGGCCGAGACGGCGGGCGAGCTCGCGCTGGCTCAGCCCGGCATTGACCCGTTCCTCCCGGAGCCGATCAGCGATTCCGTCGAGTCTCTCCTGCACCCTGGCGTCCCCATGTGCATCAGTCACAGCAACATCCAGCCGCCGTCAACGTAGAGGTTGGTGCCGTTCATGGCGGGGTTCTCGAGCAAGAATTCCGTTGCCCCCACGATGTCGGCCATGGTGGCGAGCCGCCGGGTCGGCGTTCGCTCGATCACCGCATCGAGCGGCTTGTCCTTCCAGAAGGGGCTGTCGCCGACGATCCCCGGGTGGAGGGCGTTGAAGCGCACCGGCGCAAGTTCGATTGCCAGGGTTCGGATCAGGCTGCTGACACCGCCGTTGACGGTAGTCACCGTTGTCGATCCGGGGTAGGGACGGTCCTTGGCGCGACCGCCGAAGAGCACGACGGACGCGTCATCGGTGAACCGTGAGATAAGGGTGTGGACCGTCTCGGTGTAGCCGACCAGCTTCATTGTCGTCAGGTACATGGCACCCGGGATGGTGTATTCCCTGATCGGGTTGTTGTCCCGGGCGATGGCGAGCAGCACCAGACGGGACACCGGTCCGATGCCGGCGAGGGCAGATGAAATCGTCTCCGGCTCCGCCATGTCGAACGCGATTGCGGAGACATCTCCGCCGAGGTCTGCAGCGACCCGGTCTGCCTTTGCCTGATCCCGACCCGTGATGACAACGGAGGCGCCCCTGTCCGCATAGTGACGAGCCACCTCGCGTCCGATCCCCCCGGTGCCCCCAACCACGACCACTGTGCCATCTGCCATCGTTCACCTCTCCTTTGCATCCGGCGGACTGTCTCCCGGTTCTACCTGTTAGCGAGGATAGACGTCCGAAGGCGACAGCGTGTAGTGTCGCTGGACAGACTAGCCGATCAAATGAAGGTGTGGACATCACAAACGAAAGATTCGATGTGTGCGTTGTCGGTGGTGGTCTCGTCGGGCTCGCCGTCGCCAGAGCTATCGCCCACGGATTCGTTGGTGCCTCGATTCTCGTACTGGAGAAGGAGGGCGAGGTTGCAGCGCACCAGAGCAGCCACAACAGCGGCGTGGTCCACTCCGGCCTCTACTACCGGCCGGGCTCGCTCAAGGCACGGCTGTGTGTCGTCGGACGCAAGGATGTGTATGACATGTGCGCCGACTACGACATCCCTTACCGCGTGTCGGGAAAGCTCGTGATCGCAACGCGGTCGTCCGAGATGGCAGCGCTTGATGAGTTGGAACGGCGTGGACGGGCCAACGGCCTGACCGGGCTCCGCAGGCTTGGAGCCGCAGAAATTACCGAGATCGAGCCCGCTGCCGCAGGGTTGGCGGCGCTCCATGTACCGGAAGCCGGCGTCGCCGACTACCCGGCGCTGGCTCTTTGCCACGTCTCGGCGCTCGAGAGCGTGGGAGCCGTGGTAGTCACCGGGGCCGCTGTGGTCAGGATCGAGCACCTCGAATCGGGCGTTGCGGTTACCACATCGAGCCAGCGATATGTCGCACGGACATTGGTGAATTGCGCTGGTCTGCACGCCGACCAGGTGGCGGCGATGGCAGACGTCGAGTCGAGCATCAGGATCATCCCGTTTCGTGGCGAGTACTACCGGATGGCGCCGGAAGCGGCGGGTCTGGTGCGCAGCCTCATCTACCCGGTGCCCGATCCACGCTTTCCCTTCCTGGGCGTCCACTTCACCAGGAGGATCGACGACACCGTAGAAGTCGGGCCAAATGCGGTCCTGGCGCTCGGACGCGAGCATTACCGCGGAGCGGCGCCGGATTGGTCCGAGCTGCGTTCGGTGATCGCCTATCCGGGTTTCCGCAGACTGGCGGGACGTCACTTGCTGTCGGGGACGAAGGAACTGGTCAACTCCAGGTCGACCCGGCTTTACGCCCGCCTGGCGCGCCGTCTGATTCCGGCGCTGCGTCGCGATCACCTCCTCACCGGCGGTGCCGGGGTGCGAGCCCAGGCGGTCGATGCGCAGGGCAATCTCGTTGACGACTTCGTCATCGAAACGGCTGGCGCGACGGTCCACGTTCTCAATGCACCTTCACCGGGCGCAACAGCCAGCATTGCCATAGGGAAATACGTCGCCGCGAAAATAAAACCCCTTTTGTCCCACTAAACACCGAATCTGATGTGTAGTGTCGCTAATCATGGTTGAGGACCAGCGTACTGTGGCAGTGATCGGCCTCGGCACCATGGGAAGCGCGATGGCTCGCCGCCTCCGGGGTGCTGGGTACGAGTTGACCGTTTGGAATCGCAGCCGCTCGAGAGCCGAGGCACTGGCGTCCGAGATCGGCGCAACCGTCGCCCCAACCGCAGCCGAGGCGGCGAAGACGGTCTCGATCACCATCACCAGTCTCGCCGACGACGCGGCGGTGGAGGCGGTCTACCTGGGAGCGGATGGGATCGTCGCCGGGATCGGCCCCGGGACGATTGCCGTCGACACCAGCACTGTTGATCCGGATACGATTCTCCGAGTCGGGAACGCCGTTGATGCGACGGGTGCGGAGTTCTTCGATTGCCCGGTGTCCGGGAGCGTGGCGACGGTCTCGGCCGGCGCGTTGACGATGATGGCCGGCGACCAGGGTGATCTCGTCGGGCGGGTTGAGCCGGTGCTGCTGTCGTCGATCGCCACGCGTGTCATCCGGGTCGGGCCCCGCGGCTCGGGATCCGCCTGCAAGCTCGCAGTCAACGGTTTGCTCCACGGTCTCAACGTCGCGCTCTCCGAAGCGCTCGTGCTCGCGGAGAAGGCGGGTATCAAGCGGAATATCGCATACGAGGTCTTTGCCGGTGGTGCGGGAGGTGCTCCGTTCGTCCAATACAAGCGAAACGCCTACGAAAACCCGGAAACGGCGCCGGTGGACTTCAGTCTCGAACTGGTTCTCAAGGATCTCGACCTGATCACAGGTCTCGGCGAGAAGGTCGGCGCACCTATGGATCAAGCCGAGACCGGTCGAGCGATCGTGCGCGGGGCAATAGCCGCCGGCTTCGGCGGCAGGGATCTGAGTGCGATCGCGATGTACCTGCGAAGCGAGGCGGAATAATGGCCAACCACATCGTCAAGAAGACAACCGACCTGTTCCACACCGCACCCGCAGAGTTCGTTCGGAGGAGCACGGGATACACGACGGCTGCGATCGTCGACGAGGAAGGCGGTGCGGTCCAGATGGGCTTCCGGATGGCTCGTCTCGACCCGGGGGGCAGCGTGGCCGCCCACGTTCACTCCTTCGAAGAGACCGTTTACGTCATTGACGGTTCGCTGGTCGTCGACACGCCGGACGGAAGCCGGCGGCTGTCCACCGGCGACTACGGGCTTCTGCCCGTCGGGCTAACCCACGCCTTCCGCAACCCGGGGTCCGCCCCCGTCGAGTTCGCCGAGATGAAGGCCCCGCTGCCGCGAGCCCGTTTCGACTTCGATACACAGTTCCCCGAACCGCTGACCACAACCGACCCGCAGCCGATCGATGTCAGGGACCCGCGCAACCTGAGCTTCGGGCACATCGACCCCGAGTCCATGGACCCCACCCTGCAAACCCAGAACCGTCTTGCGCTCAGCGCCAGCATGCGCACCGCGTTGCTCGTCTACAGCGGGATCACCGTGAAGATGATGATCGACTCCGATCTCGGAGCGGACCTCTCGACGATGTTCATGGTGCAATACGAGCCGGGCGGCTTTGCGGGAGCGCACGACCATCCGCTCGAGGAGGCGTATCTGATCCTCGCCGGGGAGGTCGAGGCGACCTTCGACGGGAACGTCTACCAGCTCGGACCGGGTGACATCGCCTGGGCAGGCGTGGGCTGCGTCCACGAGTTTCACAACCTGGGCACCGGCTTCGTCAGATGGTTGGAGACTCAGGCGCCGCAGCCGCCACCCCGGCACTCCTACAGATTTGCCCGTGACTGGACCTACCTCGAGAACCTGCTTGCCATACGCACAGAAAAGACCAATGAAGAAGGAGGGGCCCAATGAACGAGTTTCCGGTAGCCACCAGTCCCGCCCCAGGGGTGATGGGCGTCGATTGGGAGAATCGAGTCGACTTCGAGCGCCTTCGCCAGTATCGCCTCGCCCGGGTGAAGAAGATGCTCGAGCAATTCGACCTGGGTGCAGTGCTGTTGTTCGAGACGTCGAACATCCGGTACGCCACCGCCACCCAGATCGGGTATTGGGCGTTCAACAAGGGGGAGCGCTATGCGCTCGTCACCAGAGACAGCCGGCCCCGCATCTGGGACTTCGGCTCTGCCGCCAAGGCGCATCGTTTGCAGCTGCCGCACATGTACGACACGGAGAACACGGTAGGGGGCAACACGGGCCTCCAGGGTGCCATTGGGCCGGAGACCGGTCTCCATTCCGGTGCGGCACGCGAGATCAAGGCAGTGCTCGAAGCGGAGGGACTGGCCGGCGAGAAGCTGGGAGTCGACCTCGCCGAGACCGGCGTCTTCCTGGCGCTGCAAGCCGAGGGTCTCAACGTCGTCGACGGGCAACAAGCAATGATGCACGCCCGCGAGATCAAGAGCCAGGACGAGATCATCCTGCTCACCCAGGCATGCGCCATGGTCGACGGCGTCTACCAGGACATCTACGAAGCTCTGAAGCCGGGAGTGCGGGAGTCGGACATCGTCGGTCTTGCTCACGCCCGGCTCTTCGAGATGGGCTCGGAGTTCGTCGAAGCGATCAACTCGATCGCCGGCGAGCGCTGCAGCCCGCACCCGCATGTATTCAGCGACCGCCTGATCCGCCCCGGCGACCAGGCCTACTTCGACATCATCCACGTGTTCAACGGCTATCGGACCTGTTATTACCGGACGTTCGTCGTCGGACGCGCCACCCAGCCGCAACGTGACGCCTTCAAGCAGTCACGCGAGTGGATGGATGCCGCCATCGAGTTGGTGCGTCCGGGAACCACGACCGATCAGATCGCCAAGGTTTGGCCGCGGGCGGAGGAGTTCGGGTTCGAGAACGAGATGGATGCGTTCGGCCTCCAGTTCGGTCATGGGGTCGGTGTCGGCCTCCACGAGCGTCCCATCATCAGCAGGCTCAATTCGCTCGACTCTCCCGTCGAGATCGAGGAGGGCATGCTCTTTGCGCTCGAGACGTACGCCCCGGCCTCAGACGGGCGGTCGGCGGCGCGCATCGAGGAGGAGGTCGTCGTCACCGCAGACGGCTGCAAGGTGATCACGCTCTTCCCGTGCGAGGAACTGATGGTCGCCAATGCATACTGATCCCCGATACGACTATGCACAGCGTCAACCCCGCCCTCCGCAGCCGGTCGATGCCGGCCTTCTCGAAGCGGACATACCCGTCGAGGTGCGGCTGAGCCTGTATCGCAAGCTCCAGGAGTTGCGGCAGTGGGGCAAGCGCACCCACGACCTGTTCCTACAGAACCTCGTGAAGGGCACAAGCCACCTCTCGCTCGGCATGGAGGCGATCGCCACCGGTTTCGCCGCTGCCATGGAGCCCGACGACTACACGTTCGCCACATACCGGGGACACGGCCACAGCCTGGCGCGCGGCATGGGCCCCGGTCCGGCGCTGGCCGAGATGCTGGGACGGGAGAACGGCATCCTCGGTGGCAAGGGCGGGTCCATGCATCTCACCGATGTGGAGCACGGGATGATGGGCTCGTACGCCATTGTCGGCGCCCACATGTGCGTCGCCAACGGCGCCGCCTGGTCGGCGCAGATGCGCGCCAGCGGCCAGGTAGCTGTGTGCTTCTTTGGTGACGGAACCACCAACATCGGTGCGTTTCACGAAGCCCTCAACCTGGCGAAGATCTGGAACCTCCCGGTCGTGTTCGTGTGTGAGAACAACCTCTACATGGAGTACACGCCGATCGACCTGATCACCGCCGTGCCCCGGCCCGCCGCTGATCGTGCCCCGGCATACGGGCTGGATTCGATCGTCATCGACGGCAACGACCCCGACGCCGTGTACCTCGCCGCCCGCGAGGCTCTCGGACGGGCCCGTGGCGGCGACGGCCCGAGCCTCATCGAAGCCATCACCTATCGCAGTGGCGGTCACTCGCGGGCCGATCCGGCCAAGTATCGGCCGCCTGTCGAAGTCGAGGCATGGAAGGAACGCGACCCGATCACCGTCTACCGTTCCCGGCTGGTCGATCTGGGCACGGCAGCCGAGACCCTCGACGCCATCGAGCACGAGGTGTCGGTGGCTATCGACGCCGCGACCGAGTTCGCCAAGAACGGGCGGGAGCCCGGGGAGGACACGCTGCTCACCGACGTCTACGCCGACGGCGGCTCGCGCTGGCGCAACGGCACGCCGGAGAACCCGGTCGGGAGCGGTCCCGCCCCGGCTGCAATCTCTGCAACGGGCGGCACCTCGACCCTCAGTTACCGCGAGGCGGTCGCCAGAGGCATCGCCCAGGAGATGCGGCGCGACCCGAGACTGGTCATGCTCGGCGAAGACGTCGCCGCTGCCGGTGGTGTGTTCAAGACAACGGTCGGCCTACTCGACGAGTTCGGGCCGGACCGGGTGCGGGACACGCCGATCTCGGAACAGGCCATCATCGGCGCCGCCATGGGTGCTGCGATGACCGGCACACCAGTGATCGCCGAGATCATGTTCTCCGACTTCCTCGCCGTCTGCTGGGACATGGTGGCCAACGAGATCGCCAAGAGCCGGTACATGACCAACGGCCAGGTCAGCTTCCCGCTCGTCATCCGGACCGCAAACGGCGGCGGCGCCCGCTTCGGCGCCCAGCACTCCCAGAGCGTGGAGAACTGGGCCATGGCCATTCCCGGCCTCAAGGTCGTCGCCCCGTCATCCCCTGCGGACGTGGTCGGGCTGCTGGCCGCCGCGATCCGCGACCCCGACCCCGTCGTGTTCTTCGAGCACAAGGCGCTGATGGCGGCCAAAGCCGAGGTTCCCGACGGTGAGATCGTCGATCAGCTTGGTGTCGCCAGGGTGTTGCGCGAGGGGACCGATTGCACGATCGCGGCGCTTGCCCTCATGGTGCCGAGGGCTCTCGAGGCGGCCGAGCAACTCGCCGGCGATGGGATCTCGGTCGAGGTCATCGACGTGCGCTCGCTCGTCCCCCTTGACACCGAGACGATCCTCGCCTCGGTGTCCAAGACCGGCCGGCTCTTCACGGTCGAAGAGAACCCCCGGTTGTGCGGGTGGGGAGCGGAGCTCGTTTCGATCGTCGACGAAGAGGCCTTCTGGAGCCTCGACGGTCCCAGCATCCGGATCACGACGCCACACATCCCGCTCCCGTCGGCAGCTGCGCTCGAGGACCTGGCAATGCCGTCGGCCGAGCGAATCTACACCACGGTTGCGAAGGCCCTGGAAGGTGGGGGCATGGAATGAGCGAGCGGGTGCTCATCAGAGGCGGGACGGTCCTATCGATGGACCGCTCGGTGGGCAACATGATCACGGGAGACGTCTTGATCGAGGACGGCACGATCACCGAGGTCGGGCCCAAGCTGCGGTCCCGCAACGCCGAGACGATCGACGCAACCGACACGATCGTGATGCCGGGTTTCGTCGACACCCATCGCCACGCGTGGCACGCTCTGTTCCGGAACACGGCGCTGTCGTCGTTGGCGATCGAGCCTGCCACCGTCGGTCGGCATTGCGCCGCCGACCACGTCTATGCCGCGACGCTCGTCGGGCTGTTGGGTGCGGTCGAAGCCGGGATCACGACTGTGGTCGATTGGGCCGATATCGCGGGTGACCCGCAGGCGGTCGAAGCAGCGCTCCAGGCGCATGCCGATGCCGGGCTGAGAACCGTCTTCCTCGTGACGAGGCCGGCGTGGAGCGCCGAGCATTTGGAAATGGCAAGGCTGCGATCGGTCGTGACAAGGGCTGTGGGCCCCGAGCTGACGTTCGGTTTCGGTGCCACAGATCCCGATCCCTCCGATCTCGAGCGTACGACGCAGGAGTGGGCCGCGGCCCGAACCGAAGGTCTCAGGATCCACACGCACGCGGGAGGCGACCCGAAATCCCGCGGGGCCATCGCCCGGCTCGCTGCATCAGGTCTGCTCGGCGACGACGTCACCCTGGTTCATTGCACATATCTCGACGGAGATGACCTCGATGCGGTCGCCGCGGCGAAGGCGACCGTCGCGCTCACTCCGGCAGCCGAGATGACCGGCGGGGTGGGGACCCCTCCGTTGCAGGCGCTCATCGACCGGCGGATCAGGCCCGGTCTTGGCATCGGGAGTGCCGTACAGGCTCCCGGGGAGATGTTCGCCCAGATGCGGTCGGCTAACTCGCTGCAGCATGCCACCCTCTTCGATCTCAAGCTGGCCGGCAAGGGCGGCGTGCCCAACCTCCTGACGACAAGGGACGTGATCAAGTTCGCCACCATCGACGGGGCCGTTGTCGCCGGGGTCTCACAGAAAACCGGGTCGCTGACGCCGGGCAAGCGTGGCGACGTCATCGTGCTACGAACCGATCGGCCCAACATTGCCCCCATCAACGACCCGATCGGCGCAGTCGTGTGGGGGATGGACACCTCCAACATCGATTATGTGTTCGTCGCCGGTCGAGGCCTTGTTCGCGAGGGTTCGCTGACCGCCGACGTGGCTCGAGCCCGGGACCTGGCGGCACAGGCACAGGCCGAGGTGATGGCCGCCGCGGGGCTCCTGAGCACGGCGGTGAAGCCGTCATGACCACCCGGAAGACGACATCCTCGGCCGTGACCTCGTTCGTGGTCGCGTCGCGCTACATGCCGGTCTTCGTGGCTCTACTTCTGCTCATCGTTGTCGCGGCGATCTGGGTGCCGGAGACTCTGGGCGCAGTCCCCCTGGCGGCCATCGCACCGTTCGGAGCGTTGCTCGGGATCACCGCACTCGGTCAGATGCAGGTAGTCATGACCGGCGGGATAGACCTGAGCACCCCTGGCACCCTGACTCTGGCGGCGATGATCATGGTCGGCGTCGGGGATGGATCCGACGACCGCATCTGGATTGCCGCGTTTACCGCAATCGCCGTCGCTGCCTTGATCGGACTGGTGAACGGCATCCTCATCGGCGGCATCAAGCTCAATCCGCTCATCGTCACTCTCGCCGTCGGTCAGGTCGTCGCCGGGATGGTCAGCCGCTACGTACGCACATTCCCGATTCAAAGCGCGGTCCCGAAGGGGCTTTCCGATTGGACCGCCAAGCGGATCCTCGGCGTCAGCCCGATCTTCTGGATCGGCATCGTTGTCGCCCTGCTTCTCATGGTCGGCCTGCGCTACACCACCGCGGGGCGCCGGTTCAAGCTCGTGGGAGCGAACCCCGTGTCGTCGCAGGTGGTCGGAGTACGGGTGACGTTGACGCAGATCCTCGTCTACGTGGTGGCGTCAATGTTCTATGCGATTGCCGGCATTGCTCTCGCCGGTCTCATCCGCAACCCGGGCGTCAACATCGGGTCGCCCTATCTGCTCGGTCCGATCGCGGCCGTTGTCATCGGCGGCGCTTCCCTGACCGGTGGTCTGGCCAGCCCGGTGTCCACGATGGTCGCCGCCTTCTTCCTCACAGGTCTCAATCAGATGATGCGCTCGCTAGGGCTGGCGACTGCGCTCCAGTTCGTTGTATTCGGTCTCGTGATCATCGGCGGCATGTTGCTGTCCGGAGATCGGATCATCCGGGGCGTGGAGCAGGTTCTGCGGGAGCGCCGCAAGCCCGACAGCGAGGGCAAGGGACAGACAGCGATGGCGACGAGTGAGCCGGGTTGACCGCGAGGTCGAGCGGGAACACGAAGCGCGTTTTGGCAACCAGGAGGAGGAGAGAATGAGACTGAGCAAGATCGTCGGCCTGATCGCAGTGCTTGCGATGGTGGCCGCCGCGTGCGGGGGCGACTCCGGCAGTACGACGACGACGACGGCAGGTGCCGCCGAGACAACGACGACTACAGCCGCGGCGACGACAACAACCGGAGCGACCGCGACAACCGAGGCTACGACGACGGCGGCGCCGGGGGGCGACAACCCGCTGGCCATGTACGGCGAAGATCCCACGGCAGCAGACCCGGCGCTGGTCCTCAAGGCGCTAGGCCCCGTCGACCCATCGGACGAAGCCAGCTGGAACATCATCCTGGCTTCCATAGCTCGCGCCAACCAGAACCTCGACGAAGCCACCATTACCAAGGCGATGGACTGCTGGCGCAACCAGGAGTGCGACACCGGAAGTGGCGGCGACCTGGTGATGGGCTACGCCGACGGCGGCGGTGACACCGTCAACGTGTGGCGCGGTGTTAGCCACATGGAGGCAATCCTCCAGGCACTCAGCTATCCGGAAATCGGGACAATCGTGTCAACGGCGGCCAACTTCGATCAGGACCCGGCAGTGCACGCCAACGACATCCGCTTCCTGATCCAGCGTGGTGTCGACTTCATCGTCGGATACCCCGATGTTGGTGTTGCTCTTGCGCAGGCAGTCTCCGAAGCGGAGGCGGCAGGCATCCCGTACCTCTCCTTCTCGGCCGGCTATGTGGGCTTGCCGGGTCAGGAGGGTGCGCTCGTTCCCGGTCAGGATTACACCTCGGTGGTTGGTGAGGATCTCTGCGCCCTCGGGAAGAGCTTCGCCGACGTGCTGAACCAGGGAGTCGGTACAGGTAAGGTCGGCATGCTCGGTGGGACACCCGGCAATGCCCTGACGCTCGGCTGGCAGCAGTGTGCGGTGGCGGCCCTTGCGCCTGGTGTCGACCTGGTCAACCCACCCGCAGACACAAACTCGACAACAGGCGACACATACTGGGTCAACTCGTTTGCGCTCGACGCGGTGCGGGGCCTGCTGACGACCAACCCCGACATCAAGGGCTGGGCGTACGAGTACTCGGATGGCCTCTACACCGCCCTCCAGGCGTACGACGAGTTGAACATCCCGGTGGCGAACCTGACGGTGGCGCTGCGTACGGACGAGCAGACCCTGTTCTGCGACTGGGCGGATCGCAACGAACCGACGTACAACATCTGGTACTCGGCCGGTGGCAACTTCCAGTCCCGCACTGCGGTGACCGCCGCCATGCTGGCGCTCCAGGGCGCTGAGGTCCCAGGTCAGATCATCGTGCCCCACGTGATGAGACAGGTCACCAAGTCGGACTGCAACCCGGATCGGGTCAACGCGGTCGTGTCGGGGACCTCGCTCGTGCCCGACGCCGTGCTGCAGCAGATGTTCGGCGGCTGATCACAAGCAGTCATGGAGGAGCGTCGATGGACCATGAGCTAGTTCTCGAGATGCAGGGCGTGTCTCGCCAGTTCGGGGCGGTGCGAGCGCTGACGAACGTCAGCTTCGAGTGCCGCGCCGGTGAGATACATGCGCTGGTTGGTGAGAACGGCTCGGGGAAATCGACGCTCCTCGGGGTTGCTTCAGGATTCGTAGACCCCGACCTGGGCACGGTGTCGATCGGGGGCAACCGGCTGCGGCGGGACTCTCCCGCCATGGCCCGCAAGCTCGGTCTGGCGATGGCCTATCAGGACGGCTCGTCCGTCCACGCCGAGCCGGTCAAGAACAACTTGTATTACGCCGCGCGTCCGGCCCAGCGGCCGCCGTACTGGCGCAGGAAGAAGTGGGCGCGCCGGGTGCTGGCGGAGTTTGACCTGGACCTCGAGCTCTTCCCCGACGCGCCTGCCGGTTTCTTGACGCTGGCCGAGCGCCAGCTCTTCGAGGTAGCGAAGGCACTCGTGACCCATCCCAGGGTGCTGCTCCTCGACGAGCCGACGACGGCCCTTGGACCCGATGAGGTCGAGGCCCTGCACCGCACCGTGGTCGCCTGCCGGGACCGGGGTGTCGGTGTGGTGTATGTCAGCCACCGGCTGCCCGAGGTGCTCGAGGTCGCAGACCGGGTGACCGTCCTCCGCGACGGGACGCATCAGGGGACGTTCGACGCCAGGACGACGAGCGAATCGGAGCTCGTGGAGCGAATCGTCGGGCGTCCTTTCGATGCGGCCTTCCCACCCCCGGCAACGTCACCGGACGATGGCGAGGAAGTGTTCGTCGTCGACGCCCTGCAAGGGCAGTCGTTCGGCCCGGTCAGCTTTACGCTGCGCCGGGGCGAGATAGTGGGGATCGCCGGCGCCGAAGGCAACGGCCAGCCGCAGCTCTTCGACTGTCTCGCCGGTCGGGTTCCTCCCCGTACCGGGCGCGTTGTATGCGACGGCAAGGAGCTGACGCTCATCTCTACCCACGAAGCGGTCGGTGCGGGGGTCATGCTGCTGCCGGGAAATCGCAAGCAGGAGGCCCTGATGGGAGTCCTCGGGGTGAAGGCGAACATCACGATCCAGTCACTAAAGAAGTTCTCACGGTTCGGCCTGCTGCGAAGGCGGGCGGAGCGGGTCGCGGTCAAACGGCTCGTGGATGAGATGGAGATCAGAACCCCGTCGCTCGACCAGCCGGTCGAGTTTCTCTCCGGCGGCAACCAGCAGAAGGTGTCGGTGGCCCGCTCGTTCCTCAGAGAGCCTGCGGTGATCCTGGCTTACGAGCCGACCCAGGGGGTCGACGTTGGATCGCGCTTCGATATCTACAAGGCGCTGCGAGCCCGGGGGGACGCCGGGGCCGCCCTGCTCGTCAAGTCCAGCGACCCGATCGAGCTCTCGGGGCTGTGCAACCGCGTTCTGGTCATGTCACGGGGCACAATCATCGAGGAGATTCCCGGCGACGAGCTCGATGAGGTGCGCATTGTCGAGGCGATCGTGCGCGGTCCGGGAATGTCGAAGGCGGCCCGGTCGCCGCTGGGCGTTGCCATGCCCAAGGCCCCGATCCGCAAAGAGGCATCATGACCGCCGAGATGCGAGCCACCGGCATCGACCGGATACGTCAGCTCGGCCGCAAGCTGGTGCGCAACGCCCGTGACAAGAACAAGTGGCGCAAAGTAGTCAAGGTCCGGCTCTGGATGCCGGTCGTGCTCCAGATCTTGTTGATCATGGCCCTCCTCTGGTACACCAGCACCCGCTTCAACGGGTTCATCAATCAGGCGAACATCCTCAACATCCTGCTGCTGGCAATGCCGCTCTCCCTGGCCGCGATCGCCCAGACCCATGCGATTCTGGTCGGATACCTCGACCTGTCGGTCGGTGCGATGATCAGCTTCGGGGTCGTTGCCGGCTCCTTCCTCATGGGCGCCGACGCGTCGGCAGGCCAGATCGCTCTCGCGATCCCGGTCATCCTCGGCTGCGGTGTCGGTCTCGGTCTGGTCAACGCCGGTCTGATTCGTGGGTTCAGGATCCCGTCGTTGATTGCAACTCTCGCCACGTTGAGCATTCTCGACGGGATCTCGCTGACGCTGCGACCTTCCGCACAAGGGGTCATCAGCGGCGACCTGGTTTCCGTTCTCACCAAGCGCATTGGACCGATCCCCATCGCCTTCGTCGTCATCGTCGTCGGTGCCGTGCTTCTCGACGTTTGGCTGCATGCCTCGGGGTCCGGGCTTGCGGTGCGGGCGGTCGGATTCGACGAGCGGGCGGCCAAGCGGGGCGGGATACCCACAAACTGGATTCGGGTGCGGGCGCTGATTCTCTCCAGCCTGCTGGCGGCCGTCGCTGCGTTCTTCGTGATGGCTAGATCGCCGATCGGTAATCCCCAGATCGGCTCTCCCTTCGCGTTGAACAGCATCACCGCAGCCGTTCTCGGCGGTGCATCGCTGGCGGGAGGCCGGGCGACATTCGTCGGCAGTACGGTCGCCTCCATTTTGCTCGCCTTGATCATCTCTGTGCTGCCGTTCCTGGGCCTGTCTCCGGACGACGGCTCGATGATCATCGGTCTGCTCGTGCTGATCGGGATCGTGCTCTTCCAGGTCGGGGATCTCAAAGAGTTGGTCAAGCGCAACTTCAGGCGAGCCCGCCGGCTTGTTCTCGGCAGCGGGGTCGTCGACAAGACGGAGATCCCGGCGTTCTACCCGCAGGGGACAGACTTCGCGGTTGTCCCCACCGGCCGGAAGTTGATCAAGAACGGCATCATCTTGACTCTGGATCAGACCATTGGAGATCTCCTCCCCGGGGATGTCCTCATCGAGGATGACCGAATCGTCCGGGTGGCCCCGGAGATCGCCGTCGATGGCGCCGAGGTCATCGATGCCACCGGGATGATCGTGATGCCGGGCTTCATCGATACTCATCGCCACATCTGGGAGGGTCTGCTGCGCAACCTCGGCACCGATGTTCCGCTGGAGGGGAGGACGAGCTACATATCGTTCGTTCTCCACAAGCTGGCGCCTGCCTTCCGTCCGGAGGACGCCTATGTGGGCGACCTCGTGTCGGCTCTCGGTGCTATCGATGCCGGGGTCACGACGTTGCTCGACTGGTCGCACATCCAGGGGTCACCGGCTCACACCGATGCAGTCGTCCAGGCGTTGAACGACTCCGGGATGCGTGCCGTCTTCGCCTATGGCTTTCCTTGGTGGGGCAAGTGGGAGGAGCGCCAGCCGAGCTGGTTCGTCCGCGCCGCCACCGAGCACTTCTCGACGCAGGACCAGAAGCTGTCGCTCGCCCTGGCGGCTCCCGGTCCCGAGTTCACGGACTTCGAAGTATCCCGGGACCATTGGAAACTGGCGAGAGAGACAGGCGCCAGGATCACCACCCACGTCGGGGTGGGCAGCTACGGACTGGACTCAAAGGTGCAGGAGATGGGCGAAGCCGGCTTGCTCGGTCCCGACACGACTTACATCCACTGCACGACCCTCAACGACACCGAGATCCAGATGATCGTCGATACCGGGGGGACCGTCTCGCTTGCTTCGCCGGTGGAGATGATGATGGGTCATGGCATGCCGCCGATCCAGAAGTTCCTCGATCGCGGCCTTCATCCCAGCCTCAGCGTCGATGTCGAGACAAACGTGCCCTCCGACATGTTCAATCAGATGCGCTCGGTGCTCGGTTTGCAGAGGAACCTGGCCGCGGCGAGCGGGCGGGATCCGATCTCGGCCCGCGACGTGCTGTCCTACGCGACCATCGAGGGCGCCCGGGCCACCGGGCTCGATGCCAAGGTGGGAACCCTGACGCCGGGCAAGAAGGCCGACCTCATCCTGTTGCGGACCGACCGGATGAACGTCACTCCGCTCAACGACCCGGTGACCTCAGTTGTGCTCGGCATGGACACGGGCAACGTCGACACCGTGATCATCGACGGCAGGATCATGAAACGCAGCGGGAAGCTGCTGCACGTCAACTGGCCGGCGCTGCGACGCCAGATCGACGAGTCACGAGATCATGTGATCGCCAAGTCGGGTTTCCGTCTCCCGAAGATCTGAGCTCGCCTTACGGTATCTCCCCGGCGAACTGGATCATCCCCCACTCACCATCGGTCAGCCACGTGGGGTCGGTGGCCAGGGCGTCCCGCGCCACCGCGGGGGCGACGCCGGCCGCAACCAGGGACTTGGCCGCACGCACCGCCAGCAGCGGCTGGAGCGGACGCACGATCTTCTCGAATGGTGTCGTCGGGTCCCAATGGAGGTCGCCGAGCAGCCTCCTGTAGTTGGCGTCACCCTTGACGATGACCAGGTCGGCCTCCGCCAGGTAGTCGACGAGGTCGGGTGGGCACTCCCAGAAAGGCAGAGGGGACACCCAGAAAGGATGCGTCGTGACAACTAGAGACCCGTTGCCCCGGCTCTTGGTGAGGATCCCGGCAACCTCGGACGCCGGTGCCGGCTCGGTGGCGAGACGGGCAATCGTCGCTTCGAAATCGGGGAGTGTCACATCCGATACGAACGTCGGGTGCGGTTTGAGGTGGATGGTCACCCGGCCGCCGCGGCCGAGGACATGTGCCGTAACCATGAGGTCGGCAACCAGCTCGGCGCCGGCATTGTCGAGAATCAGGTGCACGGAGTTGGAACCTTCGCCGAGCAGCTCGACGGCGCGATCTGTGTCGTCCGCCAGGAGCCGTTCCGAGCGGTTCAATCCGAGGATGTCGGCTGTCCGAGCCGCCGCTTCGCGCTCACCGGCCGGCCACAGGCTGAGATCCACGCGGTTGGCCCACAGTGAAGCTGCGAGCAAGATCGGAAGCTCGTCGACCACATGCCCGAGCCGCCCGCCGAGGGGAACGGCGCCATCGAGCCCGATCGCCTTCTGAGCGGTGAACGGGTCGACACCCTCACGGTCGCCCGGCTGCGAGTACCCCGTTGCTGCCAGCAGCCGCCGGTAGAAGTACGTCTCGGCGAAGAACCACGGGATGTCGCGCCAGGTCATACCCAAATACGGTGCGACGTACTCCTTCCAGGCGGCGGCGTCGGAGAGGAGCGGCTCGTCGATCTCTGCGACGACGCCCTCGTGTATCTCGGCCACGAGCGCTTCGACGAGGCTGGTCCGTGTGGCGTCGAGCTCGTTCTCGGCGAGGGTCCGGCGTGCGATGTCGGGGAGCCTGCGCATGACGGACTCTTCAGTGAACGTACCGATCTCGTTGGCTCGAAGCGAAGCTGGTCGCGGGTGCTTTGGTGGGATCATCGGCTTTCTCTTGGTCTTTGAGGGGCTGAACGATAACGCCACGAGAAGGGGCCACCTCCGCGGCTGGCCAGTCTCACGTCGGTAAGATGCCGCTCCGCGGTACGGGGACAGATGGCCATATGCCAACCGAGAACACCGAGGTCATTGCCCTCGAGAAGGTGTCGGTGGTCCGTGATGGCCACTACCTGCTGCGGGCCGTCGATTGGTGTGTCGCTCGTCATGAGCGCTGGGTCGTGCTCGGGCCAAACGGTGCAGGCAAGACAACCATGCTCCAGGTGGCCTCGACGTACCTCGGCCCAACCCACGGCACGGTCCGGTTGCTCGGCAACGTGTACGGCAGAGTGGACGCACGAGCCCTCCGGGAGCGAATCGGCTATGCAGGGGCAGGTCCCGCAGGGCTCGTCAGGCCGGACCTGCGCACTCTCGATGTCGTTGTGACCGGTCGCCACGCATCGTTTGTTCCGACCCGCTTTCACACCTACACAGATGACGACTGGCGCACCGCCCGGAACAACCTGGGTCGGCTCGCCGCAGGCCACCTCACCGACCGCCGATTCGGAACGCTGTCGTCGGGCGAGCGGCAGCGGGTGTTGATCGCCAGGAGCTTGATGACCCGGCCTGAGGTGCTGTTTCTCGACGAGGCCATGACCGGGCTGGACCTCGGGGCACGGGAGAGGCTGGTGGGCTCGCTTGCGGACCTGGCCGCCGACCCGGTCAGCCCCGCCGTGGTGTTGGTGACCCATCACGTCGAGGAGATCCCGCCGGGTTTCGGATACGTCTTGCTGATGAGAAACGGCAGCGTGGTCGTGTCGGGGCCGGTCGACGATGTGCTCACGGCAGACAGTCTGAGCGAGTGTTTCGAGCAGCCATTGCTCGTTGAGCGTCGCGATCGCCGCTACCACGCCTGGTCGAAGAATCGGCCGCAGGTGGTAGAGCCACCCGCGGCCGACGGAGGGGGACCCTCTTACTCGTGAGCCTTCACATGGTCTCTGATCACATCGGCCACGTGCGCCGGTGCCAGCCCGTACTTTTCGAGCAGTGCCTCATCCGGGCCCGACTCGCCGAAGATGTCGGAGATGCCGTGGATCTTCATCGGCAGTGGTGATTGCTGGGATAGCGTCTCAGCGATGGCACCGCCGAGGCCACCCACGACGGTGCCTTCCTCGGTTGTGACGACGAGACCGGTTCTCTGGGCGGCGGCAACGATCTCACCCACGTCCAGGGGTTTGATCGTCGGGACGTGTACCAGGTGCACGTCGATGCCTTCGTCGGCGAGGATCTCGGCGGCAGTGAGCGCCCGGGCCGTGTGCGTCCCCGTTGAGAACACGGTGACGTCCGAGCCCTCACGCATCGTTACGGTCTTGCCGATCACGAACTCGTAGTCGTCCGGAAGGATGATCGGGCTGTTGGGGCGGGTGAGCCTGTAGTAGATGGGGCCGTCGTACTCGAGGCCGGCGTTGATGGCCGCCCTCGTCTCGATCTCGTCGCCCGGGGCGATAACGGTCATGTACGCCATCGCCCGCATGATCGAAACATCGTCGAACAGGAGGTGGGTCTTGCCCGTGCTGCCGGCAAGCAGACCGGCGTAGCCGGCCATGATCTTGACGTTGGCCTTGGGCTGGGCGATGAGGACCCTGATGGCGTCGTGGGCTCGAGAGACCACGAAGGCCGAGAAGGTGCTCACGATCGGGATGAGCCCGACGGTGGCCATGCCGGCTGCCATACCGAACATGTTCATCTCGGCGATGCCAACCTGGAAGAAGCGGTCGCGGTGCGCCGCCTCGAAGATATCGGTGCGGGTCGAGCTCCCGGTGTCCCCGTCGAGAACGACGATGCGGTCGTTGGTGTTGGCGGCCTCGCTGATTGTCTCGCCCATTGTGACCCGGAGCGACTTGCCCATCGTGCGCGTTGTCATGCCGCACCTCCTTCGGGTTCGCCGAGTTCTTTCATCGCCGCCGCCATTTGCTCGTCGCTTGGCACCTTGCTGTGCCATTCCGGCCGGTTCTCCATGAAGGAGACGCCCTTGCCCTTGACGGTGTGGGCGATGATGGCCACAGGCTCTCCGGTGACCGCCTTGGCCTCCTCGAGGGCCGCGAGGATCGCCGGGACGTCGTGCCCGTCGATCTCGATGACATTCCAGTCGAAGGCCCGCCACCGGTCGGCCAACTGGTCGCCCAGATAGGGGCTGATCCGCTCGTCGAGTGTCTCACCCGTCCAGCCGAACTGCTGGAGCTTGTTGTGGTCGACGAGGGCGACGATGTTGTCGAGACCGTATCGAGCGGCCACGTGGGCACCTTCCCAGACGACGCCTTCGTTGCATTCCCCGTCGCCGAGCATGACGTACGTCGTGAAGTCCTTGTGCGCTGCCCGGGCGCCCAGCGCGATACCGAGCGAGCCGGCAAAGCCGAGCCCGAGCGACCCCGATGACATGTCGACGCCGGGGGTCACCGTCTGATCCGGATGCCCTTGGAGGCGGGAGTTCACCGCATCGAATGTCTTCAGCTCATCGACCGGGAAATAGCCGCGGAGGGCGAGCGTCGAGTAGAGGGCAATCGAGCTGTGCCCCTTCGACAAGACGAAGCGGTCCCGATCGGGATCCGCCGGATTCTCGGGATCCACATTCATCACACCGAAATACAGTGTGGCCAGCATGTCCGCCGCCGACAGTGGGCCGCCGACATGGCCCGCACCGGCATGGCGCACGGCCTTGAGGATCTCTACCCGGATCTGGCGGGCGTATTCCGCCAGCTCAGCCGGGGTATAGGTCAGCGTTTGGGTCATTGACGGTCTCCTCCAGATTGGTTGGTGTCGCGGGCTCCGGTCACTTCTGGTTCCTCCCGGCGGCCCTCTCCATGGCTTCCAGCATCGGTAGCGACTGGCCGCTCAAGAAGCGTACGAGCGCGCCGCCGCCGGTGCTGACGAAATCGATAGCGTCGAGATCGACGAATCGCCGTGCGCTGGCAACAGTGTCGCCACCGCCGATGACGGACTTCCCCGAAGCGCGGGCGACCGCTTCCCAGAGGTGCCGGGTCCCGTAGTCGCCGGCCACCGACTCGTAGACCCCGGCGGGCCCGTTCACGAAGATCGTTGCGGCCGCCGCGATGAGTTGCTCGTAGCGGGCGACTGTTTCCGAGCCGATATCGATGAGTTGCTCGCCGATGGGCAGATCGGCCACGGCGACCTCGCGGCGGCTTCCGTCTGCACCCGCATACGCAACGTCCACGGGCACGTGGATGCGATCCGCGTAAAGGCCCAGCCACTCCGCGGCCCTGGGCAGGAAGCCGTCGAGTGATCTATCGGTGATGAACTTCTTCGACGGCTCACCGAGGTCGGCGCCGCCCGCCCACAGGAACACGTTTGCGGTTACCCCCGAGGTGATGATGTCGTCGGCCGTGCCGTCCTGGAGCACCTTGCCCATCATGGCAAACGCATCGGAGATCTTGAGACCGCCCAGCACGAAGAGACAGGGCCGCGCCGGATTCTCGGCGACGCTCGATAACGTGTTCACCTCGTCCATGAGCAGCCTGCCCCCGGCCGAGGGAAGGACCTCCTGGAAGCCGACGAGCGATGGCGCATTGCGATGTGCCGCAGCGAAGGCGTCGTTTACATACAGGTCCATTAGAGGCGCCAGGTGTCGGACCAGATAGGTCCTGGTCATTTCCTCAGGTGTCAGCTTCACCGCGTTCTCGAAAGTCGAGACCTCCTCGGTGAGAATCCGGATGTTCTCGAGCAACAGGATCTGGCCGTCCTCGAGGTCGGCAATGGCCTTGCGGGCGGCCGGGCCGGCGACGTCGTCAATGAACTTGACTTCTCTGCCAAGCTTGGCGGTGAGCTTGGTCGCGTGCTCTGCGAGCGACACGAGGTTGTGGTAGTCGAGCGTGTCGCCCTGATGGGCGATGATCACCAACCGTGCCCCGGCGTCCGCCAGGTCCGTGATCGTCGGCAGGCTCTTGTCCAGACGGTTCTCGTCGGCGATCTTGCCTGTCTCGCGATCGATCGGAGAGTTGATGTCGGGGCGCAACAGGACGGTGCGCCCCCGCAGCTCCATGTCATCGAGTGATCTGATGTCCATGGCAATCCGTTTCCCTAGGAGGACGCCCGCATGGCGGCGACGACGGCGGCACCCATCTCGTTGGTGGATGCGGATCCACCCATGTCCTTGGTCTTGACCTCTCCGGCGCGGAGCGTGGCGATGATCGCGTTCTGGATATGGGCGCCCGCCTCGTCCTCCCCGAGGATCTCGAGCATCATCCTGACCGCCTCGATGGAGGCAATCGGGTTGACCACCTTCTTCCCCGTGTACTTCGGGGCCGAGCCGTGGATCGGCTCGAACATCGACGGGTAGTCGCCTTCGGGGTTGACGTTGCCACCGGCGGCGAATCCCATCCCGCCCTGGAGCATCGACCCGAGGTCGGTGATGATGTCGCCAAACAGGTTGGAGGCCACGATGACGTCGAAAAACTCCGGGTTCTTGACGAACCACATGGTGAGGGCGTCGACCAGCGCCTTGTCGGTCTCGATGTCGGGGAAATCAGCGGCCACGTAGTCGTATGCCTCATCCCAGAAGACCATCGAGTAGTTGAGAGCGTTCGACTTGGTGCAGTTGGTCACACGCCCGACCGGGTTGGTCGAGCCGAGCTTCTTGCGCTTGCGTGCCTGGTCGAAGCCGTAGCGGATCGCCCGCTCGCATCCCTTCCAGGTGAAGATGCCGGTCTGCAGGGCAAATGCGTCCGGTGTGCCCCGCTTGAAGAAGCCGCCGGTGCCCGAGTACTCGCCCTCGGTGTTCTCCCGGATCACCAGCATGTCGACGGTCTCCGGGGTGGCCGTCGAGATCGGGGAGGAGACACCCGGGTACAGCTTGATCGGGCGCAGGTTGACGTACTGGTCGAACCCTTTGCGAATGGCGAGCAGCATTGTGAGCGAGACGTCGTCCGGGATCTTGTTGGCGTCGCCGACGCAACCGAGGAAGATCGAATCGAAGGCGGCGAGGGTCTCGAGGGCGTTATCCGGCATCATGGCGCCCTTTTCGAGGTAGCGGTCGCAGGACCAGTCGAACAACTCGGTGCTCACCTCGAAACCGTGAATCTCGGCGGCCGCTCCGAGGACACGGACGGCTTCTTCGGTGATCTCGCCGCCTACGCCGTCTCCGGGAATGAGGGCGATTCGATAGGACGTCATGGTGTCTCCTTGGAACGTTCCACTTCGATCAAACTTAGCCTTTTTGGGTACCGAGTGTCAATGCTCGGCGTGCAGCCGTTCGATCTGCATTCCGGACATGAGCGACATTACACGCATGTAAGGGCAATGTGACAAACAGTTTACAAAGCCTCGCGCCGACTGAGTCGGCGAATTCCCATCAGGAACCTTCAGACCGCGACCAGACCGCGACCAGACCGCGAGGAGACCGCGACGTAGCGAACGAGATTGCCCGGTTGGATGCGCTGCGGCGAGCGGTCGTCTTCGTCGGGTGCGTCCGGTTTCGCTCAGCTGGGACCAGGGGCGCATGCGCTCAGGAGCGGACCCGAAACCCGGAGAGAGTGTCGTCGGGAACGACCGGAGGGTCGAGACGTCGGCGACCCGGGCCGCGGGCGGTCCTTCCTCGAGGAAGCCGACGAAGCGGGTAACGGCCTCCTCGGGACCCTGAGCCCACGTCCTGACGGTCCCATCGGCCCGGTTCACCACCCACCCAACAAGACCGAGCGAGCGGCCACACGCAGGGTCGTGTAGCGGAAGCCGACTCCCTGAACCCGCCCGAAACGGTCGCCACGACGGCGCTTTACTCCTCCACTGTGACCTCTGGTCGATCCAGCACCCAGTCTGTCACATTCCTATTCGCTTGGTGGGGCGCCAATGCACCGGCCGTCTAGCGAAGTCGTTCGCATGCGGTCAGTGTGTCGTCGCCGCCGGCCGCTCTGCACCGATCCCTGTTGCCGTCACCTCCATTGAAGCTGTCGGCACCCGAGCCGTCGACAAGGAGATCGTTGGCGGCCCCTCCGAACATGGTGTCGTTGCCGGTACCGCCCTCGAGCTTGTCGCTGCCGACATCGCCGAGGAGCACGTCATCACCGGCGCCACCGCCGATGTTGTCGTTCCCTGCGCCACCAAAGAGAATGTCATTCCCGCTCCGCCCATCAATGTTGTCGTTGCCGCCGGCGCCGAAAATTCGGTTGTCGCCGCCGTCTCCGCGGATCGTGTCATTCCTGTCGCTGCCGAAGACGTTCTCGAAGTCGACAAGGATGTCTCTTCCCCATCCTCCGGCCAAATGCGCGGCCAGGTCAACCGTTACGCCCTTTGGCGATCCTGCGAAGCTGACACGATCTCCCGGTTCGGGTATCGGGCCGCCGCTCTGCGGGTTGTCGTCGCCACCGAACAGCATGTCGTCGCCGCCGCGGCCGTTGATGACGTCGTTCCCTGCTGCTCCGTAGATTCGGTTGTTGTGGTCATCCCCGGAGATGTCATCGCCGTAATCCGTGCCGAATACGTTCTCGAATCCGGTGACCGTGTCTGAACCCCACCCAGAGGCCATGCCGGCCTCGAGGTCGACGGACACACCCAGCGGCCCTCCTGCGAAAGTCAGGCGATCCCCTGGTTCGGGAATGGGGCCGTCGATCAGCGATGTCTGGTTGCCCCCATCGAGGCGGTCGTCGCCGCCACGGCCGTTGATCACGTCATTTCCGTCGTTGCCCCTGATGACGTTCGCGGCCTGGTCGCCTTGGAGGCGGTCACCGAAGGCCGACCCTTCGAGGTTCTCGATCCCGGTTAGCTGGTCAAGCCCCTCACCCGTCCCGATCCCTTCGACCAGATCAACGCTGACCGCAGCCACCGAATTCGAGTAGTCGGCGGTGTCGACGCCGGGGCCACTGTCGGGTCCGCCGTCGCCGTCGAGAATGTCGTCGCCCGGGCCACCAATCAGCGTGTCGTCACCTGCTCCCCCAAGGATGATGTCGTTGCCACCCCCGCCGTAGATGATGTCGTTGCCTCCAAGACCGCAGATCACTTCGGAGTCTTCTGTTCCCATGAGGCCCAGGTCGTCTCCCGGGGTACCCCGGATGTCACATATGTCGGAGCTCACCTGGATGGTGTCAGCGCCACAGCCGCCATCGTCGTCGCACACCTCAACCGTCACGGTGGCGGAAACGCCGCTGTCGTAGCCAGTCGAGAGGGTGGCTTCGACGGAGGAGCCGGAGATCGGCGCCGACTGCCAACCGTTGCCGTCGCCCCAATCGACCTGTGCAGTGTGAGTGTCGTTGGCGCCTGGATCATCAAAGGAAGCGGTGACTGTAACCGGATCTCCCGGCGGTACCGTCTGGTCCTCGCCGGCGTTCACCGTCGGTGTCACGTTCCCAATCGCGAGTTCGGCGGTTGCCGACACCACCACACCGGACTCCGTTGCCGTCAGCGTTATGAGATAGGTGCCATCGTCGGTACACGTGATGGTCGTCTCGGAGGCGGCGGCGTCAGTAAACACGCAGGTCGCTCCAGGGTCGACGTTGTTGGTGGCGGCGTATGACCAGGCCTTGGCCGGGGTGCCATCCGGATCGGTAGCCGATCCCGCGACCGTCACCGGGGCACCTTCAGATCCGGAGTACGGACCGCCGGCGTCGACAATCGGCGGGTCGTCGACGCCCCCGACTGTGATCGAGACCGATGCGGAGTCGGTGAATCCCGTTCCGTCAGCGATCGTGTACTCGAACGAGTCGGCACCGGCGAAGTTGGGGGCCGGAACGTAGTGAATGGTGCTATCAGGATTGACGGTGGCAGTGCCATGCTGCGGCGCCGTCACCTCAATGATTGACAACGAGTCCCCGTTCGGGTCTGAGTCGTTGGCGAGGACGTCGATGTCCACCTCACCGTCCTCGCCCACGGATGCCATGTCGTCTGCTGCCTCGGGAGGCATCGCCGCCTCCGTCACGGTCACCGTCACGTCGGCCGTGTCGCATAACGAGGTTGTGTCACATATCGAGTAGGTGAAAGTGTCGAATCCCACAAAGCCAGCGGCCGGCGTGTATACGACCGTTCCATCGCCTCCGGGTGAGCTCGAGCCGTTTGCCGGCGCCAACTCGATCACAACCGAAGCCAGATCGAGGTTGCCGTCGGGGTCTGTGTCGTTGGAGGCCACATCAATCACCACCGACGTGTCCTGGGTCGTAGTGGCTGCGTCGTCGATGGCCACCGGTGCTTCCGGACCGAGAACCGTGATATCCACCGTCGCCGGGTCCGACGTTCGGACACCGTCAGACACGGTGAAGGAGAATGAATCGGCGACCGTCCCGACTTGGGGCGTGTAGTCGACCGTGGCCGTGCAGCCCGTTGCGGTGCAGTCGGGCGCAGATATCGCCGAGAGGGCACCGCCCGTGGGTGAGGCAGAGACGGCGAATGTCAGAGGATCGCCATCCGGGTCGGATCCGGACAGCGAGATCGGAGTCGCCACGCCGGCGGTGACGCTGATCGACGACGGAGAAGCGGCAGGGCTCTGGTCGAGTTGGCCGACCCCAACTACGTAGACCGGAGTGGCGGACCATTCGTTCTGCCCAATCGGCTCCGGCCCATCGCCGAGCTCCCCGGATCCGTCCCCGCCCCAGCACACCAGCGACCAGTCACCGAGCACGGCGCAAGCATGTGACTCTCCCACCGAGATCGCCCTGACCCCGGTCAGCGCGTCGCCGGATTCGTCCGGTGCGACCACCGTCTGTGGGGTTGGCTGATCACCCGTTGCCCCATCGTCACCTGTTCCCAACCGGCCGTTATTCATTTGACCCCAGCACCGGACCTCGCCGACGGCCAGGAGAGCGCAAGTGTGTAGCCTCCCTGCGCCGATGGAGACGGCGGCTGCCAGGGACTCCACCTTCTGTGGCGTGGCGTGGGGAAGTCCGGGAGGACTGCCGAGCTGTCCAGAACTATTCGCTCCCCAGCAGTACACGTCCCCGTCCTCGGTTACCACGCACGTGTGGCTTTGGACCTTGGCCGTCGAGATGCCCGCTGCTTTCACGTCGGGGGGCAACGCCACTTGTTGAGGGCTGGCGCTTGGACCACCAGCCGCGCCGTTACCCAACTGGCCGTCGAAGTCGGCGCCCCAGCACCATGTGCTTCCGTCGTCGAGGATGACACAGGTGTCCAACCAGCCAGCTGCGATCGCAACGGCACCGGAGAGCTCAGTCCCACTTTGATAGAGAACCGGGACGGGAATCGATCGATTGGTCGTGGAACCGTCGCCGAGCTGTCCGTAGGCGTTTGCACCCCAGCAGCGGATCGTGCCGCCTGCCATGAGGGCGCAGCCGTGGTCCGCTCCCACCGCAATCTGTGCGATCCCGCTCAGCGGCGTGCCTGTTTCATCCGCTACGACATCAGTCGGGAACGGAGCGTCTACGAACTCGCCCGTTCCCAGCTGACCCTTATCGCCGGCACCCCAACACTCGGCCCTGCCCGTGGCGAGTAACGAGCAACCGAAATCGCTGCCCGCAGCGACCGCGACTGCACCGCCGATTGGCGTTCCGTTGCTGTCAACGATCCGCTGTGCGATGTCGCTCTGCGATGGGTTCTGAAGCGACGTCATCGCTCCCCAGCACCATACGTCCGTGTCGCCGTCCACAACACACGAGTTGAAGGTGCCCATGCTCATGCGCCCGTGAATACCAGCCAAAGCAGCGCTCTGACCGGAGTCGGCCAACGACGCGGGTGCGGCCGATCCGAGTTGTAGCGCCGTCGCTACCAACATCGTTACCAAGAACACTGTACGCCGACGCGGCACACCTCTGCGGTTTGTTCCCTGCATTATCCGTCCCTCCCGATCCGCAACCGATCCTACGCAGGCATATTGTGGAATGGGCGTGATTCTCGGCCATCCCCGCATTGGCGGTGGCGACCTGTGGCACACTGGCGGCATGATCGATCTCGGCGCCGAGATATCCGCCGCCCTCGACTGCGTGGTGGTGACGATGACTCCGCTCGGTGGTGGTGACGTCGCCGACAGCTATCGAGCCGTTCTCGATGATGGGCGAGCCGTCTTCGCCAAGACCAAGAGAGACGCCGCAACCGGGTTCTTCGTCACCGAGGCGGTCGGGCTCGGCTGGTTACGTGAGGCGGGCGCGGCTGCGGTTCCTGAGGTGCTTGCTGTATCGGACGACCCGCCGTTCCTGATCCTGGACTGGATCGAGCCTGGATACCCGACCGGGACGACCGAGAGCGACTTCGGCCGTGCCCTCGCCGCGTTGCACCGGGCGGGTGCGCCCTTCTTTGGGCGGGAGGATCGCCGCACTACCGGTAGCCGTGGGCTGCCAAACGATCCGGAGACCTCGTGGGCGGAGTTCTACGCAGAGCAACGCCTGGTGCCCCTGGCACGCCTGTGCCGGGACTCAGGCTCTTTGCCGAAGCGGGCGATCGCCGGGCTCGAGTCTGTAGCGAACCGCATCGACGATCTGGCGCCGCCCGAGGAGCCGCCATCCCGGCTGCACGGTGACCTCTGGGCGGGCAACCGTCTCGTCGGAGCGGGTGGAGTGAGCTGGCTCATCGACCCCGCAGCCTTCGGCGGGCATCGTGAGTTCGACCTGGCCATGATGCGTCTGTTTGGTGGTTTCGGCCGCGATTGCTTCGCCGCCTACGAGGAGACGTTCCCGCTTGCTGCGGGTTGGGAGTGGCGGATCCCGCTGCACCAGCTCGCCCCGCTGGCGGTACACGCCATCAAGTTCGGTGGCTCCTATGTTTCGGCGACCCAACATGCCCTGGATGCTTTGCGATAGCGCTCCCGGTCCCTGGGGTCGGTCGGCCACCTCGAGAGTCGGCACAAAAGGCTCAAGATCGGTCCGGCAAGACCGAACACATCCCATGACCTTATATGTCGGTTCATTGCGGATAGCCGAGACAAATGACGTGGTCGAAGCCCAGTTCGACGTCGCCGAAGATGAGCTCACCGTCAGTACAGATGGCGAGCAGCTGGGAACCTGGCCGCTGCGCGAGATCGGCCTCGACGACACCGGGACAGAGATCTATATGGCACTCGGTGGCGAAGATGTCATCGTCAACATGCGCGATCGCGATGCGTTCGTGGCTGCAATCACACCTCCCAAGAAAGCTAGAGCCCGCCATGCCAAGCCGAAGCGGACCAGGCCGGAGATGCCCCACATGCTGGGTGCGGTCCGCCGGTTGGTGGACCGTGACCAGTGGCGGGACTGGCTGTCGGACCGATTGGTTCGGTGGGTCATTGCGTCGGGCGTCGTCATCATCGTGGCGTTGCTGGCGCTCTTTGCCACGAGCAGCCTGGGCATGGTCCTCGTACTCGGGGGCATGGTCGCCATGGTGATCGCCGCCCTCGCCGTCAGCGAGGATCTGAGCGCGGTCAGTTGGGTGCCGGAGCAGCTGTCCGAAGCGACTCTCGTGATGATTGGTGTCGCGGCCATGGCACTCGGCGGTCTTCTGATCTTTCTCGACTGAGAACGCCTCGACTGAGAACGCATCGGCGACTCAGGGCACTAGAAGCACCTTGCCCGACGTCTCGCGACTCTCGAGCGCCCGGTGGGCGGCCGCCGCCTCGGCGAGTGGCATCGTCCTGTCGACGTTGAGATCCAGATCACCTTTCGTGATCAGAGCAGTCAACGCATCCACACGCGCTAGCAATGTTTCCCGGTCGGGTATGTAGCTGCCCAACGTGGGTCTGGTCACGTAAAGCGAGCCGAGCCTTGCCAGGACACCGAGATCGAACGGTGGCACGACCCCGCTCGACTGGCCGAACAGGACCATGAGACCGCGCGGTTTGAGCAGCATGAGCCCCCTCTCGAACGTTGCGGCGCCGACACCGTCGTAAACGACGTCGAGAGAACGATCCCCTGCGATTTGCTCGACCGCCTCCACGAAGTCTTCATCGGTGTAGTTGATGACGTGGGTTGCGCCCGCTTCCCCGGCTAGTGCAGCCTTGCTCGCGCTCGAGACCGTCGTGAAGACCTCGGCGCCGGCCCGGCGGGCCAGTTGAACCAGCAAACGTCCGACGCCACCGGCGCCGGCGTGAACCAGACAGCGATGATCCGACGAGAGATGGAAGACGCTGGTGGCCAGGTAATGGGCGGTGATCCCTTGCATCATCATCGCCGCGGCGTCCATCAGAGAGATACTCTCCGGAACCGCGACGGCCCTATCGGCCGCTATGACGACGTTCTCCGCATAGGAGCCGAGCTGATCCGCCCACGCGACCCGATCACCCTTGTGAAAGCCCGTGACCCCGGGACCGGTGGCTTCTACCACTCCGCTGCCCTCCAGCCCTGGAGTGAACGGCGTTCCCACCGGGTAGATGCCGCGACGGTGGTAGGTGTCGATGTAATTGAGCCCGGCAGCAACCACGGCCACTAGGAGTTGACCCTCGGCCGGCTCGGGAAGCGGTGTCTCTTCCCAGACCAGTTGCTCGGGACCGCCCGGCTGGTGAACCCGTATCGAATGCATACCCTGGGCAGCATACCGATCGACCGGGTGCGATAGTGTCTGGTCACGGGCTCGAGTCGCCCGAAGCCGACACGGAGAGACAATGGTCCTCAACCAAGACGCAAAGGAATGGGTTGCGCTGCGCAACCACCGTGACGAGACGTCGTTCGAGCTGCGGGAGCTGTTTGCGGCCGATCCCCAGCGAGCGGAGCGATTCACCTACGGGGCGGGCGACCTGGTGGTCGACCTCTCCAAGCACCTCGTCGACGCCACCACGATGGCGTTGCTGGTGCAGCTCGCCGAGTCCTCAGGTCTCGAAGCCCGTATCGAGGGCATGTTCTCGGGAGAGCACATCAACACCACCGAGGACCGGGCGGTCCTGCACACTGCGCTGCGCGCAGCGTCCGGCGATGACTTCAGCGCCGATGGAGTCGATGTCGTTCCCGAGGTACATGCCGTCCTCGATGCGATGGGCGTATTCGCCGAACGAGTCCGCTCCGGGGATTGGCGGGGCCATAGCGGGATGCCGATCCACACCGTGGTGAACATCGGGATCGGCGGCTCCGATCTGGGCCCCTTGATGTCGTACAGGGCGCTGCGGCACTATCGACACCCCGAGATCGAAGTCCGCTTCGTCTCCAACATCGACCCGGCCCACCTGGTGGCTGCGCTGGCCGACCTCGATCCTGCGGAGACCCTTTTCGTGATTGCCTCAAAGACGTTCACGACTCTCGAGACGCTCACCAACGCCCGGGCCGCAAGAGACTGGACTCTCGAGCGGTTCAGCGGTGACGAGACCTCGATCGCCAAGCACTTCGTGGCCGTCTCAACCAACGAGGAGGAAGTCGGCGCGTTCGGCATCGACACCGCCAACATGTTTGGGTTCTGGGACTGGGTCGGGGGCCGATACTCCTTCGACTCGGCAATCGGGCTCTCGCTGATGATCGCCATAGGACCGCGTCCTTTCAGCGAGATGCTCGGCGGATTCCGGGCTATGGACCAGCACTTCCGTACGACGCCGTTCGACCGCAACATCCCGGTCCTACTCGGCCTGATCGGCATTTGGTACCGCAACGTCCTCGGCTTCCCCACCTATGCGGTGCTGCCCTACTCCCAGGATCTCGGCAGGTTCCCGGCCTACCTGCAACAGCTCGACATGGAATCGAACGGCAAGCGAGTGCGGCTGGACGGCTCGCCGGTCGACACGGACACGGGTCCGATCCTGTGGGGAGAGCCGGGGACCAACGGTCAGCATGCCTTCTTCCAGCTGCTCCACCAGGGAACCAGCGTCGTTCCGTCTGATCTCATCGGATTCTTCGAGGCGACCGACGATATCGGGCTCCAACACGACCTCCTTGTGGCAAATCTGTTCGCCCAGGCGGAGGCGCTGGCTTTTGGCAAGACCGCCGACGAGGTGAGGGCCTCGGGTGTCGTGCCCGACCAGGTTCCGCACAGGACGTTCCCCGGCAACCGGCCGACCTCGATGATTCTCCTACCAAAACTGACCCCGGCGACACTCGGTCAGCTCGTCGCTCTCTACGAGCACAAGGTATTCACCCAGGGTGTGATCTGGGGCATCAACTCATTCGACCAATGGGGTGTCGAGCTGGGCAAGGTCCTGGCAACAAAAATCATCGGCGAGCTCGCCGACCCTTCGCTCAGCCTCGACCACGACGCATCGACGAATGCGCTGATCGAGCGCTACCGCAATCGGCGCCACCCGGGGACCTAGCGCTCCGGTCGCCACAAATTGCCATCGATCGCTGTCAAGCGTATCCGCGGACAAGAGTTCACATTCGTGTCACACAAGGGTGTGTTTCGGTTCACCTGGTGTACCTACTTTGCATCACAACCGGGCGAGCGTGGCTGGGCCCCAACGGAATGGTGGGCACCGGCTCAGTGAGTAGCCCGGCAGCGGAACACTTAGGAAGGTATCAATGAGATCCTTTAGTTGGAGAATTCTCGTTGCCTCGTTGGCCGTCTTTGCGCTGCTGGTTGGCGCGTGCGGCGGTGACAACACCGGCACGACGACGACGGCGGGTACGGGTGAGGCCACAACGGCAGGGGAAAAGCTCTCCGCCGACCTGCTCGGCGCCGGAGCATCGTTCCCGGCGCCCATCTACCAGGAGTGGATAGGCGAGTACCAGACGACGGTACAGCCCGGAGTGTCGATCAACTACCAGTCGATCGGATCGGGTGGTGGCGTCGAGCAGTTCATCGGCCTGCAAACCGATTTTGGTGCGTCCGACGCCTTCCTCTCCGATGAGGATCTCGCCGCCGCTCATGACGCTCGCGGCTGTGATGCCGTCCATATCCCGACGGTGTTCGGCGCCGTTTCTATCGGCTACAACCTGGAAGGGATCGACAAGCTCATTCTGGACGGCCCGACGCTTGCCGACATCTTCCTCGGAAACATCGACAATTGGAGCGACCCGGCCCTAGCCGCGCTCAACCCGGCGGTGACGCTGCCTGATGAGCCCATAATCGTGGCGCATCGGTCGGACGGTTCGGGAACCACCAGCATTTTCACCACCTATCTCTCCGATGTCTCTCAGGCTTGGGCAGACGGGCCCGGCAAGGGCAAAGACGTCGAATGGCCGGCCCCGAACTCGGTTGGCGGTGAGAAGAACGACGGTGTTGCTGCCCAGATCCAGCAGAACCCCGGTGCGGTCGGGTATATCGAACTCTCGTATGCCATCGAGACCGACATCCCGGTCGCCGACATGGTGAACGCCGACGGCAACGCCATCACCCCGACGCTGGAGTCGACCGCGGCCGCTGCCGACGGGATCACGATCCCGGACGACCTGCGGTTCAACATTCTCGGTGTGGGCGGCGACGGCTACCCGATCGCCGGCGCCACCTGGCTCCTGGTGTGGAAGTGCGGGTACGACGAGAGCACGAC
Source organism: uncultured bacterium (assembly GCA_963801165.1). Taxonomy (GTDB): domain Bacteria; phylum Actinomycetota; class Acidimicrobiia; order Spongiisociales; family UBA5794; genus JAAETI01. Next base: position 87,346 of record CAWDDT010000007.1, read on the forward strand.
GGCGGCGCTCAAAGACTGGATCACCTGGGATCTGACCCAGGGCGACGACCTGGCTCGGGAACTGCTCTATTCGCCGCTTCCGGACTCTCTCCAGGAGAAGGCTCTCGCCAAGGTTGATCTGATCAACTCGGAGGGTTGATCGCCCTGCTCCAACGAAACGCGGCATGGCTCTGCGGACCTCTGTTGCAGGTCCGCAGAGCCTGCCGGTACATTCGAGGCCGAGGACGGACGTGGAGGACCGATGACAGCAACGGACACGACTGATGGTGTGGCCGGCAGACCCTCGCTCGCGGGGACGAAGTCGTCCGCCGACAAGTGGTTCCGCTGGCTTCTGACCATCGCCGGAACGAGCGTGCTGGTCATCCTGGCGACGATGATGATGTTCACCGTCATCGATGCCTGGCCCGTATTCCGCCACGAAGGGTGGAGCTTCGTCTTCAGTTCCACCTGGGACCCGGGCGTTTCCCGCACCGAGATCACCGGCCAGTATGGGGCCCTGGCGTTCATCGTCGGGACGCTGCTGACCTCGGCGATCGCATTGGTGGTGGCCGTTCCCCTGTCCATCGGAACGGCTCTGTACCTGACGCACGCGGCACCTCGGGCGATCAAGAACCCGCTCACATATGCGGTGGAGTTGCTCGCGGCAGTGCCGAGCGTTGTCTACGGGCTGTGGGGTTTACTGTTCTTTGTCCCGGTGGTTTTACGGCCGATCATGAACTTCGTCGCCCGGACCCTCGGGAGCTTTATCCCGTTCCTCGGTCCGCCGGTCGTCACCTACAACTACTTCGCCGCCGGAATCGTGCTGGCCATCATGGTGCTGCCCATCATCACGGCAGTGACGCGTGAGGTCATGTCGAAGACCCCGGCGAGCGAGATCGCTGCGGCATATGCGTTGGGGGCGACGAGGTGGGAGATGATGCGGTTCGTCGTCCTGCACCGGGCTCGTCCCGGAATCATCGGAGCGACGATGCTCGGGCTGGGCAGAGCGCTCGGTGAGACGATCGCCGTCGCCATGCTCGTCGGCGGCTCGAAACTGATCGGGCACAGCGTTTTCCTCGGTGGACAATCAATGGCCGGGATCATCGCGGTGACATTCCAGGAGGCGGCTCCCGAGAACGTCAAGGCACTCATCGGTGTCGGCGTCGTTCTGTTCGTGATCACGATCATCGTCAATGTGGCTGCACGGGGGATTGTGTTACTCACGGGGGGCCACGTCACCGGAGATGCGGCGCTATGAGCATCGATAGCGCGCCCACGAACGCACGCCCGAGCCTGCACACCAGAAGCGCAAACGCCGCCAAACGCAAGCGGAAAGATCGGATGATGACGGGTTTGTTGATCTTCTGCGTCACGCTTGTTCTGATCCCGATTGCTCTTATCTTGTACCAGGTGGTCCAGCGGGGAATCGGGGCGATGTCCTGGGAGTTCCTGTCCAAGGTGCAGCCTTTCGCGCAGCGGCGTGAGGGTGGCGGCTACCTCAACGGTCTCTTCGGAACGCTTTATCTGCTCGTGATCGCCGTCACGGTCGCAGTGCCGCTCGGTATCGCCACAGCCACCTTCATTGTCGAGTACAAGGACAGCAAGCTGAGCCCGGTCATCCGGTTCTTCACCGACGTCATGAGCGGGGTTCCCTCCATCTTCATCGGCCTCTACATCTATGCGCTCCTCGTCCAGGGCCGGATCGGATTCTCCATCGGCTTCTCGACACTCGCCGGTGGGCTCGCTCTCAGCCTGCTGATGCTGCCGATTGTGGCGCGGGCTTCCGAGGAGGTGCTGCGTCTGGTCCCGGACGATCTCCGCAACGCCGCGTTCGGTTTGGGAGCACGACGATGGCAAGTGGTCACCAAGACGGTGCTACCGGCCGCGTCGAGCGGTCTCATCACAGGATCGATGCTGGCCGTGGGTCGAGCCGCCGGAGAGACCGCACCGCTCCTTCTCACCGCATTGGGGGCATTTGTCGTAACACCGGCGCTGGTGAACTCCCCCCAGTCGGCGTTGCCCCTCCTCATATACAACGAAGCACGAGGGCCATTCGACGCGGCGCACGCCAGAGCCTGGGCGGGGGCACTCGAGCTCATGCTGCTGGTCCTCATCCTCACCATCGTCGCTCGAGCGGTGAACCGGAACCACGACATGGAGCAGTAGCAATGTCGACAGCCGATTGGAAGAGAGCGCATGCACGACGAACAGAGCACTACGAGGGATACGGAGCGGGGCGAGACGATGGCAGGTGAAACCGCCACCGCACGAAGTGCCCAGCCGTCCGCTCGACCGACTGCGCGGCTCGACGCGGCGGTTCCCGGCTCTGCAACCGGGCTGGAGCCGGCCGCCGACGTCGTGATGGCAACACGGAGCATGGAGGTCTACTACCGCGACTTCCGTGCGATCGACCCGATGGACATCGACTTCAGCGCCAGGCAGATCACCGCTCTGATCGGTCCCTCCGGTTGCGGAAAGTCGACCGCGCTTCGCTCGCTCAACCGGATGAACGACCTCATCGCCGGAGCGAGAGTCATCGGCTCGGTCACCTACCACGGCGAGGACATATACGACAACGGCATCGACCCGGTGGAGATACGGCGCAGGATCGGGATGGTGTTCCAGAAGCCGAACCCTTTCCCCAAGTCGATATTCGACAACATCGCCTTTGGCCCCAGGATCGGCGGATTCAAGGGCAACATGGCCGAGTTGGTCGAGGAGTCCTTGCTGAAGGCCGCGCTTTGGGACGAGGTCAAGGACAAGCTGAACGAGTCAGCGTTCGCTCTCTCCGGCGGCCAGCAGCAACGGCTCTGTATCGCCAGGGCGATCGCTACCAGCCCCGACGTGCTGTTGATGGACGAGCCGTGCTCGGCGCTCGACCCGATTGCCACGCTGCGGATCGAGGAGCTGATGATGGAGCTCAAGGAGAACTACTCGATCATCATCGTCACTCACAACATGCAGCAGGCGGCCCGGGTATCGGACATGACCGCGTTCTTCAATGTCGCACTGAACGACAGGGGGCAGCGGACGGGTCATCTCGTCGAGTTCAGCCCCACCGACCAACTCTTCACGTCGCCGAGAGAGAAAGCCACCGAGGACTACATAACCGGCCGGTTCGGCTGATCCGGGGGAGACGATGACCACACACCGCAAGCTGGGCTCGGAGACCCCGATGATGAGCGACCGGGGCCGCCACCATTTCGAAGAACAGCTCCACACGATCCAGCAGCAGCTCGTGACGATGGGCTCGCTCGTCCTCGAGAATGTGCGTCTTGCCGGCGATGCCATGGTCGAGGACCGGCTCGATCTCGTGGAGAAGGTGAGGGACGCGGACAACCGGGTCGACGAGATGTACCTGGAGACCGAGAAGCTCACCTTTGGCACGCTGGCCCGTCAGCAGCCGGTTGCCGGAGACCTTCGCTTCCTGGTTGCAGCCACCCGCATTCTCTACGAGCTGGAACGTTCCGGTGACCTGGCGTACAACTGTGTGAAGATGCTCCAGCGCCTCTATGGCTTCTCGCAGCACGCCGTGATCACGCCACTGCTCGAGGCGACTGTTCTGGCGAGCTGCAAGGTGTTCGCTATGGGCATCGACGCCCTGGCCGATCTCGACCCCGACGCTGGGACGAAGATCGATGAGGCCGACGACGAGGTTGATGATCTCGTTTCCCGGTTCTACACCGTCGTCGGCAAGCACAGTGCTGAGATCGGTCTGGAGCAGGCGATCGGCCTGTCCCGGGTAGGCCGCTTCCTGGAGCGGATCGCAGACCACGCCGTCAACATCGGCGAGCACATCACTTACGTCGTGACCGCCGAGCTGCCCGGGGAAAGTCACAACGCAGCAGGCAACAACGCCCTCGAAGACTGAGCTGCCCGCCATACGGTCGACTCGTCGTCGGGAATCCGAACCACGACACTGAGCATCATGTCCGATACCGCGCCGCAGACCGGCATGCCATCGCTCCGTACGATCGCGTTGCCGGTCGAGCACGGTGGCTGGGGCTTCACCCTCGAGCCGGTCCTGCTCGGGCTGCTGGTCGCTCCATCCTTGGCCGCGTGGGCTCTGGCGCTGACGGCGGTCGCTGTGTTTCTCGCCCGCAGGCCGACCAAGCTCGTGCTGGCCGATGTCCTACGGAATCGATGGCGGTCTCGCACCACCGTTGCCGCAGCCTTCACCGCTCTGTACGGAGTAATCGCCGTGGCCGGTATCACCGGTGCGCTGGCGAGCGGCGACAGGCGGCTTCTCGTCGCATACGGTGTTGCCGTTCCGCTTGCATTGGTTGCGGTGGCGGCTGATGTGAACCGAAAGAGCCGTACCCTGCTTGCTGAAGTCTGCGGTGCGACGGCAATGGGGGCCACGGTCACCGCCATGGCGAGCGCCGCCGGTTGGGAATATCAGGAGGCCGTTGGTCTCTGGCTCGTCCTCTTGGGGCGAGATCTGACCGCGATTGTCCTCGTCAGAGAGCAGATCCGGCGCGCCCACGGGCGACCCGGTGAGGTGTCTCGCGTTTACCTGGTTTGCGCACTAGCCATGATCGCGATGGCTGCGCTCGCCGCCGCGGGTTTCGTGCCCTGGCTTTCCGTGCTGGCTCTGGCCGGGATCGCATCACTGGCACGTGTCTCGCTGACCCGACCGCCCATCCCTGCCCGTGCGGTGGGCTGGACCCAGATGGTCACCGGTCTCGTGGTGGTGGTACTGACTGCCGTCGGGGTCAGGCTCGGTTGGTGAGATCTGCTGGTGTGTCGGCTCTTCGGTCGGCCGTGTGAGGTCCGATCGTCAGAATCGCTCAACCGGGTGTGCCACGATGTTGGTGAATCGAGGCGCAGGAGGTGACCAGGATGCCGGAGAGGCCGGGGGCGGGTGGCGGCCACCTGTTCGGGTGGCGGCAGCCGACTAGTCACGAGCGGATGACGGGTGTGCCCTGGGATGCGTCGTACCAGGATGGTCCCGCACCTTGGGATACCGGTGGACCTCAGCCCGCAGTCGTGCGAGTGGCCGCTGAAGGCGGATTCGCCGGGGTCGTGCTCGATGCCGGATGCGGAACCGGCGAGAACGCCCTTCACGTCGCCTCACTCGGATTGAAGGTGCTCGGAGTCGATGTGGCTGGGACCGCCCTGGCGATCGCCAGACAGAAAGCCGTCGACCGTGGGATCGATGCCGAGTTCGCTGCGGCCGATGCGCTCGGGCTCGAGCGGTTGGGCCGCAGGTTCGACACCGTTTTGGACTGTGGACTGTTTCACACCTTCGACGGCGACGAGCGACCCCAATACGTGGCGAGCCTGGCGGCAGTGACCGAGCACGGTGGGAAGCTGTTTGTGTTGTGCTTCAGTGACCGTGGTCCCAACACAGGCCCACACCCCATTAGCGAGGAAGAGTTGAGAACGGCGTTCGACCCCGGCGCCGGATGGGATGTCGGTGCCATCGAACCGGACCGGGTCCATACGAGATTCCACGACGACGCCGGTGCGCCGGCCTGGTTTGCCGCCATCAACCGGATCTAGGTGGGAACTCGTTGGGCCAGTCGATGCTCCGGGCTCTAGCCGAACCAGTGGACACGGCACCACGTGCGGCGCTCGCATTCGGGGCACTGCATCCAGCGGCTGTATTGCTTGCCGGGAACCCAGAAGGAGATGAAGGCCACCCGCACCCCGAGCTCGAGGGTTGTCATCCGCGTGTGGGCGAGACACCGCGAGCATTCCACGACGACGGTGCCGCGCCGTCTCGGTCCTGCGCTGAAGAATGCGCGCTTGCCCTGCTCCGGCGACGAACCGGACGCGACGTCGCCGGGCGCCGGGGGTGAGAACAGGGCCTTCTTGCCCATCGGATCAGTGCCGCTCACTGCTTCTCCTCTTTCCGGCCCGTACCGCACCGTCGATGGCCTTTGCCAGCGATCGGTAGGCAACAGCGGGTTTGGACGAGCGGGCGTGCCGCAATACGGACTTGCCGTACGCCGGTGCTTCGGCTGCTCGTACCGACTTCGGTATCGGTGGATCGAATACCTTCAGTTCGTGCTGGCTCGCAACCGTTTCGAGCACTTGCCGGGCCAAGCGCGTGCGACCGTCGTACATCGTTGCGACGCCACCAAGAACACCGAGAGAGTCGTTGGTGTAGGCGCGCACATCGCCGATCGTCTCCAGGAGTTGCCCTACGCCCCGATGGCTGAGCGTGTCGCACTGGAACGGTATCACCACCCAGTCCGCCGCGGTCAGAGCGTTGATCGTCAGGATCCCGAGAGAAGGCCCGCAGTCGATGAGCATGTAGTCGTAGTTATCGTGCAGCGGCTTGAGCGCCCGCGCCAGAACGAACTCGCGGCCCGTCCTGGTCATGAGATGAACCTCGGCGCCGGCGAGGTCGATCGAGGAGGGGAGCAAGTCGGGACCATCGTGGCTCTCGATCAACACCGATCGAGCAGGGGTACGGCCGACAAAGACGTCGTGGAGCGTGGCCTCCAGATTCTCGCCGTTGACGCCCGAGGCATAGGTGAGACAGGCCTGTGGATCGAGATCGACGAGAAGCACCGACCGGCCCATGTCCGCGAGCGCATCGCCGAGCGTATGCACGGTCGTGGTCTTGGCGACGCCGCCCTTCTGGTTGGCGAATGCGATCACTGACGCCATGACACGGAGTGTAGTTGCGGGCGCGGCCGCGGCTGCTGGGAGGTCAGTCCCAATCTGTGTGGAACAGCTCTCCGGGCGGTCCGTCGACCCGCTCGTAGGTGTGTGCCCCGAAGAAGTCGCGCTGTGCCTGGATGAGGTTCGCCGGAACGCGGGCCGACCGGTATCCGTCGAAGAAAGCCAGGGCAGCACTGTATGCGGGCACCGCGATGCCGGCCGCCACCGCCCGGTTCACGGTTCGTCTCCAGCCGGGTTGGGCTTCGTCGATCGCAGCTGCGAAGTAGTCGCTGACAAGGATGTTCCCCAGATCGCCGTCGGCGGCGAACACATCCATGAGCTCCCCTAGAAAGCGGGAGCGGATGATGCAACCACCTCGCCACATCGAGGCGATCGAGGCGAAGTCGAGATCCCAACCGTGGGCCGCCGCCGCACCGGACAGGATCATGAATCCCTGCGCGTACGCGACGATCTTGGACGCGTACACGGCGTCGTGCAGGTCGCGGATCACCGCATCGGCCGGATCCGGGATGCGCACGGCAGGAGCGGAGAAGCGGGAAGAGGCCACCCTCCGCTGCTCGAGTAGCGACGAGACGATGCGGGCATACACCGCGGCGGCGGCGATGGTGGTGGGTTCGCCGAGATCCATGGACGATTTCACCGCCCACTTGCCGGTACCTTTCTGACCAGCCCGGTCGAGGATCTTCTCGAGCAATGGGGTGCCATCGGTGTCGAGCCGCTTCATGATCGCTGCGGTGATTTCAACCAGGTACGAGTCGAGCGGTCCGTCGTTCCAACGGGCAAACACCGCGGACATGTCGTCGTGGTTGAGCCCGAGCCCACGGTGCATCACGTCGTAGGCCTCGGCGAGCACCTGCATGTCGCCGTACTCGATCCCGTTGTGAACGGTCTTGACGAAGTGGCCGGCGCCGTCGCTGCCGATCCATTCGCAGCAGGGTGTACCGTCGACGTCGGCGGCGATGTCCTGGAAGATGGGCCTTACCGACGGCCATGCGCTTGCGGTTCCGGCGGGCATGATGGAAGGCCCGGTCCGTGCCCCGGCCTCTCCCCCCGATATCCCGGCGCCGATGAAGGCCAGGCCCGCCGCTTCGAGCCTACGGGCCCGATCGATGGTGTCGGTGTAGAGCGAGTTGCCGCCGTCGATAATGATGTCACCCTCATCGAGCATTGGCTGTAGCCTCCCGATGAGGTCCTCCACGGGACTGCCCGACTTCACCATGAGCAGGATTCGGCGTGGCTTTGCAAGCGATGCGACGAGTTCCTCGAGCGAGTGGGTGCCGATCACAGCGGTGTCTCGGGCGGGACCGCCGAGGAAGTCGTCCACAGTGCTGGCCGTACGGTTCCATACGGCCACCACGTAGCCGTGGTCGTCCATGTTCAGCACGAGGTTGCTCCCCATGACGCCGAGACCCACCACGCCTATGTCTGCTTTCGGTGTCATTTCCGTGATCATCTCCCGTCGAATCTTGGCACATCGCCCGGCCGCAAAGGACGATGTCACACGGGTGGCTGCGACTGTTGCGACGCTATGTCGGGATAGTGGGTCGGGCGACTCATTTCGAAATTTCCTACCGCCCGCACGGCTTTCGGTAGTACCTTGCTATGTGTGAGAGAGGACTCTCACGTGTTGCGTGTCTGACGTGTTGCGTGTCTGGTGGTGCGAGTGACCTTCGGTAACAATCGGAAGTCGGCGCTGAGCGTGGCCGCTAGGGCGGCTCGGCGGATGAAGCGCGGCCGCGTGGCGCGTCGCGCGGCAGTCTGGCTTTGGCTGCTGGCCCTTTCGGGGTTTGTCGCTGCCGGGCTCGTCGGATGGTGGAAATGGACCGCCCCCGCCGTTCTGCCCCACGCCCTTGCGTGGTGGGGTTTGCTCATCGGCTTCTACATATCTGAATGGCTTGTAGTCACGATCCGATACGGTAACCGGGCTCACGCATTCTCGATGGGAGCGATTCTGCTGGTGGTTGGGCTTCTGGTCGTGAGACCTGTCGAGCTCCTCGCCGTTGTTGCTCTCTCCACTGTGGTGTATATCGGATCGAAGCGCCGCGAGCCCCTCGTTGTGCTCGTCCTGCACATCGGGCGGCGGCTGCTGGAGGCCTCGGTCGCCCTTGTTATCTACGCTCTGGCAGCCCACAGCGGTGACCCTTTTGGTTCGACCGGATGGCTGGTGATCATGGCCGCGGTGGTGGCGGCCTTCCTGGCGGGTCATAGCGCATTCTCGCTCGCCGGCGCCATCCAGGGTTTCGAGTCCTCGTGGGGTGAGAGCCTCGAGTCATACGGCTTTGGTGCCTTCGTCAGCGTGGTCAACGCCACCCTCGGCATGCTTGTTGCCGAGGCTGTGTTCTCCGCACCGCGCGCTGCCTTCTTCGCCGTCATCCCGGCGCTCGGCCTGTTCGCAGGCTTCCGTGCCTATGCACTCTCCAAACAGGAGCGGGTCAGACTCGGCCAGCTGTACGCTGCCACGCGTGATCTGCATGCGTCTCCGCAGCTGGAGGAGTCTCTCCTCTCGGCTGCCGGTCATGCCCGGGCGATGTTCGATTCCGAGTTCTGCGAGATCGTGCTCGAGCTCGGGGGCGAGCGGAACGCCTTTCGCACCATCGCCGGTCCCGGCGACAACAAGTCAGCGATGGAGGCGACCGAGATGGACCGGTGGCGTACGGTCTGGGACCAGGCCAAGGAGCGAAATGCCGCGTTCGTCATCGACCGTTCCGGATCGCTCGCCTCGTCGGCCGGCGACCGGCGTCTCCCCATCGTCGCCGCCATGGTGGCCCCGGTCTGTGTCGGCGAGGCCCATGTCGGCATAATCGTCGTAGCCAACCCCCTCGACGATGCCGCCCTTTTCTCCAAGTCCGACCTGAAGCTGCTCGCCGCACTCTCCGAGCAGGTAGCGGTTGCCGTCGACAACGGGCAGCTCGAGGACTCGTTGTTAGAGCTGACCCAGCTCAAGGCGGAGCTGGAGCATCAGGCCCTGCACGACGGTCTGACCGGGTTGGCGAACCGGGCGCTGTTCGGCGAGAGCATCTTCCACGCCTTGCAGCAGACGAGACGCACGGCAGGCGACATCGCGGTGCTGCTCATGGATCTCGACGACTTCAAGGAGATCAACGACAGCCTGGGTCACGGAGCGGGCGACGAGGTGCTGGTGGCGGCGGCCAACCTGCTGCGTAGCGAGTGTGGTCAGGAGGACATCATTGCCCGGCTCGGCGGTGATGAGTTCGGGGTGCTTCTTCAGGATGTCAGCGGCGCCCAGCAGGCGATCGAGACGGCGCAGAGGATCCTCGCCGCGCTGGGTAGCTCGCTGCGAATCTCGGGTCGGGACATCCAGGCCAACATCAGTATCGGGATCGCCTTCGGCCGCTATGGCGACACCTCGACACAGGTGCTGCGCAACGCCGATGCGGCGATGTACGCAGCCAAGAGCGACGGGAAGGGCACGTTCCGGGTCTTCGAGTCGAGCATGCACGCCGCCGTGCTCGCTCAGCTCAAGATGCGGGAGGATCTCGAGGCAGCGATCGCGCGACAGGAGCTCCGGTTGCTGTATCAGCCGATCGTCAACCTGGCGGACGGCTCGCTCCGTGGCTTCGAGGCCCTGCTGCGCTGGCAGCACGCGCTCAAGGGATGGCAGAACCCGGCTACCTTCATTCCCTTTGCTGAGGAGACGGGGCTCATCCACGACATCGGGCGCTGGGTTCTGTGGGAGGCGGCCCGCCGTTGCCGGGCGTGGATCACGCTTCTCAATCCCCAACCCGGTGAGTTCAAGGTGTCGGTGAACCTCTCAGCTCGGCAACTCGACGACGCGTCGATCGTCGCCGAGGTCTCCAGGGTCCTCGAGGAGATGGCCTTCGATCCCCGATTCCTCGTCCTGGAGATAACGGAAACGGCGATGATGAACGCCGCTCCGAGCCTTCTCGATGAGCTCCACAGCCTGGGTTGCCCGCTGGCGATCGATGACTTCGGCACTGGTTACTCCTCGCTGGCCTCACTGCACAAGCTGTCGATGGATATCATCAAGATCGACCAGGTGTTCGTGCGCGGGCTGGCCGACGAGAACGACAATTCGTCCCCGTTCGTCGGCACGATGGTCGGTCTCAGCCAGGCACTCGGGCTGCAGACGATTGTGGAGGGTATCGAGACCAAGGAGCAACTCGAGAAGCTCATAGAGTTGGGCTGCGACACAGGCCAGGGGTTCTATTTCGCCAAACCGCTCCCGCTCGAGCAGGCCCAGCAGCTCGTGGAGCGTCAGGCCAAGGGCGAGCCGGTGTTCGATCTCGAAGCTATGGCGGCCGGCTATCGCGATCGACGGCTCAGGTCGGTCCCGTAGCCGTCAGCCTGCCAGCACCGCAGCGATCTGCTCCAGTGCCCAGTCGACCTCGTTGCGTGTGATCACCAGCGGTGGGGCGATCCGCAGCGTGTTCTCATGAGTGTCCTTGGCGAGCAACCCCCGCTGCTGGAGCGCTTCGATGATCGGCCGGGCGCCCCCGGCATCCTGATGGAGCTCGATGGCGAGCATCAGGCCCCTACCCCTGACCTCCTTGACCAGGTCGGAGCGGATCATGGCGAGCTGCTCCAGGAAGTAGGCGCCGAGCTGTGCCGAATTCTCGATCATCCCCTCATCGACGAGGACACGCAGCGCGGTGCGGGCCACCGCCGCAGCCAGCGGGTTGCCACCGAAGGTGCTGCCATGCTCTCCGGGCTTGAGCACGCCGAGCACCTCGACGTTCGAGAGGACCGCTGAGATGGGGTAAAAGCCCCCCGAAAGAGCCTTGCCGATGAGGGTCACATCGGCCTCGATGCCCTCGTGCTCTTCCGCCAGCAGCTTTCCCGTCCTGCCCAGCCCCGTCTGGATCTCGTCCAGGATGAGCGTGATGTCGTGCTCCGTGCACAGTTCGCGCACAGCAGGGAAGTAGCCGGGTGGCGGGATGATCACCCCGGCCTCACCCTGGATCGGCTCCACCAGGAAAGCCACGGTGTTCGGTCCGATCGCCGCACGCAAAGCCTCGATGTCGCCAAACGGCACTACCTTGAATCCCGGGGCGAAAGGACCGAAGCCGGTGCGGGCGACCGGGTCGGTGCTGAATCCGACGATTCCGATGGTCCGGCCGTGAAAGTTGTTGGCGCATACGATGATCTCGGCGCAGTTGTCGGGCACGCCCCGCACCTCGTATCCCCACTTCCGTACCGCTTTGATCGCTGATTCCACAGCCTCGGCGCCGCTGTTCATCGGCAGGATCTTGTGGCTTCCGGTCAGGGCTGCCAGGTCCTCATAGAGGAGGGCGAGCTGGTCGTTCCGGAACGCCCGCGAGGTGAGTGTGAGGCGAGACGCTTGCGCCACCATCGTCTCCAGGATCTCGGGGTGGCAATGACCCTGGTTGACGGCCGAGTATGCCGAGAGACAATCGAGGTAGCGTTTCCCCTCGACATCCCATACCCAGCAGCCTTTTCCTCTGGTAAGCACGACATCAAGGGGCTTGTAATTGTGCGCCCCCAGCCGCCACTCGGTAGCGATGAGATCGGGTGGGGACGCGACCGGCTTGTCGTTGGTCTGCATACAGGAGAGCCTATACGGCCGCGGTTCGGGTCGAGTGGATGTCGGGTGGCCGCTGCGGGGGTCGGTTCCGCCCCGATGACGACGGAATGGTGCCGGGCCCATCTTGTGTGCGAGCCTTTGCATTTCTCATTGGGCCGCTCCATCGGCCCAGGTAGTATGTCGGAGTCCCCTGGATCTCGAGCTGGCGCAGGGGGTACTGCTGTGGGACTAGGGTGACTAGACATCGGGCGACACGGCGAAATGGCGCCACTTATAGATCAAGACGGGTTTGGTACGGCCGATAGGAATTCCTATGAACAGCGCAAATGTCCCAAGCGGCCCCAGACGGCCGAGGTTCTCGACGGCCCGCCGCGGCTTCGAGAAGGAGGAAGTCGAGACCTTCGTCAATGAGATGTGGGAGACGCACGACAAGTTGGCGTCTTCCGCAGCACTCGCCGAACGCCGGCTGACGGACGCGACCTCGCGCCTCGAAGAGAACGAACTCCGCCTCAAAGAGGCAACGGATCGCATAACCGACCTCGAGTCCCGGATGGCGACGGGGTCCGAGGCTACCGACCCGGTCAAGACCGACGACGAGCAGATGAAGTCGATGCTTGCGGCCAAAGAGCGCATCCTCGACCGTGCCAAGGAGCGGGCCCGGCAGATCGAGGACGAAGCACGGGAATCCGCAAGTCAGGTCGTTGCCCGCGCTCGTGATGAGGCCGACCGAATTGCAGCCGCTACCCCCGTCTCGGCCCCCGCTACCCAGTTCACCACTGAGCCCACCACTGAGATTGCTTCCCCGACCCACGAAAGCGTTGTTCTCGCCAAGAAGGAAGCAGCCGTTGTCCTGGCGCGCGCTGAGCAGAAGGCCGCGACGATCATCGCCGACGCTAAGCAGATCGAACAACAGGCCCGGAGTGCGAGCTTTGCCAAGAGCGACGTCGACGAGTTGGCTCGGGGCACGCTCGATGCTGCCCACGCCCGCGCCGCCTCGATCACCGCGCGCGCTGAGGCTGTTGCTGCCGAGGCGTCGCAGGACGCGGCCCGAATGCGGGCCGAAGCCACCGCCGCCACCGCACAGGCTCGTGAAAAACTAGCCGCGGCCGGCGCCGAGGCCGCTCATATGACCGTGGAAGCAAACGAGTTGCTGGCCAAGGCACGGACCGCCATAGCCGCGGCCCGGGAGGAAGCCGAGACCGCCACCGCCGAGGCCGAGGCCCGGGTCAACATGCTGACCCGTACCGCCGACAACTATGCGACCCGGGTTCGCTCCGAGGCCGACCAGGCGGCAAAGCGCGTACGTGCGCTCGCCGATGACGACGCCGGCAAGCTGCGGGTCCAGGTCGACACCGAGGTCGGCGACGCTCGCTCCAATGCCGAGGCGATGCTCGCCGAGGCTGCTTCGGCCCAGGAGAGTGCCGAGGCTGCGCTCCGTGGCGCCAGGCTCGAGGCGAAGTCGCTCGTCGACGAGGCGAATCGCCGGGCGGCCGAGGTGCGGGCTGCCGCAACCAGCGAAGCCGCCGAGGAGAAGACACGTATTACGGCTGAGGCCGAGGCGATGCGGCTCCGAGCCGCCGAGGAAGCACAACTCCTGGAGCGGAAGACCGAGCGGGCCCACAAGGAAGCTCGCGCTCGGGCCGACAACGCACGCAACGACGAAGAGAGGGCTGCCTCTCTGGTCGTCGAGGCCGAGGCAAAGGCCGAGGGAATCATGGCCGCAGCCGAACAGGCGGCCGCCAACCGGCAAGCCGACCTGGACCGGCAGGCACTGCAGGCCAAGGAGGAGTTCGCCGCCCGTATGGCCGCCATCGTCGAGAGCGAGCAGAGTCTCGCCGGCAAGACGCAAGATCTCGAGACCGAGCGTGGGGAGCAGGCAGCTGCCCACGCAGCGGGCCAGGCCGAGGTTGCCGCTCTGAAAGAGCAGGCAGTCGCAGAACTGGAGCGGGCCAAGACCGAGAGCGCCAAAGTCATCGAGTCGGCACGGGGCGAGGCAGCGCGTCTCGTCACCGAAGCCGAAGCGTCTGCACAGGATCGGCTCGCTGGAGCCGACGCGGACGCCGCCGACAAGATAATGGCTGCCGAGAGGCGCGCCTCCGACATCATTGGTGCCGCCGAGACGAGCAAAGCCAAGTTGATCGCCGAGGGTGAGAACCTTCTGCAAGCTGCTCAGCGTGAGGGCGTCTCCGCCCGGCGCGAGGCCGGCGAGGCGGCCGGCGAGATGCGTAGTGCTGCAGCCGCCGAATGCGACATGACCAAGGCAGAGGCTCGACGTTACCTCGCCGAGGCCGAGGAAGAGCGTCGGCAGGCTCGTGACGATCACGCAGAGGCCACCGCCGTCCTCGACCGGGCCAAGACCGACGCTGAGGGGATTCGGGCGGCAGCCGAGCGCGAGGCGACCGAGCGTGCTCTGGGAAACCGTGCCGAGCGGGAGCGTCTCGGCAAGCTCGCGGAGGAGCTCGAGGCTCAGCGACGCGAGGTCGAGGTAGAACAGTCAACGCTCGCGGCTCAGAAATCGCAGTCCGAGATGTCGCGGCGTGAGGCAGATGAGACTCTGTCGCGAGCCCGTGCCGATGTCACCCGCATGCTCGAGGAAACCAAAGCCCAGATGGCCGAGGAGAAGTCACAGATCGATCTGCGTCGCCAGGAGATAGCTCAAGACCGGGAGGCGATCGAGTCGTGGCGTGCCGAGCTGACGGGATGGAGAGCCCAGCTCGACAAGGAACGGGCCATGGTCGATGCCTCAAAGTCGCTGGTAGAGCAGGAACGTGCCGAGCTGAAGCGGGAGATGGCCAAGACCGAAGGGCGCTGGGACGAGCTGGAGAGGCGTGGGACGAGCCTGCTCGCGGGCGCCCAGCAAGAGGCCGACGCGATCATAGAGCGAGCCTGGTCCGAGGCGAGGCGTGTCATCGGCCATGCCGACGAGAGCGACGAGGCCGAGCGGCTTGCCGAGCTGCGTGCCGAATTGGAGAAGCAGCGTGGCGACTTCGAGAAGAGCCGGGTGGAGTTTGAGCAGAGCCAGGCTCAGCTGGAGCTGGAGCGTGCCGAACTGATCGCCGACCGCGAGGCGTTCGTCGCCGAGGTCGCCGCCAACAGCCAGGTCGACGGAGCAACGATCAGCGAAGCGCTCAACGAGTTGGAGCAAGAACTGGCCCGGTTGGACGCGGCTTCCCCCGAACCGCCCAGCCTGGAGCCGGTGACTCCCAACACCACCGATGGTGTGCAGGGCCCACGGGGCAACTGGGACATGAGCTGGTCGGCGGAGGACAAGGCAGCCGAGATGCCCGATGAAGAGGCAGAGCCGGTTGCCGAGGACAGCGGCGACACTGAAGCCGGTGATGACGCCGACGCAGACGATGACGCCGACGATGACGCCGACGCAGACGATGACGCCGACGACACAGCCGACGCCGCAGCCGACGACGCAGCGGAATCCTCCCCGGACGACGAAGACGAGGCCATCCCGGAGGCTGCCGAGGGTGACGATCTCGGTGAGAGCCGGTATACCCGTAAGGGTCGCCGTCTCCCCAGGATCGAGAGCGGCGAGGGCGACTCGAAGTCCTCAGGCAGCGGTTTGAGGAACGCAATCATCAGCGGAAACAAACGCCGTAGCTCCTCCTGACGAGGAGTTACTTCCCCGAGACGGTGTGATGAGACGAAGCAGAAAGGTCGCCGACCGGCCGGATGCGGGTCCTGAAAGCGCCGGGGACGAGGCGCTGAATCCTCCTTCGGAGGGCGACGACTCACCGATAGACACCGAGCCCGTCGCTGAAGCCGGCGCCGGTCAGCCTGAGCGACCCCCGATACCCTCGGTTCTCGACCGGCTCGGCGCAAACTCAGACGAGACGACACGTGATCTCCTGGCAGCTGCCGAGGCGCGCGCCAGTTCGATCCGGGCTCGTGCCGAGGTCGAGGTAGCGGACGCGCTGGCGGCAAGCGCCCGGATGCGCTCGGAGGCCGCCTCGCTGTCGGCGACGGCGCGCGAGGCGCTGGCAACCGCATCGAACGATGCCGAGAGGACCCGCCACAAGGCCCGGTCTGCCCGTGAAGAGGCAGAGGCGTTGCTGGAGCGCGCCCGCGTCGATGGGCCCCAGATCCTTGCGTCGGCTCGCCAGGAAGCGAGCGCCTTGCTCGAGGCTGCCCGCAAGAAAGCCGCCAAGAGCGAAGCCGAGACCCGGCTGATCGTCGACGAGCAGCTCGATCTGGCGCGGCACGAGGCGGCCGAGATCGTGATGAAGGCCAGGAGAGAAGCCGAGCAAGCCCGAGAGCGGCTCCTCGATGAGCTCGCGGAGCTGCGGAGCGCTGCCGACAGCCAGATTGCCGAGCGACGTGCCGATGCCGAAGATCAGACCGCGGCCTTGTTCAGCGCCGTGGACGAGGCTCGCGCCGATCTCGACAACGCGATAGTCCGTACCGCGTCTGATGTCGCCGACGCCCACCGTGCCGCAGAATCGGTTCTCGACGACGCACAGGTGCTTGCAGACGCCATCAAGACCGCAGCCGCCGACGACCAGGCTGTCGCTCAGATCAAGCTCGCTGAGGCCACCTCCCGCATCGCCGAGATGAATGCGGACCTCGACGACCGGCTTGCTGCAGTTGCTCGCCGGGAACGCGAAGTCATCCAAATGCGTGTCGACGTCGAGGAGGAAATCGCTGAGATGCAGCGGCGGTCCGCCGCGGCAGCCGAGGCAGTCCACCATGAGATCGAGGAGCGCCGTCGGGAGGTCGGCAAACTCAACCACGAGCTCGAGGCGGTCGAGCTGGAGACGGCGGCGCGGATTGCCTCGAGTCAGGCAGAGGCCGCCGAGTCGTTGGCGGCGGCAACAGAACGAGCTCGCCAGACGGAGGAGTCGGCAGAGGGGCGCGCCGCAGAAATGCTCGCGGATGCCGAGACGAGGCTGGCGACGGCGGAGCGCAAACTGGCGGATAGCGAGCTGCGAGAGCGTGAGTCCCGGCAGGTGCGCGAGGACGCCGAGCAAGAGGCGAGAAGGCTTCGCCAGGAGGCGGATATGGCCTCGATTGCGTTGGAGCGGAGCCGCACGGAGGTGGAGCAGGTCACCGCCGAGGCGGTCGGCGCCGCCAACGCCACACGCATGGAGGCCGAGCAGGAGGCCGAGGAGATTAGAAACGCGGCGCGTGCCGAGGCAGAGAAGGTGAGGGAGGAAGCATCCGTCCGTCTGGCCGATGCGGTGGCCGAGGCCGCGTCGATCCACGCCGCGGCCGAAGAGTCGGCGCGACTCGTCGAAGAGGGGCGTCGCCAGGCGGCGGATCAGTACGTGGAGCACCGAAGATCCGCGGCCGCCGCGCTCATCATCCAGGCCGAAGACCGTGGCGCCGAGTTGACTGCGCTTGCCGAGAAACGCGCCGAATCGCTCCGCAAGCAGCGAATCATCGAGCTCGACAGCGAGCTTGCAGACCGGCGCGAGGAGCTGGCTGCTGAGCTGGCCGCCGGACGCGAAGCGGCTCGGGTCAAGGTGGACGAGGCGTTGGCGCGCGCCGGGGAGATCGAGAACGACGCCGTGCAAACGGCCACGGAGACGGTGGCCTTCGCCGAGCAGAGAGCCGCCGCCTTGACCGCCGAGGCGGAAGCAACGGCCGGCAGGGTGCGGGCCGACGGTCAGCGACTTGCCGACGACATGGTTGCCGAGGCGACGCGGAGGCGTGACGAGATTCTCGCCTCGATACAAGCAGAGACCGCAGCAATCGATGCGGCCGCCAAGACCGCTCGGGAAGCCAGGGCAGAGGCTGCGAGGCAGACCGCGGCGGACCTTGTGGCCGGGGCCGAGGAGGAGGCGACGCAGCTGGCGGCCGCAGAGCAGGCCCGCCTGTCGGTGCTCGGCGAGGATGCGGCTGCACATGCGGTAGAGCTCGTCGGCCGTGCGGAGGCCGAGGCCGAGGAGATCAAGCGGGTGGCCGCGGCGGAAACGGAATCGATCGCTGCTGAGAGGGAAGCCGCTGCCGCGCAGGCGGTTGAGTTGGTTCGTCGTGCGGAGGCTGAGGCTGAGGAGATCCGCGCTGGGGCAGATCGAGCACGGATGGAAGGGGAGGCCGGGGCGGCTCGGTTGGTGGACGAGGCCAGGGCGGAGGCCGAGGAGATTAAGCGGGCGGCCGCGGCGGAGACGGAATCGATGGCCGCAGAGAAGCAGGCCGCTGCCGCGCAGGCGGTTGAGTTGGTTCGGCGGGCGGAGGCTGAGGCGGATGAGGTTCGGTCGGCGGCGGCTGCCGAGCGTGAGGCGGCGGCGCGGACGGCTGGCGAGTTGATTGCTCGGGCGGAGCAGGAGGCTGCGGAGTTGGCGTCTGTTGAGCAGGCGCGGTTGGCGGCGCTTGCGGAGGACGCGACGGCGCAGGCTGCCGAGTTGGTTCGTCGTGCGGAGGCTGATGCTGAGGAGATCCGGTCGGCGGCGGAAGCCGATCGTGAGGCTGCGACCGCACGGGCGCTGGATCTGATCGCCAACGCGGAGTTGGAAGCGAAGGATGTGGCCAAGCAGGCGGTGGCCGAAGCGACGGCCGAGCAGCATGGTGTGCTCGACGCAAGAGCTGAGCTGGCTGCGGCGCAGGATGCTTTCTCGTTGCGGGAGGAAGCTCTGGCTATAGAGAAGGGCTCTCTTGCGGAGGAGCATGAGCGCATCGGCGCCGAGCGGGAGCATCTCACCGCCGAGAACGAGAAGCTGCACAGAAAACAGGCGTTGCTGGCGGAAGCGCAGGAAGCCTTCGTGAGCGAGCGCACGCTACTCCAGCGGCGATGGGCCGAAGTCGAGCACGAAGGCATCGCAGCTCTCGAGAAAGCACACGAGCAGGCGGAGCGCATCCTCGAAGACGCGAGAAAGCAGGCGGATGCTCTCGCCGCCGGTCGATCGGACGCTGATGAGGTCGGGGCGACCTCCGCTACCACCGCACACGAAGCACTGGCTCGTCTCGATTCTGCGCTCGACGCCGCCCGTCGGGTCGTGGCCCGACGTGCCAGTGCCGAGGAGGAGGAGACCGGCGTCGACAACGACACCGCGATGTCGGGCGTGTGGGATGAGATCGCCGCAGACACGACGACGGGCTCGGACCGGCCGGCCACGTTCGAGGTCCCGAGGGACCCGGCCGTAGACGAGACCGGATTGTCGCCGGCCTGAGCCGCAATCCACGGTTTCAGGTTGTCGGATCGCTCGATTGGCGTGGCCCCACCGTGATCGCGGTGGGGATCGCGTCCACGCACAGAGCGAAGCTGACGAAACCGCCACGCCCCAGATTCCATTGCGGATCGAGCCATTCCTCCTCCCCGATCCGCACACCGCGGCTGAGCGAGTATCGTGGCTGTCTTGCATTCGATTTCCCCGAGGTGTTGATTTGAAGCGCTATCTGATTTGTGCCGCGGTTGTGGCCATGTTCGCTGCCGCTTGCGGCGGCGGTGGCAATGTCGCGGCCACTGTGAACGGGTCCGACATACAGGAGGCGACGGTGAGGAGCCTGGTCTCGGCCGATCAGGAGATGACCGATGCCGACTTCCGTGGTGTCCTCACCGCCATCGTCGAGTGGACCGCGATCAACGATGCCGCCAGTGCCGATTTCGGTATCGAGCCGACCGACCAGGAGATATCGGACTACTCGGACGGCATGGTCACCGATGCCGGTGTCTCCCGTGATGACTACCTGACGCAGAATCAGGTGTCGGAAGCTGGCTTTCTGCTCTACGCCGAGCAGCTTCTGATCGCAGACAAGGTGTTGGAGATCTTCCGGCCCCAGGTCGCGACTCCCACCGCTGAGGAGGCTCAGCAGGCTCTGGCGGACGATCCGCTCTCGTGGACCACGGTGTGTGCATCCCACCTCCTAGTGGGGACCGCGGACGAAGCGAATGCCGCTCTCGCCCGGCTCGACGCAGGTGAGGACTTCGCCACGGTGGCGACCGATGTGTCGATCGATACCACGAGCGGCGCCAACGGCGGGGACCTCGGTTGTGTATCCCCTTCGCAGTGGGACCCGGACTTCGCCGACGCCGCGATGAACGCTGAAATCGGCGCCGTGACCGGGCCGGTGGAGACTCAGTTTGGGTTCCACCTCATCCTGGTCACGAGCCGTACCGAGGATACGACCGACGAGATCATCAGCCAGCTTGCGGATCAGCGTCTGTCCGACCTGGTGGGCGGGTGGTACCTGACCTCCGTTACCGACGCCGCGATCACCGTCGACCCCCAGTTCGGCACGTGGCAGACGGACCCGGCTCCGCAGATCGTCGCTCCCGAGTCGTAAATGGCGCGCCGCCGGTTTGGGGTCCTCGCCGACACCGCGGACACACCGGTTCGCGGTGAGATCCGGTTTCGCCCCGGTGCCCTCATCGTCTGTGATCCGGACGGCCGGATCGAGATGGTCGTGGAGCCGGGCGATGGCCAGTACGACAGTGTGAGGCAGGCCCTCGAGGCGAGCGGCGACCTGATTGCTGCCGGTCGGGGCGTCGTGCTGCTCCCCGGGTTCGTCGACCTGCACAACCATGCGCCACAATGGCCCCAGCTGGGCAAGGCACTCGACGTGCCGCTCGAGGTCTGGCTCGACCGCTATACGTTCCCGCTGGAGGCACGTTTTGCCGACCCCGCGTTCGCCGAGCGGGTCTATCGATCGTTGGTCGATCGGACGCTGCGCAATGGGACCACCACAGCCGTCTATTTCGGCACAGTGCACCAACGAGCAACCCGGCTGCTGGTGGACATCTGCCTCGAGTACGGCCAGCGGGCGGTGGTGGGCAAGGTGGCTATGGATCTGGAGGAGACCTGTCCCGATTACTACCGCGACGAGTCGGCGGCCGCGGCGATCTCGGCCACTGCCGACTTCATCGAATACGTGAGGGCCCATACCCAGAACGAGAACGAGCTGGTACTGGCGGCCGCGACTCCCCGGTTCATCCCGAGTTGCAGCGACGAGTTGCTGACGGGGATGGGGGAGCTCGTCGCCGCAACGTCGTGTCTGGTGCAGACCCACTGTTCGGAGTCGGACTGGGCGCACCACTACGGTCTCGATCGATACGGGCGTTCCGATGTGCTCTCGTACGACGCGTTCGGTCTGCTGCGGCGGGGAACGGTGCTCGCCCACTCCAACTTCATCGACGCCGCCGACATGGACCTGGTCGCTGCCCGCGGTGCCGCGGTGGCCCATTGCCCGCTCTCCAACGCCTTCTTCGCCAATGCTGTCTTCCCGGTGCGGCGCGCTCTGGAGCGAGGCGTCACAGTCGGGCTGGGCACGGACGTCTCAGGCGGTCCGCACCCGTCCCTCATGCGTACGGCGGCCGACACGGTCGTGGTCTCCCGGATGCTGGAGGACGGTGTCGATTCGCATCTCCCCGCCGATGTACGCGGCGTCGCCGGGAGCCGGGTGTCGTTCGCCGAGGCCCTGTGGATGGCAACGAGTGGCGGGGGTAAGGCCCTGGGTCTCCCCATCGGTCTCATCGAGCCCGGTTATCGCTTTGATGCCGTTGCGGTAGACACCTCACGGACCGACACCGATCTGATCGTTTGGCCGGATCTCGACACCCCGGCGGACATCGTGCAGAAGATCCTCAACAATGCGGCGCCTGTGGACATCGCCACGGTATGGGTCGACGGCCGGATCGTGGTGGGTGGCTGACTACCAGTCGGGCCGGACGAGGGTGGCTCCCCGGTCGACACGCAGTGTCGTTCCGGTGACTGCAGCACTGAGGTCGCCGTTGAGCAGGAACCACACCGCCTTGCCGACATCGACGGGGTGAACGGTGACATGGCCGAGCGGCGTGGCCCTGTTGCCGTGCGGTTGCCCGTGCCGGGTCGATCCCACCGGGCCGCAGGCCACGGCGTTGACCCGGATGGCGTTCGGGGCCACCCGGGCCGCCAGGTTCTCCATCTCGCTGCGGAGGAACACGGCAACCGGACCGGCGGGGCCGGCTCGCTCGATCGGTATCACGAACACGATGCTGCCCGCGTGTCCCCGATCCTGCATCCCGGTGGCCACGGTGGAGGCGAGGTCGATCCAGGGCAGGCACGACTCCAAATCGTCGTCCCGTGGTGGGTTGACGACGAGGTCGTCGATCCGCATCGATGGTGATGCACTCAGACGCTCGACAAGGACGGTGTCGATCGGGTGCGGCGGGTTGTCGATCCTGGCGATCGCCACATCGAGCAGGGCGGTGTCCGTTGCCGCCGCGGTGACCGTTGCCCCGGCGCGAGCGATGACGTTGAGCACACCGGGCCCGGGGCCGGCGACGGCGTCGGCGATCAGGACCGCCCTGCCTTCGAACGAACCCGCCACTCCTTTGATCCGGTCGGCTCGCTTGCGAAACATGCCAGGAGCATACGCCGACGGGGGTCTGTTCTTTGTCGGGGGTACCCGGTAGGTTGGCCCCATGAGCAAGAGATATTTCACGCCAAGACTGTTTGCGTTCTTCAGAGACCTCGCTAAGAACAACAACCGCGAGTGGTTCAAGGAGAACCAGGACGTCTACGAGAGCTACGTGCGGGAACCCGCCCTGGATTTCATCAACGACTTCGCCGGTCCTCTCGCCGGGATCAGCAGCCATTTCGTCGTCGATTCACGCAAGGTGGGCGGCTCGCTGTTTCGCATCCAGCGTGATACGCGCTTCGCCAAGGACAAGACGCCGTACAAGCCGAACACGGGAATGCAGTTCCGCCACCGCGCCGGCAAGGATGTGCACGCCCCGGGCTTCTACATCCACCTACAGCCGGGGGAGTGCTTCGTCGGTGCCGGGCTGTGGCATCCGGAGACTGCGGCCGCCTATGCCATTCGGGAGAAGATCGACGAAGACAGGGCGGCGTGGAAGCGGGCCACCAGGTCCAAGCGGTTCACCGAGCGCCTGGCGCTCGGAGGCGACTCGCTGTCACGACCACCGCGTGGCTTCGATGCGGATCACCCTCTGATCGACGATCTGAAACGTAAGGACTTCATAGCATCGACTCCGCTGACACAAGCGACGGTCACCTCGGATCGGCTCATGGATGACTTCACCGACGTGTGCCGGCGCTCGGCACCCTTGATGAAGTTCTTGTGCGAGGCGGTCGGCATTCCATTCTGACCCGGCGATCTAGCAGGGGCCCCGGTCGTGTCGAGCCGGGGCCTCCACAAACCCGGTGAACCTACAACTCGGCGATCTTGCCTGCTACCGCATCGAGAAGGTCGTCGAACGAGTCCTGGAACGCCTTGACACCGGCCACCTTGAGATCGGCGGTGATCTCGTCGAAGTCGATGCCGAACTCGGCCAGCACGGCAATGTCGTGTCGAGCGTCTGCCACGTTGTTGGCCAGATCTGCCTTGGAGACGTCTCCGTGGTCGAGGAACGCATCGATCGTTGCCGGTGGCATCGTGTTGACCGTGTTGGGGCCGATCAGAGGCTCGACATAGAGCACGTCGGAGTACGCGGGGTTCTTGGTCCCGGTGCTGGCCCACAAGACGCGCTGCGCCCGGGCGCCGCGGGCGCGCAAGTCGGCAAAATCGGCGGTCTCGAAGATCTCGCGGTAGCGGTCGTAGGCGAGCTTGGCGTTGGCGACCGCGGCCTTGCCGCGCTGCGCCATGGCGGCATCCGAGCCGTTCTTCTCCAGAGCGGAGTCGGTGCTGGTGTCGACGCGGCTCACGAAGAACGAGGCGACGGACGCGATCTTCTCAGGCTGTTGCGCGCGGCGGAGACCCCTCACATACGCCTGGGCGACGGCCTCGTAGTCCCCGAGCGAGAACATCAACGTGGAGTTGACATTGACACCGGCGGCGATCAAATCCTCGATCGCGGGGACGCCCTCATCGGTTGCGGGGACCTTGATCATCAGGTTGGGCCGGTCGACGAGGTTCCACAGACGATGAGCGTCGGCGATGGTGCCCTCTGTGTCGTAGGCCAGGTGCGGCGAGACCTCCAGGCTGACGTATCCGTCGTCACCGCCGCTCGAGTCGTAGACCCCGCGCAACAAGTCGGCCGCTTCCTGGATATCGGCGACGGCGAGGCTCTCGAAGACGGCGACGGCCGAAGCGTCATCGGCTGCCGCGGCGATGGCGCCGTCGTAGTCGGCGGAGCCGGCTATGGCATTCTTGAAGATGGCCGGGTTGGAGGTCAGCCCGCGGATTCCGTCGTCGACCATCGACGCCAGCTCACCGTTCTCGAGAATGTCGCGACGGATGAAATCGAGCCAGACCGATTGGCCTACATCGTGCAGATCGTGGAGCTTGCCCATCGGAATTCCTCTTTCTGGTTTGGGTAGTCGTGGCGTAAGCCAACCTTACCCGTATGGGATCGTATGCAAACGTGTGCGCTCACCTGAGAAGGGCGGCGATCCGGTCGCGCAGAGCTTCCCCCAGCTCCGGATGCTCCAGACCGTAGGCGATCCCGGCCTCCAGGAATCCGAGCTTGTCGCCACAGTCGAATCGGGTGCCGGCGAGCTTGAGACCATGAAACGGGCTCTTGCCGACGAGGTCGATCATGGAGTCTGTTAACTGGATTTCGTTACCCGCGCCCGTCTTGCCGCGACCGAGGTACTCCATCACCTCGGGTTGCAGGATGTACCTGCCGACGATGGCGAGGTTGGAGGGTGCGTCTTCAGGGGCGGGCTTCTCGACCAGACCCTTGATCTCGACGAGCCGGCCGTCGACCTCGCCCGGGGTGATCACGCCATAGCGCGCGGTCTGTTCCGGCGGAACCTCCATCAGTGAGACGACGCTGCCACCGTGCTTCTCGTACACCTCTACCAGTTCGACGAGTGTCGGCTTGTCGGCCTTGATGAGATCGTCTGCGAGCAGGACGGCAAAGGGCTCGTCGCCGATGAGGTTCCGGGCACACCACACGGCGTGGCCGAGTCCGAGGGGCGCCATCTGACGCACGTAGGCGATCTGGCCCGGTTCGAGCTTCGGAGCGTTGATCAATGCCAGCTCTTTGTCCTTGCCGCGCTCGGTGAGGGTGGTTTCGAGCTCGAAGTCGCTGTCGAAATGGTCCTCGATGGCGTTCTTGCCACGGCCGGTGACGAAGATGAACTCCTCGATTCCAGCCGCCCTCGCTTCATCCATGACGTACTCGATGAGCGGCCTGTCGACTACCGGCAGCATCTCCTTCGGCAGAGTTTTGGTAGCGGGGAGAAATCGGGTACCGAGCCCTCCCGCCGGGAAGATTGCCTTGCGAACAGGTTTCAAGATGACGTTCCCTTCATAGCGCCCTTCATGGAGCACGGTGCATCGTATCGGTCGTGCCTGAGATTGGCACCCCACCCGAGCCGGCCGTCGGCCATACCGCCGTCAACGCTAGAGGACGGCGTCACCTACCCGGGCAACGTGGGCTTTGGCACGCACGTTGTACCAGGCGTGCTCGATCACCCCGCTCCCGTCCACCACAAAAGTGGAGCGGATGATGCCCTCGTACTCCTTGCCATAGTTCTTCTTCATCCCCCAGGCACCGAAGTCAATTGCCATGGAGTGATCCTCGTCGCTGAGTAGGGCAAACGGCAGCTCGTAGTCCTTGCGGAACTTGGCAAGGCGCGCCACGGGGTCGGGGCTGACGCCGACTACGTCATAGCCTGCGTCGAGAAAGCGGTGATAGTTGTCGCGAAAGTCGCATGACTCGCCCGTGCAACCGGGGGTGAATGCCTTGGGGTAGAAGTAGATGACGAGACCGCGACCGGCGAAGTCCTTGTCCGTCCGTTGGCTGCCCTGGTCGTCGATCCGGCTGAAGCCGGGCATCTTGGTCCCTGGTTCGAGTTTCATCCCGTCCTCGCTGTTCCTCGCGAACTGAGTTTGCTCTGCGAACTCTTGCGCTCACCCTAATCGTGGTTTGCAGACTGTCCGTCTCTGCCCGTTTCCTGCGCACTTCGTACCCGGAGCTGGCCACAGGCCGCATCGATCTGCCGACCGCGTGTCTCGCGTTGGGTTGCGTTGGCCCCGAGATCGTTCAGCTGAGCTACGAACTCCGCGACCGCGAGCCGGCCGGGACGCCGGTAGGAGGTGAGCGGGGTGGGGTTCAGAGCGATCACGTTGATGTGAGCGTGCAGCTCTGCGGCGATGGCGGCCAGCTTTCTCGCCTGTTCGCTCGTATCGTTGACACCCTCCATCATCGTCCATTCCAGGGACACACGTCTGCCGGTGCTTGCGAAGAAGTAGGCCGCAGCGTCAATGAGCTCGCGCAACGGGTAGCGGTTGTTGAGCGGCACGAGCGTCGAGCGCAGCTCGTCGTCGGCGGCGTGCAGGCTGACGGCAAGACCCACCTGCCAGGGTTCCTCGGCGAGACGCCTGATGCCGGGAACGACGCCGACGGTGGATACCGTGACCGATCGGGCGGCGAGATCGACAACGTCGATCATCCTGTGCAGCGACTCGCGAACATGCCGGTAGTTGGCCAGCGGTTCACCCATTCCCATGAAGACGACGTTGGTGACCCGGTCGGGACACCCCGGAAGAGGATGCTCCCGGAGAAAGGCATTGGCGAAGGTCACCTGCGCCACGATCTCGCCGGCGTCGAGGTGGCGTTCGAACCCAAATTGACCGGTGGCGCAGAACGTGCACCCCATGGCGCATCCCGCCTGCGAGGAGATGCACAGGGTATTGCGGTGTGGATACCCCATCAGCACCGCTTCGATCGAGGCGCCATCGCTGGCACGGAGCAGCCATTTCCGCGTCGTGCCACCGTCGGCCGATTGCTCTACCTCGACCGAGAACGGCCAGATCCGGTCGCTCAGCCTTTCCCGCAACTCGCCGGGAAGGTTTGTCATCTGACCGGCATCGAGCACGGGATGCTCGTATAGCCACTGCTTGAGCTGATCGACGCGGTATGCCGGCTCGCCGGGAACCATGGTCGCCAGCTCATCGATGTCGAGCTGGTAGGCGCTGATCGGGGAGGTCACGGCTTTGTCAGCCGAGCCGGGCTCTGGCCTGGCTGATCCAGTCGGCGACTCTGGCTTCGGTCGTTCCAACGCCATCGGCGATGGTGGCGGCATCGATCTCCGATAATCCTCGGAACGATCGTATTCCGGCTTGTTCGAGCCTGGCGGCAAAGACCGGGCCGATCCCCTTGATCGCGGTTAGGTCGTCCGGTTCCTGGTGCGGTGGCGGTGGCGTCGATCGGTAGTGGGGCCGGGGATCGTCCTCGACCTTGGGCGCCGGCAGCAGACGCTCCCTGGTCAACCAGACGATTGCCGCCAGGACCGCCAGCAAAGTGATGACACGAAGTAGTTTCTTCAACACGAGCATGATTGTACGTGACCGCGGCGGGTGCTCTGCCAAACGGCCGGCACCGGCGTATCAGGGACGGCAACTCCAATGCGACCAGGGATCGTCGCCCTGGTCGACCGACCTTTGCACCAACCACGCCGCGGTCGCGATGTTGGCTTCCGGGTCGAACGCTGAGGCGTCGGCAAACCCGGCGTTTGGCGATGCCCACGCCCACGTCCCGGGGATGAACTGAAACAGACCGGAAGCGCCCGATCCCGCGTTGTATGCGAGCGGGTCTCCCCGACTCTCGCATTTGATCACCGCCAGCGCCTCGTCGACGCGCTCTTCGGGGAAGTACTCCGAGGCGAGCGGTCGCCATTCCTCGACGTCACGGGGGCCGCCTTCTACCGGCGGTTCGGTTGTGGTCGTCGTCGGTGGCGTGGTGGTCGTAGTGGTCGTCGCGGGCGGCGGAGCAGCGGTGGTCGTTGTCGTCGTGGTCGTCGTCGTGGTGGTGGTTGGCGGTGGCGACGTGGTTGTGGTGGTTGCGGGCGGCTTTGTCGTGGTCGTCGTGGTCGTCGTTGTCGTTGCCGTAGGCGCGGTCAGCGGAGCGGGAGAAGACGCGACTGTCATCAGCGTGGCTTCGGTTGTGGTCGTCTCCTCGGGCAGGTCGATCGACATCATGCTGGCAAACGCTCCCGCGGCAACCCGGGCGCTGAGTGCGTCGGGAAGTTCGGCTGAGGTCGTCGCCACAGGCTCGGTGCCCGGGCTTTTCGCTGAGAAGGCAGCAAATCCGAGCGCGGCAATCAGGACCACGATCAATGATCCTGCCAACGAGATCTGAAAGCGAACCCGCACTGAAGTTGTTCCGCTCCTCAATGGTCTGACGACCAGGCGCAACGCACGCCTGCGGCAACCTTAAGGCTTGAGCGACGCCGCAAGCAAGCCGGGCCTTGGCATGTACTGCCATACCATCGGCGTGTAGAGTTCGCGCCGTGAGGCATTCCTTGATCATCGCGCTCATGGCGTTGACCGTCCTGCTCGGTGCACCCGGCGCCGCCGCGTCCGATTCGTCCCGCTGCGCCGACCTGTTTCCCGACGTTACCTGGGTCCCGCAGACGCTCGATGGGCCGACCGCTCTCGAAATCGCCGGGATGAACGAGGCAGAGTCGGAGCGTTTCGCTCTCGTTGTTTCCCAGCAATCGAAGCTCATCGAATCCGAGATCGGGGGGCTGCCGGGATCTACGGTTTGTCTTGCCACTTCAGAGCTCGCCGACGCCTTCAGCGCATACGCACCTTTCGGGCAGCGTCTCCATGCCGGTGTGTTCGCAGACGAGCAGGTGCTCGTGTTGGCTGCGGTCGAGACACGCATGGTCGACGATGCGATCGCCTATGGGTTGCCTCAGTTGGCGTTGGCACAGGTCGCCACCGAGCTGGGCATTGATGGTGGATACCCGGAACCGCTCGGGTCGACTATCGCCAACTGGTATCTGGCGCGGGCCACCGACCGTCTCGAGCGCTACCGCGCGGGGCTCGTGATCTCCATGTTCCTCGACGACCCCAACCCTGAGAAACGAACCGACGCCGACGCGGTGCAATGGGTGAGCGAGCGCAAGGCCGATCCGTCCTTCTTCGACCCCCAGTTTCTGGGGTCGCCGATGGGAGTGTTCGTCGACTTTGCGGTGTCGCAGCGGGGGATGGGGGTTCTGCGCGATCTGGACCAGGCAACGTGGGCCGGGCTGGAGAAGCAGTGGCGCATCTCTATCAGGGACCAGTATCCCCGCGGCAACTTCGGGGTCTGGTGGGGTGTCGGCATCGTAGTTGTGTTTCTGCTCCTCGCCATTCTCATGGCGTGGACGAAACATCGCGAGAACCGGCTCGCCGCAGCCAGATTCCCGACTCCGCCCCCGGACGAGGCCGTGTTCGGGCCGGGTGCGGGTAGCTAGACGGCGTTCCGCCGGGAGTTTTCACGGCGGTAAACCGTCAGGCCCCTAGCATCTGCGGATCGATGTGACACGAAGACTCGTTGGCTGGGCTGCGACCGCGGCGGCATCGGTCACAGCGGCCCTGACGGTCATCGGGTTTCTCGGCGGTCTGTGGTGGGGCTTCGATCTGGTCGCCAACTTCCGGGTCCAATACGCGCTGGTTCTGGGTGTCGTGTCGGCCACGCTGGCGCTGCTGCGCTGGTGGCGCGCTACCGGCGTTGCTGCTGTTGCGCTCATGATGAACGTATTCCTCATCGCCCCGCTCTACCTGGACACGCCAACCGCCCCGCTCGACCAGGCCCGGCTCGAGATTCTCAGTTTCAATGTGAACGCCTGGAATCCGAACCGGACGGAGATCGCCTCATACATAACGGCATCGGGGGCCGACATCGTGCTGCTCCACGAGATAACACCGGCGTGGGAGCGTGTGCTCCAGGAAGCCGATCTTCCCTATCGATTGGTCAGCGCCAGAGCGACCCACGAGCAACTCGGCACCGCTGCTCTCGTGCGTGAGGACATGGATGCCCGGGTCCTCCAATTCGGTGTTCCCGGATCCGGGTCCGTCGAGATCACGCTCCAATTCGACGGTAGAGAGCTGGAGGTGTTGGGGACCCATCCGGCATCGCCGGTCTCGTCATCCAGTGCCCGGGCTCGCGACGAGCAGCTGGCGGCAATCGGCGAGTGGGCGTCGGTCCAGCAGGACCCGGTTGTCGTGGTGGGTGACCTCAACGCATCGACCTGGTCGTACGGGTTCCGCCTCGTCACGAAGGCCGGACTGCTCAACTCGCAACGTGGCTACGGCGTGCAGCCGTCCTGGCCGGCCGGCAGGCTGCTCGATGCCATCCCGATCGACCATCTGGTGCACAGCCCGCAACTCACGACCGTCGACCGGCACCTCGGTGATCCTCAGGGGTCGGATCACTACCCGTTGTTCGTGACCCTGGCGTGGGCCGCACAGAGTTAGGGGACAGTTGAAGAATCCGAGTTCAGGCTCGTGACAAGCTCGACAACAGCTCAGAGCCCTGGCTTCGGTTCAAGAGAGGGCTGCGGTGGCGGCGACCCTGGGATCGGCGGCACCCACCACCCCGTCGCCATGCCCGGTGATCACCGACACAGGTCCCCAGCCCGGCATCCATCCCGGTGCCGGTCTGGGATGGTGACCCCATTCCCGGAGCGCCTCGACGACGCCGGTGTCGAGATGCGGCTCGAAGACAACGCCCGGGTCGTTGGTGCGCCATTCTGCGGTCGTCCAGCGCGGCTGGAGTTGGGCGGTGGCGCCGTCGAGGCCGGCCCAACGCATGTAGGTGACCATCTGCAGCAACGTTTGCGGCTGGAAATCACCTCCGCGCGTGCCGAGGAGCATCTGTAGAGAACCATCTAAGGTCCACAAGGTAGGGGAGAGGGTATGGAGCGGGCGCTTGCCCGGTGCGATCTCGTTGGGGTGGCCCGGCTCGAGCGTGAAGCCCGAGCCGCGGTCGTGGAGAAAGAATCCGTGATCGCCTACGCCTATCCGGGAACCGATCCCGTGGTAGTTGGATTGGATCAGCGATATCCCCATGCCCTGGTCGTCACGGACGCAGAGAAAGGCGGTCCCGCCCGGCGCCGGTGGTGGCGTAGGCCAATCCGTGCGGGTGTCGAGGTCGATCCGGGACAGTCGCTCTTCCAGCCGGCCGGTGTCGAGAAGATCATCCGGATCGATTGGTGAGAACCGGTCGTCGCACACGAGGCGGTCTCGTTCCCACGCCATCGCCCGGTACGCCTCGATGGCTGCATGGGTGAACCGGGGATGGGTGGGGTCGTGCGGAGGATCGAGGTTCTCAAACAGCCAGGCGGCGGCCAGCGTCAGGTATCCCTGCGAATTCGGCGGGATGGTCCAGCCGGTCCACCCGAGCACGTCGACCGGGATCGGATCAATCCAGTCAGCCTGCCGTCGGGCGAGGTCGTCACGGTCGATGACCCCGGCGGTGGCCGAGACGATTCCATCGCCTACGTCCCCGGCATAGAACGCCTCGCGCCCCGCCGCTGCGATTGCCCGGAGCGTCGCTGCCAGCGTGGGGCGCGTGACCAGAGCACCGGCGGCCGGTGGCGTACCGTCCGAATACAGCCCGGCCGAGGCCGGTTGCGGGCGCAGGTCCCCCGCCAGCATCTCGAGCGCCCGGGCGAGCTGTGGTGATGCAGGAAATCCGGATTCGGCGAGCGCTACCGGTGTCTCCAACACCCGGGACAGCGGCAGTGAGCCGTACTCCTCGAGGATCGCCTCCCAACCGTCGACACAGCCGGGAACGGTCACTGCATACGGGCTCTCGACCGGTATACGGGTGAGACCCTCGCCCCGAATCATCTCAGCCCGGGCCCCCGCACCGGCGTGGCCGGATGAGTTGAGCGCCGCCGGGGTCTCCCGCCCGGGCACCTGGATGAGAGCGAACAGGTCGCCGCCGATGCCACACGTCTCCGGGGCGACGACACCAAGTGTTGCGTTGGCGGCAACCGCCGCGTCGGCGGCATTTCCACCGCCGTCGAGGATCTCGATCGCGGCCCGGGACGCCAGATGGTGCGGTGTCACCGCCACCCGGGTGCCGTGCGATGTGACCCGGGCTCCCGCGAGCCTCCCGGGTAGGGTCACGACAAGACCGCGGGCAACCGGCGATTGAGGGCGTCGAGGACAGCTTTCACCGCGGCTTCGTCGTCGTCACCGTGAGAAAGCGCGGATCCAACGACGAGCTCCTCGCCGTCTTTACCGGCGAAGACGATCACAGCTATCAGCACCGTTCGCATGCCCACGTTTGCGGTGCCGATCGAGTCGAGAGCGAGCGGTGGTGTGTCGGTGAATATCGACTCCATCGCATGGAGGGTCGCCTCCCCGAGGAGCCGCATTCGAGCCGATGCGGCGTCGGGACCGACCGCCGAGCCGATGTGTTCATCTTGCTGCCATCCGAGGGTGACTGTGAGAGTCGCCCTGTTCTGGTCGATGCTCTCTTTGACCCTTCGCAGCACCGGTCTCGGTATCGCTCGTTCCTTGATCTTGTCCGGAGCGAGCTGCACTATTGATATCACCCTGCGGTCGATGTTGATGCCGAACTTGGCCATGGCCAGAGATTGGATGTCGCGGGAGATCTGCTTGGGTAGCTTGGCAGGTACCGCCAGGACGTGCAGCTCGACGACGTTGCCTCCTTTGCTCACGACCCGGGCTGCCTCAACCGACTCGAGCTGGGCAAGTGTCTCTTCGAATTCCTCGTTGTCGAACACCGTCACCGGCCTTCCTACGCTGCGCTCTCTGGGCTGCACACTAGCGGTGCCCCGGGGCCTCCTTGCAGGAATTACCCCCTGTGGATAACGTACCAATGCGCCAGGGAAGGCGCTCGGGAAGCGGGGCAGAAGCATGGCGGAACATGACGGCTGCCCGGCAACTCGCCCGGTAACGAGAAGCGAACGTTGAGGATCTGGAAGGTTGGCTAGAACGCGTTTCAACCGGCTTGCGATGATGGTGCTGGTCGCCCTGGCAACTGCGGCGGGGATTCTCGTCTATGCGCACGTCGGTGATCCGCTCCCGCTGATCATCGGTACGGCGCTGATGACGGCGTCGCTGATGCTGCACGTCCCGGCGATGAGCGGCAACCGCGTGTATCTCGGTGTCGCCGCCGCCGCGGCCGTCCCCGTTGCGGTGGGGGATGCAGGTTTGGCGGCCGCGATATACACGACATCTCTGACCGCCGCCTGGCTCTTGTATCTGGCGTTCCAGCTGGTTGATCGCACGTGGCTGAATTCGGAGTACCTCGCCGAGGTCATCGCCATCCTCGGCTTCGGGGGCACCTATCACCTTGTTTCCACCGTATTCGGAGTACACGGGTTCAGTTTCGCCGACCGTTTTCCCCACGAGGGCTACGTGGCGATCATCTGCGTGATCACCGGCGGAATCGTTTATCACGTTCTGCGGGCTAGTACCCGGTCGCTGATCGGTCTCGAGCGGGCGGACTTCTCACCGCGGTATTTATGGCTCGCCGGGCTCGAGGACTGGTCGGCGATCACCGTGCTCGTCCTGAGCGGGACGATGATCGGCACCGCGTATGCCGGGCTCGGATGGAAGGCGATAATTGTCGCCGCCGCCCCGTATTTGTTCACCCATCAGGCGCTCGAGCGCTACAACGGGACGAAAGTGACCTACGGCCAGACGATCCAGGCGCTCTCGCAGATTCCCGAGGTGGCGGGTCTTTCGCCTGTGGGCCACGCGGTACGCACCGGCAGGCTGGCTGCCGACATCGGTCGCGAGATGGGTCTCCACCCCGAAGATGTCGAGGATCTCGAGTTCGCCGGCTACATGCACGACATCGGACGGATCACGCTCAACGAACCGGCGATCCTCCGAGCCGGCTACACCGAGGTCGACATTGCGCGCTGGGGCTCGCAGATAGTCTCCGAAGCGCCTCACCTGGAAGAGGTTTCGAAGATCGTCGGTGATCAATACCTTCCCTATCGCTCACCGGGAATGGAGATCGATCCGAGCGTGTCGGTGAGCTCGAAGATCGTCAAGGTCGTCAGCGCATACGACCAGTTTGTACATGAGTATCACATGGCGCCGATTCTGGCTCTCGAGCAGCTCCACAAGGGCTCCGCTTACGAGTTCGACCCCCGGGTAACCAGCTCGCTACGCAGGGTTCTCGAGTTCCGCGGCGAGCTCGACGAGCGGTAGCTCCCGGCCTCACCCGGGGATCTAGACCTCACCGCGACGGTCTGCCGCCGATCCCGGGAGGCCCTGCGCTCCGCGCCGGAACAAACGAATCGGCTGCCGGAGTTGATCCTCGACGAACACGCCCAGCCCCACGGCGAGCAGGACGTCGCCCAGCGATATGACCGACCCCGGCATAGGGACGATATCTGCCAGAAAGGGCAACTTCGAGCTGCCGTCGAGCAAGACGTGCTTGGCATCGAGGTGCAACTTGCCGATCTCGCCTCCGGCGAGGTGGACCGCCTCGGGGAGGACGGGCATACCGTTGTTGAGCGCGATCACGGTGAGGTTCATCAAGATCCCGATACCGGCGATCCACATTCCCGGCAGACGCTGGTTGAGCAGGACAACGATGAGCAGTGGCAGGTATGACAGGAGCACGAGCGAGACGGCCAGGTTTTTGGCATCGATGAAGTTGGCCGCGGTCTGCATACCGAGCCCGAGGAACAGCAGCCACCAGCCGCGCGCATATATCTCCGCTACGTTGGATAGCTTCCCGCCCCGGAGTAGAGAGACCGCAACTGAAATGCCGATGACCACGAACAACCACAGCATGACGCGACGTTAGCCGAGTCGCGAAACGAAGCCGTGAGTATCCTCGTCAATTGACCTCGAGGAGGAAACGATGTTGCGATATGAGTGTCACGATCAGGTAGCCGTTGTGACGATCGATGATCCGGACCGGCGCAACCCGATGACCCTCGAGACGATGGCGGAGATGGCCGGCCACGTGACCGCGGCTGCCGCTGATCCCGGGGTTCGCGTCATCGTCATCACCGGAGCCGGGGACAGGGCATTCTCGGCCGGGGGGGATCTGAGCGGGGGATTCGTCGACTCGCCGCTGGCCGACCACGACGCCAGGGGAGCGCTGGCGAACCTGTTCCGTGCCATACGGACGTGTGGCAAGCCGGTGATTGCACGCGTCAACGGGCATGCGGTTGCCGGCGGATTCGGGCTGGCTGCCGCATGCGACATCGTCATTGCCGTGGAGGACGCCACCTTTGGAGCCCCTGAGGTCCGGGTCGGTCTCTGGCCGATGATGATCACCGCCATCGTGCGCAGGGTGATGCCGGCACGTGCCGCGTTCGATCTGATGGCCACCGGGAGGAGGATCGATGCCGACGAGGCGTTGCGTCTGGGTGTGGTGTCGCGGGTTGTGCCCCGGGAGAAGCTCGACGCCGCCGTCGATGAGGCCGTGGCCCGATTGATCGAGGTGTCTCCCGCGGTGCTCGCCATGGGGAAGGATGCGTTCTACGCCACCGAGGACATGCCGCTCGACGTGGCACTCGACTATCTGCACACGGGTCTGACCGCGGTCGCTATGACCGAGGACGCCGTGGAAGGCGTCAGCGCGTTTCTGGAGAAGCGCACTCCCGCGTGGCGCGGGCGCTAGTTGAAGAAGAGTCGGGCGATGTCTGCGTCCAGATCGTCGACGGTGAGCGCACCGAAGTGGGTCTCGAGCAGGGTCCCGTCGCCGGAGATGAAGAACGTTGCCGGCAGTCCGAGAACCGGATACGCGTCATCGACTGTTCCGTCATCGAACGCGATCGTATAACCGACGCCGATTTCGTCTACGAACGCCGTGGCGTCTGCCACCTCATCCTGCACCGACACACCCACGAAGGCGACTTCGGGATGCTGAGTCGAGGCGTTGTTGATGTCGGGCATCTCCGAGCGGCAGGGTGCGCACCACGATGCCCACAGGTTGAGTACGACCGGGCGGCCGTCGTCGGCAATGTGCTCGGCCAGGTCGAACGTAGAGCCGTCCAGTGTGGGCAGGGCGAAGGTCGGTGCCGGTTTGTCCTTGCTGGGGAGATTGGGGTCCGTTGCGGCGATGTCGCCCAGGTCGGGGTAGGTGGGCTCAGTAGACGAGCCACCGCGGCTGCCGATGGCCACGGTCACGGCGGCGGCCGCGACAAACACCGCAGCGAGCATCATCCAGGTGCGGAATCGACCGCCTTTGGCGTGTGATTCATCCGGGCCCATGAGCGGTGACACTAGTGACATTTCCGGTCATTGCATCCCGGCGTATCGTGCATTGTGCGGACCTGCCACAGCGAACAACCGGCAAAGAAAGACAGTTCTTGCGTCGCCGCTCGTTTCCGTTTGATCTTTCCAGCCGAATAGGGATGTCAGCCGTCGGTATCCTTGGTCAATCTATAGAGACGAAACTATAGAGACGAAACAACGAGAGGACGGCCCGGCAATGAGCAGCACCGACCCGTTTGGCGCCGAGGAGACATTCACCAGCCCCGCGGGGCCCCGCACGGTCCACCGGATCGACGCGCTGCGGGACATGGGCGATATCGATCGACTGCCGTACTCGATCAAGGTGCTTCTCGAAGCGGCACTCCGCAGCCACGACGGGGTGACGGTCACCGACGAAGATGTGAGAGCTCTTGCCCAATACGACGCATCCAAAGTCGAAGAGACCGAGATTGCCTTCAAGCCGGCGCGGGTCGTTCTCCAAGATTTCACGGGGGTTCCGGCCGTCGTCGATCTCGCCGCGATGCGGGCGGCGGTGGTTCGGATGACCGGCGATGTGAACGCGGCCCAGAAGGTCAACCCGCTCATCCCGGTGGATCTCGTCATCGATCATTCGGTGCAGGTCGACGCCTTCAACTCGGGCATGGCGCTGCAGATCAACAGCGAGCGCGAGTTCGAGCGCAATCACGAGCGCTACGAATTTCTCAAATGGGGGCGGTCGGCGTTCGAGAACTTCCGGGTGGTGCCCCCGGCGACCGGGATCGTTCACCAGGTCAATCTCGAGTACCTGGCCAGTGTGGTCTGGGATGACGGCGCCGGGCTGTACCCCGACTCGCTGGTGGGCACGGACTCACACACGACGATGATCAACGGTCTCGGCGTGCTCGGCTGGGGGGTCGGAGGTATCGAGGCCGAAGCGGCGATGGTCGGGCAGCCGATCTTCATGCTCCTGCCCGAAGTGGTCGGCTTCAAGCTCACCGGCAAGCTCCAGGACGGCATGACAGCTACCGACCTGGTCCTGCGTGTAGTCCAGATGCTGCGCGAGCACGGTGTAGTCGGCAAGTTCGTCGAGTTCTACGGACCGGGTCTGGCGGAGATGCCCATCGCCAACCGGGCCACGATCGCCAATATGGCTCCGGAGTACGGGGCGACGATTGGGTTCTTCCCCGTCGACGAGCAGACACTGACCTATCTCCGCCTCACCGGTCGCGACGAGAAGGCGATCGAGACGGTCGAGGCATACACCAGGATGCAGGGAATGTGGCGCGACGACGCACGAGACATCGTCTACAGCTCGAACCTCGAGCTCGACATGGCGACGGTGACCGCAGCGCTGTCGGGCCCGAAGCGACCACAGGATCGGATCGATCTGGGCGCAATGAAGACGCAGTGGACGAAGGATGTCGATGGCCTGCGCCGCCAGGGGGTGACTGCGACGGCACCGGTGCCCGTCGATTACGAGGGATCCAGGTTCGAGCTGGGTGACGGTGACGTCGTGATCGCGGCCATCACCAGCTGCACGAACACGTCGAATCCAGACGTCATGGTGGGCGCCGGGCTCGTGGCCCGCAAGGCCCGAGCTCGCGGGTTGACACGCAAGCCGTGGGTGAAGACCTCGCTCGCTCCCGGTTCGAAGGTGGTTACCGATTACCTGACCAAGGCCGGATTGATGGACGACCTGCAGGCTCTCGGCTTCTACCTGGTGGGGTACGGGTGCACGACCTGTATCGGCAACTCGGGCCCACTGCCCGAGTCGATCAGTGCTGCCATCAACGAGAACGATCTCGTGGTGACGTCGGTGCTCTCCGGCAACCGGAACTTCGAGGGGCGCATTTCGCCGGACGTTAGGGGCAACTATCTGGCCTCACCGCCGCTGGTCGTTGCCTTCGCCATCGCCGGCACGGTCGACATAGACCTGACCAGAGACCCGATAGGTCAGGATTCGAACGGCGACGACGTCTTCCTGGCGGACATCTGGCCATCGCAGGCGGAGATCGATGAGATCGTTACCAGCGATGTCGGCAGTGACCAGTTCACCAGGGAGTACTCGGCGGTCTTCGAAGGATCGGCGGAATGGAAGGAGATCCGGTCAGGGGACGATGCGTTGTTCCAGTGGAATCCGGCGAGCACCTACGTCCAGGAACCGCCCTTCTTCAAAAACCTCACCGCAGAGGTAACTCCGCTCGAATCGATCGTGGGGGCACGGGTTCTGTTGAAGCTCGGAGATTCGATCACGACCGACCACATCAGTCCGGCGGGGGCGATTGCTCCCGACACACCGGCCGGCCGGTACCTGACCGACAATGGTGTCGAGCGTCGTCTCTTCAACAGCTACGGGTCCCGCAGGGGCAACGATCGGGTCATGACCAGAGGTACCTTCGCCAATGTGCGCATCCGCAACCAGATCGCGCCCGGCACCGAAGGCGGGTTCACGACCGACTTCACCGACGGTGAGGTCAAGACCGTCTACGAAGCAAGCCTCGAGTACAAGGCGGCGGGGATCCCGCTGATCGTCCTCGCCGGGATCGACTACGGGATGGGCAGCTCGCGTGATTGGGCGGCCAAGGGAACATTCGAGCTGGGGGTCAAGGCGGTGATTGCGTCCAGCTACGAGCGGATTCACCGCTCGAATCTGGTGATGATGGGGGTGCTGCCGCTCACGTTCGCAGAAGGGGAGAACGCAGATACGCTCGGGCTCGATGGCACCGAGACCTTCACGATCGACATCGATGACGACCTGCAACCGCGCCAGCCCGTGCGGGTGACCGCAACCACAAAGGATGGCTCCACCGTCGAGTTCATGACGCAATGTCGTGCCGACACGCCCGTTGAGATCGATTACCTACGCAACGGCGGCATCCTGCACATGGTGCTGCGCCGCATGGCGACCGGCTGAGCGTGAGACGTGTGCCGAATAATTCCAGTTCAGGCTCGACCTCGAGCCCTGTCAGTGCGAATCAGCTTCGATTTCGATGTCGACCATGAGCTGTCCCGCCAGATCCTCGAAGGCCTCGGTTAGGTAGTCGACCGAGACCATGTCGGGTAGCGTCAAGATAGCGTGCGCCTTGAAGATCGTGCCGCCCTCCATCGGGGCGCTGATCGTCTCCGTCTCGAGCTCCTCGATATTGACGTTCCGCCGCGCCAGCACCTCGGATACTTCACGGACGATGCCGGGGCGGTCGAGTCCCACCAGCTCCAGGGTGACCCTGGGTTGATGGGCGGCGCGGGGTGACGCCGATAGTTCGGCGGAGACCTCGAGCAGACCCTGCTCGCGGAGTGGGCCGAGGTCCGCAACGAGAGCGTCGACCTGGTTGTCGGGGACGGTGACCATCACGATGCCGGCGAACTTGCCGGCGAGATGAGCCATGCGGCTGGTTTCCCAGTTGCCGTTGTGGTCGGCCACGACTCCGGAGAGAGCGCGCACCAATCCTGCGTGATCGTCACCGATCGCTGTCAATACGAGTGTCGCCATGGGCGTCAGGTTAACCGGACCCGGAATCGGCGTCGCTATCTAGGAAATGCGGGTGCCGAGGCCGGTCTGCGAGTCGTGCCGAGGTCGAGCGGCTCGGAGGTCACGACGGCGCCGGCGACGTGACCGTCTGCATCGAAGAAGGGGGCGCAGTACGTGCGCGTGTGCACCCGACTTCCATCGGTGCGTGTGATCCTGAGAATGAACGGCCCGGTCGCCTGACCGGTGCGGATAGCGTTGGTCACCGGGGCATTTTCCAAGTCAAGCGGGGTACCGTCGGCGAACCTGACGTCGAAGAGCTGCTGGCTTGCGTCCAGATCCCCGGGGCGGGTCTTGTCGTTTCCCATCCCGAGCAGCTCGCTTTCCTTCGAGTTCCAGTCGATGAGCTGTGGCGGGTCCCCGGCGAAAACGGAAACGGCGATGGGCAGCTCGTTCAACACCGAGGAGCGCAGCCGGCGCTCGAAGACGATGTCGCGAGTCAGCCCGTTCCGGGCGATGGCAGACGACGTTAACTCGGCGAGGGCCCCTGCAACGCTGACCGGCGCACCTGTCGGGATCATTTCGACGCGTTTCCAAGTAACGGCGAGGACCGCGACTACCCGATTGCCATCGTGAACGGGCAGGAGCAAAGCGGCTTTGCCGCCGAGGTTGTCTGTCGAGCCCCACCCCGTGCTGGTTACGTCTTCCACGAGAAGCGTGTTCCCGCTGCGGAGAACCTGTTCTACGTCACGCGCCTCACCGGCGGGCACCTCTGAGCGCTCGTCGTTGTAGTAAGCCGAGCGGAAGCTCCCGTCACGTCTTGGAACGAAAAGCACTGCACCGGTTGCCCCGAGAAGCTCGCTATAGATCTTGGCGATGCCGTTGACGACGTGTCCCAACGAGTCGCTGTTCAGTGCCCCGGCCAGATCGACCAGGAGGCGAGCCCTTGGCGAGTGGGCCTGGTAGCGCTCGTCTGCGAGGAAATCGACCATCTCGTCCTCGACGACCACATCGTCGCAGGCGGGCAACCGCAGGGTGAAGACCGCACCTTTGCTACCGGCGTTGTCACACGTGAGATCACCACCCATGGCTCGTGCCAGCTGCCGGCTCAGTGACAGTCCGAGCCCGAGTCCTTCGGCAGATGCCGAGAGGTCGAAGATGCGCTCCGCCCGGTGCGCGGGAACACCGGGGCCGGAGTCCGTGAAGACCACCAGCGTGTCATCGCCGGATCGGGAGACGCTGATCCGCACGTCGCCGTCGGGTGCGTAGCGTTCTATGTTCTGGACCAGGTTGGTAGCAATCTGCATGATCAGTTGTGGATCGCCGACGGCCATTGCCTGGTGACCGCCCGAGATGTAGCACCGGGGCGCCACTTTGGGCGAGCGGGCGATCGCCTTGCCAACCAGGGTAAAGAGATTTGTCGGCACGGCCTCCGGGGAGAGGATGGCGCGATCGAGCCGCGATCGAGCATGCAGGTTGTTGACCACATGCAGGAGGTGGTTTGCGTCGCTGTGCGCCCCGACCAGCAACTCGTCGACCTCCGACGGCTCGAGCGGCATGGTGGGGTCGGTGAGCAGCTCCAAGGTTCCGAGGATGCCGGTGAGCGGGGTACGAAGCTCGTGAGAGACCTCGGCGATGAGATCGGTCTGCTCGGGCCCCTCGTTGCGGGCCATGATCGCCCCGAATGCGGTAGCGATGGTGGCTGCATTCACCAGGATCGTCACGGGACCGGGGGCGCCGAACACCACGGCGAGCAGCCCGACGGCCGCCAGGCACACCGTCAGAATCTCAAGCGCATGGTTGGTTCGCAAGGATCCCCCTGAAACGTCAGCTCATATGACTATCGGCACATGGCGCGTCTGGTTGAGCGGATCAGATCTCGGTGAGACAGTCCCCACCGGGGTGCACGTGGGGGGTTACGACCGGGGTTCCCGCGGCGTTGGCCGACTCGAGCAGACCGGCAACGATCCCCTGATCGAGTTTGCAGACGAGTTCGGGGTGCTTGGATGCGGTGGCACCGAACGGGCAGAAGCTGGTGACGATGCGCCGTTCAGCCGTGTCGGCCTCGCTACCGAAGCCGACGCCCAGCATCACACGGGCGACGGCCTGCACCGCCGTTTCGAAGCCCGAATCTCGTGCCAGGCCTACTTCTGCCGCCAACTCCCGACCGTACTCACGGCCGATGTCCTCGGCGAGCTCGCCGGCTGTGTCCGGAGCGAGCCGCTCGACCATGCGCGCCAGGAGCTCCGCAAGCAGGTCGTAACGTCGCAACGGGAACTGGACCGAGATCTCCTTGGCGGTTGTCTCGTAGTACTTGGCCGGTCGTCCGGCTCCCGGCCCGCGCCGCTCGGTGCGTTGCAGCGTGGTCACTTGAAGGTACCCGTCGCTGACCAGACGGTCGAGATGGTGACGGGCGACGTTGACGTGAATGTGGAAGAGGTCGGCAATCTGCGCTGCCGTCACCGGCTCGATGGACTCGCGGACCGTGATGTAGATGCCGCGTCTGGTGGCATCGCCCAGGGTTGCCGCCAGGTCACCGATCTGCCGGCTCATCTCACTTGTGTCGATCATGACGGGCTCCGCGCGATGGGGGATTGGCGGGTTCCACACTCACTATAGTTTCTATCCACTACGCGCATAGGAGATGGTGTCCGTGATCGATGTCGCAGCTTTGCGTGCCGCGATAGGCCAGGTAGAGGATCCCGAGATCCATCGCAGCCTCGAAGAACTCAACATGTTGCGTGACCTCGCGGTCGATGATGACGGCTCGGTACGCGCCCTTGTTGCTCTGACGATTCCCGGCTGTCCTCTGAAGGACCAGCTGACGAGGGACGTCACCGCAGCTGCAATGAGCGTTTCCGGTGTCACCAACGTGAGCGTGTCGTTCACTTCGATGACCGACGCGGAGCGCAACGAGCTGACCGCGAATCTGCGAGGTGGCGTCGAGCCGGCGACGATCCCGATTGCTCGGGCGGGGAGCCCCACCCGGGTCATCGCGGTCTCATCAGGCAAGGGCGGCGTCGGGAAGTCGTCGGTGACCACCAACCTCGCGGTCGCTCTGGCTGCTGCCGGCAGTAGCGTCGGCGTCATGGATGCAGACGTGTGGGGCTTCTCCATCCCGCGCATGCTCGGTATCGATCGACCACCGACCATCGTGGACGAAGTGCTCTTTCCCCCAGAGATACACGGGGTCAAAGCAATGTCGATGGATTTCTTCGTACCCGACGACCAGGCGGTCATCTGGCGGGGGCCCATGCTGCACAAGGCCATGGAGCAATTCCTCGCAGATGTCCACTGGGACGATCCCGACTACCTTCTCGTCGACATGCCGCCGGGAACGGGCGACATCTCGATCTCGCTGTCGCAGTTCCTGCCGATGGCACAGGCGCTGATCGTCACCACGCCGCAGATAACCGCACAGCGGGTAGCGAAGCGGGCAGGTCTCATGGCGAAAAAGGTCAATCAGGAGATTCTCGGGGTGGTCGAGAACATGTCCTGGTTCACCGGGGATGACGGGAAGCGCTACCCGATCTTTGGCGAGGGCGGAGGCCAGGCGCTCGCCGACGAACTCGATGTTCCGCTGCTGGCCAGGATCCCGCTGGTCGCCGAGATGCGTTCGGCGGCCGACGCAGGTGCGCCGATTGCGGTCGCCCAGCCCCATAGCGAAGCCGCCGAGGCGTTCGCCGCCCTGGCCGACGAGATCGAGAAGCGCAAGCCCCGGCTGAGAAGTCATCCGCAGCTAGTGATCAACTGAGCGCCCAACCGCTACGATTCGGCGCAGAACGAGACAGGATGGATGACATGAGCGACGGCGGGAAGCTCCGCATCGGAATCGATGGGGCACGCGAGTTGGCGATGGAAGTCGAGAACCTCGATGAGACCGTATCGAACCTGGAGAAGGGCCTCGCCGCCGGCGCTGCGCTGATCTGGCTGACCAATCGGCAGGGAGCACGCTATGGAGTCGTTGCTGCCCGCGTGGCTTTCGTCGAGGTGGAGCGTGCTGCCGATCGATCCGTCGGATTCGGCTAGACCGCGCCGAGGAATCTCTCAGAATTAGCAACGGCCCCGGGATCGCCCGGGGCCGTTGCCGTGTAGCTATGCGTCTAGGACGGCTACTTCTCGTCTGTGGCAGGTTCGGGTTCCTTCCGATCGGCCATGAAGCTCCATGCTCCACACACGATGATCAACAACCCGGCGACCAGGACCACGAGGGCGATCGGGTTGAGCGCCGTGTCCTTGATTGTGTTGTAGTTGTCGAGCTGGCTGTCGAATGCCGTCACGAGGGCCTGGAACCGGCCCTTCATCTCGGGGAGATTCTGGAGTGCAGCAGCCGTGGCGGGGAACTGGCTCAGGAAGCCCTGCATCGTCGCTTCGTCCATGCCCAGCTGCTGGCTGAGGGCAGGCAACATCTGGGTGCTCATCTGATCGCCCATCGCACCGACCACACCGAGCGATTGGGTGGCTCCGGCTACGAGCTGCTCGTTGTACACGGGCTTGAGCGCCGCGTTCATGTCATCAGCGGCTGCCGACTTGGGCAAAAAGGAGAGCCCGACAGTGAAGACGACCACCAGAACACCGAATCCGACCGCGATCAGCCAGGCGAACCGGGTTCGGCGCCACATGATGACGGATACGACGACCGCACCGACGCCGATGAGCAGGATGATCCAGGGCACCGTAGTTGCCGGCAGACTGCTCGTCGGGATGGCGTCGGCAGACTCGAAGTTCGACTGCTGCTCTCCCAGGAGGTTCACGACTCCGGTGAACTGCGGGACGATGTCGGGCAGAGCCGCCACGCCGGCCGCAACTGCGGGAAAGTTGGTCCCGAGGAACGCGTTCAGGTCCGCGGGGCTCA
This sequence comes from uncultured bacterium, assembly GCA_963801165.1. Lineage (GTDB taxonomy): Bacteria > Actinomycetota > Acidimicrobiia > Spongiisociales > UBA5794 > JAAETI01. Next base: position 131,617 of record CAWDDT010000007.1, read on the forward strand.
TCTGCAGCGCCCCCGCCAGCGCCGGCGCCACCTGATTGCTGAACTCGTCACTCACGTCACCCAACGCCTTGACGTCGGCCTTGGCCGCGTCGATCGACGCGGTGGTCATGATGGGGCGAAACTCGTCGGTCAGCTGCTCGAAGGAGCTGCCCACCGTGAATAGATTGTTGGCGAACAATACGATCAGCACGATTACGCCGATCGCAAGCACACCGAATGCGGGTAACCGCTTGCTCATCTTCTCCTCCTCCTGCGCATCGACCGGATCTGATGCTGACGGCTCATTGTTGCACCGTGACACCCGGTCGTGCTGAGATCTTCCTCGTTCCTACCAGGGATACCAGCACATTCGGAGGCAGGCATGTAAGGGCCGGATGGCCCAGGGGTTCGGGACGATTCCCAAAAAGGGTGCGGTTTGGCGGGAAGGGAGGCGGTGTCCTAGGAGGCCCGGCGCTCGGCTTCCTGACGACGGCGGCGGCGGTCGGCGAGCCAGCGCTTGCGGAGACGGCGCCGCTCTTCCTCGGGGTATCCGCCCCATACACCGGATTCCTGGTTGGTTTCGAGGGCGTATTGGAGGCATTCTTCGCCCACCGAGCATGCCGAGCAGATGGCCCGAGCCCGTTCGATGTGACCAACGGCGGGTCCAGTTGTACCGATCGGGAAGAAGACTTCCGGATCGCTGTCTCTACAGGCTGAGAGTTCGCGCCAGTCGGTCAGTGTGAGCATGCTTTATTGCCTCGTTCCTCGTCCCCTCTTGTGAATGTGAACGCATTCACAAGGTGTATGTCAATAGAAAGGCACCGGAATAAACATAGGTAACCTCGAATGCGCAGTCTAAGGCGATGTAACGGCGCGCTTCAAGAGGTATTTTGGCCCCCCTCGGTCGGGACCCCGGTCGGGACCTCGCCGACCTGCTCCTGTGGAACTGCTGCGGGCTACTGTGCAAGGAGCAGAGAAACGGAGTTGTCGATGGCAATACGAGAAGAGCTCGTCGCCGAGCTGAGGGATGCCATCAAGACCCGCGACAAGGCTCGCAGCAACGCGATCCGGCAGATCGAGACCGACGTGGCGATCGCCAAGTCGGCTCCGGGCTTCTCCGGCGAAGTCGACGATGGGTTCTATCAGAAGGCCATCGCCTCCTACGTGAAGAAGATGGAGAAAGCCCGGGCAGAGTATGCCGCAGCGGGTGCGCGCGGCGCCGAGCAGGAGGCCATACTCGCCTTCGAGGTTGAGTACCTGTCGCAGTGGCTCCCCAAGCTCCCCGGTGAGGACGAGACCAGGGACATCGTGAGGCGGGCTATCGCCGAGCTGGGCGTCGCCGATCCCAAGATGGCGGGTCGGGTCACCGGGCACGTCATGAAGTCGGGCCAGCAGCTCGATGGTGGGTTGGTGAATCGTCTCGTGCGTGAGGAGCTCGAGGGTTGAACGATCCCGGGCACGGTTCGCTCGGCGACCTCGCGCCCATGCTGGCCACGCCCTGGCCGGCTCCGTTTGACGACGACGAGTGGGTGTTCGAGCTCAAATGGGACGGGGTGCGGTGCATTGCGACCTCGCCGGGACCAGGGGGCCTCCGTCTCCGCAGCCGCCGTGGCAACGACATGACCAGCCGCTATCCGGAGCTGGCGGGCGTTGCGCTACCGGAGGGGCTCGTTCTCGACGGCGAGATCGTTGCCCTCGATGCCGGGGGCCATCCGTCATTCGAGCGTCTCCAGAGCCGCATGAACCGGGTGCCGGGTGTGGCGGAGACGCCGGTTCCGATCACTTACGTGGTCTTCGACCTGGTCGCCGACGGGGTCTCGTTGTTGCGAGCGCCCCTCGAGGAACGTACCGGCAGGCTGTCATCGCTGACGCTGCCCCCTCCGATGGTCGTCACCGATCGGTTCCCGGGGCGTGCCGGTGGTGTGTGGCAGTTCGTTGTGGAGAACGATCTCGAGGGCATCGTCGCCAAGCGTCTCGGCAGCGTCTACCAGCCCGGCGTCCGGTCACCCGACTGGCGCAAGATCGGCAACTTCAAGCAGATGCGTGCCGTGGTGGGCGGTTTCACCCAGGGCACGGGCGGACGGACGACATCCTTCGGGGCGCTGCTCCTCGGACTGTACGAAGGGGCCGCACTGCGTTGGATCGGTGCGGTCGGCTCCGGGTTCGGCGACAAGGCGTTGCACGCCATCCGCGGCGCCCTCGACGAGATGACCGTCGCCGAGTGCCCGTTCGAGCTCGATCCCGAGCTGCCGAAGGGATCGCGCTGGGTGCAACCGAGGTTGGTGGCGATGGTGCGCTTCAAGCAGTGGACCGCGGCCGGCAGGGTGCGCGCTCCGTCCTTCCTCGGGTTCACCGACGACCCGGCGGAATTGGTCACCTGGGACAGCGAGGGGCCCGCAGCCGGGGCGTGATGTCCGAACGGCACGGGATCGTCGTCAGATCGCGAAAACCAGGCTTCAAGAATGTTGGGATGTTTGGCGATACGAAAACATGGTCGCCCTGCAAGCCATAGTGACAGCTATCACGATAACTCTGGTGTTGGCTGCGACCCGACTGACGCTCGAGATCGAATTCATCGACGCAAATCGGCTCGACGGTGCTGCCCCGGAAATCGGGGCGCAGGCCACCATCACCATCCTCCCAACGGACTCCTGAGCCTGTTGCCACGGTTCCGCACGGTGAGATCCGGGGGCGTCAGACCGCCTTCTTCTCCTTGGTGGCTTCGACGCTCGCTCGCAGCGCCTCCATGAGATCGACGACGCCGGTCGCCTCGGGCACGTCGGGCACCACGATCTGCTGACCCTCGACTTTGGCGGCTGCTGCGGCTTCCACCGCCTCTCGCGATTCGTCGTGCCATGCCGATGGATCGAAGGACCCGGAGAGGTTGTCGATGATCATCGTCGCCATCTTGACCTCCTCGTCCCTGACCTCGACCTCTTCGTCGAGCATCTCGAAACGGGGTTCTCTGATCTCGTCCGGCCAGTACATGGTCTCGAGGATGATCACGCCCTCTTCGGCCCGCAGGGTGGCCAGGTACTCGCGTTCACGGATGGCGACTTTGGCCACCCCGACCATGTCCTTTTCCTCAAGGCCGGCAAGAAGTAGCCGGTAGGCCTTGACCCCGGACTTCTCCGGTGCGAGGTAGTACGAGGACTGGAAGTAGATCGGATCGATCTCGGAGCGGTCGACGAACTGCACCACGTCGACGATGCCGCCGGTGAGACCCTTCATTATCTCCTGGAGCTCCTCGCCGGTGAAAACGACGTAGCGCTCCTTGTCGATCTCATATCCCTTGACGATGTTTTCGTTCGGCACTTCTTCGCCGTCCGCCTCAGCGACCTTCTTGTAGCGGATCCTGGAGTGGTCCGAGTCGCGAAGTTGGCGGAAAGACGGGCGCTTGTTCTCCGTGGCCGCATAGAGACCGACCGGGATCGTCACCAGTCCAAACGATATGGCACCTTTCCAGATGGGGCGCATGCAGACCTCCAGTTCGCGAAAACACTAGCTGGTGGCAATGGTGTTGGGGTACGCCGGTGTTGCGTACACTCGCTCCGCAACGACGGAGGAAGTGTTGCTCGATAGGTTGCTGTCCCCACTCGAGCTCGACACCCGGGAAGATGCCGTGGCCGATCGAATGGCCTTCATCGTCATCATCACCGGGACCTTGCTCCTATACGTCTTCCGCTACTGGGGACGGCCCGAGTACTTTCTCCGGTCGGGCATGGTCGACTGGGTCTCGAGCGGCCTCGGCGGTCCGCTGGAGACCCACCCCGGCGTCGGTGCGTATCTCTACTGGGGTGCGACGTCTCTGGCTCTGCGCACGCTGGTGCCGGCCGGGGTGATCGCCTGGGTCATCAGGGAGTCTCCTCGAGACTGGGGTTTCCGGCTCCGGGGCATTCGCAGGCATTTCCGCGTATACGGAGTCATGTACCTGGTGATGTTCCCGGTCTTGTTCTGGGCGTCGGGTTTCGCCAGCTTCCGCAGCTACTACCCGTTTTACAAGCAGGCGGCCGATGGCGGGTCGGCGTTCTGGCTCTACGAGATCGGCTACGCCTTTCAGTTCGTCGGTATCGAGGCGTTCTTCAGAGGGTTCCTGACATTCGGGTTGACGAAGCGGTTCGGTGTCCTGGGGATCGCCATCATGACCGTCCCGTACACGATGATCCACTTCGGTAAACCCGCCCCTGAAGCGTTTGCCGCGATCATCGCCGGCTATGTGCTCGGCTACCTGGCCTTGAGGTCAAAGAGCTTCGTGCCCGGCATCTTCCTCCACGTCGGCGTCGCGGTAACGATGGACGTCCTGGTGCTGTGGCGGGCAGGCGCCCTGGGGAGGTTGCTGTAGGTGCGAGGTTGAGCGTTTCACATTTTCTGTGAGCTGGAGTTCTGTGAGCTGGGAGCAAATAGCGATCCCCCATTTCGGGGGGATCGGCCCGGCGTAGCCTGGACGAGGGGGTCTGGCCCCGCCCTCCCGCCAGGGGAGGGCTGCTACTGCAGATACCGTGGACTGAGGATTTGCGGCGAAAGGCACCGCCGGCGTGGCCGGGGTAGGGGACGCCACATTCGGCGGCGGGACTATCACAGAAGTGCCCAGGAAAGTGCCCCAGGAAAGTGCCCCAGGCAGGAATCGAACCTGCGCACCCGGCTCCGGAGGCCGGTGCTCTATCCCCTGAGCTACTGGGGCGCAGTGGGGAGTGTACCAAGCCGAAGGTACTGTCGGCCGAACGAAGGTTCTTGGCCCCGGGCCTATCCTTGCACGGCCCACCAACAGGAACGCCCCGCTAACAGGAAACCCTGATGTCACTAGCCGCAACGCTCTCTGAGATCTTCGGCGATGCCTTCGCCGCCCGGGGACTCGACCGGTCCTTTGGGCAGGTGGTGGTGTCGGCGCGTCCCGATCTTGCGCAGTTCCAGTGCAACGGGGCGATGCCGGCCGGCAAAGAGGCGAAGAGGAACCCGCGTGAGGTGGGCCAGGCTGTGTTGGATTCGATCGCCGACACGACGGCATTCGACAAACTCGAGCTGGCGGGACCCGGGTTCATCAATATCACGCTCACCGACGAATACCTGTCCGCCTTTATCGATCGTCTCGATGGCCGGTTCGGAACCAGCCGGCAGGAGAAGAAGCGGATAGTCGTGGACTACGGTGGTCCCAACGTCGCCAAGGAGCTCCACGTGGGACACCTGCGGCCCGCCATCATCGGCGAGAGCGCAAAGCGAATCCTCCGCTTCCTCGGCCACGACGTGACCGGCGATGTCCATCTCGGCGACTGGGGTTTGCCGTACGGGCAGCTGCTGGCCGAGCTCGCCGAGCGGTACCCGGATTGGCCGTACTTCGACGAGACGAAGATCGACGGGTTTCCCGAGACCTCACCGGTGACCATCGAAGACCTCCAGGTCATGTACCCGGAGGCGGCAGCCCATGCCAAGGACGATCTCGACTTCGCCGCCCGGGCTCGGGCCGCGGTGGTCGATCTCCAAGCCGGGCGTCCCGGCTATCGGGCGCTGTGGCAGCACATGAGAGATGTGTCGATAGCCGCCATGGAGACGGTCTACGGCCGGCTCAATGTGCACTTCGAATTGTGGCACGGCGAGAGCACGATCAACGATCTCCTGGAACCGATGGTGAATCGGCTGGTCGGCGAGGGCTACGCCCACGAAAGCGACGGAGCGATGATCATCGACGTGATGACCGATGCGGACTCTAAGGAGGTACCTCCGTTTCTGCTCCTCAAGTCGGACGGTGCGTCGCTCTACACAACCTCTGATCTGGCCACCATCGAATACCGGATCGAGGAGCTCGATGCCCAGGAGATCCTCTACTTTGTCGACGTGCGCCAGGGGCTGCACTTCGAACAGGTCTTCCGGGCCGCCTACAAGACGGGTATCGCTCCTCCCGATGTCGTGCTCGAGCATGACGGCAACGGCACCGTGAACGGACCAGACGGCCGACCGTTCCGTACTCGAGACGGTGGCCTGCTGACCCTCAGAGAGCTGATCGACATGGTGGTGGCGCGCGCCGCCGAGCGCATCGACGAGAACGCTCTGGCTACCGAGCTGGGAGTCGACGAGAAGGCCGGGATCGCCGAGATGGTCGGCGTTGCCGCGCTCAAATACGGGGATCTGCAGAACCACCGGGCCTCGAGCTACAACTTCGACATAGACCGGTTCACATCCTTCGACGGGAAGACGGGCCCCTACCTCCTATACGGAGCCGTCCGGATGAAGTCGATCCTTCGGGAGACGACGAGCCGCGGCTTCGCCGCCGGACGCGTCCTCCCCGCCGAACGTGACCAGGAACGAAACCTGATGTTGCAGTTGGCCCGGCTGCCTGAGGTTGTCGAGCGAGCTGCCGCGTATCGGGCACCGAATCACCTCGCCGAATACGCCTACGAGATGGTTGCCGAATTCAGCCGCTTCTACGAGGCGTGCCACATCCTGACCGAGAGGGACGAGGCACGCCGCGCGTCGTGGATCCATCTCATCGAACTGACCCTGGCCGGGCTGACCACCCTGCTCGATCTCCTCGCGATCGAAGCGCCGGAGCGCATGTGAGCGGCGGCCCGATCCCTGAGTATCTGCTCCCCGACAACGCCACTGTGACCGCAGGGCGGCTCTCGATCGGGGGAGTCGACCTGCTCGACCTGGCCGCCGAGCACGGGACCCCCCTGTTTGTCTACGACGAGGACCACCTGCGGTCCCGGTGCAGGGAAGCCGTCGCCGCGTTCGGTGACGGTGTCGCCTACGCCACCAAGGCATTCCTGTCGCAGGCGATGGCCCGGCTGGCCTGGGAGGAGGGGATGCACCTCGACGTGGCGACAGGGGGAGAGCTTCATGTTGCGCTGAGCGCCGGCGTCCCTGCGTCGCGTCTCGTGATGCACGGCAACAACAAGTCGATGGTCGAGCTGGAGATGGCCATCGACGCCGGGGTGGGCCGAATCGTCGTCGACTCGTTCGAAGAGATCAATCGGTTGGCGTCGCTCGTCGCCTCGGGACGGCCGGTGCCGAAGGTGCTGGTCAGGGTCAACCCGGGGATAGACGTCCACACCCACGAGTACCTGCAAACCGGTGTGCCCGACTCCAAGTTCGGGTTCGGGGTATCAACCGGAGATGCCCATCGGGCGCTCGAGCTGGTCCGGCAATCAGAAGCGATGGAGCTGATCGGAGTCCACGCTCACATCGGTAGTCAGGTGTTCGTTGCCGACTCGTACAGCAAGGCGATCGGAACGCTGGCCCCGTTCGTCAAGATGCACGGTCTCGGCGAGCTGTCGATTGGTGGCGGGCTCGGAGTCGCCTACGTGACCGGGGAATCGGCGCCGACGATCACCGACTGGGCAGAGTCCGTGCATCGGGCGTGCCGGGAACACGGCATCGGAGCCCGGGTCACCGCAGAGCCGGGGCGTTCGATCGTCGCCCGAGGCGCGGTGACGCTTTACACGGTGGGCACGATCAAGGACATCGACTCCATTCGCACCTATGTCGCCGTCGATGGCGGGATGAGCGACAACCCGCGGCCGGTGCTGTACGGGAGTGGTTACGAGGCGTTTCTGCCCCGCGCCGCCGATGCGCGGCGGGACAAGACGGTGCGTGTCGTCGGCAAACATTGCGAGTCGGGTGACGTCATCGTCAACGAGGCGGATGTCCCGTCGGACATCAGCGTTGGGGACATATTGTGCACCCCGGTCACCGGGGCTTACGGGCACTCGATGGGATCCAACTACAACATGGTGCTGCGGCCCGCGGTTGTGTTCGTCTGCGCCGGAACAGTGCGACCGGTGGTCCGGCGCGAGACATACGAAGATCTAATCCGACGAGACGTTGTCGATTGAAACGCTGTCGATTGAAACGTTGTCGATTGAAACACCGCGATGCTGCAGCACTGCCAACCAGGTCGCCAGCATCAACAGGCCTACCACCCGGTCGTAGTGCAGAACGTCAAAAAGCAGGAAGCCGGAGATGGCGACTGCGAGCGCACCGCCACGCGGATCCGACCGAATGGCGCGCAGTATTGCCCAGCCGACGAGGAGTGTGATGATCAACGCCGATGCGATCCCATTTTCGGCGGCGAGGGCAAGCGGTACGTTGTGGACGATGAACGGGTAGCGCGAATCCACTGTGTAGGACTCCCTCATCGTGTCCATGTAATTTCCCGGTCCGACCCCGAGCAGGGGGTGGTCCGCGGTCATCTGGACCGCCTGTTTGGCGAGAGTTATGCGGCCGAGGCTGGCGTCATCGACGCCACCCGTCGTCGAGTGCTCGCCACGGTATGCCCACGCAGAACTCGTGAAGAGGGCGGCTACGAGAAAGCCGATGAGCAACGCCCCGCCGACGTTTCTCGAGTGGATGTCGCCCCGCCGTGCCGCCATAACGACGAAGACGGCGATCAACAGCAGCCCGAACAACGCCGCACGGGAATGGGTGAGACCCACGGTCGCACCAGCCAACGCTGCGCCGCCTATCCACACCGGGCGTAGTCTTGCGGAATGCGGTGGTACGGCCAATGCCACGCCGGCGGCCAGCAGAGCAAGCGCGGCGGGCTCATAGACATGCGTCATGGTTCCCTGAGGACGTAACAAGCCGTCAATCACGCGCAGGTGCTCGTCGGGGGCCAGCACGTTCAGACCTACTGCCCGATCGGTGACGGTTTGGGCGATGATCAGAACCGTCTGCATCGCAGATGTCAACAGAAGCGGGAGGGCGATCCCCCTGGCGAGGTCCGTGTCGTCCCAGGATGCGGTGGCAACTACCAGCCCGGAACCGCACGCTGCTGCGATGGCGAGCAACAGTCCGGCGCCGTTGAAATGGTTGGCAGCAATGGCAAGCAGCATCAGCAGCGGTAGCAAGATGGCCGCAGCCTGAGCGGGATTCCTGCTGAAGCGGAATCGGGGCGCCGCCATGACCCCGGCGCACGCGAGCAGCACAAACGGCAACAGCCACAATGCCGCGGAGAACTCGATTGCGATGACCATCGACGTTGCCGGCAAGAGGAAGATCGCGATCGGGATAATGGCCCGGGGCAGTTGCTCCACGGCATCTCGCGCCGTCCCCGGACCGGTGCGACGTCTGGGAGGAGTCTGGGTCATGGTGCGATATCGGATGGCAGGGCCCCGACTGTAGTAGTAGGCGTGTCGTGTGATCGTGCAGCGATGATCGGCAGCGGCGGTTCAGGGGCTATCGTCGCCCCATGAACACGATAGGGATTGGCCTCCTCGGGGCGGGCACGGTTGGTGGGACGCTGATTCACCGGCTCGTATCGGAACATTCGGCGATCGCGGCAAAGACGGGTCTCGACCTCCAGATCCGTCGGGTTGCGGTCCGTGACCTGTCCAAGCCACGCAGCTTCGACCTGCCCGCCGGGATCGTCACCACGGACGCCGCCGCGCTTGTCGATGATCCTACGGTTGACCTGGTGGTCGAGGTCATGGGCGGCCAGGTTCCTGCCGGCGATCTGATCCTCCGGGCGCTCGAGTCGGGTAAGCCGGTGGTGACGGCAAACAAGGAATTGATCGCCGTCCGCGGCGACGAGTTGATCGCGGCCGCCGAGCGGTCCGGTGTCGCGCTCCTGTTCGAGGCCTCGGTCGGTGGCGGCATTCCAATCATTCGCCCCCTGTCCGAAACGCTTGCGGGGGAGCGCATCACCCGGGTGATGGGGATCGTCAATGGGACCACGAATTACATCCTCACCCGCATGTCGGAGGACGGCGCCTCCTACGACGAAGCTCTGTCCCAGGCGCAGGAGCTGGGCTACGCCGAGCCGGACCCGACAGCCGACGTCGAGGGCGCCGACGCGGCCGCCAAGGCGGCGATTCTGGCAAGTCTCGCCTTCGGTACGTGGGTTGGCCTCGACCAGGTCTCCCATACCGGGATCACCGGAATCACCGCGGCCGACATCGCCCACGCCCGCAACCTGGGGTACGTCATCAAGCTGCTCGGCATCGCCGAGGTGACGCCAAACGGCGTCTCGGCTCGGGTGCATCCCGTGCTGCTCCCATCCGATCATCCTCTGTCCGCGATCCGTGGCGCCACCAACGCGATATTCATCGAGGGCCCTTCCATCGACACCTTGCTCTTCGCCGGGCCGGGGGCCGGGGGAGAGCCGACGGCGACGGCGGTGCTGGGCGATGTGATCGATGCAGCCCGCGAGATACTCGCCGGTGCCCAGGTCGCCCCGCGTATACGCTTTGCCCCGTCGGCACTCGCAGACTTCGGGACCGTGCCGACGAAGTGGTATGTCAGGCTCGAAGTCGTCGACGAGCCCGGGGTGCTTGCCCAGATCGCGGCGGCGTTCGGGGAGGCGAAAGTCAGCATCAAATCGGTCTGGCAGGAGGGGGCCGCCGACGAGGCCACGCTGCTGATCGTTACACACAGCGCTCCGGAATCCGACCAGCAGAATGCCCTCGCGGCAGTCCGCAGGCTGGACTGCGTCAACGCGGTGGCTGCCGCGATCCGGGTGGAGAGCGAGGACCTATGAGCTGGCCGGGTGTCATCGCCAAATACCGGGACCGACTGTCGGTAACCGATGCCACCCCGGTGGTCACACTGCTCGAGGGCAACACCCCCTTGATCGAGGCCACGGTCATCTCGGGTCTTGTGGAACGCCCGGTGTATCTCAAGTACGACGGCGCCAACCCGACCGGGTCGTTCAAGGATCGTGGGATGACGATGGCGGTTTCCAAGGCCCTCGAGTCGGGAGCCCGCGCTGTCGCTTGCGCCTCGACCGGAAACACGTCGGCGTCGGCCGCGGCCTACGCCGCACGTGCGGGGATAAAGGCGATAGTCATCCTCCCTGCCGGCAAGATCGCAAGGGGAAAGCTGGCCCAGGCGGTCAGCCATGGTGCGGATATCGTTCCGATCGTCGGCAATTTCGATGACGCCCTTGCCCTGGTCTTGGAGCTGACCTCGAGCCACGACGTGGCGTTGGTCAACTCGATAAACCCGTTCCGTATCGAGGGCCAGCAGTCGGCTGCATGGGAGATCACTGAGGCCCTCGGCGACGCGCCTGTTGTCCACGCCCTCCCCGTGGGCAACGCCGGAAACATCACCGCATACTGGGCCGGGTACACCCGCGAGGGGAAGACGCCACACATGTGGGGCTTCCAGGCCGCGGGAGCCGCCCCACTGGTCACCGGTGAGATCTTCGACGACCCGGAGACCATTGCCACCGCGATCCGGATAGGCAACCCGGCATCCTGGGACAAGGCGATCGCGGCTCGCGACGAGTCGGGCGGAAGGATCGAGGCGGTCACCGACGACGAGATCCTCGACGCCTACCGTCTGCTCTCTGCGCGCGAAGGCGTCTTCTGCGAGCCCGCGTCGGCGGCGTCGGTCGCCGGCATCCTGAAGTTCAAGGACGATCTGCCGCCCGGGCCGATCGTGTGCACCCTGACCGGCCACGGGCTCAAGGACCCGGATACCGCGGCCCGTGACTTTGGCGACGTCACACCCGTGGCACCCACCCTCGATGCAGTCATGGAGAAGCTCGGCTGGTAGGCCCGCTTTGCACAACGCGTTAGTCGGGTTAGACTGACCTCCGGATCGTATATCCGTTTCCACCCTTTTTCGTGTGCGGCCTGCTGCGCCGAAGGCGCGTTCTGAATCCTGTTCGTAGGAGAAGCGCTCACCCGGAGTAGGAAACACCACGGGCACGACCATGCCAGAACTCTCGGAAGGGAAACAATTGCCCATGACCACTACCCGAGCCAGACTCCAGGAGCTGGGCCTAGATGCCCTGCGCGAAATGGCCGGTTCCCTCGATGTCGAGCACGATGGGCTCCAGAAGACCAAGCTGATCTCGGCCATCATCGGCTCTGACAAGTTCGACGACGCAATGCTGCCCGAGGTCCCGCCCGAGGCGGAAGTGGCGACCACGGTGAAGCCGGACGAGAATTCCGGTGATGGGGATGAGGGCGGCTCGAGCGACGCTTCAAACAACGGCGAGGGCCGCGGTGGCCGCGACCAATCACAGGACTTTGACGGTGGCGGGGGCCGCAACCGTCGGCGTCGCAACAAGCGGCGGCAGCCGGAGCAAATCGACGAATCGGAGCTCGAGGTCCGCAGCGGGATCCTGGACATCCTCCCGGAGGGTTATGGGTTCCTCCGGTGCGATGGCTACCTGCCGAGCGAACGAGACGTCTACGTGCCGGCGAACCAGATCCGCAAGAACAAGCTGCGGAAGGGCGACATCTGCGAGGGCCCGATCCGGCCCGCCCGTGCGCAGGAGAAGTTCCCGGCCCTGGTGCGGGCGGTCAAGGTCAACGGCATTGACCCGGAGCAGGCGGAATCCCGACCCAAGTTCGCAAATCTAACCCCTCTGTTTCCGGACGTTCGGCTTCCTCTCGAGGTCGAAGGGCAGCACAACAACATCCTCACCAGGATTGTCGATCTCATCGCTCCGATCGGTAAGGGTCAGCGCGGGCTCATCGTCTCTCCGCCCAAGGCCGGGAAGACGACGGTGCTCAAGGAGCTGGCCAACTCGATCGCGGTCAACAACCCGGAGTGCTATCTCATGGTCGTGCTCGTCGATGAGCGGCCTGAGGAAGTCACCGACATGCAGCGCTCGGTGCGTGGTGAAGTGATCTTCTCGACGTTCGATCGCCCCGCCGAGGAGCACACCCAGGTTTCCGAGCTGGCGATCGAGCGGGCCAAGCGAATGGTCGAGATGGGCACCGACGTCGTCGTGTTGCTCGACTCGATCACCCGTCTCGCTCGAGCCCACAACCTGGCTACCCCGGCCTCGGGACGGATCCTGTCTGGTGGTGTGGACTCGACCGCCCTTTACCCGCCCAAGCGTTTCTTTGGTGCGGCTCGGAACATCGAGGAGGGGGGCAGCCTCACCATTCTCGGCACGGCGCTCGTCGAGACCGGCTCCCGGATGGACGAGGTCATCTTCGAGGAGTTCAAGGGCACCGGCAACATGGAGCTGCGTCTCGATCGCAAGCTGGCCGACAAGCGCATCTATCCGGCGATCGACATCGAGGCGTCGGGTACCCGTCGCGAGGAGCTGCTGTTCCAACCCGACGAGCTCACTGAGGTGTGGAAGCTGCGCCGGGTGCTGATGGCGCTCGAGCCGGGAGCGGCGCTCGAGCTTCTCATCGACCGCCTCAAGAACACCAAGTCCAACGCCGCTTTCCTCGGTGAGGTCGCCAAGAGCGGTCAGTAGTAGAGTCCCGTGCTGAAAAGAACCAGGAGCTAGAGCCGTGAAGCCCGACATCCATCCCGAATACCGGCCGGTCGTGTATCAGGACACGTCCTCGGATTTCGCCTTTCTGACGCGGTCCACCATCCAGACGAGTGAGACGATCGAGTGGACCGACGGTGAGACCTATCCGCTGGCCAAGCTCGAGATATCGAGCGCCAGCCATCCCTTCTACACCGGTAAGCAGATCCTCGTCGACTCCGGTGGTCGCGTCGAGCGATTCCGTCGCCGCTATGCCAAGGTTGGCGTTGATACCGAGCGCAAGGCCAAGCAACCTACCGATGCCGACAAGTAGGTGTCCTGTCTGGTGCCGTTGCTGAGCGGCAACATCCGGACGGGGTGTTAGATGTCGCGTTCCCCCGGGGCAACCGTGGGCGGCCAAGCCGTCATGGAGGGCGTGATGATGCGCGCCCCCAGCCGCTGGGCGGTCGCCTGCCGGCGTCCGGATGGGAGCATCATCACCCGTAGCAACGAGCTGCCCGGCTCGGGCGGGCGGTCCGGGCTCGCCAAGCTCCCGTTCATCAGGGGCATCCTGGTTCTCGTCGAATCTCTCTCCCTGGGCTTCAAGGCGTTGTCCTGGTCGGCCGTTCAATCCGGCGCCGACGACGAAGAGGAGTTGTCCAAGGGGCAGGTGGTCGGAACGATGGCGCTTGCGGTTGTCGTCGCACTCGCTCTCTTCATTCTGCTCCCGGCGCTGGCGGCGAACTATCTCAAGTCGTTTCTCTCTGACTCGTCGCTGGCCTTCGTCCTGATCGACGGTGTGCTCCGGCTGGCGCTGATCGTGCTCTACATCTGGGCGATCTCGCGCTCCAAGGATATCCAGCGCGTGTTCCAATATCACGGTGCGGAGCACAAGACGATCCACGCATATGAGAATGGGGACCCGCTGACGATTGAGGCGATCCAGCCGTATAGCCCGAGGCATCCCCGCTGCGGCACCTCGTTCATTCTGATCGTCGCCATGGTGGCATTCTTCGTGTTTCTGTTTCTTGCGCTGGCCAAGTGGTCGCTTCTGTGGCAGATCGCGTCCCGGGTGCTTCTGATCCCTTTGATCGCGGGTCTTTCTTACGAGGTGCTCAAGCTGGGAGCCAACAGCCGCTGGATGTCGTGGGCAAACCGCCCCGGCATCTGGCTACAGCTCATCACAACCAAGGAGCCTTCAGACGACATGGTCGAGGTGGCCGTCGCCAGCCTGCTCTCCGCCCTAACCGCAGAAGAGCACGCGGAGGTCGCTGCCCGGGGCCCGATCGTGGCCGGAGCCCTCGAGGCGGAGCGGGAAGTCGCCACCGATGGATGACAGACTGGCTGCCCGGCTCGAAGAGATGAAGCAGCGGTACGCCGAGGCAATCGCCGAAATGGCAGATCCCGACGTTGTCACAGATCAGGATCGTTACCGCGACGTCTCGATCCATCAGGCCGAGCTGCGCCCCATTGTCGAGACCTTCGATGAATACCAGACGGCGCTGACGGAGATGGGGGAGGCGACCGAGATGGCGTCCGGGGAGAAAGACCCGGATATGAAGGACTACCTGGAGGGCGTGGCCGAGGAACAGCGAGCAAGGCTGAGGATGCTCGAGACCAGGTTGCGAGTGATGTTGGTGCCGAAGGACCCTAACGACGACAAGGACGTCATCATGGAGATTCGGGCGGCAGCCGGTGGTGAGGAGGCCGCGCTGTGGGGGGCGGACCTCTACCGGATGTACGAGCGATTCGCAGAACGCCGCGGTTGGAGGACCGAGTCGATCAACACCTCCGTCACCGGGGGTGGTGGGCTCAAGGACGCGACCTTCTCGGTCAAGGGCAAGGGTGCGTACGCCCGGCTCAAGTACGAGGCAGGTCCACATCGTGTCCAACGAGTCCCCAAGACCGAGTCGCAGGGTCGTATCCACACCTCGATCGCCACTGTCGCCGTTCTTCCCGAGGTTGAAGATGTGGAGGTGGAGATCCACGAGAACGATCTCCAGATCGACACGTTTCGGTCAACCGGCCCCGGCGGCCAGTCGGTCAACACGACGGATTCGGCGGTGCGAATCACCTATCTTCCCACCAATCTCGTGGTCACGTGCCAGGACGAGAAGTCACAGCTCCAGAACAAGCTGAAGGCGCTCCGGGTGCTCCGTGCACGCCTCTACCAGCAGCAGCTCGCCGAGCAGCATGGGGAGCAAGCCTCGGCACGCCGCTTGCAGGTAGGCACGGGGGAGCGGGCGGAGAAGATCCGCACCTACAACTTCAAGGAGAATCGGGTCACCGACCACCGGATCGGTCTCACGATTCATTCACTACCTGAGGTCCTCGATGGGGATCTCGATGAGTTCCATACCGCCCTGATCGAGGATGAGGCGGCGGCGAGTCTCTCAGCCGGCTGATCAGGCGGATAGAGCGTCACCGGATTGGGAAGCGGCGATCGGCTGTGGCCTTGCGGTGTTCTGTGCCCGGGCCGGGAGCCGTATCCAGAAACATGCCCCGCCAAGACGCTCGGAGCGGCGGTAGCCGGTGAGACCGCCATGTGCGGTAGCAATGTCCCTGGTGATGGCGAGACCGATTCCCGAGCCGGGGACTGTGGCGTTGAGGTGGTTCGGACCTCGCGAGAACTTCTCCCAGATGACGAGCTCGTACTTGCGTGGAACGCCGGGGCCGTCGTCGTGGACTTCGAGGACGAGCGTGGACTGATCCGAGCCGACTACGAGCTCGATATTGCTACCGCCATAGCGAATTGCATTGCCCAGCAAGCAGTTGAGAGCATGCTGTATCCGCTGGTTGTCGACGAATGCAACCGTGTTGCGATCGGCGTCCACCCGGACCATCGATGGGTCGATCTCGCCGGAGTTGACCGCCCGCCAGGCGAGCTCGTCGACGGGTACGGATTCGATGTTGAGATTCATGGCGCCGCCGCTATCGGAGGCCAGCATCATGAGGTCGCTGACCACCCTGGCCAGGTATCCCGCCTGTGCGTTGACAACCGATATCAACTCGAGTCGCTCGCCTGTGTCGACGATCGCCCCCGAGTCGAGCAGGTCGAGGAAACCGACGATCGATGTGAGCGGGGTCTTCAACTCGTGGGAGATCGAAGCCGCCAGAGTGGCACGCTGCTGCTGTAGGGATCGGCGGCTCTCCTGGATTGCGACCCCCTGGCGCGTGATAGTCAGAATCGCCACGAGGACAACAGCGTGGAGAAGGCCTTGCTCTTCGGAAGTCCCCAGGCTCGAGAATCTGATCATCATGAGACCTACGAGTAGCAGCGCTAGACCGTATGGCAAGACCAAAGCCCATGTTGGCGAGGACGTCCGGTCGGCGTACTCACGCTCGCGCGGGGTGACACCGACGTTGTAGGCGGCGGCAAGGAACATGGACACAGCGACGATGTTCAGCCCCAACATCGGCTCAGCCTCGGCGAAACTGTGTCCGAGACCCGATCTGAGGAATGCGTAGTCGGCCAAACCCTGTGCGATTGCTCCGACTCCGAAAAGTACCAGCCGGCGGTCGAAGCGGTAGGCGGAGCGCTTGATGACGACCATCAGCAGCGTGACCAGCACAGCGCCGTCCAACGCCACATACGACGTCCCGACAAAGCGAGCCCAGGTGGGGGCGGTACCGAGGCCGGTGGTAACGGACCGCAAGGTGAGCGCCCAGAGGAGGCTGAAGACGGCGACTCCCCCAATCGTCCCGTCCAGCAGAAGGCGGATCCTGTGCCATTTGCTGCCTGCGGTGTGCGGAAGGGTGCCTATTCCGAGGATCCCCACTGCATACCCCGTGAGCCAGATGAGGTCGATCGGCCCAAACGTGGCGACGTCGCCACGGAGTAGCCAGATCGCGCCGTGCAGCACAACACCGCCGGCTGCCAACGAGAACCCGACCCCGACAAGCCTCCAGGCTCTTCGTTCCAGTGGGGTGAGATGCTGCGAGCGACGTATGAACATCGATGCGGCCGCCGTCAAGCCAATGGCGATGATCGAAGCGGACAAGATGGCGGCGAGTTGATCCGGGAGAAAAGCCGCGGCGAAAACAGCCGCAGTAGTAGCGACGACAAAAGCGCGGGTCACCCACGGGCTTGTCACGGCCGTCGGTGCCCCTTCATTCCGTCCCGGCAAGGCACACATCCCTACCACTATCGGTAGGAAAGTCGGATGCGTTAAGTGTTGGCCATCGCGGTGAGCGCGTTATCTTTGCGGGCCGGGTGGTGACTAGTGCTACGCAGGTCGACGGTGATATCCGGTTCCGTCTGGTCAGGTAGGCGGCGCCGGATCGCCCGGATCAAGCCTCGCAGCTGTCCCTCAGTCTGGTTGAGCGTGACCGTGAAGCGAATTCCGCCCTGGCCGCGGGGCACCACCGGGTAGCCGGCGGGGTTGACGTAGTAGCCGTCGTCGAGAAGCCCGCGTACAAGCCGGATGATGTCCGTCACTGCTCCGACACGGACAAACCAGATCGGGGTGGCATCGTGGCTGGGCAGGCTCAGATCGTTTTCGACGAGCAACGAGTGGGCGAGTGCGATCCTCTCGTTGAGTTCGCGTTGCCGGATCGGATGCTCGTCGGAGAGATGGAAGTCGGCTGAGGCGATCGCCGCCCCGAGCGAGGCAGGGGGGATCGGGCCGGAGAAGAGGAACGTCGGTCCGCAGTAGGCGACGGTTTTCGCCAGGTCGGCGTCCCCGAAGGCGAGTACGGCGCCGTTGGCTCCGAAGGACTTCGAGAGGCCACCGGCAATCACCATGCGATCGTGCCAGGGAACCCGGTTGAGGATTTCGCCTCGTCCGTGCACACCTTGCCAGCCGACGCCGTGGGCGTCGTCGTAGTAGAGGTGGAGGTTGGGGTACTTGTCGAGGAGCGGGTGGATGGCCTCGGCGGGGGCGATGTCGCCGTACATGGAGTAGACGCCGTCTGCGATGTACCAGATCCGGTTTGCGTGGCGATGATGCCAAATCGCGGCATCGAGTGCGGCGACGTCATTGTGCGGGAGCGTGTCTACGAGAACGCCACGGCCCCGCAGGAGGTCCATGGCCATCTGAAGGGACGCATGGGCTTGATGATCGACGAGCGCGACGTCGCCCGGCAGGATGAGCACGGGGAGAGCGGCCAGGTGTGCCAACGTCGTCGTAGGCGCTACCGCCACACTGGCTCCGAACACCGACTCGAGTCTGGATTCGAGCTCCGAGTACAGCCCGAGAGCGGTGTATGTCGTTGACGACGAATGACCGGTTCCGTAGCGAGCGATGGCCTCGGTTGCGGCCGCGGCGAGGCGCGGGTCGCGGTTGAGGCCGAGGTATGAGCAACTACCGAAGTCGACGACCTCTTGCCCTCCGATCGTCATCATGGCACCCTCGAGGCGGTCATCTTCGGTGCGCAGCCGTCCCACGCCCATGGCAACACCTGCGTCGATACGTGATTTGGTGATGTCGAGCATCCGTTGATACCTGGACATGAGCCCTCCGGTTGGCTATTTGACATCTTCACTTATTGTGGTTGACCATACACAGAAAGCAGCATCCTTGAAAAACGAGAGCAGGTCGATGTGCGTTTCACCGGTCTGGAGCTGATACAGGCGGCGGCAATCCCCGACCATGAGGCGCGCCGGTTGCTGCTGTCGGTTGCCGGCGAATCGCCCCCCTGGCTGATCGGGGATCCGGCGGTACCCGACGCCGTGGTTGCCGGGTTCGAGGAGGCAGTGCGGCGGCGTCTCGCCGGCGAGCCGATTCAGTACATCGAGGGAAGATCTCAATTCGGTCCCATAGAGCTTCGCATCGACCACCGCGCTCTGATCCCAAGGCCCGAGACGGAGTATCTGTACGAGATCTGTCTCGAGATCCTGGAGCAAGAGCGCACCCCGACGATTGTCGACCTGTGTACCGGCAGCGGTGCCCTCGCTCTGGCTCTGAAGTACGCTCGCCCGGACGCGATGGTCGTCGGGACCGACATCTCGCAGCCGGCCCTGACCCTCGCCAGATCGAATGCCGACGTGCTCGGTCTCGATGTCGGCTTCAGACATGGCGACCTGTTTGCCGCCCTTCCGCAGAAGCTGCGTGGATCGTGTGACCTGATTGTGTCCAATCCGCCATATGTATCGGAGACCGAGTTTGCAGACCTGCCGGTCGAGATATCGAGGCACGAACCGCGCCGGGCCCTTGTCGCCGGCGCCGACGGGCTCGATGTGCTGCGCATGATGGCCGAAGGGGCAATGGTGTGGCTGAGAGCAGGGGGCAATCTCATTTGCGAGATTGGCGAAACGCAGGGCGACAGTTGTCTCGACTTGTTCACCTCGTATGCCCCGGAGATAATCCCCGACCTCACCGGGCGCCCGCGCTACGTTCGGGGACGTGCTCCACAGTTGCCGAAACTGCACTAGGTTGAATCCATACCGTTGAAGGGGAACAGAATGTCGATCGAGCAAGCTGTTGCAGCACTCAAACGGGGCGAGATCGTCGGAGTGCCTACGGACACGCTTTACGGTCTGGCGGCAGATCCTTTCCGGGAAGATGCGCTGAGCGCCATCTTCGAGCTCAAGGGTCGTCCCACCAACAAACCACTGGCGATTCTGGTGTCATCGCTGGAGCAAGGGATGACGATCGCCTCGCTCTCCGATCGTGCCCTGGATCTAGCGGACCTGCATTGGCCCGGTGCGCTGACTCTGGTCCTGCCCAGGCTGCCCTCCGCCCCGCCCTGGCTTGGCCACTCCGGGCGGCGCACCGTTGGTCTTCGGTGTCCCGACCATCCGGTGGCTCTCGAGCTACTCAAGCGGTACGGGCCGCTTGCGGTGACTTCGGCGAACCTGTCCGGCCATGAATCGGTCCTCAACGACCTCGACGCTCGCGATCTCTTTGGCGACGCGGTGTCCGTGTACCTCGAGGGCAAGGCGAAGGGGGGCCAAGCGTCCACGATCATCGATCTGACCGAACCCTCGCCACTAGTCCTCCGCGACGGCCCCGTCCGCAACCTCTAGTCTCTTTTCCTCTCCCTTTGGGAGAGGTGCCGAGTGCAGCGAAGGCGTGGCCGATTCTTTCCCTCTCCCTCTGGGAGAGGTGCCGAGCGCAGCGAAGGCGGTGAGGGCCGATTCTTTCCCTCTCCCTTTGGGAGGGTGCCGAGTGCAGCGAAGGCGGTGAGGGCCTTGTGTATGAGATGTCGCCCCCCCGATCGGTTGCCGTGCAGGATGCGACGTGCCCGATTCTTTCCCTCTCCCTTTGGGAGGGTGCCGAGTGCAGCGAAGGCGGTGAGGGCCTTGTGTATGAGATGTCGCCCCCCCGATCGGTTGCCGTGCAGGATGCGACGTGCCCGATTCTTTCCCTCTCCCTTTGGGAGAGGTGCCGAGCGCAGCGAAGGCGGTGAGGGCCTTGTGAACGAGATGGTCGCCCCCCCGATCGGTTGCCGGGCACCAATTCTCCCGGTAGCCGGGTCCGCGGGATGGGTAGCTGGCTTTGTGGTGAGGTCGTCCGTCACTGCTAGCCTCGCTCGGAACGCTCGCATGAGGAATCGTCGATGTCGGACATGAGGCCAATCGAGAAAGTCGACCCGCAACTCGCCGGGCTGATCGCAGAGGAAGTTGCACGGCAGCGTGCGCAGATCCAACTGATCGCATCCGAGAACTACATCACTTATGCGACCATGCAGGCGTCATCGTCGGTGCTGTCCAACAAGTACTCCGAGGGCTACCCGGGCCGTCGCTACTACGAGGGCTGTCAGGTAGTCGACAAGGTCGAGACGTTGGCGATCGATCGGGCCAAGCGGTTGTTCGGCGCCGAGCATGCGAACGTCCAGTCGCACAGCGGATCGCAGGCGAACATGGCCGCCTATCTGGCAGTGCTCGAGCCGGGCGACACGATTCTCGGAATGCGGCTCGACCAGGGCGGCCATCTCACCCACGGTTCCTCGGTCAACTTCTCCGGGAAGCTCTTCAACGTCGTTGCATACGGAGTCGACAGGGACACCGAGCAGATCGATCTCGACGAGGTACGGCGGTTGGCGCACGAGCATCGTCCGAAACTGATCATCGCCGGGTACTCGGCGTACTCGCGCTACATCGATTGGGCGGCCTTCCGTCAGATCGCAGATGAGGTCGACGCCGTGTTCCTGGTGGACGCCGCCCACATCATCGGGCTCATCGCCGGAAGTGCACATCCCAACCCGGTTCCCCACGCCGACATCGTCACGGCGACGACACACAAGGCCTTGCGCGGTCCTCGCGGCGGGCTGATCCTGAGCCGGACACGGTTCGCCGACGCCATCGACAAGGCGGTGTTCCCGTTGACGCAGGGTGGTGCCATCAACAGCCAGATCGCAGCCAAGGCACTGTGCTTCGAACTGGCGAGCCGCGCCGAGTTCAAGTCGTACGCCAATCAGATCGTCCGCAACGCCAAGGTGTTGGCCGGAGCGATGGACGACGAGGGGTTGCGGGTCGTGAGCGGGGGTACCGAGAACCACATGTTCCTGGTTGATCTACGGTCGCTCGATCCCGAGCTGACCGGCAAGGAGGCCGCCCGCTTCCTCGATGAGCACGGCGTGACACTCAACCGAAACGCCATTCCGTTCGATCCGCGGCCTCCGTTTGTCACCAGCGGGCTGCGGCTGGGGACACCGTCTGTGACTTCCGCCGGGATGATGCAGGAGCAGATGGTTCTGCTCGGCAAGCTCATCGTCGAGCTCCTGCGCAAGCGAATCGATCCATTTTCCGTTGATTTGTACACGGGTCAGGTTCGTGAGCTCGCTGAGGCCTTTCCGCCATACCCGGAGGGATTCCCCGGACATGCTTGACCGTGGGGGGCCGCGGCGGGATGAGCGTCTCGTCCCGGCTCACCGCCGGGGGATCGACCGTGATGGATCGGCGAAGGTTGTTGCAGCCGGGGCATTGGTAGGCTTGCCCGCGGGAAAGGGTCGTGGGTACAGTGGCGCCCGTTTTGCCGGGGACCACACGATCGGTGTGCCGGCAAATGCGGCGGGGACGGTGAGGCCAATCATGACAAACGGTGAAGACCAGAGCGGGGGCAGCCACCTCGTTCCCGACCGGGCTGAGGTTACGGGCGCTTTCTCGCCGGGTGTCGACTTCATCTCGTCCGTTGTGGCCGGGCTGCTGCTCGGCCTCGGGTTAGACTGGTGGCTCAACACGAGGCCGGTGTTCGTGGTCATTGGCGTGGTGGCGGGGTTCATCAGCGGCTTTCTGAAGCTGTGGCGGTACTCGGCGTTGATGGAACAGCAAGCAAAGGAAAGAACACGTGGATACTGAGGCGCCCAACGACGTCTCAACGAGGTTCGAGCCCGCTCCGGGAGCTGCCAACATCGAAGCCGCCATCGGTTATGACACCGTGAAGCGCAGCGTTGTGGTCGGCCCGTTGCTCATCGTGTTCTTCTGGATCGTCGGCGGCTGGCGCGGCGGCCTCTCCGCTGCCGGCGGAGTTGCCGTAGTTGTGGCGAATTTCGTCCTCGCCGGGCTGATCCTCTCCCGCGCCGCAGCCATATCGCTGACGCTCTATCATGCGGCCGCCTTGTTCGGTTTCTTCCTCCGTTTGGCCCTGATTACGCTCGTCATGCTCGTGATCGCCAACCTGGTGGAGGTCGATCGGATGGCGATGGGTATGGCGGCGATCGTGAGCTATCTGGTGCTGTTGTCGTGGGAAGCGGTCGCGGTGTCGCGTGGCAAGACAAAGGAGTTGGAGTGGAGCTGATCCTCGCGTCGGCGGCGTGCGACGCTGCCAACCAGATCATCTGTGTCCCGGAAAACGTCAACGAGCTGTTCGAGGCCCCGTACATCGGCGGCATCAACCGCACCATGATCCTCACCATCCTCGCCGCCCTGATCGTCGTCGCTTTGCTCTATTTCGGCATCGTCCGCCAGCGCAACCGGCTTGTTCCCTCGAAGTTCGGTGCGGCGATCGAGGCACTGGTCGGCTTCGTGCGCGACGAGGTGGCGATCGGCATCATCGGGCCCGAGCAAGGCCTGAAGTACTTTCCGTGGCTGCTGTCCATCTTCCTGTTCGCTCTGGTCGGCAACCTGTTCGAAGTGACGCCGCTGATCGGCTTCCCGATCACCTCCCGCATGTGGGTCTTTCCGGGGACGCTGGCCATCCTCACCTGGATCGTCTTTCTCGTTGCCGGCTTCAAGGAGAGGGGGGTGCACTACTTCCTCGACACGATCTTCCCGCCGGGCTTTCCCGGTGCCCTGAAGCTCATGTACATCCTGATCACCCCGATCGAGTTCTTCTCCACCTTCTTCATCCGGCCGTTCAGCCTCGCCGTCCGGCTCTTCGCCAACATGGTGGCCGGTCACCTGATGCTGTCGCTGCTGCTGGTATCCGGGTTCATCTTCATGACCGGCCAGGGCGGCCTGGCAAAGATTCCGGTGGGTCTCGGCTGGTATACGCTCGGCGTGGGCATATTCCTCTTCGAGATCGTGGTCTCGGTCCTCCAGGCTTATATCTTCGTTTTGCTCTCAGCGGTGTACGTCCAGACGTCCGTGCACGCTGAGCACTGAGTTTTCGCGCAACCGTCCAATACAGAAAGGAAGCAACGAAATGGAAGCACTCCTCGCAGTGCAGCACATCGTGGCGCAACAGGTTACGGGGCTGTCCGGTGAGATCAGCGGATCCCTGAACATCGTTGGCTACGGTCTCGCCGCTATCGGCCCCGGAGTCGGTATCGGCATCGTTGCCGGCAACGCGGTACAGGCGATGGCGCGTCAACCCGAAGCGGCAGGCATGGTGCGGACCACGATGTTCCTCGGGATCGCGTTCACCGAGGCACTCGCCCTGATCGGGTTCGTGCTGTTCTTCATCGCGTAGGGCGTCAGCGTGATCGTTTTTGCAACGTTGTTTCTCGCCGCAGCCGATACGCAGGAGCCTTCGGGGCTCGACTTGCTGCTGCCGCGCGACCGCAACGAGATAATCGCCGGGCTCATCGCATTCCTGATTGTCTTCTTCTTCATCTGGAAGTATGCCGTCCCGGCGCTCAACGACCTGCTGGCCAACCGGCAGAGCGCCATCAAGGCAAGCCTCGAGGCCGCGGAGGAGGAGAAACAACAGGCTGCGACCCTCAAGGCCGACTACGAGAAATCGATCGCCAATGCCAGGGAGGAAGCCAGCAAGATCGTCGAGGATGCTCGCCAGGCCGGTGAGTCGGCGCGGGCCGACATCGTGTCGAGGGCGGAGGGCGAAGCTACCGCCATCAGGACCAGGGCCGGTGTAGAGCTCGAGGCCGAGAAAGAACGCGCCGTGACATCCATGCGGCGCGAGGTCGCAGGCCTGTCTCTGGACGTAGCCGAGAAGCTGGTCGGTCGGAGCCTCGATCGTGCATCCC
This sequence comes from uncultured bacterium, assembly GCA_963801165.1. Lineage (GTDB taxonomy): Bacteria > Actinomycetota > Acidimicrobiia > Spongiisociales > UBA5794 > JAAETI01. Next base: position 156,056 of record CAWDDT010000007.1, read on the forward strand.
AGCAGGAGCTGGTCGATCAGTTCATCGACGAGCTGGGCGGTAAGGGCTGATCATGGTTACCAGCCACGTTGATGGGTACGCCCGGGCGCTGCTTGATGTCGTCTCGGCTGAGGGAGACACGGACCGTCTGTCGGACGAGCTGTTCCTCGTCGCCCGGGAATTCGGTGAGTCGGAGGATCTCAGCGGTGCGCTCGAGGATCCGCTGCTTCCGTTCGAGAGGAAGCAGGCGATCATCTCCGACCTCCTCGGCGAGCGTGCTTCCGCGGTGACCGTATCGCTGGTCAACATGCTCGTCGGCGTCGGCAAGATCAAGGACTTCCCCGCGATCACCAAGCGGATGATGGAGTTGGCGGCGGAAGCCGAGGGCGAGGTAGTCGCCGATGTCACCAGCGCAGTCGATCTGGACGAGGCCACCCAGGAGCGGCTCGCCGCGAAGCTGGCCGCGGTGACCGGCAAGCGGGTACGACTCCACGTTGTGGTCGATCCTTCGTTGATTGGTGGGTTGGTCGCCCAGGTTGAAGACACATTGTTCGACGGGTCGGTAAAGAGCCGGCTCCAAGATTTGCGAGAGGCATGGGCATAGCGCATGGCTGATCTAACCCTGACTCCCGAAGACATCACCGGTGCACTCCACCGCAGCCTCGAAGGATGGACCCCTTCCGTCGAGGCCGAGACGGTTGGCTACGTGGCCGCCGTCGGGGACGGTGTAGCCCGGGTCGTGGGCCTTCCCCACGCAATGACGTCGGAGTTGCTGGAGTTCTCCGGTGGGCTCACCGGTGTGGCCCTCAACCTCGACGAGGATTCCATCGGTTGCGTCATCATGGGCGAGGCATCCCGAATCGAGGAAGGCGACGAGGTTCGCTCCACCGGCCGGGTGCTCTCGGTGCCTGTAGGCGACGGGCTGCTCGGACGGGTCATCGACCCGCTCGGGACCCCGCTCGACGGCAAGGGCCCTCTCGAATTCACCGAGACCCGTCTTCTCGAGACGCAGGCGCCCTCGGTCGTAGAGCGGCAGCCGGTGAAGGAGCCTCTGCAGACCGGGATCAAGGCCATCGACGCGATGACGCCGATCGGTCGCGGCCAGCGCCAGCTGATCATCGGCGACCGGCAAACCGGCAAGACCGCGATCCTCATCGACACGATCATCAACCAGAAGGGTCTCGGCGTTAAGTGCATATACGTCGCCATCGGCCAGAAGGCGTCGACGGTCGCCGAGGTCGCCGATACGCTCGCAGCGGCCGGGGCGATGGAGTACACCGTCATCGTCGCCGCCCCCGCCTCCACCGCGGCCGCCCTTCAGATGTATGCGCCGTATTCCGGCTCGGCGATCGGTCAGTACTGGATGTACAAAGGCGAGCACGCATTGGTCATGTTCGACGATCTCTCGAAGCAGGCGGTTGCGTACCGTGAGATCTCGCTGTTGCTGCGGCGCCCACCGGGGCGTGAAGCGTATCCGGGTGACGTCTTCTATCTGCACAGCCGGCTTCTGGAGCGGTGCGCCAAGCTGAGTGACGAGCTCGGGGGCGGTTCCCTGACCGGTCTGCCGGTCATCGAAACCAAGGCCAACGACGTGTCTGCCTACATCCCGACCAACGTCATCTCTATCACCGACGGGCAGATCTTCCTCGAGTCCGATCTGTTCTATTCGGGTATCCGCCCTGCGATCAACGCAGGTATCTCGGTTTCCCGCGTCGGTGGAGCGGCGCAGGTGAAGGCGATGCGGAAGGTCGCCGGACCGCTCCGGCTCAACCTGGCCCAGTACCGTGAGCTCGAGGCGTTCGCCGAGTTTGGCTCCGAGTTGGACGAAGCTTCGCTGGCACAGCTGGAGCGCGGGTCGCGTGTTGTCGAGATCCTCAAGCAGGGCCAGTTCGCCCCGATGCCCGTGCAGGAGCAGGCGGTGTCGATCTTTGCGGTTACCGAGGGCCACATGGACGACGTCCCGATCGAAGAGGTCCGCAAGTTCGAGGCCGGTCTGCTCGAGTTCGTGCGCACCAGGCATTCCGGTCTCCTCAACGAGATCAGGGACACGGGCGAGCTGCCCGTGGAGGGCATCGTTGCCGCCATCAACAACTACAAGGCGTCTCAGGAGCACTAGGTGGCCTCTGCTGAAGTACGGCAAATCCGGCGGCGCATAAAGAGCGTCGAGTCGACGATGAAGATCACGCGGGCGATGGAGCTCATCGCGACGTCGCGGATCGCACGGGCCCGCGTCCGGGTCACTGAGAACAAGCCGTACACCGAGAAGATGAACGACGTGATCCGCAACCTCGGTGCCGGGAGCGGCGCCGTCCGGCATCCTCTGCTGGAACGCCGTCAGGTGCGCTCGGCCGGGGTGGTCGTCGTGTCGTCCGACCGTGGGCTCGCCGGTGGGTACAACTCGGGTGTTATCCGGATGGCCGAGCATCGGATGCATGACCTGCAGGAAGAGGGGAAATCGGTTCGCCTGTATACGGTGGGCGACCGGGGCAAGTCGTACTTCGCATACCGCAAATTCGACATCGAGCGCGCCTGGCTGGGAGTGACCGACACCCCCGGCTACGGGGACGCCCGCATGATCGGCAACACCCTGCTCGAGGAGTACGAGACCGCAAAGGTGGATTCGGTCGAGGTATTTACCACCCGGTACGTGACGGCGTTGACCCAGCGGCCGGAGCAGTGGTTGGTGCTGCCGATCGAGCCACCGGAAGCCGGCGAGAAGAGCGGCCCGTCGGTCGGCTACACCTTCGAGCCGTCGGCGGAAGACATCCTGGCCCGGCTGCTGCCGCGCTATCTCGAGGGTACGATCTTCGGGATGCTCCTCGAGGCGTCGGCATCCGAACATGCAGCCCGCCGCAGAGCTATGAAGGCGGCAACCGAAAACGCTGAAGAGCTCGTGCGTCTCCTGACCCGTGAGGCCAACCAGGCCCGCCAGGCTGAGATCACAACCGAGATATCTGAGATCGTCGGTGGCGCCGAGGCGCTCGCCAACGGTTAGGAAAAGGACGGAGAGACAGTGACCACAACCACCGCACTTCCAACGGGGCGGATCATCAAGGTGGCCGGACCGGTCGTCGACGTTGAGTTTCCGAACGACGCCTTGCCGGAGATCCTGTACGCCTTAGAAGTCGATTTCGAGCTGATGGGCGAGACCAAGACCGTCAAGTTCGAGGTAGCCCAGCATATCGGGCACAACGTCGTGCGCGCCATTGCCCTCGCCCCGACCGACGGTTTGGTTCGTGGCGCAGCCGTGCGCAATACCGGCAGCGAGATCCTCGTACCGGTCGGGGACCAGACACTCGGCCACATCTTCAACATGTGGGGTGACGCCCTCGACGCTCCGGACATGGAGTTCACCGGAGACTGGTGGCCGATTCACCGAGATGCCCCCGCCTTCGAGGATGTGGAGCCACAGAAGAAGGTCTTCGAAACGGGCATCAAAGTGCTGGACCTGATCTGTCCCTATCTCGAGGGTGGCAAGATCGGTCTGTTCGGTGGCGCCGGCGTCGGCAAGACCGTGCTCATCCAGGAGATGATCCGCCGGGTCGCCGAGCAGCACGGCGGCGTGTCCGTATTCGCCGGCGTGGGTGAGAGGACGCGGGAAGGAAACGACCTGTTCCTCGAGATGACCGAGTCGGGTGTCCTCGATCGGGCCGCCCTCGTGTTTGGTCAGATGGACGAGCCGCCGGGTGTGCGTCTCCGGGTTGCCCTCTCGGCGCTGACGATGGCCGAGTATTTCCGTGACGTGCAGCGTCAGGACGTGTTGCTGTTCATCGACAACATCTTCCGTTTCACCCAGGCGGGCTCCGAGGTCTCGACCCTCCTCGGCCGTATGCCCTCCGCGGTGGGTTATCAGCCGACTCTGGCAGGCGAGATGGGTGTCCTTCAGGAGCGGATCACATCGCTGCGTGGCCGGTCGATCACTTCGTTGCAGGCCATCTACGTGCCGGCGGACGACATCACCGACCCTGCGCCGCACACGGCGTTCGCCCACCTCGACGCCACCACCGTCCTGTCCCGCCCACTAACCGCTCTGGGCATCTACCCGGCCGTCAATCCGCTGGACTCCGGCAGCCGGGCACTCGACCCGCAGATCGTGGGCCAGAGGCACTACGACGTCGCCACCCAGGTGCAGCAGATCCTGCAGCGCTACGCCGATCTGCAGGACATCATCGCCATCCTCGGCATTGATGAGCTGTCCGAGGAGGACAAGCTGATCGTTGCTCGCGCCCGTCGTATCCAGCGGTTCCTGGCTCAGCCGATGTTCGTCGCCGAGGCGTTCACCGGTCAGCCCGGTATCAACACACCACGCGACGAGACGATCGATTCGTTCTCCATGCTCATCAACGGTGAGTTGGACCATCTCCCCGAACAGGCTTTCTACATGGTCGGCGGCGCCGATGATGCCAAGCGCAAAGCCAAAGAGATGGAGTCGTAGTGCCCGGCAAGCTGTTCCATCTGGACGTCGTCACTCCCGAAGCCATCATCTTCTCGGGTGCGGCTCAGATGGTGTCTGCCCGGACGACGGAGGGCGACATCGGCATCCTCGCCGACCACGAAGCGACGATGGCCGCCCTCGCCAGCGGCCCCGTGGTTATCACCGATGCCGACGATCACGTCACAACGATCGGGATCCACGGCGGATTCCTCCAGATCTTTGCCAACACCGTGACCCTGCTCACCGACCGCGCCGAGCGAACCGCAGGCGGCCGTGAGGAAGCCCTCCGCATCGCCGAGGAGTTCAAGGCCGCAGAACAGAGAGCGATCGAGCAAGCCGACCGCACCGCGTAGAGCCGGGCTCACCGCCGTCGCCCGCCGCTCGTCCTTCCCCCCTCGGACGGCCCGAGGGGCCGTCCGATCCCCCCGAAATGGGGGGATCGCTGCCTTGCCCTCCGATGGCGGGAGGGGGTTGCTGTTTGTTTCGGGCCTTTGGCGTGGTAGTGACCCTCCCCTTGCGGGAGGGTCGAGGGAGCGCTCGCCGGAGGCGAGTGGCGAGCGAGGGAGGGTAGGCACTGCGGTGGCTGCTCGTCCTTCCCCCCTCGGACGGCCCGAGGGGCCGTCCGATCCCCCCGAAATGGGGGGATCACTGTCTTGACGTCTGATGGCGCTCGCCGTAGGCACTGCGGTGGCTGCTCGTCCTTCCCCCTCGGACGGCCCGAGGGGCCGTCCGATCCCCCCGAAATGGGGGGATCACTGTCTTGACGTCTGATGGCGCTCGCCGTAGGCACTGCGGTGGCCGCTCGTCCTTCCCCCCTCGGACGGCCCGAGGGGCCGTCCGATCCCCCCGATATGGGGGGATTGCTGTCGTGGTAGTGACCGAGGGGAGGGAGAAGGAATTCATCCTCCCTCTGGGAGGATCGACCGGCCCGCAGGGCCTGGTCGAGGAGGGCCTTGCGAATCGGTCCAGATTCACAGAAAGAGTGCAACCCGGATCGCTCGGGGGTCACCCCATTGAGGCGGCGAATCGGTCTACCTGGGTGGGGAGGCCCCTCGATATAGCCTCACTGACCACCGGGAAGAACACGGTGGACAGCGCCCCGCGGGCCACTACTTCCAGGATGACGGTGATGATGGTTGTGCCGTCGCCGTTCGGCTCGAGTTGGGTTTCCAGGCTGCCCGTGACCTCGCGGGCGTCGAGGTCGAGAACCATGCGCGTGGCCGGTTCTGCGACACGCACCCGGGCGGTCCCCGGGTAGCGTCGTGACGCGACGGTGGTTGACCACCGGAACCCTTGGAGATTGCCTTCACTGTCGACCTCGGGGTCGGTGATATGTTCGACGGGACCGATGTTGGCCCACGTCTCGGCGGTTTGCAGTGAATGCCACACATCGTCGGGAGCGGCGGCGGCCATGGCTCGATGCTTGAAGGTCGCTCGGGGCATGTCGGGACAATAGCCTCTGTGGTCTGTCCGAAGGCGGCAGAACCGGTATCCTCCATTGGGATGCGTCGAAGATTCCTGTTCGCGGTCCTGCTGTCGGATCTTCTTGCCCTTGCTCTGGCGATGGTGGTCGCGTCGTTCCTCATATACAGCGAGCCGCTGCCGTGGATAGGCACGCGTCCGTCGCAGAACATCCTGCCCATGCTCGGCCTTCTGGTCGGCGGCGCCCTGTTCGGGTCGTACACCAGTCTCCGCATGTGGGCGCAGGGCACACCCCGACCGTCGTACGGCAGGGCGGTCGCCATCGTCGTGATCAGCGCCGCCGTCACCGCGATCGGCATCGTGCTGGCCCGTCCCTACTGGTCCCGACCCTATCTGGCGTCGGTGCTCGGGCTCTGGCTTGTGGGCTCCCTGGTCCATCGTTATCTGCGCCGGCTACGGCCGTGGTCGGAGAACCTGGTGATCATCACCGGTGAGAAGGGCTTGGTCGAGGATCTGCGGGACGCCGAGCACACCAACATCGTCGAGGTGTACGACCCGGCGGGCGAGCCGCCGACGGAGTTGCCTGAGTCGGTGACGCTGGTCGTCGATCTCCGACCGGTGATGTCCGACATGATGGCGCAGTTCGTGTCGTCCTGGAACCTGGCCGGGTACCCGATCCGGGCTTTGTCGACAGTCTATGAGGAGTACACCGGGCGGCTGCCGATGGTCCATCTCGCCGACGGGTGGGAGCTGTCGGCTCCGATGCGGCGTAACGACTACGCCAGCTTCAAGCGCGCCATCGACACGGCCCTCGTGTTGCTGACGGCGCCGCTCTGGATCCTGCTGGCGGCGTCGATCTGGGTAGCGGTTCGGATCGATTCTCGCGGTGCCGCCATCTACAGACAGCTTCGCATCGGTCGGGAGGGTGACATCTTCACCCTCTATAAGTTCCGGACAATGGTTGTCGATGCCGAGAAAGATGGTCCCCAGTTCGCCGCGCCCAACGACGCCCGCCTGACCAACATGGGCAAGGTCCTGCGAAGGTTCCGGGTCGACGAGATCCCACAACTGGTGAACGTGGTCAAGGGCGATCTGAGTCTGGTAGGTCCCCGGCCCGAGCGCCCGGTATTCACCGAGCAGTTCGAGGGCTCGATCCCCTTCTACAGCTACCGGCACCTGGTGCGACCGGGAGTGACCGGGTGGGCCCAGGTCAACTTCGGATATGCCGACAACGAGCGGGAGACCGTCGAGAAGCTGACGTACGACCTGTACTACGTCAAGCACATGTCCCCGTGGTTGGACATGCTGGTTCTCGGCCGCTCCATCTGGACCGTCTTGACCGGCTTCGGAGCCAAGTAGCCGCGTGACCTGCCCGAGGGGCAAGGCACGTTTGAGTTTCGCACCGTCGAAGCTCAGCGTTGTGCGGTGCCGCACGTCATCCGACCGTCCAGAACCAGCGGTTCCGGTGGTACCAGGCGAACGTCTCGGTGAGAGCGTGCTCGAGGGAGGTTTCCAACACTGGCCCCAGCCCCAGTTGCTCGGCCAGGAAGGTGTCGGGCCATTGTGCGGACTGGACACCCGTCCGGTCGGAGGGCAGCAGCGTCTCTGTGACCACTCCGTCGGGGACGACCCCGTCGAGCACCGAGACGAACTTGCGCAGTGCCATCGGCCGGTACCCCGGGGCGTTGACGACGGTTGGGAAGTCGGCGGCACCGCGGGCACCGGCGAGACGGATCATCCACTCCGCGGCGTCTGTGGCGTAGGTGAGCGCAAACATCGGGTCTCCCGGAGGGAGCGAGAGCGGCCGGCCCTGGAGCGCGGCGATTACGAGGTTGGCGATGAGCCTGGCAGGAGACTGGGCCCCGCCGAACACGATCGGGAGCCGGACCACGCACCCCTCGACGATGCCGGTGCGGATGGCGGTGGAGATGATGGTGGTCGCCAGCAGCTTGCTCGTGCCGTATGCGGATGTGGGGAGAGCCTGGGCGGATTCCAGCCATGGTGCCGGGGCGATCCCGTACTCGTCCTCGGATCCGACCCAGATCAGAAATGGGCGCCTCTCCGGGTCGACCATCTCGATCGCGTCGATGATGGCGGTCGCCGCCTGGTAGTTGTCTGAATAGCTGCCCAGCCAGCCGTTCGCACCTGGTGGAGGAAACGCCCGGTCCGCGGCGCTCACAACCACGTCGGGCCGGTATCTCCCGAGTACGTCGCTGATCTGCTCGCGGTTGGTGACCTCACCCGCGACCGCAGGGAGTTGCCGGGCGTTCAGGGATCTGAGGATCCGGTCGCCGCGCTCGATGTCGGCGTCGCGAGAGAAGCCCAGCACGTGCATGCCGGTGCGGTGACCGGCGACGGCAAGATGAGACCCGACACACGTGTCGTGTCCCAGTACCAGCAACTTGGGCACGTCTGACGGCCCGATGGTCACCGGCCGTCTCGTCTCACGGCACCTCGGCAACATCGGATGGATCGCTCAGCGATCACCGGCATGGTCTTCAAGTCAGGAACCCCCTGTCGAACCTCGACCCTCGTTCGTAGCGTACCCGGGTTCGTGCCCGTACATGGAACGGGCCGGATCGTGGTCCGGGCCGTTCAGATTTGCGGTTCGATCGCGCTAGGGGAGCAGATCCGCTGCGCGGTGCAGGAAGGCGGCCATCTGCCCGCGCGTCACGTTCTGGTTGGGACAGAACATGGTGTTGGACGGCGGGTTGCAGCCCTTGGTGATCCCGGCGGTGGCGAGTATGTCGATGTTGTGCGCAAAGACGTTGCCGCCCGTATCGGTGAACAGACCCCCGCCTCCGTCGTCGGTGAGACCGAGCGCTCGCACCAGGAACGCCGCCATCTGCCCCCGCGTGACGTTGTCGTTGGGACAGAAGTGGTCGTTCGCCGGCGGGTTGCAGCCCTTGGTGATGCCGGCGGTGGCGAGTATGTCGATGTTGTTCTCGAAGATGTTGCCGTCGTCGTCGGTGAACAGATCACCGCCGCCATTGTCGGTGAGACCGAGGAACCGCACCAGGAAGGCCGCCATCTGTCCACGGGTGACGTTGGCAGTCGGGCAGAACTCGTCGTTCACCGGCGGGTTGCATCCCTTGGTGATGCCCTCCTCTGCCAGCCACAGGATGTCGGCTGTGAACACGCTGCCGGCGAGGTCACCCAGTGCCGTGAATTCGATGTAGAACTGCGTACTGCTGACGTCGTCGTTGATATCGACCACGATGGCGTAGTTGCCGGCCTGACTCGGCGTGAACGTAAAGGTCGACTCTGTTTCATTGATCGGCAGGAATACTTGACCGTGATCGAGGTCGATGACCCGCCACAGGTAGACGATCGGCCCCGTGCCGCTGGCATTCTCGATTCCACTGAAGGTCGAGCCCACCCCCGGGACGCCGTACGCCGGACCGTCGATAGTCACCTGGAGCGCATCCGAGTTGGTCACCGTGACGCTGACGGAAGGTCCGGACAGACCGTTGAACGGTGTGTCGGTCGAGGTCGCGCTGTGCTGGATCGATGTGAGTCTCCGTGGCCTCGGCGATACCGTCGGCAACGCCGGTAACGGACACGGTCTGGGCGGTGTTCCAGTTGTTCGTCGTGAAGATGAGGCTCGACGGGCTGACACCCAGTTCGCTGTTCGTGTAGGTGAAGCTGATCGTGACGTTTGATGTGGGTCGGGCGGCAAGCTTCACGGTGTAGGTGTCGGCGGCGCCGCCCTCGGTCACGGCCGTGCTGCCGCCGGACTCGGTGATGGTTATGCCTGCGGTGTCGTCATCGGTGATGCTCACCGATTCCATTCCGGTAATCCCGTTGTAGCCGCCACCGGTAGCGGAGAGGCTGATGACCCCGCTGCGGCTGCCGTCGTCGTAGCTGTTGTTGACCCCGGTGACGGTGACCGTCTGGTCGCTCGAGTAGTTGCCGGTGGTGAAGGTCAGAGTCGGCTTGTCGATGGTGAAATCGGCGCCGAACATGGTCTTGGTGAGCGTCACGGTCACTGTGCTAGTCGGTAGCTTGGTGAGGTGGACCTTGAAGGTGTCGGTCCCACCGTTCTCTGCTACCTGCGTCCCGCCGCCAGTCGGGGTGATGACGAAGTTGCGGGATTCGTCGTCGATGATCGTGATGGTGTGGGTGGTGTTCCCCGTGCCAATTTCGCCTGTGGCCGGTGACATTCTGCAGCCCGAGAATGATGGTCTCGGCGGGGTCTACTGCGCTGTCGTTAGTGATGAAGACAGTTGCCAGCTGGGTGTTCCCGGTGCTGGCACCGATCGGGAAGGTCAGGGTCTCGCCGGCGAATGTGTAGTCGCGCGCCATCGTCGCCGTTCCGCCGGTGGCGGAGACATGGACGGTCACGGGTGCGAGAAGTGTCCGCCCCCGGGGACGGTCAGCGTCACACCGACATTGTGGTTCGCTATGTCCTCCTGCGCGTTCGATGTCGGGTTGAGAAAGTTCACGCTCACGGGTCGTCGTCGGTGATGTGGACGGCGACACTACCCACCGAGACCCCGGCGTAGTCACCGCCGGACGCCGTGTGCGTGATCGTGAACGTGTGGGGGTTGGCCTCGTAGTTTGGGTCATCCTTGCCTTCACGGTAACGGTCTGTGCCATGTCCCAGTTCGTGCTGTTGAAGGAAAGTGAGCCGCTCGGCGTCGTAGATCACCTGGCTATCGCTCGCGGTGTTGATAGTGATTGTCACCGGTCCGGTTGGCTCGCTGTCGAGGATCGACTGTATACGTGTCGGTTGTTTCGCCCTGCTCCGACACGTCAGTCGAGCCGCTCGACTGGGTGATGGTCACGCCCTTGGTGTTGTTGTCGGTGACGTTGACGGTAACGCTGGAGACTGTGACGCCGCCGTAGTCGCCGCCTGCTGCGGTCATGGTGATGGCGGCGCTGGAGTCCCCATCGTCGATGTCGTCGTTGACCGGGGTAACGGTGACGGTTTGGTCGTCGCTCCAAGTGGTGTCGCTGAAGATGAGTGAAGTCTTGTTTACGGTGAACTGTCCGGCGGCGGCGCCAGCATTGATCGTGATGGTGACCGTCCCGGTTGGTTGAGAGTTGAGGTGCACGTTGTAGGTGCCGTTGCTGCCACCCTCCGCCAGATTCAACGTCGTGGGGGTCACCGAGACGCCTTTGGTGTCGTTGTCGTTTACGGTGACGGAGACGTCGTCGGGGTTGAGGCCGGTCGTAGTTGCCGTCGGACGATGTGGCCGCGGCGTTGACTGGCGGCGCTGGTAGTTGCCGTCTGTCGATGTCGTCGTTGACCGGCGGTGACGGTGACGGTTTGATTCCGGTGTGACCAGTTCCCGGTGGTGAAGGTGAGCGAGGATGTTGTAGACGGTGAACTCGCCAGCGGCGGCGCTGGCGTTGATCGGTGATGGTGACCGATGCGGTTGGTTCAGAGTTGAGGCTGCACGTTGTAGGTGCCGGTTGCTGCCACCCTCGGTGAGATTCAACGTCGTCGGACTGACCGTCGACGCCGTGTTGGTGTCGTTGTCGGTGACGTTGACGGAGACGTCGTCGGAGACGGTGACGCCGGTGGTAGTCGCCGTCGGCGATGCGGCCGCGGCAGTTGGTGATGGTGTCTGAGGTGGTGCCGTCTGCGATGTCGTCGTTGACCGCGGTGACGGTGACATCTACTCCGGTGTCACCAGTTACCGGAGTTGAGGATGACCGACGTTGTCGAGCGGTGGCTTCACCGGTTGTGTTGGCACACGCTGATCGTGACCGGTGTCGGTTGGTTCTGAGGTCAGGCTGATGTTGTAGCTGTCGGTTGCTCCACCCTCCGTCACAGTTGTGTTGCCGCCCGTCTCCGTGACCACGATCCCGGCTGTGTCATTGTCCGTGACGTTGGCGGTCACATTGGCGATCATGATGCCGTTGTAGTTCGTATCGCTGGACGCGGCGGTGTGGCTAATTGTCCCGGTGTGGGCACCCTCAGCGATGTCGTCATTGACTGCGGTCACTGTGACTGTCTGCGGCGTGTCCCAATCCGAGGTAAGGAAGGTGAGAGTTCCTTTGTCTACCGATACCTGGGCGTCAGGAGTGACTGTGATGGTGACCGTACCGGTCGGAATCTCGTCTAGGACAACATCGTACGAATCGGTGGCCCCGCCCTCTGTGACGTCGGTGGAGGCGGCGCTCTCGGTGATAGTCACTCCTGGGGCGGCCAGTGCCGCGGGCGCGCGGACACCAATTGCAACCAGCGATGCGACAAGCGACATCACCGCCAGCAAGACGACTCGCCGGTTAGTAAATGACACGGGAAATGCGCTCATCTCAGAATCTCCTCTAAACGGTCCCTACCGCAGTTGTGAGTCGATAGGGTAGCGGGCGTGGGGTGGCTTATCACCCTGCGGCCCTGTGTAGGAACGCTGCCATCTGTTCTCTGGTCACTGACTGGTACGGGCAGAACTTCGTGTTGTCGGGCGGGTTGCACCCTTTGGTGATCCCGGCTGCAGCCAGCCTGGCGATGTCGGTCTGGAACACCGACTGGTTGTCATCGGTGAACGTGTTGCCACCGCCGTCATCTGTGAGGTGATATGCCCGCACCAGGAACGCCGCCATCTGCTCGCGGGTGACCCGGTCGTTCGGGCAGAACTTCGTGTTGTCGGGCGGGTTGCACCCTTTGGTGATCCCCGCCGCCGCTAGTTGGGCGATGTCGTTCTCGAAGATGGAGCCGTCGTCGTCCACGAAGTTGTTACCGCCACCGTTGTCGGTGAGACCGAGAGCCCGCACCAGGAACGCCGCCATCTCGCCCCGGGTGACGGTGTTCTTCGGGCAGAACTGACTGTTGGCGGGCGGGTTGCATCCCTTGGTGACAGCGGCGTCGGCGAGCCACAGGATGTCGTCGACGAACTGGCTGGAAGCAATGTCGACGAAGGGAAGGCTGTTTGCCGGGTCGCCGACGGCGAGCACGTAGCCGTCGCCGTCACGGCCGATGACTTCGATCTGGATACCTTGAAGCGTGATGCCCTCGCCCACCTGGAGGACGTGCTCGACGCCGTCTGGGTTGGTCGGCTCCGGGCGCTGGTCCCGCCATATACCCGGGCAGATGGCGCCGAAGGCCGGTTCACCGCAGTCGTGGTCGATCTTGTAGACCTCGACCCCCTGCCACTCCGCCGGGATCGGGTCGTGGGCGCTGGTGGTGCGCGTCCCCAGCGTGTAGAAGACCCCGTCGGTTGCGGTGGGCACGACGAGCATCTGGTCTCCCGACCGGTTGAACGGTTGCAGCGACACCTGCTGGTAGAACGGTGTGGCGAACACGACGTCGTTCGGCTCGATCCAGCCCGACTGGTAGCGATTGAACGCCAGGGTGCTGTAGGGCTGCGGCTCGGTCCAGCCGTCGATGGTGAGGTTGCCGCTCATCAGGTCGATCGGGTTGTCGTACTCGCTCTGCCCGGAGTTGGAATGCGGCCATTGCAGGGTATGGCCGATCTCGTGGGTCGCGACCGAAGGGAAACCGCGCAGGGCAGGGGCGCCGACCACGGCGTAGCGCCCGCTCTCGGGGAAGGTGCCGGGGATGTCGTCGCAGTTGCCGGTGCCCGCGCAGACGAGCCCCGGCGAGGCGTAGCCACCGCCCGTCACCGAGTCGATGACCATGACCCCCTCCGGCTTCCCGACGGTGGCGATCCTTCCGGTACTGAGGTCGTCTATACAGTCGGTGTTGGAACTGGTGCCGCCTGCGGTAAACGTGATGGAATAGCGCCCACCGGACAGGTCATCGAAGTAGTCGACAGTGGCCGCCTTCAGATCGGCGATGGCCGCATTCATCGTGTATCCGGTGTCGCCGCACAGCCACACCTCCCAGTGGTCGGTGTCGAGCGAGTAGCGCTGCACGAACGGGGCCTTGGGAACCAGCCGCAGCGGGTCGTCGTCGAGAACACCCGCCGTGCTGTCGAGAGCACCCGCCGTGCTGTCGAGCTGCACCGTATCCGGACCGGCGACGATGGGGGCTACCCAGTCGACCTCGTCGAGCACCCTCTCCCCGGTGGAGCCGGACGCGGCAGTAGGGGGAAACGGCGGCGGGTATGAGCAGCAGTAGTACTGCGGCACCACGCTTCCATTGACGCATAAGACGTCCTTTCCCCGTCAGGGACGCCTTTCACAGAGCCCCCCAGACACGATGACCATAGCGAAATGGGGCGGTTAAGCACAGACGGCAATTTCTATACTCCGCCTGGTGTTTCTCACCAACGGCCCCCGGGTTTTCGTCGTCCTCGTCAACTACCGGAACCCGGGCGACACGTTACGGTGCCTGGCAACCCTGCGGTGCGGTTCCGACCGTGACGTCCACCCGGTGGTCGTCGACAACGCTTCGGGCAACGGCGACGCCGTGCGGCTGCGCTCGGCGCTCGGTCCGGCTGTGCCCGTGCTCGAAACCCCCGCCAACCTCGGTTACGCCGGCGGCAACAACGTGGGCATCCGGTACGCACTCGAGCGCGACGGCGACTTCGTGTGGCTTCTCAACCCCGACACCGAAGTCGAACCGGAGACGCTGACGGGCTTGATGACGACGATGAGCCTTCGCCCCGACGCCGGGTTCGTCGGCTCGCTGAATCTCTTCGGTGGCTCCGATCCTCCCACCATCCAATTCGCCGGCGGTCACATCGACTGGGCGGGAGGCGTTGTCGCCGAGAGCATCGGCCGGGGCAAGCCGCTGTCGTCACGGCCCCAGCGCGATCCGTACGAGGTCGACTACGTGGCGGGGACCAGCATGCTGGTGCGGCGGCGGGTCTTCGAGGACGTCGGGCTGCTCCCCGAGCACTACTTCCTCTACTTCGAGGAGACCGACTTTCAGGTCACCGCGGCCCGCCACGGCTGGAAGAGTGTGATCAATCCGCTGGCCCGCGTCTGGCACTACCAGGGGTCTGCCACCCATCTCCCCGCCCCCTACTACACCTACTACTACATACGGGGCCGGCTGCTGTTCGCCAAGAAGTTCACCGAATTCGACGACGAGACGATCGTGGCCGGGCTCGACGGCTTCATCGAAGGCTGGCGGACCCGGGTCGGCGAGCGGGCGCCCGGGTGGCTCGACACCTACAACCGGCTCGTCGACCGGGCACTTGCCGATGGGAAGGCCGGGGTCACCGGCCCCCGGGCCGACGTCGATGAGATGCGCAGACCGGGTGAGTGACGTGGCGGACTACGAGTACAGCTTCGATCCCGACGAGCCCAACAACACAGCCGCCGCTGTCTACCGGCTGGCACGGGGCGGCGGTCCCAAAGTGCTCGACCTGGGGTCGGGGCCGGGCATCGTCGCCGGCTATCTGACTGCTCACGACGGCAAGCAGGTCACCTGTGTCGACGACTCCGCCGATGCCCTCGCCGCCGCCCGGGAGCGTGGCGTGGGGCGGGTCGTCGCCGCCGATCTCGCCGACCCCGGCTGGGCGGATGCGATCGCGGGGGAGAGCTTCGACGTCATCGTCCTGGCCGACGTTCTCGAGCATCTCGTCGATCCCGCCGCCTTGCTGGCGGTTGTGGAGGAGCGGAGCCTGCTCGCCGACGACGGGTATCTCGTCGTCTCCATCCCCAATGCCGGCCATGAGGCAGTGCTGGCGGAGTTGATCAACGGCCGCTTTACCTACCAGGACACCGGTCTGCTGGACTCGACGCACCTGCGGTTCTTCACGCTGGCGAGCGTGCGGGAGTTGCTCGAGCGGTCCGGGTTCTTCATCACCCGGATCGAACGGACACACCGCACCGCCGAACAGACGTCGCTGGCCGCCCACGACGTGACGCTGCCGCCCGGGCTGCGGGACAGGCTGCTCGAAGCCGCCGCCGAGGCACAGACGTACCAGTTCATCGTGAAGGCGGAACGGGCCGATGCCGCCGGCGCGGTCGCGGACTTGCGGGAGCGGCTCGCTGTGACCGAGGCCCGTCTGGCGGAGGCGGAGCGGGTATCGCTTCGGGAGGCGACTGCCGAGCTGGCAGCGGCCCGCGACGCCGCCGAGACACGGGCAATGGCGCTCGAAGCCGACGCCGCCGAGGCTCGCCGCGACCGGGCGATCCTCGAACAACGGGTAGCCGAACTGGAGGGGGCGCTGGCCCGGGAGCGACGGCTCACCGCCACAGAGCGCAAGCGCGCCGAACAGGCGCTGGCCGAGGCAAAGCATCAAGCGGGTGGAGCGGACCTCGAGAAGGCACGGCGCGAGATCACCCGGCTCGAGAAGAAGCTCGCCGACGTCTATCAATCACGCACCTGGCGGGTCGGCCGGGCCGCCTGGTCAGCCTTCCACGTCCCCCGTCGGGTGCTAGGGAGGGGTCGGCCGGCAACCGCGACGACCGTGAAGCCGAACAGAGCGCCGGAGACCGTAGCCCCCTCCGAAGCTGCCGCCTATGCCCTCGTCGAGAACGTGGCGATGCGATTCAAGTATCAGGCTGCGCTGTCGCGACAGAGGTTCACGGCCGGCGTCAAGCACATCGCCTTCGCCGTCTTCACAGACGACCTCGGCGCCGGGCGGGGCGACCTGTACACCGCCATCGGGTTGGGGCGTCATCTCGAGAAAATCGGCCACCAGGTGGTGTATCTGCCCCGGGAGAGCTGGTACGACGTCCCCGACGACACCGACGTCTACGTGGCGATGCTGGAGACCGTGGACGTCACCCGGCTGCCGGCCGGCATCACCACGGTCGCCTGGGTGCGCAACCAGACCGACGTCTGGCTGGAGCAGCCGTGGCTGACGCTGTTCGACCTGGTGCTGGCGTCGTCGCAGCTCTCGCTCGATGCGCTGTCTCGCGTCTATCCGGGCCCGACCGGGCTGTTGCCGATCGGCGTCGACACAGAGTTGTTCAGCAGCGGGGCGGATGAGCGAAGCGGCGTCGTGTCGACGGTGAACCAGTGGGGGAGAGAGCGCGAGGTCTTCGGCTTTCTCAAGGAGAAGGACCCCGACTTCCCGCTGGCGCTGTACGGCCAACAACGCGGGATCGCGGCGACACTGGCGCCGTACGCCCGGGGGCCGGTTTCGTTCTTTGCGCTGCCCTCGCTGTATAACCAGGCGCGAATCGTGCTCGACGATTTCAACCACACCACCGCCGGGTATGGCAATGTCAACTCGCGGTTGCTCGAAGCGGCGGCCTGTGGCGCCAGGGTGCTCACCAACCGGGCGACCGGGCTGGAGGCGATGGGTCTCGAGGGCGTCGCGGTGTTCTCGTCGGCGCGAGAGCTTTTCGACCTGATCGACCGGGGTCTGGCGCAACCGGATAAGACCGCCGAAGAGGTATGCCGGGTCGTCGTCGAGCGCCACAGCTATGAGCAGCGGGCGGTGGAGTTCGTCGCCCGGCTCGACCGGCTGGGCGAGGTCGAGCCGGCGGGCGACGCCGTCGTTATCGGCTTCTACCCGGACTACCGGGACAACCCGTTCACCGAGATGCTGTGGGCGGCTCTGCGGGACCGGCGCAGCGTCGCCGTTCCGGTGGGCGAGCGGCTCAGCTTCACCGGTGTTGTCCGGGCGGCCGAGCATCGCCCGACGGTGTTCCATCTCAACTGGACGGCGCCGATCCTCGGGGGGGCCAAGGACGACCACGACCGATTGGTCCGTCACCGCCGGTTCCTCGAAGCGCTCGACGAGATGCACTCGCATGGGATCCCGTCCATTTGGACGGTCCACAACGTGCTGCCGCACGAGTGCGCCGATCGGGAGTTGGAGGCGCGGCTGCGCCAGGAGATCGCCGACCGGGTCGATGCGGTCCACGTCATGTGTGAGGACACGGTGGCGGCGTGTGCGAAGTGGTTCGAGATCCCGCAATCGAAGGTGCGGGTGATCCCGCATCCGAGCTACATCGACGTTTACCCCAACCTCGTCGACCGGGACACCGCCCGGGATGCTCTGGGGTTGCGGTCCGAGGACTTCGTCTACCTGCACCTCGGGCAGATCCGGCCGTACAAGGGCATCGACCGGCTTCTCGACGCCTTCGAGCGGGTGGCCGGGGTGGATGGTGACGCCCGGCTGCTGCTGGTGGGTAAGCCGGGCCGATTCGAGGGTGTGCGCCAGATCACCGATCGGGCCCGGGCCAACCCCGGGGTCGTCGCCAGCTTCAACCCCGTCCCCGACGCCGACATCCAGCTCTACATGAACGCCGCCGACGTGGTTGTGCTGCCGCATCAGACGGCGCTCAACAGCGGCGCCTTGCTGCTGGCGTACTCCTTCGCCCGCCCGGTGGTGGCGTCGGCCACGGGCTGCCTGGCGGGCCAGGTAGACGAGACCACCGGCATCCCCTTCGACTGGGCCGACGGCCCGCTCGCCCTGCAAAACGCCATGCTCGCCGCCAGGGAGCTAGGCCCGGAGCACGGCGCTGCCGCCTACGCCCGGGCCGAAGAAGCCCACTACCTGAAGATCAGCAAACGGTTCGCCGCACTGGTGGACGAACTGCTCGCGTGAACCTCGGCGTCAGAAACCGGAACAGGTTCCGGTCGGCGACGCCGGACTGCACACGATGGACGAGGTTTATGGGGTGACGTTCCGAGGGTCGACCGTTCGGAGACCGGTGAATCGGGCATAGTCACCATCGGTCGTGACCCATTCGCTCCCGGTTTCGATCGCCATCGCGGCAAGATAAGCGTCGGGTACGAGGTTCCCTCGTGCGTGTGCGGTTCGGAGCAGATCGGTGAAGATCGTCCATTGTCTAGGCCCGGGCTCGACGGTAACAAAGTTGGGTCGTTCGGTGAGCGCGGCAACGAAGCTGAGCGCGTCGTCGAGCGGTGTTGGCGTCTCGAACACCCGTGGGTGTGTCGACACGCGGATGAAGCCGCTCAGCGACAACGACGGTGCGCCAAAGAGCGCCGGGCCCGCAACGGCGTCGTCGAGGAATCGACGGCACGTGTCGTGGTGGGGGCTGTCGGCTCGGTGGGCATAGACAAGCACATTGACATCGAGCAACCTCAACGGCCCTCCATGAGATCGAGCAACGCTGCGGAATCATCGAGATCCACTCCGGCACGCAAGCCCGAGCCGGCGAAGAGGGGGAGATCCGCCGCATCGGAGGGCAACTCGGCACGCAGCGAAAGCTGATAGCGCACCGCGGTCTCGATGAACGCTGTCAGCGACTCACCATTCTCGGCTGCCACCGCCTTGGCCCGCCGCAGCAACTCATCTTCGATCCGTATCGTCGTCCGCATGCATCAAAGCATCCCAGTGTGACATTTATATGTCAAGCCTATCGGACCGAGCTTTCTCGAGAACCATGGGTTCGAGTGTCTGTCGTTGCCCCGGTGTATTCTCATCAGTGAGGACATCATGATGCAGTGGGGATGATGCTATGATGACGAGATGCGAACGACGATCACGCTGGAGCCCGACGTTGCGGCGAAGGTGCAGGATCTGATGCGGGAACGTGGCATCTCGTTCAAGGATGCCGTCAACCAGACCTTGCGATTGGGCTTTGGGCAGAGCAGGCAGGCGCGGTCGTACGAGGTCCCGGTGCGCAGTCTCGGGCTCAAGGCTGGAATCGACCTGACCAGGGCGCTTCACCTCGCAGCCGAGCTAGAGGACGAGGCCAACCTGCGCGATCTGGAAGAGCGCAAGTGATCGTCCCGGATCTCAACCTGTTGCTCTACGCGATTGACGACAGCTCTCCGCAGCATGATCGGGCGCGCGTGTGGTTGAGCGATGTGATGTCGGGCACGGAGACCGTCGCGTTCGCTTGGACGGTGCTGCTCGGTTTCATCCGTCTCGCCACCAACCCACGAGTGTTTGCCGATCCGTTGGCGGCGGGAGATGCCATCGAGATTGCCTCGGGGTGGCTGGAGCAGCCCAATTCGACACTCGTCAATCCGACAGACCGTCACCTGGCGGTCCTCCAGGAGCTGCTCGCGCCGCTCGGCACCGCTGCGAACCTGACCACCGATGGCCACCTCGCGGCGCTGGCAATCGAGCACGGCGCCGAGATCCACTCGGCCGACACGGATTTCGCCCGGTTCCCGGGCCTCCGGTGGACGAACCCGCTCGTTGACAGATGAGGACGCCATGGAAGTACTTGGCGGAATTCATCGCCACCGCGGGATAAACGTTGGAGGTCAGTCTGATTGGGGTTTCGACGCTGCGGGATCTTGCCGGGTACAGCGGAAATGTTGAGTTTGCCGACTTTGTCGACGAGGCGAGAGCGCTTGTCCACAGCAGTGACGGGCTGCGACGTCCTGGTCGCGCGACGATGTCGGCGATGTCGGCCAAACGTTGCCACATACCGACCCCGGATCCCGAGGTTCCGGTGCGGGCGCGGGCTTCACGGGGCTATTCGTGACACGGTGCGCCGTCGTGGACCGAGGCCGGATCCCAAGTCACTGCACCTCAACGGGCAGCCACCGCCACCATCCACATCTCCCGTACATCAGATCCGGGTGGAAAAACGTCGATGAGCTGCTGATGTGGTCATTGAAGAGAGGTATTGAGTCAGGTACCGGGTCCTATCGCTCGCCCGAGCGATAGAGTTGTCTGCGAGGGACTTCTTATGTCGGGGAGGTTGATGATGACCGATTTGATGCCGTTGCTGGGGTACGACGCGATTGAGTTTTACGTGGGTAACGCCCGCCAGGCCGCTCACTACTACCGCACCGCAATGGGGTTCGACGTCGTCGGCTATGCCGGTCCCGAGACGGGAGTGCGTGATCGCTCGTCTTTCGTGCTCGAGCAGGGAGCGATCAGGTTCGTCGTCACGGCCGGGCTCGATCCCGATTCGCCGATCGTCCGTCACCAGGCGCTCCACGGCGACGGGGTGAAGGACGTGGCGTTCTCGGTTCCAGATGCCGAGGAAGCGCTCCGGGTGGCTGTCGAACGAGGCGCCTCCATCCACCGCGAGCCCGAGTCGCTCGAGGATGAGCACGGCAAGGTGGTCGTGTCGTCGATACGCGCCTACGGGGACACGATCCATTCGTTCGTTGATCGCTCCAACTACGGGGGCGTCTACCTGCCGGGGTACAACCCCACCCGGCACTGGAACCCGGCGCTGGGGACCGGCCTGCACACCATCGATCACGTCGTATGCAACGTGGAGCTTGGGGCGATGGACCAGTGGGCCGCCTTCTACGCCAATATCATGGGCTTCACCCAGCTCCACCATTTCAACGACGAGCAGATCGCCACCGAGTTCACCGCGCTGATGTCGAAGGTGCTCTGGGACGGCACCGGCCGTATCAAGCTGCCCATCAACGAGCCCGCCGACGGGAAGCGCAAGTCGCAGATCGAGGAGTTCCTCGACTACTACAAGACGCCGGGTGTCCAACACATGGCGCTGGCCACCGATGACATCGTCGAGACCGTGGGTGTGATGCGCGACAACGGCGTGCGGTTCCTGCGGGTGCCGGACACGTACTACGCGGAGCTACAGGATCGGCTCGATTGGAGCATGATCGACTCCGACATCGGCCCGCTGGCTGAGCTCGGTGTGCTGGTCGACCAGGACGATGAGGGCTACCTCCTTCAGATCTTCACCAAGAACGTCCAGGATCGGCCCACCGTGTTCTACGAGATCATCGAACGGCACGGCTCTACCGGTTTCGGTGTCGGCAACTTCAGGGCGCTTTTCGAAGCCATCGAACGCGAGCAGGCCGAACGCGGAAACCTGTAGCGACGATGGGGATGAGCAGTGAGATCTGGTCGAGGCTCATTGACTATGCGGGTGTGTTCCCTCCCGCCGAGCGCACCCTCACCGATGCCCTGACTCGTTATGCGCGGGCGACCGCAGGGCCGGATGGGTGGGTGCTCGGACCGTGTCTGATCCGGGCGTCGCAGCTCGGACAGCTCGAGCGTCACATGGTGCCGTCCGCACTCGGCATCGTGCTCGACCAACCGGTGAGCGCCGGCACACCGATTCCGATTGCGCAGGTGGAGACGGTTGCCGTGAGCGGGGGGGTGACCCGCGCCGTACGGCCGGCCTTGGAACTCAGCCCAGTTGTGTACGTGGAGGCGGCAGGCAGGCCCAACCGGCTGTTTCTCGAAGAGGTGGCCGGCCTCCGGGCGGGCGGCAACGACGTGCGGGCAAAGATCCGCACCGGTGGTAGCTCCGCGGCGTTCTTCCCCACCGTCGAGGAGGTGGCCGGGTTCATCGAGACCTGTGTGGAGCTTGCCGTCCCGTTCAAGGCGACCGCCGGGCTCCACCATCCCTTCCGGAGCCGGTCCACCGTCGATGAGGCCACCGAGCACGGCTACATCAACGTGCTGGCTGCGGTCCGGTCGGCGCTTGTGGGCGATGGTGCGGCCTGCCGGATGAGTCTTGAAGAGCATGACCCGACCGCGTTCGATGTCACGACCGCCGTCTGGCGGGGCGTGGGCGCCGACGTGGCCGCCAAGACCGTCCGGGAGACATTCCGATCGTTCGGTTCCTGCAGCTTCAACGAGCCGGTGGGCTACCTGCGGGATCTGGGTGTGTTACCGGTGGAGACGGTGCTGTGACGCCCGACTTCGGGTTGGAGGTGCTGCCTTACTGCTCGTTCGCCCACCGCGATGACCGGTGGCGCCTCGGAGTGGGCGCCGGTACCGGGGTGGTGGATCTCGACACGCTGGTACGGCGGGGTGCCGTGACGTCGGTCGATCCGAACCTGCTGACCGGGGGACGGCTCAACCCGCTGCTGGCGGCGGGACGATCGGCCTGGGAGGCGCTCCACGAGGAGCTGGCGGCGACCGTGGGGGATCATCTCGAGACGGCAGTGCCCGCCGACGAGGTGTCGATGCGTCTCGCCTGGGATGTCGGAGACTTCGTCGATTTCTATGCGTCGCGGTATCACGCCGAGAATCTGGGCCGTCTGTTCCGGCCCGACGGTGACCCGTTGCTCCCCAACTGGCTGCATATGCCTGTCGGCTACCACGGGCGGGCCGGCACCGTGGTGGTGAGCGGTACACCCATCCGGCGCCCGTCGGGGCAGAGGAGGACACCGGAGGGCGAGATCGTGGTTGGTCCGAGTGTGCGCCTCGACATCGAGCTGGAGCTCGGATTCGTGCTCGGAGGGGCGTCGCAGCTGGGCTCACCGGTGCCGATCACCGACGCCGCCGAGCACCTCTTCGGTGTCGTGCTGCTCAACGACTGGTCTGCCCGCGATATACAGGCGTGGGAATACGTGCCGCTCGGGCCGTTCCTCGGCAAGTCCTTCGCCACCTCGGTGTCCGCCTGGGTGGTGCCGGTGCAGGCGCTGGACCGGGCGCGTGTTCCCGGTCCGGACCAGACCGATCCCCGGCCGTCCGAATATCTCCGCACCGAAGAACCGTGGGCGTTCGATCTCGACCTCGAGGTGTGGATGCGGCCGGCAGGTAAAGCTGAGTCGAGCCGCATTGCCACCGTCAGCGCCGCTGAGGCCCTCTACTGGAACGCCGCTCAGCAACTTGCTCATCTCACCGTCAACGGGGCCAGCGTTCGGTCCGGCGACCTGTTTGGAACTGGCACCGTGTCGGGCCCGCACCAAGCCCAATCCGGCAGCCTTATCGAGCTGACCTGGGCTGGTCGATACCCCATCGTCGTTGCCGGTGCAACCAGGACGTTCCTAGAGGATGGCGATGAGATCATTCTCAGAGGTCGCACCGGGTCGGGAGATATTCCGCTTGGCCCGGTGGCCGGCACGGTTGTGAGCAGGTAGGGGGAGTGATGCTGCTCCGACTCGCCCTCGATATCCAAAGAGCAGAGGAGACCACATGACCCGCCAGATGCCACCCGGCGCCGACATCGAGCACCCCGCCTACCTGACCGGTTTTGGCAACCAGTTCGCCAGCGCCGCCGAGCCGGGAGCGCTGCCGGTCGGTCAGAACAACCCGCAGGAACCGCCGCTTGGCCTCTATACCGAGCAGTTGTCGGGCACGGCGTTCGGGGTTCCCAACCGGCGCAACCGGCGTACGTGGCTGTACCGGATCCGGCCTTCGGTTCGGCATGCGTGGCGGTTCACCGAGACCGGCAACCACATGATCCGTACCTCCCCGTGCCGCGAGGCAGACCCGCCGATCGGCCAGCTCCGCTGGAACCCGCCCGTCTTCCCCGACCAACCGACCACGTTTGTCACGGGTATCCACACCATCGCCACCAACGGCGACGCCCACACCCAGACCGGTATGGCGGCGCACGTTTACATGGCCACCGAGTCTATGAGCCGGACCTATTTCGCCACCGCCGACGGTGAGATGTTGATCGTGCCGCAGGAAGGCAGGCTACGGTTCGTCACCGAATGCGGGGTCCTGATCGCCGGCCCCGGTGAGATCGCCGTGATGCCTCGGGGGATGGTTTGGCGGGTCGAGCTGATCGACGGTACGGCCCGGGGATACATCTGCGAGAACTATGGCACCTACTTCGAGTTGCCCGAGCGCGGTCCGATCGGCGCCAACGGGCTGGCAAACCCGCGGGACTTCGAATACCCGACTGCGGCATACGAAGACGTCGAGGAGCCCGGTGAGCTGTTTGTGAAGTTCGACGGGCGGCTGTTCGTCGTCGAGACCGACTATTCGCCGCTCGACGTGGTCGGCTGGCACGGCAACCACGCCCCCTACCGGTACGACCTGAGCCGGTTCAACGTGATCGGGTCGATAAGCTTCGATCACCCCGACCCCTCGATCTTCACCGTGCTCACGTCACCGTCGCCCGACGAGGGAATCGCCAACGTGGACTTCGTCGTGTTCACCGACCGCTGGCTGGTCGGCGAGCACACCTTCCGACCTCCCTACTACCACCGGAACATCATGAGTGAGTTCATGGGCATCGTGTACGGCGTCTACGACGCCAAGGAGGAGGGTTTCAACCCCGGCGGGATGAGCCTGCACAACATGTACTTCCCCCATGGGCCGGACCACGACGCCTGGCTGAAGGCCACATCGTCCGACCTTGCTCCCGAGAAACTGGCCGACACTCTGTCGTTTATGTTCGAGACCCGCTACCCACTGATCCCAACAGCCTATGCCAGCTCGATCCCGGCGCTTCAAGAGGACTACCCCACCGTCTGGCACAAACTCGAAAGGCACTTCGAAGGGTGACCATCTGTTTCGATCCTTCGTGGACGCCCCCGGCCAGCTCGCGAAGATCATGTTCAGGGTCGGGCGGGAGCACGATGGCGAGGGTCCCGCATCACGGCGAAGTCCGGGTGGCGTGACGTCAGCGGATCGTCACGACCCGGTATTCCACCTCACCCGCAAAGTACATCGTCCCGCCTGTGCCGACGTAGAACGCGGCCCGGGGCGAGTCGGGGTTGAGTTTGGCGGTGATGTCGTTGTAGGCGACTTCGGCGGATTCTGCGCCGGGGGCGAGTTCGACGACGACGTATGTGTCGTCGGCTGCCGGGGCCAGCTCGAGCCGTTCGCCGGTTGTCTGGGTGCCTTGCTCGATTGGGTCGAATTCGTCGGCGAAAGCAGCGACGAACTCTGCAGCCAGATCGGGGCCGGTGATGATGTCCTGGAGCGAACGCTGCACCGACACGTGAATGATGGTGTCCGCTGCCTGGAGGTCGTCCCACATGTGGCCGGCCGCCGGGTTGGTTTCGTGGATGAAGGAAGCGTCTCCGAAGTAGGGGGCGAGCATCGGGGTCAGCGCCCAGCCGTACGAGTCGTGCATCACCAGGGTGTGCCCCGGGATCACCGGGTCGGTGGAGGTGAAGTCCACCGCCACGGCCTTCTCGTATTTGTTGCCTGCCGCCGTGAGCAGCCTTCGCTCCACCCGGGTGTGGTCGCCGGGCAGCACAGCTTCCTGTTCCACCGTCTCCTCGCCCGACGGCAGGCCGAGGAGATCCGTCAGGTCGCCCTCCTGGTCGACGGTGTCGATCTGCTGCACTGCATCGGCGTCCCAACCGCCGGGCACCAGCCGATTCACCAGCGCCTCGGCCATCACGCCGGCACCCTCGTTGGTCCAGTGGGTGTCCAGCCGGAAGTAGATCGGAAGCTCGTCGGCACGGGCCGCCCGCATCTCGTCCCACACCGTCACCAGGTTGTCGGGACCATCAAGCGCGTTCAAGGCAGCGGCGTTCTCGTTGACGCAGGTGTCGAGCCCGTCGGGAAGGAAGTCGGGGACGATGGACGCCTTGTCCGGGGCGATCGCCACGATTAGGTGCCGGCCGGTGGCCTCGACCACGCGGCTGGCCCGGTCGAGCACGTCGACGAAGGCGGTGACATCGGCGGGGGTGAGACAGGGCCGAGTCAGCGAGTACGTGTAGTAGAGCCACCCGTTGGTGCCGATGGTGACCTCGGGGTTGGGGTTGTCGCCGATGGCCACATCGGTCCACGCCTCGGCAGCCACCGCGGTCGGGGCGATGATCAGCGAGTCCTCGAGGTAGCGATCGAGCTGTGGCGTCAGCTGGCGGTCGAGAATGCCCTGCATGGTGAGGTCGGGCAGCGGGGTCGGCGGCCGGTTCTGGTTTGGCTGGGGGCGTAGCCCGACGGCGAAGGCGACGAGCGGCACCGAGATCAGTAAGACGAAGACCACCGCCAGCAGACGGGATTCGAGACGGCTCATGAGGCGGTCCTCCGTATTGCGGAAGCCCTCCCCGGCGAGCCCACCACAGCTTCGCTGAGGTGCGCCCCGCTGAACCCCCCAAAGGGAGGGTGAATTTCCTCTCCCTTTGGGAGAGGTGCCGAGCGAAGCGAAGGCGGTGAGGGCCTTGTTGTGTCGGCCACTGTGGTCGCCGTTCGTCCTTCCCCCCTCGGACGGCCCTGGGGGCCGTCCGATCCCCCCGAAATGGGGGGATTGCTGTTTGGTTCGAGCGCTGCGGCGGCTGCTTGTTCTTCCCCCCTCGGAGGGCCTTGGGGGTCGCCGACGTCGCCCGGTGGGAGGGTGATTTTCCTCTCCCTTTGGGAGAGGTGCCGAGCGAAGCGAAGGCGGTGAGGGCCTTGTTGTGTTGGCAGCTGTGGTCGCCGTTCGTCCTTCCCCCCTCGGCCGGCCCTGGGGGCCGTCCGATCCCCCCGAGTTGGGGGGATTGCTGTTTGGCTCGAGCGCTGCGGCGGCTGCTTGTCCTTCCCCCCTCGGACGGGCCTTGGGGGTCGCCGACGCGCCCGGTGGGAGGGTGATTTTCCTCTCCCTTTGGGAGAGGTGCCGAGCGAAGCGAAGGCGGTGAGGGCCTTGTTGTGTTGGCAGCTGTGGTCGCCGTTCGTCCTTCCCCCCTCGGCCGGCCCTGGGGGCCGTCCGATCCCCCCGAGTTGGGGGGATTGCTGTTTGGCTCGAGCGCTGCGGCGGCTGCTTGTCCTTCCCCCCTCGGTGGGCCTTGGGGGTCGCCGACGCGCCCGGTGGGAGGGTGATTTTCCTCTCCCTTTGGGAGAGGTGCCGAGCGAAGCGA
Organism: uncultured bacterium; assembly: GCA_963801165.1. Lineage (GTDB taxonomy): Bacteria > Actinomycetota > Acidimicrobiia > Spongiisociales > UBA5794 > JAAETI01. The sequence goes on from CAWDDT010000007.1 coordinate 183,106, forward strand.
AGGCGGTGAGGGCCTTGTTGTGTTGGCAGCTGTGGTCGCCGTTCGTCCTTCCCCCCTCGGACGGCCCTGGGGGCCGTCCGATCCCCCCGAGTTGGGGGAATTGCTGCGTGCTTGGATCGTTGTTTTCATCATCAGAACTGGTAGTAGAGGAAGGGGCTGAAGGAGCCGCTGGCTACGACGATCATCACTATCGGGAGAGCAATCGCCACCTCGGCCACCCGCAGTGCGACGCCCCGGTTGCCGCGCCAGCCGGTGACCAGGAGACCGCCGACGATGTTGCCGGGGATGAGCACGGACGCGGCGCCGACGGCGAGGGCGAGCACCGCCCGGGTGTCGACGGCGGTTGTGATCGCCTCGGGGGTGATGCCGCCGGCGCTGAACATCGCTGCCAGGTAGCCGAAGGCGTGGCCGGCGCTGGGGCTGCGGAACATCACCCAGCCGACCATCACCGCCAGCAGGGTGATCGCCCGCCGCAGCGGCGCCCAGGTGGCCCCGTCGCCGACCGGCCGCTGCCCGGTGAGACGCTCGGCCACCAGCCAGGCGCCGTGGTAGATGCCCCACAGCAGGAACGTCCAGTTGGCGCCGTGCCAGATGCCGACGAGCACGAAAACGATCCACAGGTTCATGAGAGTCCGGCCCGAGCTGCGCCGCGAGCCGCCGAGCGGGATGTAGAGGTAATCCCGGAACCAGTTGGAGAGCGTGATGTGCCAGCGGCGCCAGAAATCCGTGATGGACACCGCCGAGTAGGGCCGGCGGAAGTTCTCGGGGAAGGTGAAGCCGAACATCGAGCCGAGCCCGATGGCCATGTCCGAGTATCCGGAGAAGTCGAAGTAGATCTGGATGGTGTAGGCGGCGACACCCAGCCAGGCGGCGGCCGGGCCCAGGCCCGCCGGGTCGGCCCTGAAGGCGGCATCGGCGATGGGTGCCACCGCATCGGCAATCAGCACCTTCTTGGCGAGCCCGTGCGAGAAGCGGGCGGCACCGAGGGCGAAGTTCTCGACGCTGACCACCCGGTTGCGGAGCTGGTCGGACACCTCGTGGAAACGCACGATCGGGCCCGCCACCAGCTGCGGAAAGAGCGTCACATACAGAGCGAAGTCGAGCGGGTTCCGCAGATGCTCGACCCGGCCCCGGGACACATCGATCGTGTACGACATCGACTGGAAGGTGAAGAACGAGATCCCGATCGGCAGCACCACGGAGTTCCAAGCGATGTTGCCTAGCCCTAGCGAGTTGAGTTGCTCGACGAAGAAGTTGGCGTACTTGAAGTAGCTGAGTAGCCCGAGGTTGACGACCACCGAGCCGATCACCCCGAGCCGCACCAGCGAGCGTCGGCCCTGGTTGAGTCCGGACGACACCACCCACCCCATCACGTAGTCGACCGCAGTCGAGATGATCAGCAGGGATACCAGCGCCCCGCCGCCCCATGTGTAGAAGACAAGCGACGACAGCAACAGCCACCCGTTCCGGAATCGCTTGCCCAGCAGGTAGTAGCCGCCGAGACAGATCGGTAGGAAGAAAAACAGGAATGTGACTGAGGAGAAGACCATCGCTGACCTGGCAGACTACGCAATGACTCGCGGTTTTCTGAGGAATACCTTCGGCGGACCAGGGAAGCACCCCGACGGCTATCTACAATCGACGTTATGCCGTTGACCGCAAAAGCACTGGAGATTCCGGACGTAGTGTTGCTCGAGCCGGAGATTCACGAGGACCGACGTGGCTACGTCTTCGAAGCGTGGAACGAGGGCGGTTTCCGGGACCTCATCGGCGACCACGATCCGTTCGTTCAAGACAACGAATCCCGCTCAATGGCCGGGGTGATCCGGGGTCTGCATTACCAACTGCCCAACCCGCAAGGAAAGCTGGTGCGGGTCGTAACCGGCGGGGCGTTTGTGGTCGCCGTCGACATTCGCAGCAGCTCGGAGACGTTCGGGAACTGGGTCTCCGAGGTCCTCACCGCCGCCAACCACCGTCTGCTTTGGATCCCGCCCGGGTTCGCCCACGGATTCATGGCCATCGCCGACCCCACCGACATGATCTACAAGGTCACCGCGTTCTACGCACCCGGCTCCGACCGGGTGATCCGGTGGGACGACCCGGACATCGGCATCGAATGGCCGGCCACAGCCTCGGCGCCGATCATGTCGGACAAAGACCGCGACGCGATGGGGTTCCGTGATGCCGAGGTCTTCGACTGATGCCGCGATACCTGGTGACCGGCGGGGCGGGGTTCATCGGGTCGACGTTCATACGACACCTGCTCGGTACCGACCGGGACGCGACGGTGATCAACCTCGATCTGCTCACCTATGCCGGGTTGCAGGCAAACGTTGCAGACCTGGACCAGGACGACCGGCACGAGTTCGTCCACGGTGATATTGCCGACGCCGCGCTTGTCGACGCATTGATGGACGGTATCGACATTGTCGTCAACTTCGCTGCCGAGAGCCACGTCGACCGCTCGATCGCCGGCCCTGCCGTGTTCCTGCGTAGCAACATCCTGGGTACAGGCGTCCTTTTGGACGCGGCTCGCCGCCGTCACGTTCCGACGTTCGTCCAGGTCTCCTCCGACGAGGTTTATGGCCCGGTCCCCACCGGGGCAGCCGACGAGGAGGCGCCGTTGCGGCCGTCGTCCCCGTATGCGGCATCGAAGGCTGCTGCAGACATGGTGGTCGCCTCCTACCGGCACACGTACGGGTACGAGGCGATCGTTACCCGCAGCACCAACAACTACGGGCCTTATCAGCACCCCGAGAAGCTGATACCGCTTGCGATCACACGGCTGCTCGAGGGGGGAGTGGTTCCCGTATACGGCGATGGGAAGCACGAACGCGAGTGGCTGTGGGTCGACGACCACGTCGCCGCCATCCGGCTGCTGATAGACGAGGGCACGCCGGGTGAGACCTACAACATCGGATCCGGCGAGCAGTGCGAGAACCTCGATGTCGTCGAGCGGCTCATCGGACTGGTGGGCAGCGGGTCGATGGAGCATGTCACCGACCGCCCCGGTCACGATCGACGCTACGGGCTCGACTCGGCGAAGCTGCATGCGCTCGGATGGAAGCCCACCGTCGACCTCGACGAGGGTCTGGCCCGTACCGTCGCCTGGTACCGCGAACATCGGGATTGGTGGGAACCGCTTGTGACTCGATGACCCTGATATTGGGTGGCTCGGGCCAGGTGGGGACTGCCTTTCGGAGGCTGCTCCCCGACGCATACGCCCCCAGCCACGCTGATTTCGACCTGGCGGATGTCGCCGGGATAGCGGCCAGGGTCAGGGCCCTCCGGCCGGATCGGATAATCAACTGCGCCGCCTACACCGCCGTCGACGCTGCGGAAGACGACGAGGCGACGGCGAACCTCATCAACGGGGACGCCGTTGCGGAGTTGGCGGCCGTTGCGAACGCGCTCGGCATCCCGTTCGTCACGTTCTCCACCGACTACGTCTTCGACGGGGATACCGACGAGCCGTACACCGAGACCAGCCAGCCCAATCCGATCAACGCCTACGGGCGTTCCAAGCTCATGGGGGAGAGGGCGGCGTTGCGTTTCCCCGGCAGTCTCCTCGTGCGGACCTCCTGGCTCTTCTCGGCGACCCACCCCAACTTCGTGGCGACCATCCTGGCGAAGGCGGCCGAAGGCGAGATCCGCGTGGTCGACGACCAATGGGGGAGACCGACCCCGGTCCCGGCGCTGGCTACGACGACCCTGCGAGCGCTGGAGGACGGCGCCACCGGGCTGCTCCACCTCGCCGGCCCGCCCACCACGACCTGGTTCGAACTCGCCCGGGCCGCATGCGAAGCGGCCGGCATCGACCCCCGCCGCGTCACCCCGTGCAGCAGCGACGAGTACCGCCGCCCGGCTCGCCGCCCCCGCCATGCGGTCCTCGGGGCTACAAGCTGCTACGAGATGCCCGACTGGCGTGCGGAGTTGGCGGGCATCGTCGCCGAGCTGCGGAACGACGTGTCAGCAGCCACCAACCACACCGCAGTGCGAGATATATAACCGCCGTCGACGCATCTCCACCGGCGTCAATCGTCGGTCACATGCCCTCACCTGCCTTCGCTTCGCTCGGCATCCTCTCCCAAAGGGAGAGGGAATTCATCCTCCGTCTGGGAGGATCGACCGGCCTGTGGGGAGAGGGAATTCGTCCTCCGTCTGGGAGGGTCGACCGGCCTGTGGGGAGAGGGAATTCGTCCTCCGTCTGGGAGGGTCGACCGGCCTGTGGGGAGAGGGAATTCGTCCTCGGTCTGGGTGGATCGACCGGCCTGTGGGGAGAAGGAGTTCGTCCTCGGTCTGGGTGGATCGACTGGCCGGTGGGGAGCAGGAATTCATCCTCCCTCTGGGAGGATCGACCGGCCCGAAGGGCCAGGTCGAGGAGGGCCTTGCGAATAGGTCCAGATTCACAGGAGAGTGCAACCCGGATCGCTCAGAGAGCTGAAGAAATCGACCTCTTCGCCATCGAAGAGGCCCACATCCCGCGGATTCAGGCCGACGGGAGGGCGGGGCCAGACCCGAACGTCAGCGCAGCTGGTGCCTGGGCCGGGAAGGGCACAGCCGGCAGCCGACTCGACAGGACCAATTCTGGGCTGGATTGTGGGGTCGTCCCGGATACAGGCCATCGGCAGCACCTTCCACCGCTATCCTCGCCCCGGCTATGCACTACCAACTGTCGCACTTGAGCGCGCTCGAAGCCGAGGGCATTCACATAATCAGAGAAGCCGCTGCCGAGGGAGAGCGTCCTGTACTGCTGTTCTCGGGCGGCAAGGACTCAGCCGTGCTCCTCTGGCTGGCGATGAAGGCATTCCATCCTGCCCGGATCCCATTCCCGGTGATGCACATCGACACCGGCCACAACTTTCCAGAAGTCATCGAATTCCGGGACCGTGCCGTTTCCGAGATCGGAGCCACGCTGATCGTGGCGTCGGTGCAGGACGCAATCGACGAGGGTCGTGTCCAGGAACAAACCGGTCACCACGCGAGCCGCAACCGGTTGCAGACCGAGCCGCTGCTGCGGGCGATCTCCGATAACAAGTTCGACGTCGTCTTCGGCGGGGCGCGCCGGGACGAGGAGAAGGCACGCGCCAAGGAGCGGGTGTTCTCATTCCGTGACGAGTTCGGGCAGTGGGACCCGAAGAACCAGCGCCCCGAGCTGTGGAATCTGTACAACCCCCGCTACCGCCCCGGCGAGCACATGCGTGTATTCCCGATCTCCAACTGGACCGAGATGGATATCTGGCAGTACATCGCTCGCGAGGGGATCAAGCTACCTTCGATCTACTTCTCCCACCAGCGGAAGGTGTTCGAGCGGGACGGGATGTTGATGGCGGTGTCATCGTTCATCGAGCAGTACGACCACGAGGAGGCATTCGAGGCCACGGTGCGGTTCCGCACGGTCGGTGACATGTCTTGTACCGGAGCCTTCGAGTCACCGGCAACGACGATAGAGGAGATCATCGCCGAGGTCTCTGCCTCCCGGATTACCGAGCGGGGGGCCAGCCGAGCCGATGACCGTACCGCCGAGGCGGCCATGGAAGACCGCAAGCGGGAGGGCTACTTCTAATGTCGATGGAACTCGTCCGACTCGCCACCACCGGATCTGTCGACGACGGCAAGAGCACGCTCATCGGGCGGATGCTCTACGACTCGAAGCAGATCTTTCAGGACCAGCTCGAGGCGATCGAGCAGGTCAGCCTGCAGCGCGGCACCGACTACGTCGACCTGGCACTGCTCACCGACGGTCTCCGCGCTGAGCGGGAACAGGGCATCACGATCGACGTCGCCTACCGATACTTCGCCACCCCGAAGCGCAAGTTTGTGCTCGCCGACACACCGGGGCACATCCAGTACACCCGCAACATGGTTACCGGCGCCTCGACCGCCGACATTGCTCTGCTGCTGGTCGACGCCCGTGCCGGGATTCTCGAGCAGACCCGCCGCCACGCCTTCATTGCTTCCCTGTTGCGGGTGCCGCACGTGGTGTTGTGCGTCAACAAAATGGACCTCGTCGACTACTCAGAGGATCGCTACAACGAGATCGTTACCGAGTTCAGCGATTTCGCCATGAGACTCGACGTCCACGACCTCCGCTTTGTTCCGGTGTCGGCCCTGGTCGGGGACAACGTCGTCGACGAATCGGACAAGACCCCCTGGTACACGGGCCCGTCGGTCTTGCATCTGCTCGAGGACATCTACGTGGCCTCCGACCGGAATATGGTCGACGTCAGATTCCCGGTCCAGTACGTCATCCGGCCGCACACGATGGAGCACCAGGACTACCGCGGCTACGCAGGGCAGGTGATCGGTGGTGTGCTCAAGCCAGGCGACGACGTGATGGTGCTTCCGTCGGGGTTCGAGAGCAAGATCGCCGGGATCGACACGTATGACGGCCCCGTCGACGAGGCGGTTCCGCCCATGTCGGTGACGATCCGTCTCGAGGACGACATCGACATCTCCCGCGGCGACATGATCTGCCGCCCGCACAACCGCCCCGAGGTCGGCCAGGACATCGATGCGAGAGTCTGCTGGCTGACCGATCGGGCACAGCTGCGCCCGGGCAACAAGTACGCGATCAAGCACACCACCCGGTGGGCACGTGCGCTTGTGACCGACCTGCAATACCGGCTCGACATCAACACCCTGCACCGGGACGAGGAAGCCGACCACTTGGACTTGAACGAGATCGGCCGGATCAGGATTCGTACCACTCAACCGCTGTTCTATGACGACTACCAGCGCAACCGCGAGACCGGCTCGTTCATTCTGGTGGACGAGAGCACAAACGCCACGGTCGGCGCAGGGATGATCACCGGCCCGGCGCAATGACCGAGCACGTCACCTGGCACCCGGGTGCGGTCACGCGCAAACAGCGGTCGGCCGTTACCGGGGGACCGGGGATGACGATCTGGCTGACCGGGCTCTCCGGCAGCGGGAAATCCACGGTTGCCGCAAAGGTCGAGGCGCAGCTGATCGCCTCTGGCGTCGCCGCCTACACCCTCGACGGCGACAACGTCCGGCACGGTCTCAACGCCGACCTCGAGTTCAGCGCCGAGGACCGGGCCGAGAACGTGCGACGGGTAGGCGAGGTGGCCCGGCTGATGGCAGACGCCGGACTCGTGGTCCTGGTCCCGGTTATCAGCCCGTATCGTCGTGATCGGGACGCGGTACACACGGCGCATGAGGACGCCGGTCTCGCCTTCGCCGAAGTGCACGTGGCGACGTCGCTCGAAGAATGCGAGACCCGAGATCCCAAGGGTCTGTACGCCAGGGCCAGGGCCGGGGAGATCACGGGATTCACCGGCATCGACGACCCCTACGAGGAGCCCCTCCACCCCGACGCCCGAATCGGTGAAGGCGAGCCCCTGGAAGAGTCGGTGGCCCAGGTTGTCGCTTTGATCCAGGCGCTGGCCGACGCAAATTCCGAGTGACCCCCTTTCCTCTCCCTATGGGAGAGGTGGCGAGCGAAGCGAAGCCGGTGAGGGCCTTACTTTCTTTCCTCTCCCTGTGGGAGAGGTGGCGAGCGAAGCAAAGCCCGTGAGGGCCTTGTGACAGAGGCGCTGGATCGTCGAGGTTGCCGCAGCCCGGCTGGCTCACACCGGCGATCGTCCGAGCGCCAATCTGGGCGCTCGAGATGCGACCGCGGGACTGGACCAATGAGTCTCCGGTTCGACTCTGTGCTCCTCTTCGTAGATACGCTCGTCCTCTGCGACGAGATGCGTCGTGGGATCGAGCGGCGAGATATTGATCGATTCGGTGGCACACGTGTTTGACTTGCGGCTCGGCTGGGGCAACGCAGGTTGTGCGGTTCCTGGGGAATGGAGTCGACCGCCTAGCCTCTATCGGATGACGGGCGTGTCTCCGGAGGGCAATCGATTCGGCCGCGACGCATTGATCTATTGGATCGTGGCGGCATCGTCGGTCGGCTTCGCACTTTCCTGGTTGGTAGCTCTGGTCATAGGTCGTGTTCCACTCGACTACCTAGGGGATGAGGCAGCCCGGCTCCTGTTCTCGTACGAGGTCTCTACTCCCCGGTCGCTGGCTTCCTATCTGCTGTCGTCTGAGGCGTGGACGCAAATCCATCCCCCAGGCGATGCGGCCTTCAAGGGGCTGTTGAACTGGGTCGCACGAGTAGTTATCGATTCACCGGCAGGCTTCATCGAGGTGCACCGGGTAGCCGGGTGGCTGTGTGTCATCGCGGGCCTTCTGCTGATCGTTGTCGGTGTCTGGCGGCGTTTCGGTATCAGGGCGGCCATCGTGTTCGGGGCACTTGCGGTGACCTCAACACCGATCATCAATATTGCACACCACGCTTTCGGCGAGAACTTGGCGACGTTGCTGGTAGGTCTTGCGGTGTTTCGAGTTCTCACTCATCCGATCATGAGGCCGCGGGACGCGATTCTCGGTGCCTTACCGGTGGCAGCAGCATCGGTGGTGCGACCCGAGGCAGCAGTGGTGTTTGCCGGGCTTGCCCTTGTTCCTCTGCTGGAGCGAAAGTGGTGGTCTGCTTTCGCGTTTGCCGTCGTCAGTGTTGCCCCCGTAATGCTGATCACGGCTCTCATTGAGTTGACGTCAAACGCGGAGTCCTACGTATCGATCAGGCGTTTCTCACGAGTGCCGTTTTTCGATGTCGTGATTGATGAACGTATGCGCGAGATCATCTGGGGAATGGGCGTATTTCCCTTTCTTGGCGTTGCGGTTCTGCTGCTCGCCGCGTACACACTGGTGCGCCGGTCGCTGACTCTCGGGGTGTTGCTGACCGCCGGGTGGTTGATGTCGGCAGTGCTCTTCACTTCTGAGATAGCCGTAGGAGCGATTCACCGACAGGAACGGGCCTACGTATTCCCAGCGCTATTTGGCCTGTTGGCTCTGGCCGCTCTCGGATCTGATTGGCTCGGCCGCGTCGGGCGGGTGTCCTCAGCGTTGCTCGGGTTGATTTTGCTCGTGTTGATTGGGATCAATGCACATGGAGTTTGGTTTCAGACGTATCGGTCATGGCAGGCTCGCGTTCCCCAGGAGTCGGTTGAGGTCTCCGCTTGGCTCGACGAGCGCTCATCTCCCGATGACGCCATTCTGCTCGATTGGATGTGGTGGCAAGAATGGCGCGCCGCTGTATACGCCAGCGCACCGGGGGTACCCGGCCCGTACTGCCTCTACTACAGATGCCTAACCGATCCCGAGCCCGAACTCGTAGCCGACCTGCCTCAACCTGATACCGACATAGCACGACAGCGGCTGATGCTGGCGGCATCGTTCCTCCGTGAGGAGAAGCCCGGCTATATAGTCATGTTCTCTGACGCGCGGTACGACGACTGGCTCGCCAAGGGACCTGGCCAGGACTATCTCTTCTCATTTGTTCGGCCGCTGTTGCTGGCTGATGGCGACTGTTTTCGTACCCTCGATGTACTTGGCAGAGAGCGCTATTGCCCTGTGCTCGAGAACGGCTCGTATGTGATTCTGGGTCTATCCGAGTGAATCGCGATCGGCCGACGCGAGCAGCACGTTTCTCCCTTCCCTTCAATTCCGCCTAAGTCGAACGAGCTGATTCAGGCTAGGTGCGAGCAAATGGCGAAGATGGTGAGACCAGGTGGCTCTACCCCGGTTGACAGGTTTCGCACCACCAGATCTTCCGGTCGGCCATCTCGGTACTGGAGATGGGACCGCCGCACTTCCGGCAGGGGTACCGGTCCCTCTGGTACACGTAGAGACCGTCCGTCTCGTCTCGTCCCCGCGGCCGCGGCACGGTGACGATCTTCCCCTCTCGCACACCACGTTCCAGCAAGGCCACGCTGGTGCGCCACAGCTCATCAACCTTGGCACGCGAAACCTCGTTGGCGGGTGTCCTCGGGTTGATGGCCGTTAGGAAGAGAGCTTCGGCCCGATAGATGTTGCCGATACCGGCCATCACGCTCTGGTCGATGACCGCGGCTCCGATGGGAATGGTTCGGCGGGATAGGTTGGCCGCTAGTTCGTCCGCATTGTTGCCAGGCGAGCCTGCTTTGAGCGGGTCGGGTCCGAGCCGGCTTCTGATCTCCGCCTCCCTCGAAGGATCGATCAGCTCGCACGTGGTCGGCCCCGCGAGGTAGATCGTCGCCCCTCCGGCAGCCAGGGTGAGCCGGGTGTTTGGTGTCGGCGGCGGCGGGTCACCGGTGAAGGCGCGGAACTTGCCGTACAGCCCGAGGTGCACGTGCAGAGACTCCGCTCGCTCCCAGCGGTAGAAGAGGTGCTTGCCGTGGACCTCGACGTCGAGCAGCTTGCGGCCGTTGATCCGGGCCGCTCCCTTGCTGAAGCGCCCCTGCGGAGACGTCGCGGCAACCGTACGGCCGGCGAGCATATCGCGATGATGCGCGGCATATCTCGATATGGCGTGACCTTCAGGCATGGCCGGGATAGTGTCCCACGGATCTAGCCGAACAGATCCTCGTACGGCACGCGATCGAAGAGTTCCAGCTTGCCGCCCGGCGTTGCGTTGACGATTCGCCTCCCATCGGCCTCATACATCAGCTTGGCAAGCTGGTAGTTCGCAAGGACCCGGTCGAGCTTCGGGTCCTTCCAGACCTTGCCTTTGCCAAAATAGTCGGGGTGGAAATGATTCGGGTCGTCGCCCATCGATGTAATGAGCGCTCCTTCCACTTTCGCATCGGATGGCACGGTGTAGGAGAAATCCATTCCAATGAGGACAACCTCGGAGAAACCCATGTAGTAGGCGACCTGGAGATTGATGATCGTTACTGATTGCCCGCTGTACATTCTCTGAGTCGGGTCTGTGGAGAACCGTGGGATGCAGTACGCAGGAGACGACGGTGCATAGAAACCGCGGTTCATCATGAAATACGTCACGTTGGGTGCTTCCCCGATCTGGTTTCGATAAATCGAGGGAAAGAACTTGTGGCCGGCCTTGTAGTTCCTTATAGCCTCGACGTTATCGGCCATGACCGCGGTGTCTTCGACGAGGTAGTAGGACAGATCGAACCCCATGCGCTCAGCGGCATAGAAGATGCCGTTCACCCCGATGGTGTACTCATCCTTCAGCTTGCGGAGATCGACCTCGTTGAGTGACGGCCCGTTGCCGATGATGACGCATCGCTCGCCCTTGTGCATGTTCTTGAAGCGAGCGATGGCGTCAGGATCAAAAAACGTGTCGGGGTACTCTTCGATTACCCAGCTTTCGTCAGGAGTTGGGTCGGTCAGCCCGGTCCACGGCCCGAACCTGCCTGTGGCGTCGCCAAGAGAGACTGTGGGATACGTCGGGCCGATGCTGCTGAGCCGTGCGGCCAGCCCCGAAGCGTCTACGGTGGTGATCTGTCTGCCATAGTCGGGCCGGTCATCGAGCGTCATCACCTCATCACCTGGCAGTCGTAGGTCAACGACCAGCCCGCCCGTCGGTTCGAGCACGGTCAGTATCTCCTCGATTGCCGCGTCGCGCGGGAAAGACACGACCGTCTGTACGTGTCTGAGACCGTTGAGTATCCACTCGTTGAGTGAGTACTGCGGGTAGGACGTTCCCGCGACTACGTCGGCTACTCCGGCGGCTCCGGCAACTCGCTCGATGTTGAGGAATGCGACGGAGTGGTCCTCCGGCACCGTTTGGGTGGCCCGGACCATGGCGTCGGCCTGTGCGGCATTTTGGGGAATGAACAGCGTGTCGAACCCCGGCGCCATGTCCTTGTCGTTTTGAGGACCGCCACGGTCGGGCTGGGACGCGATCAGTGACCGTACCCATTCACCGAGCGGCTCCAGATCGGGCGCCAGCTCGTCCGCTTCCCGAGGACCGAGGCCGAACGCTCTCCTGAATCCGGCCTGGATGACCGCATCGAAGCTGAAATGACGCTCCATCCACGGCTCAACGACCGTAGCGGGGTCGGAGAGGATGGCTTTGGCGGCCGCGGTATCGCCTCTCGCCACAGACGTCGCTGCGTATTGAATCGCCCTGCGAGCTAGAACGAGCTGTTTCTGGTAGTCCGGAAGCGCGAGCGGAAACGCGTGCACGCCAGCGGTATCCGACAGGGAGCGGTCGCTGGGCTCGTACGCTCTGGCGATCAGTTGCTGTGCCTCACCGACGTGACTCTCCGCACCCGCTTTGGCCATCGAGTGGCGCTTCTGCCGGTAGACAGCGGTTATCCATCTTGACGGTATGAAGCCGTATCCCTTTCGCATGATGCGGAGCCACAAGTCCCAATCTTCGGCGCCATCGCGCATCGATTCGTCGAATCCACCGGCCGAACGAACCACGCTTGTCAAGAGGAGGGGCGCGTGGGCATTGAACGGGCATTCCGCGTTGGACGAGACGAAATCAACAAACCTTTGGTTCGGCCAATCCTCGTGATCTTGCAGGGAGTCGAGCGCAACGTCCTCCGGCGTCTGCCGAACGCCGCAGAACGCCCCCGCAATGTCTATGTCGGCACCGGCGATGGTCTCGAGGCGGTCGATGAGGCTGTCAGCCATGAGTATGTCGTCGGAGTCGAGGAACGTGATGTATCTCCCGCGACCGAGCCTGAGGCCGGTGTTGCGTGCTGCGCTGAGACCGCCATTCACCTTGTGTCGCACCAGCCGGAACCGGCCATCGATCTTCGTGTAGCGGCGGGCAGCGACCACGCTGTTGTCGGTAGAGGCATCGTCGACGACGATGCATTCCCAGTCGTCGAACGTCTGACGTCGAAGAGACTCCAGCGTTGCTCCAACAAAGCGAGCCTCGTTGTAGAGCGGTACGACGACTGTGACGGCGGGTGCCACCCCGCTGATCTCGCCTGTAGTCTCCGCAGGCTGAACAGTCGGCGTGGGAGTCACTCCCGTCGCTATCGTCCCGCGTACCTGGAGAATCGCGGCCCTGGCCTGGCTCAACCGCTCGACGTGGAGGGCGCTGTCACTCAGTCCGATCAAAGGGCCGGACGAGCCAGCTCTGATCATCCGCTGACCCTGTTTTGCGAGCTTCTTGTGGTTGCGTTGGAGTCTGCTGATTAGCGTGTGATGATCGGTTTGGCGCAGGCTGATCAGAGTCACGAGCGTGGAGAGCAGGCCGACTCCAGCGACCCCGGCGACCTGAGAGACAGTCCCCGAGCTGAGGATCGAGACGATGGCTGTCGCTACTCCTAAGGCTATTAGCAACCCGCGTAGCGAGAGCAGGTGAAGGGCCGTGGAACGGAGACGGCTGAATATGTATGACATTGCGGATGAGTCTCGCGGCTCGCTTGGCGTCGGTCGAGTCGAGACTAGTAGCGGGTAAGGGTCTTGACCATTGACCGGATTCCAAGCCGTCGCCGCTGGTTGATGCCCGGTGTCTGGGCGTACAAGTCGGCAACGCTTATGGGTGTTTCCGGCAGGACATCGAGTGTGTAGACCGCCGGTTCGTCGCGTAGCGCCAGGAATCGCTGTGCCGGCCCCGACGCTGCGGACACGGTTCGCGGCAAGGCGGCAAGATATCCGGAGGTTGTCTGGCGCCGGAACCAGGCGACGCTCGTTTCGAGACGACGGAGGAATCCCCAATCCTCGACACTCACTGCCAGAAACCGTAGCTCGCAGGCAAGCGGGTCGGGATTGCCTGCATCGTCGCGCGCGCCGCAACATTACCGAGTTCCCCCCGTAGCGCGACACGAAACGCGCCCGGGGAATCGATCACCAGCTTGTCGAGGACGAACCGCGCCCCCGTCGGGTGCCAGGCGCCCGCGATCTCGACGTCGAGAGGGAGGAAATGCGGAAGGCCGGCGCGAGGGCTTCCGTTCCAGAACTGGTGGCTGAACCGGGTGCGCTTGTGGAGACTGGTGGGGGTCGGATCGGGTTCCTCGAGGTCGGAACCGAGGCTGGGAACCTGCGGTCGCGTCAAGAGACCCTCGACGAATCCTGCGAGATAGGCAGTCGCCGAGCCGAGTGCCTTGCCCGCCATCGAACCGAATCCGTCGCCGTAGATATCGCTGAGCGCCATCGATTGAAGTGGTGCAAGGAAACCCACCTCGGCGAGAACCCTCAACCGGTCAGGTGGTTCGATATGCTTTCTCGCAAGTAGGGCCCGGGCACGACCTTGGGATTGCAGCAGAACAGCCACTGAGCGGCTACCCCGTCTCCCTTCTATGTCGTGCAGCAGAAGCTCCGACGGCACCAGGTAATTGTCAAAGCCGGCCGCACCCGCTCGGAGGGCGAAGTCGCTGTCTTCGTATCCAAATGGCGAGAACGCTTCATCGAGCCCTCCAACGGTTTGGACCAATGCCGCCGGGAAGGCACATGCCCCGCCCGGGGCCGTGTCGATAGGAAACGGAGCGCTTGACCCGTCGACAGCGGCCCGTCGGACAGATGGATCGAGACGTAGCTCGGTAGTCTCGTCGATCTGGTGTTGTCGACCGCGACTATTCAGATAGAGGTCGTGGACTGTTCTCGCCATACCCTGGTAGCTGTCGATGTAGTGGCGTCTCCAGTCACGAATGCCTGCGTGGTAGATGAGGTCCGGTGGCAGGTCCGCCGGCCATGCTCCGCTGATTCTGCGACGAATCGCGTCGGTTGGATCGGCGTCGCGGAGTCTGCCCGCCTTGACGGTGTCGATCCATGCTGAGTCCCAGATGCGCTCGGCAACTGGCGCGAAGTCCAGAACAGTGGGAATGACGATGCCGATCTTCTGGCCGGTCGCGAGGCGCTCACGAAGCCATGACGTGACGCGAATCACGAAGTCTGCCGGCACGATCAGGTCGTCATCGAGCGACACGATGAATTCGGCACCCCACGCCAACGCCGCGTCCAGGAGTTGGTTCCTGCCTCTTGCCACTCCTAAGTTCTCGCCGGGGGCGAGTAGGTGGGTGAATTGTCTCTCGCGCAGTTCGTGCTCTAGGTTCTCGTCCCGGAAATCGTTGAGGAGCAGGAATTGGTGGGTATTTGCGTTCAGTTGGCCTTCGACTGTCCCGAGACTGGACCACACGGCAGGGAACTCGGCGCTGCGGACCATAGTGATGATGGCAGTGGTGGCGGATAGGTTCATCGTGTGGACACGCGATCTTGGAGCGGCATCTGAGAATACCTCCTATCCGTGTCGGCGCGCTGGCTGTCGAAGGCAATTGCGAGTGGGTGCCCATTACACTCACGCATTCATCAAGGCAGGAATGTGGCGACAATGAGGATCATCGGGCTGCTCGAGACCAGGAGTCGGCGGCGTGTGAGTCTGGCGCTTGCGGCTGTCGTGGCCGTGGCGGCCGTGGCACTGGCATGGGTGAGCGCGCCGGCACGAGCGATTTCGTCTCTGCTCGCTTTCGTCGTTGTTCTCCTTCTCGTCAAAGCGGCAACCGAGTTGGCCTCGGAGCTGCGAAACGCAATGGCCGAGGTGGAGAGTCAAGCGGCACAGCACGTCGCCCTCAATGGTCGTATAAATGCGATGGACCAGAAGACGCGGGACCAGCTCGGGTGGAATCGCTCGATGGACGAACGGATCAATGCGGCCGAGTCGGCCGATGCCAGGCAGGGTGGTTTCAACGCCGCGATTCTGGATCGCGTGCGGAAGGTGGAGACGGCGTCCGGTAACCAGGTCCGCACCAATGACCGGATAGTCGAGCGTGTTCGGAAGGTGGAGACGGCGTCCGGTAATCAGACGAGTATCAACGACCGGATCATCGAGCGCATCCGATCGGTGGAGAAAGCCCGGACCGAGAATGCGGGTCTCTCCAAATCGATGGTGGCAAGAATCGCGAAGCTGGAGGGGCAGGCGGAGGCTCTCGTCAACGAGTTGGAGGAGTTGAGGTTGTCGCGCAACCACAGAGTCCGCGAGCACCTGGAATTGAAGCTCGGTCCTGCGGTCGAGAGGTTGCGCGCTCAGCTCAAGGAGTAGACGCTCTGTCAGCTCTTGTTGGGCACGAACGACCCGGGTTCGGGTGGTGCCATCGAATCAAAGGGCGTCTTCTGCCAGATCGCCATCCCCGGCGTATACCAGGAGCAGAAGGGGAGGTTTACGAGATTGCCTCCATGATGTGCCAGGATCGTGCGGAGGGCTCCATTCACACGAGATCTTCGTCGTCCTCGCTGATCAGGCCGGTGTTGTCGAAGACGATGAGGCCGTCTGGCGCCATGGCGGGTACCACGATCTCGAACTCGGCTACCACGTGATCATGGAAATGGTTGCCGTCGAGGAACGCCAGCCGGATTGGCTCACCGGACGCAACAATCTCGCGCAGGACTTCATGTGAATCGCCCAGGTGTGGAACGACATGTGCTAGACGCCAGCCAGGTCGAACCGATCCGCGGCCGTTGCGTAAACCTCGGGGTCTATCTCGATAGTGTGCACGACGGCATCCCGCCCCGAATCGGCAATGGCCTGGGCGATGATGATCGCGGTGGACCCGAGGTTGGTACCGGTCTCGACTATGAGATTGTGTCTGCTCGGGTCGAGGCTGGACAGGACGAGGTGATAGATCGTTCCCCAGCCCGGGTGTCCCAGGCTGCGACCAGACCTCGATACCCAAGTGGCAGCATCTGACGATGACTC
Organism: uncultured bacterium; assembly: GCA_963801165.1. Classification (GTDB taxonomy): domain Bacteria; phylum Actinomycetota; class Acidimicrobiia; order Spongiisociales; family UBA5794; genus JAAETI01. The sequence continues at coordinate 199,559 of CAWDDT010000007.1, forward strand.
CTCGAGGAACGCTAGGAATCGATTCGGGATCAACGATTTGTCGTAGTTGGTGATCCGGTAGTCATAGATCGGGCTTTTCATTCAAGGTCATCCAGTCGTAGGTGGCCCCGAGTGATTCGGAATCGCACGCGACGGCGTGCTGGCATCATAATCCTTGATGGGGTGCGCGGCGCCACCCTTCGTTTGATGGCGGTGACGGTTCTGAGACCTAGCATCTGGCAGTCCGACGACAACAGGAGCCTCCCTTTGAATGCCGACAAGCACAGCCCACTTCTCCGCTGGGCGGTCCGATGGACGGCTGTTCTCGGTGGACTGGTCGCGACTCCGCTGCTTGCTTTCCCGTTTGGAGCCGACGAGCGATTTGCGTTCTACACAGACACGGCACATATCGGCGCGAATCCGATCCGAATCGTCTACTCGGCGATCAAGGAGATACCGTTCTACATCGGCCGGGGCAACTTCCGACCGCTCGGGAGAATGCTCGATTACGCAGAGCATTCATTCTCTTTCGAGTTCGCGTCGATCACTGGTGCACCCCTCCCAGTAATCCATGGTCTATTCCGAGTGGGCATAATCGTGGTCGCCGGACTGGCCGGCCTGGTATCGCTGTACTTGTTGTCAAGGTCTGCTGAGGCGGGCGGCAGGGAACGATTGCACAGTGTGTTGCTGGCCGCGGTCTGGGTCTACCCAATCCTGTTTGCAGCCTCGGTGGTTGCGGCAGGGGCGGGGAGTCCGTTCACGCTCTTCCCCTTTCTCTATGTAGGTTCATCGGCTCTCGCGATGTGGGCGGCGATCGTCGTCGCCGAGACGCGAACCTAGTTGCCGGACCACTGACCCGTCCGGCCGTCGCTGGGTACGTGGCGCTGGGAGCAGCGTTAGCGAGCACGTTCGATCTTGTCTACCTAAGCACTCTGCTGATAGCCGCCCTTGCGTTTGTACGTGTGAAATTGGCCCGGATACGGTGGAAGGATGTGGTCTCACTTCGTCTGACAAGAGCGGTGTTAGGCACCGCGGTCGGGTTTGTCGTTGTCTTCGTGCCGACTCGGCTTCTTATCCAAAATGCCTGTAATGGAGGTGCTTGTTACGCGGCGTCCGATCTGAGCTTCAGCGCCTCCGCTTTCATATTCTGGGAGATCGAATACTCTCAGGTTTCCCAGGCAGTGGCTGGGCCGTTGTCGATCGGTGGAGCGGTACCGCAGATCCGGGATGGAGTGCCTTCCTCAAGAACGCCGGGGCAACTGTGATCATGCTGGTAGCGATCGGCTATGTCGTTTCCACGCTACGATTCCACCGCGCAGGCAAAGCTCGTGTCATCTCGGGGTCCTCGCCGAGTGCTGGAGTCTCTGACCGACTGCTGTGGTCTATACCGCTTGCATTCACTTGGCCCGTCGCAGCTGTCTTCGTCGGGTCGCTGATCGCCCGCGCTCAGCGCTCAAATGCAGGCTGGTCGCCTCGCTATCGGTGCGGGTTGGCGGGATTCCGTGTTTGGCGCTCTGGGGTGGGCGATTGGTCTCAGTGTGTTCGTGGGCGCTTTGGTTGCTCGGCTGGGTCGGCGACCAAGAAGAGAGCCATTCGTCCTGATTGCCTGTCTAATTCTGCTTCTGCCCGCGTTCGGGAAGACCTTCTTCGTGAACGCAACCTAGCCTCCGCCACGAGTCGGAATCCGGAGGCGATCATCAACAACCGCCTGGCGACTGAAGTCATCGATTTCGATCTGTCGGAACTGGGCAACGAGAGGCGTTGTGGGCTTCTTGCCGACTTCTCAGCGGTCTATCGTGATCGCGCCCTCGAGCGTGACAAGCAGCTTGCGAACGCGCTCAATCAAGTCAGCCAACAACGCTACGGACACGCATTCTGCGATCGCGGCTAGGTCGATCGAGCAAATGGGACGAGGTGACCGCCGGCCCTCAAGGCCATCTGGTACTACGGACCCAGATTCTGAGGGTGTCCCAACCAATCCTAATCAATGCCATGATCGAAACGTGCCCCGCCGCGCCGTGTGCCAGGGTCACGGGCGACGTCGACATCGACCCTCCGGCCTTGTGGATACGGACTAGCAATTCGAGGTCGAAGGCGTAGCCGACTGTCTCCATCGCTTGAAGCGCAGGTTCGAGTGTCTGTCGTCTGAATGCCTTCAGGCCAGTTTGGGTTTCTCTGATGGGGAGGCGAAACAAGAGACGGTTCACGGCGGCGAACACAATGCTCAACAATCGCCGCAACGCGGGATACCGTCCCCTCTCCATGGCAGAGAGCTTGGCCCCAACGAGGACGTCAGCGTTGGATGCTGCGAACGTGTTGAGGAACAAGGGGAGCTGCTCTGGTGGAAGATCCAGGTCGGCGTCGAGAAATACAATCGTGTCGCCGGTTGTGTGAGCGAAGCCTTCCTTGAGAGCTGCTCCTTTCCCCCGGTTCACGTCATAGCCGACGACTAGGACCGTGTCCCAATCGGCGGCAGCCTTCTCGGCCTGGGTCCGGGTGTCATCGGTGCTGCCATCGTCGATAACAACAACTTGAGACCCGTTCCACGTATCCACGATCACGGCAACGCGATCGACATTGGGGCCGATGGCGCTTCCGAGGTTATATGCAGGCATCAGCACGGAGACGCCCGCGATTCCAGATCCGGACATGGGGTTGAGAATAGACGGGTCCCCGGGGTTGCACGCTGTTGTGGGTCGCAGGTCCGGTACGTCGATGAGGCTAAGACCCTAGCCGCATCATGCCTTTGTGGAGCGCTTCGGCCATGCGGAAGTCCTTCTCCTCGTCGATGTCGACCGCCTCGTACGGGTCCATCTCCCACATCATTGCCTTCGAGGTGATGCGGGCATCCTCCTGGAAGAAGGCGTTGCGCTCGAACAAGTACAGGTTCGAGTTCTCCAGGTAGATCGGGTCGAGGTCCTGGGTGGGCAGCAGCTCGTCGGGGTTGTGGTTGATCGCCTTGCCGTTCTTGTCGTACAGCCTGGCCTGGATCCGCGTCACCGCAAACAGGCTGGTGGCCTCCTCGTTGTCGAAGTAGGCGGCAACTGCGGCGTCGATGGTCGCAGCCGACAGCAGCGGGTTGGTGCAGTGCGTTTGGCCGAGATGCTCGATGCCGGGGTTGTCGACGAGGAAGTCCTTGATCAGCCAGTTCACCGAGACGTCATGGCCGAGGAGCTCTTCCTTGCGGCGAATCACCGTGACATGGTCGAAGACGGACGCCGACTCGGCGATCACGTCGCTGTCGGTGTCGACGTACACCCCGTCGACCAGCTCGGCTTCAGCGAGGGTCGCCAGGATCGTGTGAAACAGCGGGCGGCCCGCGAAAGGCCGCATGTTCTTGCCCGGTACCCGCTGGGAGGCGCCCTTCAACGGGATGAAAATGTCGATCTTCCTCACGCGATCTCTCCTCTCACCCGGCCGATGTCGGTCCCCACGGTCTTCAGGTGGTGGGCGAACAGCAGCATGTCGGATGCGTAGGCGATGAAGCGGTAGCCGGCGTCGATCATCCGTTCCAGCCGGTCCGGCTCCGGCTCCACGACGTGCACTCCCGCCATCACGTCGGGCCGCTTGACGATCTCGGCCACCCGATCCATGGCGGCAACGACGTCGGGGTGATCGAATTGGCCGGGGAGGCCGAGTGAGGCTGACAGGTCGTACGGCCCGATGAAGAATCCGTCGACGCCGTCCACCGTCAGGATTTCCTCCAGGTTGTCGACACCCTCTATGTGCTCCACCTGCATGATGCAGACGAGGTCACGCTCCATCCGCTTCAGGTATTCGGGGAAACCGACCCCATAGCTCTGCGCCCTCGCCAGCCCGACGCCGCGGGTCCCGGTCGGGGGATAGGTGGCGGCGCTGACGACGGCTCTTGCCTGCGCGGCGGTGTTGACCATCGGTGCGATGATCCCGGTGGCGCCGGCGTCGAGCACCCGTTTGATCTGGGCGGGGTCGTGCGAGCTGAGCCGCACCAGTGTCGGGCAACCGGCAAGGTCGGCGATGCGGATGACCTTGCCCGCCTGGGCGATGGAGATGGTGGTGTGCTCCAGATCGATGCACAGCCAGTCGAACGGCCCGGTGGCCAGCATCTCAGTCAACGCCTCTTCGCCGAGCTGAATCCACGATCCAATGGTGACCCGGCCGCCGTCTAGCTTTTCTCTGAGAGTCGCCATCGAGCTGATTTCTCCCGTAGGTAGCCCGGGCTGCGGTGACCCGGCCACCGTAGGGTAGCCTATTGCGATACGTGCCTTCCTGCCTTCGAAAGGACCCGTAAATGGGACAGCGAGCGATCGCGATCACCACCTCCAACTTCAACATGGAAAACCAGTTGCTCGACGAGTTTCGTGGCGACGGTTGGGAGATCGTGCGATCTCAATACGGCCGGAAGCTCACCGAGAGCGAGGTGTCCGAGCTGCTCAGCGACGGTGCGGTCGTGGGCATCCTTGCCGGGGTGGAGCCGCTCACCGATTCCGTCTTTGCCGCCAACCCGCAGCTCAAGGTGATCTCCCGCTGTGGCACCGGGTTCGACTCGGTCGACCTGGCCGCTGCCGCCCAGCGCGGCATCGCCTGTCTCAACACACCACAGGCACCGGCGGCGGCCGTCTCCGAGCTCACCATCGGCATGATGATGGCGGCGCTACGTCGTATTCCCCAGTCGGATCGCCTCATCAGGGGAGGCACCTGGAAGGCAATCATGGGCTCTCTGCTGGCGAAGCGGACGGTCGGCGTTGTCGGTCTGGGCAGGGTGGGGACACGGGTCGCCGATCTGGTGACCGCCTTCGGGGCCGACGTCCTCTATTACGACCCGCACGTCGCCACCGTCGAATATGACAGGGTCAACTCGGTCAAGGAACTGGCGGCGCGCGTCGACCTGCTCACTATTCACACCCCGCTGGCGGAGGACACGAGAAATCTCGTCAGTGCCGAGGTCATCGAGGCTCTGCCCCAGGGCGCCATCGTGGTGAACGCCTCCAGGGGCGGGGTCATGGACGAGGACGCGCTGGTCGCTGCGCTGAAGTCCGGGAAGCTGGACGCGGCGGCACTCGACGTGTTCGCCGACGAGCCGTACACCGGTCCACTGAAGGACTTCGACAACGTAGTGCTGACCGCCCATATGGGCTCGTACGCCCGGGAAGCTCGCCAGCTCATGGAGAGCGAGGCGCTGCAGAACCTACTCAACGCGCTGCGGAAGTTGGACGCATGACCGATCTGGCAGGCGTTGTCGACCTAGTCGTCTTCGACTTCGATGGGACGATTTGCCAGTCCGAGGACGTCAAGACCGACGCGTTCTACCAGCTCTACCTCGACGAGCACGGCGCGGAGTTCGCCGCCGCGGTCCGTGATTACCACCTCGAGTACGCCGGCGTGTCCCGCTACGACAAGATCCGGCACTACGAGGAGGAGATGCTCGGCCGTCCGAACAACGAGGAGTGGATCCGCGAGATGGCCGACCGGTTCGGCGATATTGTCCGCGACAAGGTGATCGAGTCACCGCTCGTTCCCGGGGTCGCGGCGTTCATCGATGCCCATCGCGGGGTCGTGCCGATGCTGGTGGCGTCTGCCACGCCGACCGAGGAACTGCGCCAGATCGTGTCGGCGCGCGGGATCAAACATTGGTTCGACGAGGTGCAGGGAAGCCCGGCGAAGAAGGGGGAGATCATCGCTTCGTTCCTCGATGAGCGTGGCGTCGCTCCCGGGCGTGCGGTGATGGTCGGCGATCAACTCTCCGACATTCAGGCTGCCCGACATGCGGGCGTCCATTTCGTCGCATACCGGCCGGAGGGCAGGGAACGACTGTTTGACGATGAGGTGATCGTCATCGACCACTTCGACGATCTGGCGGATGCGATCGTGGCGGCTGTCGTCGGGGGCGTCGCGTGAACATCGGCAAGCTGATTCGGTACCTGACCGGTTGGCGGCTGGCCGTCGTCCTCGGAGGGATCGTGGTTGCCCTGATGGCGCTTGCGGCCGGGTTCGACCTGTCCCCGGGCAAGCTGATCGCAATCCTCGTTGCCGTAGTGGCGGTGGTTGCCCCGCTCCTGGTTGTGGTCGCCCGACTCGGGGTGCGCGCTGACGAGAGGGAGATGCGGCTCGCATCCAAGGTGGCGAAACTGGAGGAGGTCGTCGGCGGCGGCGCCGGGTCGCTGTGGGATCTCAACGCGCGGGTCGAGAAGCTCGATGAGGTCGTGGCCGACGCCACCCGCAGGCCGTCGGATCCCACCACTCTGCCCTGGCCCACGCCGGTCGGGAGGGCCGCATCGATTCTGCTGCTGCCGAGCGCCGCCTACCACCTGGCGGAGATAATGCCCCTCAACGATGCGCTCAACCGGCGTGGCCACGAGACCATCGTCGCCGTGGGCGAGGCGCACTGGCCGAGGATCGCCACAGGGCTCGGCTGGTACGACACTCCGGTGTTTGCCCTTCCCGACGCCGCCAGGGCGGTTGCCGGGTTGCGTGCCGTCGTGACCATGAAGGACTGGGCGGGATACGGCGAGGTGGTTGCGGCCGCCAGGGAAGCCGGCGTCGCCACCTTCGCCAAGGTCGAGGGTGCGCAGGACTTCGGCGACGTCGACACCCCGTACGCTCGCAACGCCTACCGAACCGCCGACCACATCCTGTGCCAGGGGCAAAACGACTTCGACGCACTCGACGGGAGCCGCTTCATCGTCGGCAGCAGCCGGTTGGAGCGGCTGTTTCACGCCCCGGTGATGCCGGTCGAGGAGGAGCATGTCGTCATCAACCTCAACTTCACCTACGGCGTCCTCGAGGAGCAACGCGCCCGGTGGATCGAGAGCGCAGTCGAAGCATGCGAGCAGCTGCGCATCGGCTACACCGTGGCGATTCACCCTGCCGAACGTCGCTCCCGCCGGGTGCCGCATGTCAGCACGGTCCCGATCTCGCGGCTTCTCCTGCGGGCCAGCGTGCTGGTGAGCCGGTTCTCGACGGTGCCTTTCGAGGCGATGGCGCGCGGTATCCCGTTCGTCTATCACAATCCGCACCGCGAGACGGTGTCCACCTTCGCCCACGGGGGAGACGCCTTCCGCCAGACGGAGAGCGTCGCCGAGTTGGTCGCGGCCATCGAGGAAGCGCACGGCTGGCGGTCCGACTATCGCAGCCGCTGCGCCCCGTTCTTCACCAGACAGATCGATATCAACCCGGAGGTGCGGTCGGAGGATCGGGCCGCGGACCTGATCTTCGGGCTGCTCGGTTAGCTCTCGATCGGCCTACCATTCGGCGCTGATTACGGAGGAGTGGAACATTGGTGGATGACCAGGAACCGACCGGCGGCTCACGTTTCAGCGGTTTGATCGAAACCGTCAAGGCTCGACCTGCTCTCTACGGCGGGTTGGGGGTGGCCGTGCTCGCCGCCATCGTCGTGATCATCGTGATGGCGTTTGGCGGCGGTGGCGGGGAGGAGCCCGATGACGGCACATCCGCAAACGGGTCGACCACCACGGCCGGGACGCCGGCGGTCACGGTGACCACAGGAGCCGCAACTGCCCAGGACACCACGCAGGCCGGTAGCTCGTCGGCGGAGGTGGGCCGCAACCCGCTCACCGGAGCCGTACTCGAGACGCCCAGCAAAGTGCGTGTGGTAGCCGTCAAAGTCGACAACTCGACGGAAGCCGGCCCTCCCATCGGAATCCAGGACGCCGAGCTGGTCATCGAAGCCCCGGTCGAGGGCGGCATCACCCGTCTCACCGCGATGTTCTTCGAGAACGAGCCGAAGGTGATCGGTCCGATCCGTTCGGTTCGGCCCGTCGACGCCGACCTGCTTGCCCCCTGGCGCCCGTTCCTCGTTACCACCGGGGGCCAGGATTTCGTCTACCGCGAGATCAAGGCCGCGGGCATCGAGATCCTCGACGAGGGAACCGACGGCCTGTTTCAGCAGATCGAGAGGCGGCAGCCGTACAACCTGGTAGCCACCATCCCCCTGATCCAGAATGAGGCGGGGGAGGGGGCACCGGCGGTGTCGGCACTCCCGTTCGGCGACGGGGACTTCACCGGCAGCGCCGCCACCTCCGTGGCGATCCCGTTCTCCGGCATCGCCGATGTCGAGTGGCAGTACGACTCCGGCTCGGGTCAGTACACGCGGATCGTCAACGGTGAGCCGTATCAGATCTATCCCGAGTACGACGCCGACCTGACCGGCTTCAGCACCGACACGATCATCGTGCTCAAGGCAGCACAGCGCTCGGCCGGCTACACCGACAGCGCCGGGGCCGACGTGCCCACCTTCGACGTCATCGGCTTTGGTGACGTCATGGTCTTCCACGGGGGGCAGGTCGTCACCGGGCAATGGCTGCGTGCGGCGCAATCGGACGGGTGGGTGTTCCTCGACGACAACGGAGCCCAATTCACGCTGCCGGCCGGGCCGGTGTGGATGGAGATCGTCCCCCGCTATGTCGAGGTCGACTTCAGTTAGCCGCCGAGCCCAACTTAAGATCTTCCGCACGACTGCCGATGGCTGTGTATCAGTAGCGGGCAAGGGAACTCGTATTTCCCGTGGGGCACGCTGCTGGGTGAGATACCTCACCGACGGAACATCGGCGACGCTTCTGTGGCGTAGCGGTCTCAGAAGCGAGTGAGAGAAGTGAAATGAACGGCAGGATGCGAGCGCTGCTCGCTTTTGCGCTCGTGACGGCGACGCTGGCGTCGGCGGGCACGACGGCCCCGCAGGCCCGCGCCGACGAGGAGCTCTACGGCGCATCGATGATCTTCCCGGTGGTAGGGGAGAATTACTACTCGGACACCTTTGGTGCTCCGCGGTCCGGGGGACGCACCCACGAGGGTGTCGACATCATGGCCGACAAGATGATCCCCGTCGTGGCGGTGGCCTCCGGGACGGTTGGCTGGATGCACGACGAGCAGGGTGGTGATTGCTGCGCCATGGCCCTCAACCACGACGACGGCTGGGAGTCGTGGTACATCCACCTCAACAATGACACACCGGGAACCGACGACGGCCTCGGTTGGGGCTTCGCCCCGGGGATCGAATCCGGTGTCCACGTCGAGGCCGGGCAACTCATCGGCTACGTTGGCGACAGCGGCAACGCCGAGGAAGTCCACTCCCACCTCCACTTCGAGTTGCACATGCCCGACGGCACGGTGGTCAACCCCACGCCGCAAGTCGATGCCGCCATCCGGATCACGGCACCGCTCGATAGCCCGAACCACGATGCATTCCGTGACGACGACAACTCGGTCCACGAGGCCAACATCAACAAGATCGCCGCTGTCGGGATCACCAAGGGCTGCAACCCGCCGGTCAACGACATGTACTGCCCCGAGCGTGAGATCACCCGCGGTGAGATGGCCGCATTCCTGCGACGCAACCTCGACCTGCCCGACACGGAGACCGACTACTTCACAGACGACACCGGCAGTGTGTTCCACGCCGATATCGACGCCTTGGCCGAGGCAGGCATCGCGTTCGGCTGCACCGAGACCGAGTACTGCCCCGACCAGCCGCTGCTACGTGACGAGCTTGCCGAGCTGTTCGTCAGGGCGTACGGGTTCGCAGCCCCCAACGGCGCCGACTTCTTCGTCGACGACGACGGCAACCAGTTCGAGGCCTCTATCAACGCGATGGCGGCCAACGAGATCACACTCGGCTGCAATCCTCCCGACAACACGGAGTATTGCCCGGCCCGTCCCTTGACCCGAGCCGAGATGGCCTCGTTCTTCGCCAGAGCCCTAGGTCTTTAAGCGGTCCGAGCGCAGAGCCGACTCTTTCCTTCTCCCTGTGGGAGAAGTGCCGAGCGCATTGGGCCGACTCTTTCCTTCTCCCTTTGGGAGAAGTGCCGAGCGTAGCGAGGCGATGAGGGCCTTATGAGAAACACGGTGCCACGCGAGGCCCTCACCTGCCTTCGCTTCGCTCGGCATCCTCTCCCAGAGGGAGAGGGAAGGAACGCTTCGCTTCGCTCCGCATCGTCTCTCCGAGGGAGAGGGAGTCACCACGGGTCCTGTCCCAGAGCGATGAGGATCTCGCCGATTACCGTCTCGCGGTTTGACCACACATCGTCATCGTTTGTCCGGATCACGGTCCATCCTCGGGATTGCATCCACTGGTCGCGGCTCCGGTCGTATTGCACCTGCTCCGGCTCGTCGTGGGTGAGCCCGTCGATCTCGACAACGATGCGATGCGACAGACAGGCGAAGTCGGCGATGTAAGGCCCGATGGGGACCTGCCGCCGGAACCTCACGCCGAGGCTCCTTCCGCGCAAACACCACCAGAGGATCGCTTCGGCGCGGGTGGGATCCTTCCTCATGTCGCGGGCGAACAGGGTGAGTTCGGGGTCTTGATCAGGCATACGCTCACGTCTATCACCCGCCAGTGACACGAGAGCCGACTCTTTCCTTCTCCCTCTGGGAGAAGTGCCGAGCGCAGCGGCGAGCCGACTTCTTCCTTCTCCCGGGGAGAGGGAAGGAACGCTTTGCTTGGCTCCGCATCGTCTCTCAGGGGAGAGGGAAGGCAGCGATTGGCTACGACGCCGCGGCGAGCCGACTTCTTCCTTCTCCCTGTGGGAGAAGTGCCGAGCGTAGCGAGGCGATGAGGGCCTTGTGAGGAACACGGTGCCACGCGAGGCCCTCACCTGCCTTCGCTTCGCTCGGCGTCCTCTCCCAGAGGGAGAGGGAAGGAACGCTTCGCTTCGCTCCGCATCGTCTCCCAGGGGGAGAGGGAAGGCCGCGGTTGGCTACGACGCCGCGGCGACTGTGGGGGCGACGCGGCGCCGCACCTCTTCCAGGTCGGCGTGGATGGCGGTGATTGCCGTCTTGAGGCTCAGCCCGGCCTCGAACCAGGCAATAGGCGACATGGCACCCAGGAGAGGGTTGGCACGGCACAGCCAGTCGGCGATGGCGGTGCCGGGGAGGTCGTCGCCGGTTTCTTCGACGATGGCGGCAACCTGGTGGCGGACCGTCCGGTCGCTGAACTGGAAGGCCGGATAGGTTTCCTCCAGCCAACGACCTTCCAGACGTACCAGGTCGCGACGCTGCAGCAGTTGGCTGTCCGTTAGGCCGAGATAGGAAGCGGTCTCGGCCCGGGTCCAGAACGGTCCAACCAGTACAACGTCGCTCATGGCACCATCCCCTGCTTGCGATGTGCCTACCGACCAAGTCGGCGGGGGGCGCCGCAGGATAAGGCCGGACCCGCTACATCAGACCGTGGTAGAGGGCGAGCAGCTTCTGCTCTTCGATTCCCCAGTTGTACTTCTGCGCCGCCGCCCTGGTGGCGGCCCGGTATTTGCCGAGATCGCTCAGGATGAGCCGTGCGGCGTTGGCCAGGCTCTCCGGGTCGGATGGATCCGCTACCTCGCCTACACCCTCCTCCTTGACGATACGGCCGATCTCGGGGGAGTCCGACCCGATCACCGCAATCCCGGCGATGATGTACTCGAACAGCTTGTTGGGAAGCGAGGTGTAGTAGCTGAGCGACGAGTTGACGATGTTGCACATTCCGATGTCGGCCGCGGCGGTCCACTGGAGAAGCTCGTCGTTCGGGATCGGCCCGAAGAACTTGACCCGGTCGGTGAGACCACGTTTGCGCACGTCCGCCTCCAGCTCGGGCCGGTAGTAGCCGTAGCCGACTACAACCAGCACGGCCTTGCCGAGCAGAGTGACCGCATCGATCGCCGGCTCGATGCCGCGGTTCTCCTGGATCGATCCCTGATAAATCAGGATGGGAGCATCGGCGGGTATGCCGAGCTCGCCGCGAAGATCCCGGGGGTGGTCGATCACCTCGAGCGCCGGGGTGTTGATGATGCTCACCGACGGGTTGGGGACCTTGCCGTATTTTCCGCGGTTGATGTCGATCCACGACGGCGAGGCGACGATCATTGCGTCGGCGTGAGGGAGCCAATGACTCTCGTTCCACGCAGCCCACCACCGCCATGACCGCGTCATCCGGTTGCGCTCGGTTTGCAGCTCGTGCGAGTCGTAGACCAGCCGGGCGTGTGTGCGCTTCTTGCACATCCACCCGACATAGAGGGTGTTGAGATCGTTGGAGTGATAGACGTCGGCCTTTGCGGCGAGCCCGACCTCGATCATGCGCCGGTTGATTGCCCACGTCTTCAGCGCCCGGCCCTGTCTGCCAACCAGGAACTTGACCACCTTGAATCCGAACCTGGCGAGCCTGGCGATTCCCCGCAAGATCGGTGTTGTGACCCGCCCCCACAGGCGGCTGACATAAGTCGATGCGGCGTCGCCGGTGTCGGCAACGACGACCTCGACCTGGTCGCTCGGAGTGGCCGTCGAGGTCGGTATCCACTGGCTCAGCTCCTTGGCGCGGTCCTCGTCCACCTCCTCGCCGGTGAGACGGGAGTGGCGGGTCTCGATCGACCCTGCGTAGCGAGCTGCGATCTTATTGAGCGTGCCCAACCCGAAGCTGAGCCGGCTGACCCGGACGACGTTGATGCCGTCTGCCGTCACCTCGTGCTCGGCGGTCTTGTCTGGGACATGTATGGCGACCACCGTCACCTGGTGGCCTGCCCCGATGAGGGTCTTTGCCTCCTTGGTGACCCGGGCGTCGTACTCGAACGAGTTCTTCACGAACATGCAGATCTTCATAGAGCCCATGAGCGTACTGTGAAGTGTGGCGACGTGATTCCCACCGCTAGCCGCCACCGCTGTTCGTGGCTTCCTTATCGCTGCGATTCATCCACTACCATCTCGCCCATGCGAATCTGCTTGGTTGCAGTCGGCCGGTACTGCAACGACCCACGTGCCATGACGCTCGCCGGCAGCCTCGCCCATGTCGGTCACCAGGTCACCGTTGTCGCCAGTGGCCGTGCTGCCGATTGCGGTACTGACGGTATCGAGGTCAAGTTCGTACCCACTCGCTACCCGGTCGGCAGGGGCCGGGTTGGCAAGATCCTGCGCAGGATGCAAACCAAGGGCCTGCGAAGACGGCTCCACCACGCCCGGCTGGCCGAAGCGGTCCGCCGCTTCAAGCCGGACATCGTGTATCCCACATCTGAGGCGGCGGTGCCGGTGGCCGTAGCCGCGGTCTCCGGGACCGAAGCAACGGTCGTTCGTGATCCGCGTTGGCGCGACGCGGGGCCTCGCGACCTCGTCGACCTCGCCCCGCACAACCCCGAGCTCAGCGTGTCACCCGCCGGGCCGGGTGGCCGCTACCTGACCCCCGCCGACGAGCGCGAGCCGTACACTCCGGAGCCGGACCGGTACCGGCATCTGCGCATCGCGTTGTGCTATCGCAAGACCGACACCAACCCGGGCAAATACCTCGAAGCGGCGATGGTCCGGGCGGGTATCACGGTCGACCTGCACACACAGGAGATCGACTGGCGTACGTTATCGCCAGACACCAACGCGGTGTTGTTCGTGGAAGGGCCGTACCCGGGGTTGCAGGTCAAGGGGCTCAACCCGGGTATTCCAGTCCTGTACTGGGTGCACCACGGTGAGCACCACATTCCCACCAATCTGCGTCTGGTCGAGCGCTATGGCGCCAACGCCGTGCTGCTGGCCCACTCCTGGCACCTGGCACACCGCTTCCCGGTTCCGGTGCATCGGTTCACGTTCGGGGTTGCCCCCGAGTTGGTCAACGCCTCGGTTCCGTGGCGGGAGCGCAAGTACGACGCGTCCATGGTCGGGGGACAGCTGCGTCGCAAGGGGGGCACGTATGCCAAGCGTCAGCAGCTCGTCGACACGCTGGAGCAGGCGCTCGGCAAGAAGCACACCGCATTCAGGTCCGACGTGACCGCACAAGAGATGGCCGACATATACGCCAATGCGAAGATCATCCTCAATGAGGGCGGCACCCGTCACTACCCGATCACCATGCGCGTTCTCGAGACGATTGGCTCCGGTGCGATCCTGGTCACCGACGACCTTCCTGGAACCGATCTGATCGTGCCGCGCAAGCATTATTTCGTGCTGGAAGACGATGCCGTCGCCCAGGTCAAGCGTCTGCTGAGCAAGCCGGGTGAGATGGCGGCGATCGCTGCCGAGGCGCGTGAGTATGCCGTTGGCAGGCACACCTACGACCACAACGTCGACGACCTCGTCGAGATCATCAAGGGGATCAAGGCTCCGGTCGGGGAGGAGTCGATCCGTGAGATGAGCCCGATGGCTGCGCTGATAGACGAGGACGTCGAGGTGCAGCGGTTGGCACAGTTCGGGCTCCCCGATCTCGCCTCCGAGCTCGCCAGCCGCGAAGTGTGGGATGGAGAGGGGCGGATCGGACAGCTCAACCCCGACACCATGGAGGCCGTCGCCATCGGTCCGCAAGGAACCCGGCACCTGGTCCGTGCCCTCCAGGCCGCCCGGCGCTACATCTACGCCGCAGGCGAGATCGAGGTCATCGAACAGTACGTCATCCGCGAGCTCCCGGACGCCACGGTGACCCACCACGACGGTCTGCTTCGTGTCGACCTGAACGCTGAGTCGTACCGGATACTGGCGCACGAGCGGGTCATCACCACCTGACCGGAGGACCCATGCCACGGTACGTTGCGGCCGAGAACGACTACCGCGGGGTGCGCTCGATGCCCCCCGGCCCGGAGCCCTCGGTCGCGGTTGTGATCCCGGTCTACAACCGGGTCGATCTGCTTGCCAACACCCTGGCCGGTCTCGTGGCGCAGACCTACACCCCGTTGCGGGTGGTCGTCGCCGACGATGGATCGGACGAGGACGTCGCCGCCGTGATCTCGCAATTCGAAGGTGATCTCGAGGTGCGGCTGGTGCGCCAGCAGCACGACGGCTACGGGGCAGGCCGGGCTCGCAACCTGGGTTCGGCGGCGACCGATGCCGACGTTCTGGTGTTCATCGACGCCGATTGCGTCCCCGATCCCGAACTGGTGCGACGTCATGCGGATTGGCATCGCCACGCGGGCAACCTGGTCGTCATCGGCTCCCGACACCACCTCGACACGTCGGAGATCGACCGGGACGCTCTGCGCCGCGGCCGGGCCGACCTCAGAAGTCGAATCGCCAGCACTACCAACCCCGAGCCCGGTCTCGTTCCCGACGACTTCCGCCGGGTCTTCTACAGGCGTACTGCAGGCCTGCGGCTCGGCGATGAGGCGTTTCGCTCGCTCGTCTCATCCAACTTCTCGATCCCGAGGCAGGCCTTCATCGATATCGGTGGGTTCTGCGAGGACTTCGACCGGTGGGGCGGCGAGGATACAGAGCTGGGCTGGCGTCTCTTCAACGACGGCTTTTTCTTCGTCCCGGAGAACAGCGCGGCGATCTACCACCAGACCCAACAGGACGAGGGCGACACCTCCGACTGGCGGCAACGGGCGCGCTCGGCCAACGAAGGGATCATCCAGGCGAAGATCCCGCACCGCTTCTACCGGAAGTCGGAGCGTGGCTACATCTACGAGACACCGAAACTGACGTGGCTGATCACCCCGACCGTCGCCGGTCGCGCTCAAGAGCTATGGGACCAGATCCTCAAGCAGACGTTCACCGACTTCGAGGTGATCCTCGTCGGTGGTTCACCCGAGGTGGATCTCCTGGGCGAGACCCTCAGCGGCGACCCACGGCTCACGGTCATCCCCCCGAACGCGGACGGCTCACCGGGCTTCCGGGAGGCGCTGCGGGCCAGCCGCGGCGAGTACGTCGCCATCCTGCACGGGTGGGCGTCGCTCGATCACAGGCTGGCGAGCCGAGCGGTACGGCGTCTCGATGCCAACCCCCGGGCCTCGATCGTGCGCACCGGCTATCAGGTGGTTGCGGGGGATGGTTCGACGACATACCTCTACGACGAGGCGATTGTGGGGATCGATTCGGCATGGGGCGATTTGCCGATCTTCGCAATGACGAGACGGCGTGAGTGGGCAAAATTGATCGACGAGAACGCGGACGCCGCGGGCATGTGGCAGGAAGTCATGCGGCTGTCCGACACTAAGGCGCTGCGGGACGGCATGGTGGCGATACCGGCGCTCAGCCCTACCGACGAGATGCCGGATGAGTTCCCCTCCATCACCGGGGAACGGACCCATTTCGTCGACGACGTCACCAAGGGCGGGGCCAAGCGTGCCGCGGTTGCGGTGGCCCGGTTCGCAGTGGCAAAGGCGCAGCGCAAACCCTATCGGCCCATCGGCCTCGACACGACTCGCAGCGCCCGTCTCGAGCCGGATACCGGAGGGGAGCCGGTACCGGGGGTCTCCTATATCGGGTGGCTCGGTCGGGAGAACTTCGGCGACGAGATCATGCTGCGGGCGGTCCAGGGGCTCCTACCAAACGCCAGGGTCGGGTATGAAGCTCCGGGAGCCAAGTTGTTGCTGTTGGGCGGGGGAACGTTGATCAACCGGCTCACCTATCTCGAGGCGTTGCGCCGCCACGACAGCCCGCGGGTCGAGCGTGCCGTGTTCGGCACCGGAGTCGCCGATCCGACGTATTGGGGGATCACCGAGCCGACCGACCACTGGCTCGATTTCCTCGACACCTGCATCTATGTGGGTGTGCGCGGTCCTCGCTCCGAGGCGTTGCTGCGTGAATGGGGTTTCCAGGGGGAGCTCGAGATCGTTGGTGATCCCGGCCTGTCGATCGACCCGGCGCATCCGGTTGCCCGTGATGAAGGCCTGGTAGTGGTGAGCCCTGCTTTCACCGGCGGCGAGCTGTTGGGGGAGAGCGACGAAGCGGTGTTCGCCGCGATGGCGCGTATGGTCGAAACCCTCCGCGGCAACGATCATCCGGTCGCCTACCTGTCGTGCTACCCCGGCGACGATCGCTTCATCATGGAGATCATGCGCGACTCCGGATCGGTCGACGCCCGCTACGTCGCCGCCTACGCCGACCACGACGCCGGCATCGAGTTGCTGGCGAGCGCTGGAGTCGTCGTTGCCGAGCGGCTCCACGCCGCAGTCATCGCGGCCGCCGCGGGGACGCCCTTTGTGGCGATCGAATACCGGCCCAAGGTGCGCGATTTCGCCCGGTCGGTCGAGCAGGAGATGTACGTGATCCGCAGCGACGAGATCAGTTCCGAACGTCTGGTTGAGATGGTCGGTCTGGCAGGAGCCGGGGAGACTGCAAAGACCCGCCTTCGTGAGTCGGTCGCGGCCTACCGGTCTCGTCAGACCTCCGCCGCCGCCCTCCTCAACCAGATCCTCGAGACCTGACCAAGGCCCGGCCCCGGCGTGGTCTGTGCATCACGACGGGAGGGCTCACATCCGCCGTCGCTTGGTACCGGCAGAAATCGGGCGCGTTAGGGGCCATGCGGAAACTATCGTCGGTGAGCATGCGAACTCTCTCCGTGACAATTCTGGCGGTGGTGATGTTGATCGTCGCCGCGGCGGGCGCTCTGGCCGGTCTCCCGCCGGGTGGAACCTTCACCGATGACAACGGCAACGTCCACGAGGGCTACATCGAAGCCATCGCGGCGGC
The DNA here is from genome assembly GCA_963801165.1 of uncultured bacterium. Classification (GTDB taxonomy): domain Bacteria; phylum Actinomycetota; class Acidimicrobiia; order Spongiisociales; family UBA5794; genus JAAETI01. The sequence continues at coordinate 216,884 of CAWDDT010000007.1, forward strand.
CGGCATCACCAGGGGCTGCAATCCGCCGGTCAACGACGAGTATTGCCCCAGCGACTTCGTGACGCGAGGCGAGATGGCCGCCTTTGTGGTTCGCACGCTCGGGTTGACAGGCGACGGTGGCCGCGACTGGTTCACAGACGACAGCGGCAACACGTTCGAAGCCGACATCAACAAGCTGGCCGCGGCCGGGATCACCAAGGGATGCAACCCACCTGCCAACGACATGTACTGCCCGAACGACCGGGTCAGCAGGGGCCAGATGGCGGCGTTCCTCGTGCGTGCCTACGGATACTCGGACCCGGGATCTGGTGACTTCTTCACAGACGACAACGGGAACACATTCGAGGCCGACATCAACAAGCTGGCCGCGGCCGGGATCACCAAGGGATGCAACCCGCCGACCAACGACCACTACTGCCCGTACTCGAACGTGAGGCGGGACGAGATGGCGAGCTTCCTCGGCCGCACCGAAGGTCTCGAGCCGCTGGTGCCTCCACCGGCGGTTGAGCCCGGAATCGAGACCGTGGTGACCGGGCTCAACTACCCCGTGTATGCCACGTCTCCGCAGGGCGGCGACCGGCTCTTCGTCGTCGAGAAGGGCGGCTACATCCGGATCGTGGCCAACGACAAACTGCAGCCGGGAACCTTCCTCGACATCCACACGAAGGTGTCGGGTGGAGGAGAGCAAGGTCTTCTCAGTCTGGCCTTCTCACCCGACTACGCCACCGACGGTCTCTTCTACGTCGACTACACCGACACGGCAGGTGACTCGCATATTGTCGAGTATTCGGTCTCGTCGGATCCGGACGTTGCCGATGCCGGTTCGGCGCACACGGTCCTCACGGTCGACCAGCCATTCTCCAACCACAACGGCGGGCTGATCATGTTCGATCCGGACGGCTACCTGTTGGTCGGTCTCGGTGACGGGGGCAGCGCCGGTGATCCATTCGAGACCGGGCAGGACAACACGGACCTGCTCGGTTCGCTGCTTCGGATCGGCGTCGGCGGTGACGACTTCCCGAGCGACGCCTCGCGCAACTACACGATTCCCCCCGACAACCCGTACGTGGGCAAGAGCGGTGCGGACGAGGTATGGGCCTACGGGTTGCGCAATCCCTGGCGTTTCTCTATCGATTCCGAGACGGGTTTGCTCTACATAGGAGATGTCGGGCAGGGTGCCTGGGAAGAGGTAGACGTGGCCCCGTCGAGCGAAGGCGGCCGCAACTACGGCTGGGACAACTACGAGGGCAACCACTGCTTCAGCGACACCTCCGGCCCGACCAATTGCAGCTCGACCGGAATCACATTCCCCGTATACGAGTACTCACACGGCGAGGGTTGCTCGATCACCGGTGGCTACGTGTATCGCGGCGACGAGATACCGGACCTCAAGGGCCAGTACTTCTTCGCCGACTACTGCATTGGGGAGCTACACAGCTTCCACTACGTGAACGGTGTCCGCGACTCCGACCACAACTGGGCTTCCGACTTCGGCAGTCTCGGCTCGGTCACATCGTTTGGAGTCGACAGCTCGAACAGGCTCTACATCATGAACTCGGCAGGTGATCTCATGCGATTGGCCCCATCCGGCTGATGCGGCGGATTTGGTGTCTCCTCGTGGTTGCGGGGGTGGTCGCGACGTCCCTGGCGTTCTCACCACCTGTACGCGCCGCTGTGGGCGAGGGTACCGCCACCATCTCCACCGCCGAGTCGTGGGCTTGCGGGCAGCCATCGACCGATGGCAGCTATGCGTTCAAGATCGGCGGTATCAGCGACAGCCAGCCCGTCGGCGGTCCCCGTGCCGACCTCCTCGGTCGAACGATCGGGGAGGTGCGCGACTCGCTCGTGCATTGGACTGTGCCGATGTCCGGCGGCTATCAGGTTCTCGTCCACGAGCGGGAGTTGCCGGCGCTGAATCAGGTCACGGCCAACCTCGCCGCCGAGCAAGCGAAGGGCCACTACTACGCGGTGAAGTCCTGGGAGACATATGGCTTCTCGGCACGGACCATCGGTGGTCGCTATCAGATCTCGCTCCACGCCCATGGGCTGGCCATCGACATCAATTCGGCATCCAATCCGTACCGTGCCGACGGAAAGCTCATCACCAACATTCCCGATTGGTTCGTCAAAGCATGGACGGATGCCGGCTTTTGCTGGGGTGGCAGCTGGTACACGGCCAAGGACCCGATGCACTTCTCGTGGATGGGCCCGGCGGCAACTCCCGGATACGGGGACATGCCGATGGCGTACCCGGTCCACACCTCTGCCGCCGACTACAGCGACGTCGTGATGGCAACGACGACGGAGTTCGGCGTTCCCAACAGCGACTACCGGTACCTGCTCGGCGACGGTGACGGCGATGGCCTTGCGGATGTCTTCCAGCTCGTGCCCAAGGACAACGGGACCCGCCTCGAGTATTCACAGACCGACCGCAAACACGCCTGGTGCGCCATCGGACGGGACCATGCGCTCGACACATACGTGGGCGACCGGATTCCCCTGCTCGGTGACTATTCCCGTGTCGGGAGGAACGACCTGCTCCTGCTGGATACGAGCGGTACTGAGCTGAGCATCGAGGTGTCGCTGAAACCGACCGCGTTCTCGGAGTCGATCGTGCTGGACACCACGATCCCCGTCGTTGCCGGTGACGACTACCTGCTCGGTGATCACAACCGGGACGGCTACGTCGATCTCTACGTCATCCATCACGGGGCGGGGACGACGAGCGTTGACATCTACAGCGGTGTCGACGATTTCGCCACACTGCTGCTGTCGGTCGACACCGGTCTCGGTGATACCAGCAACAGCCTCTTCACGCTCGGCGACCGCAATCTGGACGAGCTTCCTGATCTCTTTGCCGTGACCCCCGATGGAGACCACGCCACGGTAGACGTGCTCCACAACGGGTACCAAACCATCGATGAGACATTCACCGTCCCGATCGCAGCCGATCTCATGGACGTGCTGGTGAACGACTTCGACGGCGACGGCCGGGGCGACCTGTGGCTGTGGGACGTGACCGGCAAGCTGACGGTTCGTCTCGGCAACACCCGGATCCCCGGGGTGGCCCCCGATTTCTGGCACAACGACCCCGGCTGGCAGTGCAACCCCGACTCACCGTCCTACGTGTTCGACGGGACGTTCCGTGACGACGACGGCAACATGCACGAGGGCAACATCGAGGTGATAGCCGGGGCGGGAGTCACCAAGGGCTGCAATCCGCCGTTCAACGATGAGTACTGCCCCGACGAAGACGTCACCCGGGGGGAGATGGCGGCGTTCCTGGTGCGGGCCCTCGGGCTGACGGACGACGGTGGTCGTGACTGGTTCACCGATGACGACGGCAACGTTTTCGAGTCCGACATCAACAAGCTTGCCGCCGCGGGAGTGACCAGGGGGTGTGATCCGCCCGACAACACCCGGTTCTGCCCCAACGACAAGGTGAGTCGTGCCGAGATGGCGGCGTTCCTTGTGCGCGGTCTCGGTCTGACCGCGGGGAGCGGCAAAGACACGTTCGTCGATGACAACGCCTCGATCTTCGAAGATGACATCGACAGGCTGGCGGCTGCGGGCATCACCAGAGGGTGCAACCCACCGACCAACGACAGGTTCTGCCCCTATGCCGACGTCCGCCGTGACGAGATGGCCAGCTTCCTCGCCAGAGCCCTCCCGTTTATCCAGGATTGACCCGAAAGGGGTTGCCAGTTTGTGGGTGGTGGGTGGACAATGAGGGGCGATCTGTACGATCATTGGCGGGTCGGGGCGCTCAAGCTCGCCCCGCGGCTGTCGATATCTGGACTATGTCTGTGAGGACTATGTCTGTGAGTAGGTACATCCGCCGTAGGTGGGGAATAGTTGCTGTGGCGCTCGTCGGTGCGTTGTTGGTTCCGGTCGGGCCGGCCGTCGCCGCCGAACCCGACACCGTATCGTTTGTCGGTGCCGGGTGGGGCCACGGGCTCGGGCTCAGCCAGTACGGGGCGTACGGGGCCGCTCGGGATGGATGGACCGCCGAGCGGATCATCGAGCACTTCTACACGGGTTCCCACATCGGGACGATGGGGCAGGACGGTCTCGCCGCCAAAGAGAACCTCTGGGTCAACCTGGAGAAGGACCGCAGCGAGCTGCTGCTGATTGCAAAAGAGACGGGGCTGGTGTCACCCGCTGAGCCGGTCGTAGTGACCAGACACGAGGCAAGCGGTGACGTGAGCTGGGAGCTCGACAAGGACTACCGGCTTGCCATCACCTGGGACGATTCCAGCAGCACTTGCTCACTCGAGATCCAGGACCCATCCGGTGCAGTGGTCGAAACGCCGGGCTCGGGACCATGCAACGTCGACATCACCTGGGACGGCTGGGTCGACAAACCATCACGCAAGATTCAGATCGACGGTTGCTACAACATGGACTGGAACGCCGGGATCGACCGTCCCTGCGAATACGCCCGAGGCGACCTTCATCTCCGCTCCGGGCCGGGAGGGATGGACCTCTCGGTCGAGCTCGACATAGACGACTACGTGCTCGGCATCTCCGAGATGCCCTACTACTGGGGACTCCCCGAGTATGGAGGCTTCGAGGCACTGAAGGCCCAGGCCCTCGCCGCCAGGTCGTACGCCCGCGAGCTGCAGATCGCCCGACCCGCACCCGGGGACAACGTCTGTGCCGCCTGGTGCGACGTGCGGGACTCCACCGTCGACCAGCGGTACGTCGGCTGGGGCCACGCCGGGAAGGGCATCGACGAATGGATCGCCGCGGTTGATGCCACCGCCGGGCAGGTGATCACTCATCCTGATGCCCCGAACGGCAACGTTGTCAGGGCCTACTACTCGTCCTCGAGCGGGGGATACACCGAGAACGTCAACGAGGTGTCCTCCGCATACCCCGCCCCGGTTGAGTACCTGTCCAGCGTCGACGACCCCTGGTCGCTCACCCCGCTCAACCCATACGACAGCTGGACCAGCACGTATAGCGCCGACTACGTCGCCCACAAGGTGTGGAGCGTCGCCGCCGCCGACGTGCTGGTGTTGGAATCGGCCCAGGTCGTTGAGCGGAACACGTCGACCAGTGCCCGCACCGTCGTGTTCACCGGCACCCTCAACGGTGCCCCGGTGACCAAGGAACTGTCGGGGGCGAGCGTCGATGCGATGTTCGGTCTCCGCTCGAAGTACTTCGACGTCCAGTTCGGCGACACAGAACTGCCTCCGTTCGATGACATCAGTGGGTCGGTGCACTACGACGACATCGTCTACATCGCCGACCTCGGCGTCACCAAAGGCTGTAACCCGCCGACCAACACCGAGTACTGCCCCGACGACGTTGTTTCCCGGGGTGAGATGGCAGCCTTCCTGGTGCGGGCGCTCGGGCTCACCGACGACGGCGGCAAGGATTGGTTCAGCGACGACGACGGTTCGGTGTTCGAGGGTGACATCAACAAGCTCGCCCAGGCCGGTATAACCATGGGCTGCAACGCTGCCGGGACGAAGTTCTGCCCGGGTGACGCCGTCTCCCGGGGTGAGATGGCGGCCTTCCTGGTGCGGGCGTTCGGCTACAACGACCCGGGCGCAGGCAACTGGTTCACCGACGACGACGGGTCGATGTTCGAAGGCAATATCGACAGGCTGAAGGTCGCCGGCGTCACTGTGGGGTGCAACCCGCCGACCAATGACCACTACTGCCCCGACAGTCCGGTGCAGCGTGACCAAATGGCCTCATTCCTGGCCAGGGCCCTCCGCAGCTGACCGAACCGCTCTACACTCCAGCCGACCGCGCACTATGGGGATTGTGATGCAGAATGATCGCGCTCGCTTTTTCGCCGAAGAGAGATGGACAGGGGGAGTCATCGGTCTCGGCTATGTCGGGCTGCCGCTTGCGGTGACGATGGTGCAACACGGGCTGAAAGCGATCGGATTCGATCGTTCCGAACACCGTGTCGCCCTGCTGAAGAGCGGGGTGTCCCCGGTAGAGGACGTCAGCGACGAGGAGCTGGCAGCAGCACTCGAAGCCGGGCTGGAGATAACCGGTGATGAGGCCGATCTCGGTAAAGCGGACGCCCTGTTCATCTGTGTACCCAGCCCGCTCGGTCGGAACCGGGAGCCGGACCTGTCCTACATCAAGTCGGCCGCCGATACCGTCGAGGGTGTGGTCAAACCGGGCATGCTGGTCTCGCTCGAGTCGACGACGTATCCCGGGACGACCGATGACATCATCGTCCCGGCCGTCACCAGCCGGGGGCTGGTACCCGACGAGGACGTCTACGTTGCCTTCTCCCCGGAACGGGTATCGCCCGGCGCCGAGATGAAGACCGGCGACATCCCCAAGGTCGTTGGAGGCATTTCGCCGATTTCGACGGAGGTCGCCGCGGCCGCATATTCGCGGGTGGTCGCTTCGGTTCATCCCGTCTCGTCGGCCCGCGCCGCCGAGATGGCCAAACTGCTCGAGAACACCTACCGGGCGGTCAATATCGGGCTCATCAACGAGATGGCCCAGTTGGCGCACGAGCTCGACATCTCGATTTGGGAGGTCGTCGATGCCGCGGCGACCAAGCCATTCGGCTTCCACGCTTTCTACCCCGGGCCCGGAGTCGGCGGCCACTGCATCCCCCTCGATCCGCAATTCCTGGCGTGGCGGGCCAAGGAAGCCAACTTCGCCACCCGGTTCATCGACCTCGCCGAGCAGGTGAACACCAAGATGCCGGAGTACACCGCAACCCGTGTGGCCGACCTTCTCAACCGGCACGGCAAGCCCGTCTTTGGCACGAGGATTCTCGGCGTTGGCATCGCCTACAAGCCCGATGTCGCCGATGATCGGGAGTCCGCGTCGATCGAGGTTCTCAGGGAGCTGCAACGGCGCGGTGCCGAAATCGGGGTGCTCGACCCGATCGTGGGTGCGGAGCGGATCGAGAGCCACGGCTTCACCGCCGTCGCCGAAGATGCTCCACTCGACGGGTTTGCCATTGCAGTACTGCTGACGGACCACAGCACGCTCGACCTCGAGAGGATCGCCGCCGAGGTGCCCCTGGTGCTCGACACCCGCGGCGCCTACCGCCGCCGGGGCGTCGAATCGGGGAACGTCGAATCGCTGTGAGCCAGAGGCTGCTCGTCGTCTCAACAGTCCATCCTGCCGACGATCCCCGTATCAGGGCAAAGCTGATCGGTACCCTTCGGGAAGAGTGGGACGTCGTGTTCGCCGGCAAGGGGAGCGGTCCCATCGACCGGAGCGGGATCACCTGGAGGGAGCTTCGTGGCGGCAGGGCCCGTCGCTGGCTTGCGGCCGCCTATCTCCTGTTGTGGCATGACTACGACGTCGCTTCGCTCCATGATCCCGAGCTGCTGCCGCTCGGGCTGCTGGCGACATTGCGGCATCGCAGAGTCGTGTTCGATGTGCACGAGAACGTGCCTGCCCAGCTCCGTACCAAGGAGTGGCTCCCCAAGCTGTTACGCCGGCCGCTGGCGGGCGTGGTGGGCTGGCTGCTGAGGGTTGCCGAACGCCGGATGGCGATCACGCTGGCTGAGGCCGGGTACGCCGGGCTGTTCCGGGAGCCCCACCCCGTGTTCCCTAACTATCTGGCGGGCGCCCCACCGGAACCACGCGACCCCGATCCCGAGGTTGGCATCGTGTATCTGGGCGATGTGACTGAGGCACGAGGGCTGGCAGTAGCGGTGGAGGCGGCGGGACGTTCCGGTGTCGCCGGGTTCACGATCATGGGTAGGTGCACGCCCGGGTTCCGGACCCGGCTGCTCGACATTGCATCCGGGCACGGCCTCGAGCTGCGGTTCCACGGGTTCGTGGCCCCGGACAGGGCTCTCGAGATCGCCTCCGGTGCGACCCTGGGGCTCTCCCCGCTGCTCGACACGCCCAACTACCGGCATTCGCTACCAACCAAGGTTCTCGAGTATCTCGCCGTCGGGGTACCCACCCTCGCTTCGGATCTTCCCGGAACCAGGACGGTCGTCGCCGGGCGACCGGGTGTGGTGCTGGTAACGCCGGGTGATGTCGAGGCCTGGGCCAGGGAGATGGCGGCCGCGGTGGCCGATTCCGACCTGCGTTTGGCGGCCCGCGACGGCGTATCCGCAATCCTGGAGCAGTTCGTGTGGCCGGCGGACGAGGTGCGAGCTTTCTATCGCTCCCTCACCCCGCCGGTGTGAGGCGCCCGCCAGCCCTGTCGCGTGTCACGCGCGTCCGATCAGGAACCCGAGGCCCCAGGAGACATGCATCACCGCCGCTGCAAGCGGAAAGCCGAGTGCGGCCGTATCCCTGGTGCGAACCAGCTGCGCCAGGGTGCTCAGCGCCAACAAGGCGACGTAGGCGCCCGGCACGATGAGCCCGACAAGACGCCACGGGGTGAGAGCCAGCACCAGGGATGCCAGCAGTGCGACGACGAAGATCGGTGGCACCAGTTGGCGGACCCGGGTCGCCTCGGGATGCTTCCGCACCACCTGACGCTTCCAGGTCCCGTACTGGTAGTACTGGCGCCACAGGGCGCCGAGCGAGCGGCGGGGGTGGTACACGACCTGGAGCGTGGGGTCGAACCAGACGACACCGCCGTTGTCCCGCAACCGGATGTTGAGCTCGTAGTCCTGGTTGCGGGTGAGGGTCTCGTCGAACGAACCCGCAGCGAGCAACGCCGTCCGGCGGAAGACACCTAAGTAGACGGTGTCGGTGGGACCGGGTTTCCCGCCGTAGTGGAAGCGGGCGTCACCAACACCGATCCGCGACGTCATAGCCTGGGCGACCGCCCGTTGCATCCATCCGGTGCCCGTGGCGCGCTGGACCCCGCCCACGTTCACGGCGCCGGTCTTGTCGAGGATCTCAACCGCGGTCCTGATGTACGCCGGGGGGAGCTCGGCGTGACCGTCACAGCGCACGATGATGTCGCCGCGAGCGGCAGCTACGGCCAGATTCAACCCGTTCGGGGTGCGCCCCGTGGGGTTGTCGACATACCGGACGCGATCGTCCGCCCGCACGATGTGTTCCAGGAGGTCCCGTGTCCCGTCGTCGCTCATTCCGTCGGCGACGACGACTTCGATCGGTCCCGGGTAGTCCTGGGCCCGTATCGAATCGATCGTTGCTTCGAGGAACCGGGCCTCGTTCCTGACCGGGATGATCACCGAGACGAGCGGCTCACCCATCGCCACTTCCCGCGAGATCGACCGCCTTGCGCATCCACGCGGCTCCAACGTCACCAAATGGCTCGTGACCGCTCTCCACAGCGATGGCGATCCGCGCCGTCGCTGCCCGAGCAGTGTCGACCAACCGCGGCGGGTACTCCATCTCGGCCCGGTGCCGCACGAATTCGTCCTCGTCGAGGACCTCGACCGTGCCGTCCGCCAGCCTCATCACGTCGAGATCGAGATCCACCATCGTCACCGTTGCCCCTTGCCAGACCGGTGGGGTGATGATGTCGACGTATAGGTCGATCCGGCGTTCATGAGACCAAATGGCAGTCCACCACTTGTCCTCCGGAATCAGCTTGACGTTGACCGCAGGCGACTTCTGCACCGGCTCGTCACCGCGCTGCATCTCCGTTCCGGGCGGCGACCACAACCAGAGACCGTACTCGTCCTCACCGAGCCGGTTCATGGTGAACTGCCAGTGACGCCGGCCGTCCCACTTCCTGAAGTCGATGTGAACGGTATCCACTGTCCCGGGACTGTAGCTACCCGCGTGCTACTCGATCGTCCAGGTGCCGTGCTGTTCGACGAGGTCGGCTATGGATGTTGCCTTGTTGCGGTCCTTGGCCTGCTCGATCTGAGCGCGCAGGAGGTCTCCGTAAGTGTCCCGTTGCACGTTGCGGAATATGCCGATCGGTGTCGGGCCGGTCGGGCCGTGAGACAGCCGGCTGAGAGCAAAGGCAATGCCGGGATTCGGCCGGGTCGGATCATGGACCTGAATCGCATCCAGCCCAACATCCTCCACCCGGACGATCTTCGCTCCGTCGATGCCGAGGACGACCCCCATCTCGTTGTTTTCCCCAAAGACGATTCGCTCGCCCGGTTCGAGATAGATCCGGTTGGTGTCGCGTACTTCGCGGCCGGTCAAGAGTTGGAACGCCTTGTCGTTGAAGACGTTGCAGTTCTGATAGATCTCGATAAAGGCCGTGCCGTGATGCTCGTATGCCGCTTCGAGGATCTTCGTTGTGTGGTCACGGTCCATGTCGATCGTTCTGGCGACGAAGGTGGCTTCGGCGCCGAGGGCCAGGCTCACCGGACTGAAGGGGTAGTCGAGTGACCCCATCGGGCTCGTCTTGGTCTTCTTCCCAGTTTCGCTGGTTGGCGAGTACTGCCCCTTGGTCAACCCGTAGATCTGGTTGTTGAACAGCAAGACCTTCAGGTTCACGTTGCGCCGCAGCGCATGGATGATGTGGTTGCCGCCGATCGAGAGGGCATCGCCGTCGCCGGTGATCACCCACACCGTGAGGTCAGGGTTGGCGAGAGCGACGCCGGTAGCCACGGCAGGGGCGCGGCCGTGGATCGAGTGGATGCCATAGGTGTTCATGTAATACGGGAAACGTGACGAACAGCCGATGCCCGACACGAACACGTGCTTCTCCCTGTCGAAGTCGAGAGTCGCCAGGAGGTTCTGCACCGAGGCGAGGATGGTGTAGTCGCCGCAACCGGGACACCACTTCACCTCCTGGTCCGACTGGAAGTCGGCTCTCGTGTAGCGGGGTTCAGTGGTGGTTGTCATGACTGGTCCTCGAGTAGCTCGATGATCTTCTTGGTCACCTCGTTGGCCATGAACGGCGCCCCTTGCACCTTGGAAAGGGTCACCGCCGGAGTGAGATACCTGGCACGGAGCAGCGCGGACAGCTGGCCCAGATTCAACTCGGGTACCAGCACCTTCTCGTAGCCGGCGAGAACCTCGCCCAGGTTCTTGGGGAACGGGTTCAGATGGCGGAGATGCACGTGGGCGGTTGGGTATCCGTCCCTATTGGCGTTGTTGACACCGGCACGAACGCTGCCGTACGTCGATCCCCAGGACACGACGAGAAGCCGAGCATCGTCGGGGCCGTGAACCTCCGCTTCCGGGATATCGTCGGCGATGCCGGCGATTCTTGCGGCGCGGGCGGCAACCATGAGCTCGTGGTTGTCCGGGTCGTAGGATACGTTACCGGTCAACGCCTGCTTCTCGAGACCTCCGACCCTGTGCTCCAGACCGGGCGTCCCCGGGATCGCCCACGGCCGGGCGCCGGTCTTCGGATCGCGGGCATACGGGTAGAACACACCATCCGGGCCGTTCACCTCGGTGGCGTAGTGGACGTCGTGCTTGGGGAGATGATCGAAGTCGGGCACCCGCCACGGCTCGGCCCCATTGGCCAGATAGCCGTCGGAGAGCAGGATCACCGGGGTCATGTACTTCAAAGCGATCCGGGCCGCCTCCATGGCCGTCGCAAACGCGTCGCTCGGCGATCGCGGCGCCACGATCGGCAAGGGCGCCTCGCCGTGACGGCCGTACATGGCCATCATCAGGTCGGCTTGCTCCACCTTGGTGGGCATGCCGGTCGATGGGCCGGCCCTCTGCACGTCGATCAAGATGAGTGGCAGTTCCGTCATCACCGCGAGGCTCAGGGTCTCGCTCTTGAGTGCAAGGCCGGGTCCCGACGTCGTGGTCACGGCAAGATGGCCGGCAAACGCAGCGCCGAGTGAAACGCCGATGGCGGCGATCTCGTCCTCTGCCTGGAATGTCTTGATTCCGAAATGCTTCAGCCTGGCGATCTCTTCGAGGATCGAGGTGGCCGGTGTAATCGGATACGAGCCGAGGAACAGAGTCAACCCGGCGGACTGAGCTGCCGCCACCAGGCCCCACGCCAGCGCCTGGTTGCCGGTGATGGTGGTGTAGGTACCGGAAGGCAGCTGAGCCGGAGGAACCGCGTAAGTGTGATGGAACTCCTCGGTGGTGTTCCCGAAGTTGAATCCGGCGCGGAAAGCTTCGATGTTGGCCTGGCCCACGGGCGTGTCGGCGCCGAACTTCTGCCGCACCCAATCGAGGGTCGGCTCGGTCGGCCGGTTGAACATCCATGAGATCAGCCCGAGAGCGAAGAAGTTCTTCGAGCGGAGAACGTTGCGTCCTTTGACCCCTGTGGTGGCGACTGCGAGTTTGGTCAGTTTCTCCATCGGGGCCGTCATCACGTGATAGCCCGAAAGGCTGCCGTCGGTGAGCGGATTGCTCGTGTACCCGGCCTTGTCGAGGTTGCGGTCGTCGAAGGCATCCTCGTTGGCGAGAATCAGCCCGCCGGAGGCGACGTCGCGGAGGTTTGCCTTGAGGGCGGCCGGGTTCATGGCAACGAGCACGTCTGGCTCGTCGCCATGGGTCAGAATGTCCCAATCGGCGATGTGGACTTGGAACGACGACACACCGGCGATGGTTCCCTGGGGCGCCCGGATCTCCGCCGGATAATCGGGGAAAGTCGCGAGATCGTTGCCGAACGCAGCGGAGGACTCGGTGAAGCGGGCCCCGGCGAGTTGCATTCCGTCACCGGAATCGCCGGCGAAACGGATGACCACCCGGTCTCGCTTTTCGGGTGATATCGGTGGAGACAGAGTGTCTTCCTGCATGGTGGAAGCTCCTATGGTGGCTCTTTTCGGCCACGGCTTGCCTGGCTTGCTCGATCGTGCCGCAACACGGCACGGACCGATCACCAGTCTATGCACAAACAGGTCTGAGAGAAACGTTATCGCGACGAGTCAACATTTTGCTGAAAGCACCACAAACCGGTGATTCAGGCCGGGTCGGGCGGTTGCCGGTATCTGCTGATCGCGAGTCGCTCGAGCGTGCTTCCCAGCTCCAACAGGCGATGCTCTCCCCACCGTGCGCCGATCAGCTGTATCGCGGGCGGCGGCGATCCCGGGCGATCGAGGGGGAGCACGAGAGCCGGAAGGCCCGTTTGGTTGACGAGGGACGAGAACCTGGAGAGTGGGGGACGGTAGGGGACGAGCCTTCCGGCGACCTCGATGTCGTCGTCTCCGATGGGCTTGATCGTGGCTGCCACCGCAGGGGTAAGCAGGAAGTCGCATCGGGTGAGAGCCTCTTCCATGGAATGGCGAATGCCGGCTCGCCAGGCTTGCGCAGCGACGTAGGTGCGGGCGTCGATGGCGAATGCCTCGGACATGCGTTGGGCAACCTCTGGCCCGTATGTCTCGGGTCGGGTTCGCCAGCGCTCGGAATGAACCAGGGCGATCTCGGGGTAGGCGATTTGCTCGATCTCGACGGCAGGGACGAGTCCGGGGAGGTCGAGGTCGACGATCCTGAAGCCGGCCGCGCCCAGGTCTGACCGCGCCGCGGCGAACGAGCTGGCAACGAACTCGGTCTTGGGGAGATCCACCCAGGGGTGTGGGACCCCGATGACCGCGGTCTCCGGAGCGAGCGGGTCACCCGGGCTGATCACCGGCTGCGGGGCAGACCAGGGGTCGGAAGGGTCGTACCCGGCGATGACTGTGTAGAGCAAGGCGGCATCGTTGGTGTTGCGGGCGATGGGGCCCACCGTGTCCAGACTCGGAGCCAGCGGGAACACCCCGGTGAGGGGGACGCGCCCGTGGGTCACCTTCAGGCCGACGACACCGCACAAGGCGGCCGGTACCCGCACCGAGCCTCCGGTGTCCGTTCCGAGGGCGGCCGCGGTCATCCCGGCGCTCACCGCAGCGGCCGAGCCACCTGAGGAACCGCCGGGGGAGAGGCTTGGGTTCCAAGGGTTCCTGACTGGTCCGAACCAATGGTTCTCGCTCGAGAACCCGAAGGCATACTCGTGCAGCCCGGTCCGGCCGATGATGATCGCCCCGGCGTTTTCGAGCCGGGTGATGACAGGTGCACTCTCAACCGGGAGCGTTGTCGGGTAGCTGCTACCTGCCGTGTTGGGTCGGTGAGCCTGGTCGATGAGGTCCTTGATCGCGATCGGCACCCCGGCGAGGGCGCCGGCGTCCTCACCGGCGGCGATACGACGATCGATAGCGGCGGCCGCAGCCCGGGCTCCTTCGTGGTCGATCAGCGTGAACGCGTTGATCCGCGGCTGGCTCGCCTCGGCACGCTCGAGATAGTCGCCCACGACATCCCCGGCGCGTACCGTCCCCGCGGTGACCGCCGCGGCGATGGCCGCTACCCCGCCGGGGAGTCCCGTCATTCCCAGGTGAGCGACTGGCCGGCAGGGAAGACATTTACCCACAGCCGGCCGGCCGGGATCACGATCGGAGTGCCGTCCTCCAGGCTCAGCTCGAATCGCTCGTCGATGGTGTCCCGCTGCCACTTCCCGGTGACGACCTTGCCGGCGTAGAACACGTAGGCGTCGCCCTCGCCGACGGTGTTGGCCGCCGGGACTGCGGAGCCGGCGCCGCTGGAGGAACTCACATAGTGCTCGGGAGCCACGATCACCACCAGGGTGTCAGTCGAGATCTGTGTGTCGACCGGATCCTGGCCATCGACCGGAGCGCTCCTCCAGTTGTGGGGCGTGTCTCCGTTGAACCTGATGTACTCGGTGCCGGTCCATTTCCAATGAACTATCGGGTTATTCGACCAGTCGAGGTTGATCTGGTTCGCCCCGGTCTCGCCCGGTGTTGGTACGCCGAAGTCGAAGATCGGCTGTGCCGGCGGATCGTCGGGATAGCCACGCCGGTCGGCCTCGTCCCTCATCAGCAGGGTGGAACCGTACAGGTTGTGGGGGGCGCTCCGTGTATGGATCCGGAAAGTGGTGTTCCCGTTGTCGCCGAGCAGGTTGACGCCGTCGTTGAGGATGATGTTGACCACCCACGGCTGCGCACCGGAGATCTGAAGGGGGGCGCCGAGGAACTTGACCAGTGTCGGGTCGGTGGGCCGTCCCGAGCGCACCGGGCCCAGGTATTCGGTATCGCTCTCCTGAAACATGGCGATGAACCTAGTGAGCCCGCCTTCGACGAGTAGCTCGTAGACGGCGTCGGCCTGCTCGATACCGGACTGAGGCCGGGCGTCTGGATGGTTGTCGATCTTGATCGCGACAACGCGCCGGTCGAGCAGCGACGGGTCGGCAACGCCCATCCCATTGAGCAACGAGGGTGTCAGCAGCTCAGTGGTTGTCGTCGCAACCGTGGTCGTCGTTGTGGCTGTTGTCGATATCCCACCGTCGGTTGTGGAAACCGGGGCGAGTGTTGTCAGCGCTTCTGTTGTTGTGGTCGCATCGTCGCCACCGCACGATGCAGCTACAACTGCAAGGACGGTCATGAGGACGAGGATTTTTAGGGTTTTCACGATCCGGGGAGTGTATACCCGACCCGGGAACAAAGAACATTGCCGCGGCTGGTACCGTCCCGGTATGAAGGACGTTGCCGCGTTTGCCACCACCGAGCTGGCGAAACGGGCCGATCCGGAGAAGGCGGTCGGGATGGCCGCCTACATGAAGACCGACATGCCTTTTTACGGGGTGCAGAAGAAGGCGCGGACCGAAGTACTGCGTGCTCTGAAGAAGAGGTTCCCAATCGCCGACAACGACACTTACCGGTCGATGGTCGAGACGCTATGGCGTCGACCGCACCGGGAGGAGAAGTACCTGGCGATCGCGCTGGCCAAGGGTGACCCGAGGTTTGTCACGGTCGCCAACATCGATCTGTACGAGAGGCTGATCGTCGAGGGTGCCTGGTGGGACTTCGTCGACGATGTCGCGGTCAACTGTGTCGGTCTGGTGCACCGCACCGAGCGCACCACAATGGAGCCGGTCATCGAAGAGTGGGTCGACCATGAGTTCATGTGGCTGCGGCGCACCGCTCTCATCTCGCCGCTCAAGCACAAGGCCGAGACCGACTACGAGACCCTCTTCGACCACTGTCGGCGCCGGGCTCACGAGAAGGAATTCTTCATCAGGAAAGCCATCGGTTGGATCTTGCGCGAGTACGCCAAGACGGAACCGCAGCGGGTCCGTGAGTTCCTGATGGAACACCGCGCCGTCTGGTCGGGGTTGACCTTTCGCGAGGCATCCAAGCATCTCGACCTGGCAGGCATATCATGACACCGATGGATCAACGTGAAATGTGGAACGATCGATACCGGCAGCGTGGCTCGGTCTGGGGCGCGGCACCGAACCAGTTTGTTGCCGCCTATTTGGCGGATCTCGAGCCTTGCCGGATTCTCGACGTGGGTGCGGGTCAGGGGAGAAACGCCATCTGGCTGGCAGGACGGGGGCATCGCGTGACCGCGGTCGACATCTCCGATGTCGCCGTCGCGCAGGGGCGCGAGCTGGCGCGGGACGCCGGTGTCGACGTGGAGTTCATCGCTGCCGACCTGGCGCACTGGGACCCCGAACCAGCGGCGTTCGACCTGGTACTCCTCGCCTACATACAGGCGCCCGAGGAAGCCCGCCGGGTGATTCATGAGAAGGCGACGAAGGCACTCGTGCCGGGTGGTCGCGTGTTCATCATCGCCCATCACCTCGACAACCTGGAGCACGGCGTCGGCGGGCCGCAGTCCCCGGAGCGGCTCTACGACGAGGATAAGGTCGCGGGCGACTTCGCGGGTTTCGAGGTCGAGGACAACAAGACAGTGACGCGGCCCGTAGACAAGGACGGCGTCACCGGCGACGCCATTGATCTTCTGTTCCGCGCCGTCAAGCCCAGCCCATGATGCGGCCTGCGGTTCGCAGGGGCCAGTAGCGGGCGACCACTCGCCATCGGATCGAATCGAGGGGAATCGGTCCCAATATCCGACTGTCGCCGGCAGATACCGCACGGTTGTCGCCGAGCACGAATACCTCGTCCGGCCCGAGGTGCCAATCGCCGTCGGGGAGCGTTGGACCGTCGGCCCAGCGCTCCGCCAGAACGGCACCATTCACGTGCACCTGTCCGTTGTGGACAACAACCGACTCGCCCGGCATACCGACGACACGTTTCACCAGGTCGAAGTCCCGGGTCCCGGGTGGAGCGAAGACGACCACGGTGCCCCGAGTGAGATCCCGTACGGGGCGGGCGATCACGAAATCGCCCGGCTCGAGCACCGGTTCCATGGATCGCTCCACGATCTCGTAGCGGCGCACCCTCCCGCGCAGAGTGAGGTAGCCGACCGCGGCCGCAACCAGGCCGATCCCGAAGGCTCTTCGGTTTCTCATTGGCTCCCTCATCTGGCGTGCGTTCTCTTGCGGTTCGATTCCAGTGTATGGTCGCGGTAAGGAATGACAAGCACCTGAGGAGGTGACCTGTGGGACTTTTCCGACCCGGTCGGGTGGCTCACGCACACTGCGATCTCTTCTGTGGGGTCTATGACCCGGCGCAGGCGATGATCGAAGCCAAGTCGGTACTCAATTGTTGCACCAAATACCACGCTTCGGATGACGAGGTGTTCCGCACCCGGTGCATCATCGTCAAGGAAGAGCGGGCCGAGCTGGCCAAGCATCACCTCGACGTGCTGTGGACCGACTTCTTCAAGCCGCCGCACCTCGAGCAGTTTCCCAACCTCCACGACCTCTTCTGGCGGGCCACCAAGGCAGCAGGCGACGCCAAGAAGTCGATGGATCCGGCGGTTGCCCAGGGGCTGATCGACCTGATCCAGGAGATCTCGGACATCTTCTGGCAAACCGAAGCCTCGAAGACAGCGGGCGTTTACCCGCCGAAGTAACGGATACCTACCCTCGACAAACAAAACTGGCTCCCGCGTAGCGGGAGCCAGTCGTTGTTCCACGGCCTTGCGCAGGAGGCTGGCTATGCCACTTCCAAACGCTCAGTCGCGTTGGCGCTCAAACTCGGCCGCGGCCGCCTCGCTGTGGCCCTTGCCCATGATGATCATCGCCAGAACCTGATCCTTGGTGACGTCGGCCTTGTTGACGATGCCGACAAGCTGGCCGGTGGCCATCACGCTGATCCGATCCGCCAGGTCGAACACGTCGTGGATGTCATGGCTGATGAGGAAGATCCCGATACCCTCCTCCTTGAGCTGCTTGACCAGTTCACCAACCTGAGCCGTTTCCGCCGGTCCCAGCGCCGCGGTCGGTTCGTCCATGATGAGGATCCGGGCGTTGAAGTGCACGGCCTTGGCGATAGCCACCGACTGCCGCTGCCCACCGGATAGCGACTGCACAGGCACCTTGAAGTTGGTGAACTTGGGGTTGAGGCGTCCCATCACCCTTCGGGTGGCGTCCTCCATGGCGGAGTAGTCGAGCGTTTTCCAGCGTGTGATCAGCTCGCGGCCCAGGAACATGTTGCCGGGTGCATCGATGTTCTCGGCGAGAGCCAGGGTCTGATAGATCGTCTCGATGCCGAGTGCCTTGGCGTCGCGCGGGCTGGTGATGTGTACCTCGCTCCCGTTGATGAAGATCTCACCCGAGTCGGCCCGGTGGGCCCCGGAGAGAGTCTTGATCAGCGTGGTTTTTCCCGCCCCGTTGCCACCAACCAGCGCGACCACCTCGCCGGGATAGAGGTCGACAGTCACGTTGTCGACGGCGTGGACGCCACCGAAAGCGACCCGAATGTTGCGCAACTCGACGAGAGGCGTTGTCGTGTTTGCGGGGGCCGTTGCCGGTGCGCTCATGTCGTCACCCTCTTTCTGTACATCGTATCCAGCCCGACGGCGATGACGAGCACGACACCTACGACGATGTTCTGGATTGCGGTATCGATCCGCATCAGCACCATGCCGGATTGGAGCGACTGCATGACGAGTGCTCCCAGCACGGCGCCCTGGACGGTTCCGATACCGCCGGTGAATGAGGTGCCGCCGATAACGGCGGCCGCGATCACATACAACTCTGCGAGCGTTCCCAGGCCGCTGGTAGCCGCGTTGAGCCGGGCGATCTGTACCGCGGCGGCAATAGCCACCAGGATGCCCATCGTCATGAAGACCTTTACGGTCATCCAGCGGACGTTGATACCACCGAGCTCGGCCGCCTCGGGGTTGCCGCCGATGGCGAAGACGTACCGTCCGAATCTGGTCCGGGTGGCGAGGAAGATCATCGCGAGCGCCACCGCGAGGGTGATCAGCACCGGGTAGGCAAGGCCATAGGCAACGTCGGTGCGACCGTTGGCCAGCGTAGGCGGTTTGTTGTAGCTATTGAGGACGTAGACGGCGACGAGGATCGTGCCGCAGCCGACTACACCGAGGAACACCTCGGCCCAGATGGCACGCAGCGGGAAACCGAAGCGGCGCCTTTGCCGTCTCTGGTTGAGCAGCATCGCAACCACCCCGACGCAAGCGACGACCGCAACTACCCAGCTCAAGCCCGGGCCGAGCGAGCCACGAGATCCGCCTCCGAGGAGCTGAAAGGTGCTGTCCATAGGGGCGATTGTCTTCCCGCTGGCCATCGACAAGGCGACGCCACGCCACACCAGCAAACCGCCGAGCGTGACAATGAAAGACGGCACCCCGGCGTACGCGATGATCGCTCCCTGGAAACCGCCGATGATGGCGCCCAGGATGATGCCGACGGCGAGCACGATTATCCAGGTCGCCCAGTGATCGAAGCCCAGATGCTTGGGAAGGAACTCGGCCTGGAGGATGGCCATGGCCATTCCTATCATGCCGAGCATCGAGCCCACGGAGAGGTCGATGTGACGCGCGACGATGACCAACACCATCGCAGTGGCCATGATTGCGACCACTGACGTCTGGACCGAGAGGTTCCACAGGTTGCGTGCCGTGAGGAACGTCCCGTCGGAGAAAATGTTGAAGATGACCCAGATCACTACGAGGGCTCCGACCATGCCCAATAGGCGGGTGTCGATCTCGGTGGCCCGTAACAGCCTCGCCAACAGTTGGTACACGTCGCGCAGTAGCCGGACAATGAGGTTGCTATCGCCTGGCGGGGACTGTGCCGTCTCTTTGTCCGGCGGAGCCTTGGCCACCTGTGTATCACTCACCGAGATCCTCCTCTTGTCTCTTTGATGATATAGACGCGCGCCGCGCCCTCGTGGAAAACGAGGGCGCGGCAGTCGCGGTTCATTCGGTGTCTATCGGCTCAGTTCAACCGCAAACGGTCACGGTCCCGGCTGGGACGTTCTGGCAGACAGCGTCCTTGGTGATCCACCCCGCGTCGATGACGACGTTCAGGTTGTCCTGCGTGATCGGGATCGGGGTGAGGATGATCGACCAGACGTCGACCCCACCCGGCGTGGTGAAGTTCATAGCGTCGAGGCTGGCTGGCGCTGAATCGCCCATGTCGGCCGGAGCCTTGACGTCCTGGAGCGCCGTGCCCTGGGCGAGCTGTACGGCGATGCTGCCGGCAGCCTTTCCGAGCTCGTATGCGTTCTTCCACACCGACACCGCCTGGGTGCCGAGGGCAACCCGGTTCAACGCCGCGGCGTCACCGTCCTGCCCGGAGACCGGCACGGAGCCGGCGAGCCCCTGCGCTTCGAGCGCTGCGACCACGCCGCTGGCCATGCCGTCGTTCTCGGAGAGAACTGCATCGATCTTGTTGTTCTCCTGGGTCAGGAACTGCTCCATCTCGGTCTGCGCCTTGCCCGGATCCCAGTTGTCTGTGTAGGTCTCACAGCAGATGGTGATGTCGCCCGCCGTAACGGCGTCACCGATGACGTCGTCGTAGCCGGAGCGCAGGAAGTCGGCATTGGCGTCGGCCTGGTTGCCCTTGATCACGGCGTAAACACCGGATGGCACGAGCGAGAAGATCGCTCTGGCCTCGGCCCGGCCCACCTCGACGTTGTCGAACGTGAGATAGAACGCCCCGGAGTCCTCGATCAGACGGTCATATGCCACGACCGGTACACCCTGGTCGAGAGCGCTCTGCACGGCCGGCTTGATGGCCGTACCGTCCTGGGCGAGGATGATGATCGCATTCGCACCCTGGGTGATGAGCTGCTCTACGTCGGTGATCTGCTTGTCTGCCGACGACGCGGCATCGGTCGAGATGTAGGTACCTCCGGCAGCCTCAATGGCCGCCTTCATGGCAGGCTCGTCGGCCTTGGCCCAACGCTCCTCGTTGTAGTTGTTCCAGGAGACGCCAACGGTAAGAGCGGCGCCTGGTGCGGCCGTAGTGGTCTCGGCTGCTCCTGAAGTTGTAGTAGTGGTGCTGCTGTCGTCACCGCCGCACGCTGCTGCGAGCAGCGCGAGCACGGCAAAAAAAGCGGCTAGCTTTCGTATGGACACTAGTTCCTCCTCATGAAGTGTGGCCCGGGATCCGGGCCTTTCACCCCGTCAGCTAATTGCTTAGCCCATATAGTCACGGGCGGTAGCCCGTACCTGTCAGAGCATACGATACAATTGTTTGACATTGCAACAAAACCAGACGACCCGAACCGCGAATTGCGTGACTATCGCCAGACGCCGGGATTGCTTTGGCTTTGGGCATAAAGGTCACTGACAATGGCCCGTTCTCGTGATGGCTCGCCAGCCGCTGCTAACGTCGATGACCTCTTTATAGCGGGAAATCCAACAAAAGTGAGGTGGAGCGTTGTCCGTGGCCAAGGTGTCCGGTGCGTCGCGACGGGCACGCGGGATCGCCGCAGAGGAGATGCGCCGCCACAATCTGGCGACCGTCCTCGGTCACGTCCATCTCAGCGGGTCGGCATCGCGTTCCCGGCTCACCGCGTTGACCGGGCTCAATCGCTCGACCGTCGCCGACCTCATCGGTGAGCTCACTGACCTGGGGCTCGTGACCGAGAGTCCCGGTGTAGCCGTCGCCGGTCCTGGTCGGCCTTCCCCGGTGGTCAACATCCGCCCCGAGGGCGCTGTGGTGCTCGCCGTCGAGATATCCGTCGACTCGATCGCCGCGGCGACTATCGGGCTCGGCGGGCATATGTTCAACCACGTCCGCATCGCCCGACCACGCGGCCACTTCGAGCCGGAGACGAGCGTTCGCGATATCACGGAATTAGCGAGACCGCTCCTTGCTGCGCTTCCTGCCGACCACACTCTCGCCGCCGTCGGTGTGGCAGTCGTTGGAGTGGTGAGGCGGGCCGACGGTTTCCTCCACATCGCCCCCAATCTCGGATGGCGCAACTTGCCTCTGGGTGCCCTCCTCGAGGCCGAGCTGGGCATGGACGTCCCGATCCGAATCGCCAACGACGCCGATCTGGGAGCCCTCGGCGAATACCGGCGCGGTGGCTACGGCGGGACGTCGCACCTCGTGTACATCTCCGGCGAGGTCGGGATCGGGTGTGGGTTCATCAGCGACGGCAAGCCGCTGCTCGGTGCCGCAGGCTACGCCGGAGAGGCAGGTCACATGATGGTGAACCCCGCCGGGCACCCGTGCCGGTGCGGTGCCACCGGGTGCTGGGAGACCGAGGCGGGGGAGGACGCCTTGCTCCGGCGGGTTCCCTCAGTTACGGCCACGACCGGGCTCGCTGCAGTCGAGGCCGTTCACGCGCTTGCCGTCTCGGGTGATGCTGAGACCCTGGACGCAATCGCCGAGACCGGCCGGTGGCTCGGGATAGGGATCGCCAACCTCATCAACGTGTTCAACCCCGAGGTGGTCATTCTCGGCGGCTTATACCACCGGCTCTTCGAGTACCTGCATGCCTCGATTATCGAGGGTCTGGGCCGGGCGATGCGAGCGCCATCGGAAATGGTCGACATACGCCGGAGCACGCTCGGCGCCAACGGCGGGCTGATGGGTGCAGCCGAGCTGGCGCTGGCGGATCTGATCAACGATCCGGCGAGGGTTGCCGCGGGCCTGGCGGTGGGTGCCGGAACCGGGGCGTGAACCACACGGTCGCCGGGCGCCCGGTCTATCACGCATCCGAGGTTTGGGCGGCGGGTCGGCGGCTGAGAAGATCGTAGAGAAGACCTCCGAGGAGGACGGCCACCCCGACGAACGCAGCCGAGCCGAGGACGACCGTCGCCACCGAGATGATGGTCGTGGCGAACGAGCCCAGGGCCGCGATGTCAATGATGCGCTCGATACCGAGGTTGACGGCGTAGGCGGCGAAGCCGCCGACCACCGCCAGTGGGATGACCCGGCCGGTCTGGGCGAGTACGAGCCGCAATCGGACGGAGTCGGTGGAGGCGTACCAAACCCCGGCGAGCACGCTGGCGTATACGGCGAGCGCCAGGGTCGAGGCAAGCGCTACGCCACGGATCCCGAACGTATTCTGCAAGAAGGCGTACAGCGGGATGGCGACGATGGTCGCCGCCGTGCCGACCACAACCGGTGTCCACATCTCTTTGCGGGCGTAGAACGCCCGGTTGAGGATCTGCAGAGCGCCCCACACCGGGATGGCGAAGACGTAGAAGAAGAGCGCTTCGGCGGTGCCGACCGTGCCGTCGGCGGTGAAGTTGCCCCGCTGGAAGAGGGCCCGCACGATCGGGATGCTCATCGATCCCACCAGGGCCGCCGCGATCACAGAGAAGATCAACACGTAGCGCAGCGCCCGATCAACGGTGTCCTTCATCTCCCTAATGCGCCCCTCGGCGAACAGGCGGGCCAGAAACGGGTACGCCGCAACCCCGGCCGCCTGGGCGATCACGCCAACCGGGACGAGCATCGTGCGTCTCGCGTAGTTCAGTTCTGTTGCCGCCCCCTGGCTGATGAACTGGCCGAACACCCGCATGAACGTCTCATCGAGAACCACGATTGACTGGCCGAGCATCAGTGGGAGCGCAATCAGCATGTATTCCTTGAGGACCGGGTTGCGCCATGAGATGCCCAGCCGGAGCCGCATCCCCAACCGGTGCGCTCCCCAATACTGGAGCGCGAAATTGCCGACGAACGCTCCCACCAGAGCACCCCACACGAACCCTTCCGGGGAGGCATCGTTCACCATCGCCCAACCGACGCCGCCTGCGATGATCCCGAGGTTGTAGATGATCGGGGCCAGTGTCGGGATGGTGAAGACGCCCTTGGTGTATTGGACCGCGGTGAACAGAGCCCCGAGCACGAAGAACACCTGGGCGGGGAGGATGATCCTCGTGTAGTGGATGGTGTGGGCGATCTGGTCTGCGGTGAAGCGGGGGAAGATCGTCTCGATCACCGAGGGAGCGATCACCCAGCCGACGCCGACCAGAGCCACAATGGCGATTGCCACGGGGCGGATCACGGCACTCAGGGCGTCCCAGCCGCCGTCCTCGTCGTCGTGGGCGAGGTAGCGGGAGAAGATCGGTATGAAAGTGATGGACAGAAAGCCCCCGGCGAGCAGGTAGTTGAGGAAGTCGGGTATGGCAAACGCGGCCACGTACTCGTCGGTTGTTGCGTTTGCTCCGAGCAGCGAGGCGAAGATGATCTCCCGCAATTGACCGAGGATCCGGGAGATGAGCACCCCGCCCGACACGATCAGCGCCGCGGTCCCCATCCGTTTACCCAGGGTCTTGTTCACGGCTTCAAGCTAGTAGGCCCGCCGACAATTACGAGGATCCCCCAGCGAGGTCACGCCTGCGCAGGATCGATGCCACGAGCGCTGCGGCTGCGATCCCCATGATTACTGCTTTTGCGAGAGCACCCCCCGCTCCCGGATTGAGCGAGCCGAGGGCGAAGTCGGTCGGAATGTGTTCGGTAAACTCCGCCGGTGCCAATGCGGCCGTGGCGCTCAGGCCGATCCGCCACGGCGAGAGGGTTGCCAGCCCCGGAATCGCGGCGACTATGCCGTTCTCCCAAATGAAGACATACGTCAACCCGATCAGCGTGGCCCGTTTCAGCAGATAACCAAGTGGAACAAATATCGCCGCGTAGGCAGCGGTGGCGATAGCAGCGCCGACGACCAGCGGCACCAGCCAGGCAAAGCTGTGGATCTTGATCGCGACGAGAACGCCGAGGGAAGCGGCGCCGATACCGGTCACCGTGAAAGCCTCGAGGAACGCGGCAACGACCTTGGCGGCGCCGATATTGAAGCGACGGATTGGGCGCAGCACCAGGAACGACATTGTGTTGTCGCGCCGCTCGTCGCCGAGGACCGAGGTGGCGATGATCAACGTCACAACCGGAACCAGGATGTTCATGAACACGCTGGCACTCAGACCGACGGCGGCATCGATCGCGTCTTGGCGTTGTCCCGCGAGGCTGCCGGTGCTGTTGCGGCTGGCGAGGATGATCAGCAGATACATCGCGGTTGCGGCACCGGAAAGGATGACGAGCCCTATTGCGCGCCGCAGCCGCAGTGTCTGGCGAATGGTCACCCGGATGATGGCGAGGAAAGCTCTCATCGGCCATCAACCAGGTAACGGAAGACGCTCTCGAGCGACTCGTCCTCGGGAGCGAAGGTAGCAAGGCGGACGTCGAGATCAGACGCGTACCGTGCGACGACTCTACCGAGGGCGAGTAGGTCGGTGGTCTCCAGATGGATCCGGTCCTCCTCCAGGGAGACGCTCGTGATGGCGGTGTTTCCAAGCAATGCGGCCGCAAATTCACGTGGCTTGTCACATTGGACGAGAACCCGATAGGGGATGTGAGACATCGCCCGCCTTATGGCCGCGATGTCGCCGGCCGCTGCCAGTTTGCCGTCGACTATGGCGATGACCCTGGCCGTCATCCGCTCGACCTCTTGGAGTACGTGAGAAGACACAATGACTGTCTTGCCGTTGGCGGCAAGCTCGCCTAGTAGATGGATGAGGTGGGCGCGTTGTACCGGGTCGGTGCCGTTGAGAGGCTCATCGAGGACGAGAATCTTCGGGTCGTGGACGAGTGCTGCGGCGACTTTCGTACGCTGTCGCATTCCTTTGGAGAACCCGCCGACCCGACGGTTGGCGTCGCCGGTCAGGTCGACGGTTTCGAGTGCGCGGTCGGCCGCGGCACGTGGATCCTTCACCCTGCTGAGAGTGGCGGCGTAGGTTAGGTATTCGCGGGCCGACAAGGCGTCGTACAGTGCGCTCTCCTCGGGCACAAACCCGATGTCGCGGTAGCGGTCAACGTTGGACCGGGGGCGTGCACCTTCGATCAGAACCTCCCCCTGGGACGGCAACGTGAGCCCGGTGAGCATCCGAAGGAGGGTTGTCTTTCCCGCTCCGTTGGGTCCGAGCAAACCGGTCAGGCCCGGGCCGAACGAGCAAGACACGGCAGACACGGCGACCTTCTGCCCGAACCATTTCGACACGTCGTTGACCTCGATGGTCGGGTTGGCGGCAAGAGCGGGGTTGGTTGTCATAGCTCCCGCCGGTATCGACGCGCCATGAGATACATCGTCAGCGCTCCCACGGCGGCTATGAAGACAGCCGATACCCATGGTTCGAAGCCGACTGAGGTCATCGGTATGTCACCCTGCGACTCGCCGAACGCCCAGTTCCTGATGACCTCCGGGTGCTGCTGCAGACTTACGAGGGTTCCGAAGCGACCGCCGGGAAGATCGATGACCTTGAAGATCTCGGCGAAGGCCGGTGAAATGAAAATGGTGGCCAGATAGACCCCGACCGCCGGGCCGACCCGCTTGGCGTACGTTGCGATCAGAAGAGCCGGGGCGCCGTACCCGACGACGTAGGCGAACATCGTCACCAAGACCTTCACCAGGTCGTCGAGATTGTTGACGAGGGCGGACGCAAACCCTGCTTTGTCCAAGGCAGCGAGACCGACATACATGACCAGGTTGGGAACGATGAAGAATGTTGCGGCGACGGCGAACAGCGCGCCCACCCGGCCGAGGATGTAGTCCCATACGGTCATCGGCCGCGAGCTGTAGACCGCCAGGACTCCATCTTCCCGGTCCGGGATGAGGAGGTTGGGGGCCGCCGACGCTACGAACAGGATGATGACGGTGCCCACGAGGCTGATGTATTGGGCATGGCCACCAAACGGGCTCTCGCTGTCGGGGCTGAAGCTGCCCCAGAGAAACGCAAAGGCAACGAACGCTATGGCCGGGAGAAAGGCGATGCCTGCCAGCAGCCAGGGGTAGATCTTCTTGCGTGCCTTGCGTCTGATACCGAACGAGCGGCGCAGCCCATCCTTGATCATGGCTTTGATCGCGCCGCTGCGACCCAGCCGTTGACCTTCATAGGGTTTGTAGCCCAGGTCGTAGACAACACCCGAGTCGTCAGTCATGATTCGGAGCCTCCCCGAGGAAGATGTCTTCGAGCGTTGTCGATCGTGATGCCAGGCGATGGAGCGCGGCACCGGTGGTCGCCAGCGCATCGCGTGCTGCGAGGAACGGATCCCCGGGCGTTGCGGTGATGACGAGCGTCTTGCCGTCGATCTCGAACTCGGCCCCGATCCGGCGAAGCTCGGCGGCAACCTCCTCGAGACCCTCGGTGACCTCGACCTCAACGACCTCTGTCTCGGTGAGCCCGCTCAACGGGCCGTTGCGCAGCACCTGACCGCCGTCGAGCATCACCACCCACTCACAGGTTTTCTCGATGTCGGGTAGCACGTGCGAGGAAACGAACACATTGATACCGAAGCCGCCGAGACGGCTGATCAGATCGAGCATCTCCTCACGGCCGGCCGGGTCGAGACCCGCCGTCGGTTCGTCCAAGAAGACGATTTCCGGGTCATGAACAATCGCCTGAGCGAGCATTGCCCGTTGTTTCATGCCGGTTGAGAAGTCGCCGAGGTAACGGAAGCGCTCCTCGTGCAATCCAACCATCGTCAAAATGTCTGATGCTCGCTGACGCGCTTCCGCGGCCGGTATACCGGCCAATTCGGCCGCGTATGAGATGAAGTCTGCTGCGGTTTGATCCTTCGGGAGACACTCACCCTCGGGCATGTAGCCGACACGGTTGCGGACCTTGATCAGATCCTTCGCCGGGTCGGCGCCGAGGACCTCGACATTGCCCACCGTAGGTGACAGGATCCCGAGCAGGATCTTTATCAATGTCGTCTTGCCGGCACCGTTGGCTCCCACCAGACCGACGCGCCCCGCCGGCACCTCGAGGTCGAGGTGATGCAGGGCTACGAAGTCGCCGTAAGCGTGTCCGAGACCGTGTGCGGCGATGGCGGGGGATTCCATGATTCGGGAGGCTAGACGACTCCAGCCCTGAGCGTGAATAGGGGATTACCCCGGTCTCCGTCCCCGGGCTCTGCGGACGAGGAATTGCCACACTTTTTCTGTGGGTGGCGGTGGCTCCGGTGCGGGTGATGGCTCGGGCGACGGCGTTGCAGGCATTGCAGGCTGAGCATCTGCCGTTTGCCGGAGCTCGGCGAGTCGTTCCCTCAGGAAATGCGCCTCGGTCTCGGCCCGCGCCGCGCGTTCCCTCGCCTCGGCGAGCTGCTGGCCCGCCTCGTGGAGGTTCCCGAGCTGGTTGAGCATCTTGTTCCAGGCATCGACGGGCACGATCATCGAGCCAGAGGGTATGTCCTGGGTGGGAGCCGGGGGAGGTTGTTGTGGCGCGACTGTTGTGGCGGGTCCCGGTGCTGCATGCGATGCTGTGGATCTGTCGAGACGCCCCAGCTCGGCTGCGCGGCGGGTAACCCCGTCGAGATCGACCATCCGTAGCGTGGTGCCCCGGTCTGCGGGGACGAGATAGGTGGGGATCGTGGCCCGGCGTGCCCACTTGCGCAGAGTCTCGACCGGGATACCGGTCTCCCGGCTTGCGTGGCGAAGCGTGACCCACCTGCCCGCTGCGTCTCCGGTGCTGGTTGCGTCGGCTTCGGCCTCGGCAACCCGGTGGGGTGCGGATCGGATCGCTTCGGTTTCCCACAAGAAGGCCGGGTCTTGGTCGGTCATCGTCCCAACATCATACGGCCGGCCGCAGGGGACGGTGCAGCACAGACAGAACCGGGATATCGATCGCGGCGACTCGGGGCATCCTAGGATGCAACCAATGGCTTCCCGAGATTCAAGCCGGATCGCCGGTCGTCCCCGTGATGAGGACGTTCGTGAGATGGTGACCAGGATCGTCGACGGCGTTCTGGCGCGTCAGGAAACGCAACCCACCGTGGAGTCGCCCACCCCACATGAGCCCGTCGCCGGCGACAACGAGACCATCGCCATCGGCGCCGACCACGGCGGGTACCCGCTCAAGGAGAAGCTCGCTTTCCGGTTGCGGGAGCAAGGCCACGCAGTCGTCGACTGTGGCACCGACTCGTCGAAGTCCGTCGACTACCCCGACTTCGCCCATGCGGTCGCCGGTATGGTTGCCACCGGGCAAGCACGGTGGGGGATAATCGTCGACGGCGCCGGGATCGGCTCGGCGATGGTCGCAAACAAGGTGCCCGGGGTCAGAGCGGCCCTCTGTTACGACCTGTCCACCGCACGGAACTCACGGGAGCACAACCACGCCAACGTGCTCACGCTCGGCGCAGGGCTGATCGGGGACAATCTCGCCTGGCAGATCGTTCAGGAGTGGCTGGCCACCGAGTGGGGAGGCGATCGGCACGCCAGACGTGTAGAAATGATCATGGAAATCGAGCGTCGGTACTCGAAGTCGTAGGAGAACAGTCGTAGGAGAGCAGTCGTGGGAGAACAATGGACCGCCAGAAGCTGATCGATGCGGTGACTCAGGAGGTGCTCACCGCCCTGACGATGAGATACGACGTGTGCCAGTCGCCGGAGGCGGTTCGCAACGTCGTTGCCAACGGTGCCGATCGGGTGAGCTTCCACGGCGACGCCACCGAGGTGCCGCTGGATCTCGCCAGGTACATAGACCACACCCTGCTCAAGCCGGAAGCGTCGGCGCCGGACATAGACAAGCTGTGCGCCGAGGCCAGGGACTATCACTTCGCATCGGTGTGTATCAACCCCACGTGGGTGAAGCGGGCCGCCGAGAGCCTGCGCGGTAGCGACGTCGTCACGTGCGCCGTCATCGGGTTCCCGCTCGGGGCGAACACCACCGCGATCAAGGCCATGGAGGCAAGGCGGGCGCTGCGTGACGGTGCCCGCGAAGTCGATATGGTGCTCAACGTAGGGGCGCTGAAGACGGGTGACTACGACCTGGTGCGTGACGATATCGCCAAAGTCGCCGAAGCGGCGCACGAAGTGGGCGGCCTATGCAAGGTGATCCTGGAGACGGCGCTGCTCACCGACGAGGAGAAGGTCATCGCCTCGTCGCTGGCCAAGGAAGCCAAGGCCGACTTCGTCAAGACCTCCACCGGTTTCGGGCCGGGTGGGGCGACCGTGTACGACGTGGCGCTGATGCGGGAGACGGTTGGGCCCAACATGGGGGTGAAGGCCTCAGGCGGGGTGCGTACCGCTGAGGATGTTGAGGACATGATTGCCGCGGGAGCCACCCGTATCGGGGCTTCGGCGGGAGTGCAGATAGTAGGCGGGGACGAGGGAGACGGCAGTGGCGACCGGTATTGAGCTCAGATCGTATGCATTCCTGGACAGCTTGCAGCCGCAGTATGCGGCGTTCCTCGGCACCGTCGCCCGAGGGTTTCTCCCACTGGCGAACGATGCTTCGCTGTGGGTGGAGGTGGCGCCGGGCATCGAGATCAACCGGCTGACCGATGTGGCCCTCAAGGCCACCAAGGTTTGGCCGGGGATGCAGATCATCGAGCGGTACTACGGAGTGCTCGAGGTGCATTCGCCAGAGCAGGCGGAGACCAGGGCGGCTGGAGAGGCCATTCTGGAGGCGATCGGGCTGACCGAGGATGACCGTATCAAGCCGCGGCTGCTGTCGAGCCAGATCATCCGCCGGATCGATGATCATCACGCCCAACTCGTGAACCGGGATCGGCACGGCCACATGATCATCCCCGGACAAACGCTCTACGTGCTCGAGTGCGAGCCGGCCGTCTATTCGGCGCTGGCCGCCAACGAAGCGGAGAAAGCTGCAGAGATAAGCATCCTCGAGGTTCGCTCGTTCGGCTCGATGGGCCGTATGTATCTTGCAGGAGAAGAGAGAGACATCGACGTCGGTTGGCGGGCCGCAGTGGCCGCGCTCGAAGGCGTATCCGGGCGCGAGAAGTCGTGACCCTAACGAAAGGAGATGCTTCGGATGGCTGAAGCTCTTGGAATGATCGAGGCCCGGGGTTTTGCGGCGATGGTCGAAGCCTCCGACGCCATGGTGAAGGCGGCCAAGGTCGAGCTCGTCGGTTACGAGAAGACCGGCGGCGGCTATGTGACTGCCATCGTCCGTGGTGACGTAGCCGCGGTCAAGGCGGCCATCGACGCCGGGGTCCGGGGCGCCGAGAAGGTCGGCGAAGTGATCGCCACCCACGTCATCGCCCGCCCGCACCTCAACATCGATCTGGTTCTGCCGCTGGGCAGGCAGGAAGAGGCCGGGCAAGAACTCGGCTGATCACCCGGAGGCGATCCGGGGCCCGGGTCTGCGCCCGGGGCTCCGATCGAGGAGGTATCCATGCATCTGGGAAGGGTGGCCGGGACTCTCGTTGCCAGCCGCAAGGAAGAGCTGCTCGAGGGCATGAAGTTCCTGGTCGTGCGTCAGCTCGACGTGAACAACGAGGAGACAGGCAGCTATGTCGTCGCTGTCGACGCCGTAGGCGCCGGGGTCGACGAGGTCGTCATGTATGCCTCGGGAAGCTCGGCACGCCAGACGGAGCTCACCAAGGACAAACCGTGCGATGCGGTGATCATGGCGATCGTTGACACCTGGGAAGTCAACGGCGCCGTCAAATACCGGAAGTGAGGCATCGTGTTGAACGATCATGATGTCCAGTCGATCATCGAACGGGTCAAGGGGCGCATTGCCGCTACCGAGGTCCAGGGCAGCACCGGGGCCGCGCTGGAAGCGGGGGATCAGCTGGCGGCCTACCGGGAGCAACTCGGTGACGGCATCTTCCCGAGCATCGACGCAGCGGTGGTCGCCGCCCGGCGCGCCTTTGTCCGGTTCCGGGACATGGGGCTCGACGGACGGCGCACGATCGTGGCGGCCATGCGGGAAGCGATGATCCGGGAAGGTCGCAACCTCGCCTACATGGCCCGGGAGGAAACCGGGCTGGGCAGGGCAGACGACAAGGTGATCAAGAACCGCATCGTCACAATGAACACCCCGGGACCCGAGGATCTCGAGCCGCAAGTGGTGACAGGCGACGAGGGCATGATGGTCACCGAATGGGCGCCGTACGGTGTCATCGGGTCGATCTCGCCGACGACCAACCCGACGTCGACCATCATCAACAACTCGATCGCGATGATCGCCGCCGGCAACGCTGTCGTCTTCAATGTCCACCCGAGTGCAAAACGAGTCTCTGTCGAGAACATCAAGTTGCTCAATCGGGCCATCGTTTCCGCGGGCGGTCCCCCCGACCTGATCGCCGCCATACCCAACCCGACGCTGGAGAGCGCCCGCGAGGTGATGTACCACCCGGACGTGAGAGTGTTGCTGGTGACCGGCGGCCCCGGTGTCGTCCGCGAAGCACTGAAGACCCAGAAGAAGGCGATAACGGCCGGCCCGGGCAATCCACCTGCGGTGGTGGACCAAACCGCCGACGTCAGCAAGGCGGGCCGCGACATCGTCAACGGAGCGTCTTTTGACAACAACATCGTGTGCATCGACGAGAAGACCACGATCGTTGTCGACACGGTTGCCGACCGCCTCATCCAGGCCATGACCGCCGCCGGCGCCTACCGGCTCAAAGAGCATGAGCTGAAGCGGCTGGAGCGGGTCATCTTCAAGGAGCTTGGCGAGCCCGGCAAGCCGGGTTTGATCAATCCCGAGTGGATCGGCAAGGACGCAGACAAGATCCTCGGTTCGATCGGTGTCACCAACGACCCCTCGATCCGGCTTCTACTGGCCGAGGTGCCCGTCGACCATCCCCTGGTATGGACCGAGCAGATGATGCCGGTGATGCCCGTGGCCAGGGTGAAGGATGTCGATGTCGCCATCGATCTGGCGGTCCGCTCCGAGCACAACTTCCGGCACACGGCATCGATCCACTCAACGAACGTGGCCACCATCACCAAGATGGCCCGGGCGATGAACTGCAGCATCTTCGTCGCCAACGGACCCAACTATGCGGGTCTCGGCGAAGGCGGTGAGGGGTTCACCTCCTTCTCCATTGCCTCACCGACCGGTGAGGGACTCACCCGACCGCGCACGTTCTCGAGGGTGCGCCGGGTCACGGTTGTGGGAGCTCTCAACTATGTCTGAGTTCACCAGCAACACGGAGGGTGTCGATCCGGCGGTAGCCATGATCGAGTTCGCCTCGATCGCCGTCGGGATCATCGCGGGTGACGCGATGGTGAAGGCGTCGCCGCTTGGCTCCATCTATGCGGGCACCGTCCACCCCGGCAAATATCTCGTGCTGGTGAGCGGAGACACTGCCAGTGTCGACGAGGCATTTGGTGTCGGTCTCGAGACGGGGGCCGCGTCCGTGCTGGATTCGGTGTTCCTACCGGACATCCATCCGGCGGTCACCGGAGCCATCGCCGGGGGAGAGGAGGCGGCCTGGATCAGCGGTGCCGCCCTCGGCATCGTAGAGACCGACCGGGTCGCCACCGTCATTCAGGCAGCAGACGCGGGGGTCAAGGCTGCCTTTGTGGAATTGAGCGCCGTCCGGTTGGCTGATGGTCTGGGCGGGAAGGGCTATGCGCTGTTCTCAGGAGAGGTTGGTGACGTCGAGGCCGCCGTCGCAGCTGCCGGGAGCTGGGCCGAGCGGTCGGGGCATCTGCTCGAGGCACGGGTGATTCCGCAGCTCGCCGACGAGATGGCGTACAACCTCCGGTCCGATCTGCGGTTCCGGCATAGGCTCGTGCTGCGGGCGGTGGAGAGGGGTCACTGAGATGCAGCTCGGAAGGGTCCAGGGCACCGTGGTCGCCACCGTCAAGGCGAATGGGCTCGAAGGGGTGCGGTTCCTCGTGGTCCAACCACTCGACAGGAACCAGCAACCCGAGGGAGAGCCTCTGATCGCGGCCGATGCGGTTCACATGGCAGGCCCCGGCGAGCTCGTCTACATCGTGGCCTCGCGGGAAGCGGCTGAAGCTCTTCCCGAGCGATTCGTGCCCGTCGACCACGCCATCGTAGGGATCGTCGACCAGGTCGAGGTTGCGCCGTGAAGGTCGGGGTGGTCGCCGGGACGGTTGTGTCCACCATCAACTTCCCGTTCTTCGATGGCAAGAAGCTCCTGCTCTGTGATCTGCTCGAGGCCGACGGCACGAAGAAGGGCTACACCATCGCTGTCGACCGCGTCGGCGCCGGGGTGGGCGAGACCGTCCTGATCATGGACGAAGGCAACTCGAGCGCGCCAGATGTTCGGCCTTACGACCGGGCCGGTGCGAGCCGTCATCGTCGGCATCGTCGACGCCATGGATCTCCCGTCACAGCCGTGACGGGGAGAGTCGTCGGCCCGAAGGTTGTGGGCGTCGTCATGCCGCTGCTTCTCATTCTGGCCGGGTGCTTCGGCTCCAACGTTCCCGTCGAGCAACCGCTCGAGGTCGACTCGTGCGACCAGTTGGTTGAGGTAGGCATTGCGCTGGTGAACGACTACGTCTACACACTGCAGGACACGGATCTCGGGGCGACCCAAGGAGATCCGGAGAAGCTGCCCGCATCGCTGGTCACGCTGAATCTGCGTGGCTCGGAGCTCGACGCCAGGATTGTCGAGCTCGACTGTGACGCCGTCGCCATCAACCAGGCTGTTGCCGATGCGACCGCGGGGATCCAATCGGACGATCCGGTCGTGATCGCGTTTCTCGACGCGGTCAGGGGCGGGATCGTGTCGCCGGTACTTCCCACCTACGGGACCTGGCTCCTGGATTCGGGGACGGTGAGCGGACAGGCACTCGCACCGGTACCGGACCATCCGATCACGCTCCAGATCGAGCGCGATGCGGCAAGCGGTTTTGCCGGCTGCAACGGCTACTACTACCCGGCAACGTTCGCCGATGGGCTGTGGACGTGGACCGGAGGAACACCGAGCGTGACCGACTTGAGCTGCCAGGACGCCGGCGGCGAGACACCCGCCGCCGTGATCAAGACCGAAGCCGACTACCTCCAGGGGCTACGCGCCGTCACCGGGTACTCGCTGGAAGGCGAAGCACTGGTGCTGAGCGGCGACGGCGTCGAGCTTCGATTCGTCCGCGGAGCAGGGCAGCCGACGGGCGGCTAGCCGCGGGGTTGACGTGCTCGACGGTCGCAGCGGACCTCTACGCGTGGAACGTGCCCGGCCGGGGCTGAACCGAGGGCGCGACGTAGCCCTCTTCCCAGGGAAAGTGCCCCTCGAGATCGTCGTAGCTGAGCTGCAACACGGGAACGGAGTGCCTCTGCGGGCGACGGTAGAAGTCGTTGGCCCCCAGCACGATGTCGCCGGGGTTGGGCAATTCCTCGGGAATGATCCGGTGGGGCCATTCCTCGATGGTGATGAGCTGCCCCGGAAGCAGGGCTTCACCCGACCGGACACGTTCGCCGAGCGTGTTCAGCACGCCCGATGCCGTCTCGGGGTCGACCCCGAAGATCAGCAACTCCGGGTGACCCATCCCAAAGAGACCGATCGTGTACGCAAACGATGGCCCGTCGTCGTCGGAGCAATCGCAGTCGGGATACGAGCAGGCGCCACCGGCAACGTACTGGATTGCCCACCCGTGGCGTCTTATCCGTGCGGTCAGCTCGGCCGCCTGTTGGTCGATCCATGCCTCGGCCTGTGCGTCCATGTGAGATTCCTTTCCTGTCTCCGCAGAATCTAGGAACCCGGGGTGACAGAAACCCGAGCTGCCGCGTCGGGCGTCCTAGACTCGCGGCGATGGCACGACGGCTGGTCGTCGCATGGGCTCCCGGGGAGAAGGTCACCGCCCGGTTGGAGGTGCCCCGGGATGACCGGGGCGCCGCAATTCTGCTCGCTCATGGTGCCGGCGCCGGCCAGGATCATCCGTTCATGGTGATGTTGCGGACGTCGCTGGCGGCAGCCGGCTTGACCACGATGTCGTTCAACTACCCGTACACGGAGGCTGGACGCAGGGCGCCCGACCGTATGGCAAAGCTGCTTGCGGTTCATCGGGCCGCGGCCGACCGGCTATCGGCGTACTGCGAAACCGTCTATCTCGGCGGCAAGTCGATGGGAGGCAGGGTCGGCTCACATCTTGCCGGTGACCAGGGGTGGCCTGCTGCCGGACTCGTGTACTACGGCTATCCGCTGGTGCCGCTGGGCGGGCGTGAGCCGCGCGACACGGCGCACCTGCACGAGATCGCCGTGGGGCAACTCTTCTTCGCCGGAACCAGGGACCGGCTTGGCCCACCCGATCTCATCAAGGCGCTGGCCACCAATCTGCCCGCCGCCACCGTCGAGATAGTCGAAGACGGTGACCACTCGTTTCATGTCCCGAAGCGAGCGGGTCGCACCCACGAGGAGATCATCGCCCATCTGGCGCAGCGAACTGCGGCATGGATAGGCCGCAAAAGCTAGAAAAGTCAATCGGCTCAACTTTGTGGGAAAAGCCGCCGACAACGGAGTTGCTCGGAATGGCTGCGGTGGCGTGGTGTCACGCCCGCAGCTTTCGCAAATATGAATAGGGGAGTCAATGAGAAAGATATCGATACTTCTGGCTGTGCTCGCTTTGTCTGTCGGTGCCTGCGGCGGCGGCGACTCGGCGGGCGACAGCAACACCTGCGAAGGTCTGGCCGACCAGGCGATAGGCCTCTTCCAGAACGTCGTGGACGATATCGACGGCATGACCATCGAGGAGATATCGGCCAGCAACGGCGACTTTCCATCGATGGACAAGTTCACCGAAGAAATGACGGGTCTCCAGGACCAGGCCGGCCAGATCGGCTGCGACGACAGCCAGATGACGCAGCTCCTCACCGACCGGCTCGACAAGCTCACTTCCAAGACGCAGTTCGGCGATCTGATGATCTCGCAACTCAAGCAGTCTGGTTTCGACAGCGGCAGCTAGCCCGCAGGTCAATTGGCAGTAGTAGCGAGCCGGTGGGGTTGTCCTACCGGCTCGCCCTCGTTCGGTGGCGTCACCGGCGCGGTCAGCCGCGGCCTTCGTAAAAGCCGGAGGCCACCTTGCCGTCGAGGAGGTCGAGGATCCAGACCGAGGCTTTTGGCCATTTGCGGGTACCCCGTAGCCGCACGCCACGCTCGTAGAGGTCGGTGAGCAACGGACCGATCCAGTCCTTGTGCGAGCTGAGAACAATAGATCCTGGGCCCAACGATGCCAGATAGGCGTAGATGGTTTCGAGGTCGGTGAACTCCTTCAGGGCCTTGCTGACGCCCACCTCCAGCTCGAGGGTCTCGGCGGCAGGGGCGATCGTCTCCCGGCAGCGCAGGGCCGGGCTCGCCCACATCTCGGTGATCGGATGCCTCGCCAGAATCTCGGCAACACCGAGCGACTGCTGCCGCCCCTTCTCGGTG
This sequence comes from uncultured bacterium, assembly GCA_963801165.1. Classification (GTDB taxonomy): domain Bacteria; phylum Actinomycetota; class Acidimicrobiia; order Spongiisociales; family UBA5794; genus JAAETI01. The sequence continues at coordinate 253,881 of CAWDDT010000007.1, forward strand.
AGCGGTCGTTTCTTGTCAGGACCTTGCCATTTCGATCTCACACCGGCGTTGCCGTGCCGCACGAGATAGATGCGCGTCGAGGTCGGGTTGGTCAGCAGCGCGTGTGCCCGCTCGACGAGCCTGGCGTCCCGGTTGTAGCTCAGAAGCGCCTGAGCGCCGTGTAGCCCAACCCATTCGACCCTGTCGACCTCGGAGTTCGGCTTGAACTCACCCTTCTTGGCCTTCATCAGCCAGTATCGGACAACTTTGGTCCGGCTACGGAGTGTCTCGTAGGTGACTGCACCGAGGTAGTTGTGAGTCGTCGTCTTCAGACCCGTCTCCTCGAGGACCTCACGAACGGCTGCCTCTTCATAGGTCTCTTTGCCGTCGACCTTGCCTTTGGGGAGGGACCAGTCGTGATACCTGTTGCGGTGAACGACCAGAAACTCGGGGCCGCTGTCCGGATAGCCGTCGCGGTACAGAACGCCTCCGGCGGCGCGAACCGGTCGCACCGCCATCAGGTCTCTACCTCCGCAACGCTGACGCGTGGAACCGTCGTCAACGAAGATCTCCTTGTGTCGAGCCGAGCGCTCATCCTAGTGCCGGGTCTGAGGCATCCACCTCGACCTACCGTTGGAGATTGTCGGACCGCTCGACCGTCTGATGAGAGCCCGGCGCATTCGGCTTTCGACCCTGCTGGCGTCTCGAGAGAGAGGTGTCAGGAATGGGTCTTCTCGATGTCGAGAACCTTGTTGCGCCGCCGGATGAAGCGCTCATCCTGGATGAACTCGGCACCGAGATAGGCGGTGACGATTTCCCTGGCGACCGCGACGCCGGTGACCCGAGCGGCCAGCGCCAGCAGGTTGACATCGTCGTGCTCAACCGCCTGGTGGGCGGTATAGGTGTCGGTGGCCTGAGCGCATCGAATGCCGTCGAGCTTGTTCGCGGCGATCGCCGCTCCCGCACCCGACCCGCAGACGACGATCCCTCGCTCGGCCCGGCCGGCAAGCACGGCACGCCCCACCGCGGCCGAGAAGTCCGGGTAGTCGACCGGTACCGTCGAGTCGGTGCCGAGATCCAGCACGGAATGGCCGGCATCCGCGATGTACTGCTTGAGCTGTTCCTTCAGCTCGAAACCTGCGTGATCCGCTCCAATTGCAACGCGCATGATCCTCACTTCGGCGGGAGAGTTGAGGGTACTCGATTCGGGCCGAGCCCGTTTCGCAGGAGAACGCCGGTTTGGCGCGGCCGGGCAATAGACTCCGGGGCAATGGATTCGATCAGAGTCGTTGGTGGCACGCCGCTCTCGGGGAAGATAACCGTACACGGAGCGAAGAACGCTGTGCTGAAGCACATGGTGGCGATGCTGCTCGCCCCCGGGACCTACCGCCTCGACAACGTTCCGGGGATCCTCGATGTCGACATCATGGGCGAGGTGCTCGACCATGTGGGAGCGAGATGCGTCCGTCGCGGCTCGGTCATCGAGGTCGAGGTACCGGAGACTCTGCGTCCGGAGGCTCCGCTCGATCTGGTCCGGCGGATGCGAGCATCGATACTGATCCTCGGTGCGTTGCTGGCACGGGTCGGGACCGCACATGTTGCTCTGCCGGGCGGCGACGATTTCGGATCCCGCCCCATCGGTATGCACATCGACGGTCTCGAGCAGATGGGTGCCGAGTTCGACCTCAAACATGGTGTGCTCAACGCCACCGCCCCCGACGGTCTCCACGGCACCGAGATCTTTCTGGAGTTTCCCAGTGTCGGTGCCACCGAGAACCTGTTGTTTGCGGCCGTCCTCGCCAAAGGCACCACCATCATCGGGAACGCAGCGCGCGAGCCGGAGCTGGCTGATCTCGCCTCTTTCCTCAACGCCATGGGGGCCGACATCAGGGGCGCGGGAACCTCGACGATCGAGGTGGTAGGCGTCCCCGAGCTACATCCGGCGGACCACACGGCGGTTGTCGATCGGCTGGTGGCGGGTACGTACGCCCTAGCTGCGGTCGCTACCGGTGGTGACCTCGAGGTCGCCGGGTGCAACCCGGACTTTCTCCGCATGGAGCTGCGGAAGATGGAAGCCGCTGGATGCGAGGTCCACCGGGGCGACGACTGGTTCAAGGTCTCCGGACCGGATCGGGCCCGCGCCCAGGACATCGCCACTCTCCCCTATCCGGGCTTTCACACGGACATGCATCCGCAGATGGTCGCGTTCCTGGCAAGGGCTCGTGGCACCTCACTCATCACCGAGAACGTGTACGCCGCCCGCTTCCGTTACATCGGCGAGTTGAACCGGATGGGAGCCGACATCCACGCCGACGGACAGCATCTGGTTGTGCGCGGAGTAGACGAGCTCAGCGGGTGCGAGGTCGACGGCTGCGATATTAGAGCGGCGGCCGCGTTGACCATTGCCGGCCTGTCGGCCGAAGGTGAGACCATCGTCCGCAATGCCGAGCACATCGATCGCGGCTATGACGGCTTTGTCGAAATGCTCGCCTCATTGGGTGCGGACATCGACCGTTCGGAGCGACCGTAGCCCTTCTACTCGTCTTTGCGCTCATGGCAGGCCAGCTGTCCGGCCCGCAATCAACCGTGTCCGTCTCCCGCCAGGTCGGTTCGGTCTCGCTGCAGGCCGCTGAGGGGACGAGCCTTGCCCTCGGTCGAGGGAGTTATGAGGGACGAATCGATATCACGCCGTCGTCGTCGGGGTTGGCCGCCGTCGAGGAGACGACGATCGACAGTTACCTACTCGGCATCGCAGAGGTCCCGTCGTCGTGGCCCGACGAGACGCTTGCAGCACAGGCGGTTGCCGCCAGAACCTACCTCGCCTGGACTCTGGCACGGGGACGGACCAGCAACGGCGCGAGATACAACTACGACATCTGCGCCTCGCAGTACTGTCAGGTCTACCGCGGCTCTGCCGGCGCCGCGGTCTCGTGGGCGGCAGCCGTCGCCAGGACGAGCGACGAAATCCTCACCTATGACGGGAGCCCGGCTCAGGCGCTGTACTCGGCAAGCGCCGGCTCGCGGACCAGGTCGAACCAGGACATCTGGGGCGGCACCGCCATCCCCTACCTGCAGGCGGTCGACTCGCCCGAGGCGGGCTACACGCCCTACTCGCGATGGGAGGTGTCGGTCAGCACGGATCAGTTCAAGAGGATCTTCGCAGCAGGCGGCTACCATCTGGGGGGACAGCTTGACGACGTCGTTCTGCGCAGCCCCGGCGAGGGCAACGGCCCGGAATACGTGGACGTATACAGCGAACTCGGCGTCACCTCGATCCCCGCAGGCGATTTCCGCTCCGTGTTCAATGCCCACGGACCGGAACTCTTCCCCGGCCTGCTTCCGGCAGCCCGTCCCGGCGGTGGCAGGTGGCAGCAGACGATCCTCTCGTACACCTTCAGCGTCGACTACCAGGCTCCCCAATCACGCTACATCCGTTTCCTTCCGCCGGGTGAATTGGATACAGGAGGGACGCTCAAAGTCGTGGGCGAGGGGTGGGGCCACGCGGTGGGTATGAGCCAATGGGGTGCCATGGCGCTTGGATCGAATGGGGCGACGTACCGCCAGATTCTCGACCTCTATTACGGGCTGACCCCGACCGACGGCGCCAACTTGCTGCCGGAGACGGTCAGGGTCGGGCTCCTGGTCGAGCAGCCGACCATCACGATGAGCGCCGATGGACCGTTCACGCTCGATGCTCCGGGGTTCGAGCCGGTGCGCCTATCCGGTGGCGACTACACGTTCTGGTGGACGGGCGACTCGCTGGTGGTTGTGGCCCGTGGCGCCGTGCCGACCGACTCGCCTCTGTTCCATCCACCTCGATTCATACCCACATAGCAGGGACGGAGGAGACGGGCGATACCGGGCCCGTCATCTATCCTGAGAGGTCCGGAGAGAGGATGCCATGCCGATAGCGGAGCTTGACATGATCGGGCGGGTCGCCCTCGCAGCGGTGCTCGGTGCTGCTCTCGGCGCCGAACGAGAGCACCAGCAGAAGACCGCCGGGCTGCGGACGCACACCCTGGTGGCGGCCGGGTCTGCGTTGTTTGCCGTTGCCGGGGCATCGTTCGCCGCTGGTTCCCCGGTTGCCGATCCCACCCGAATCGCGGCTCAGATCGTCACCGGGATCGGTTTCATAGGCGCCGGAGGAATGATCAGGAGCGGTTTCACGATCACGGGCATCACCACGGCGGCAACACTGTGGTTTGCTGCGGCGCTCGGGGTGGCCGCAGGGTTCGGCTTCTACCTGCTCGCCCCCGCGGCGCTGCTGATCGCGCTGGCCTCCATGGTCGGGTTTGCCCCGGTCCGGAAGTACATGCGCCGGGGCGCCGTTCATCTCCTCGAAATCGAGTACCACGCCGGGCACGGCACTCTCACCCCTCTGTTCGAGACGTTGAATGCGGTCGGCGCGACGGTGGGCCGGCTCTCGATGTTGGAGAACGAGGGCGCGCGCAAGATGACGTGCGAGATCGTGGGGATCGGCTCCGAAGCCATGGACAGCATCGTGGCCTCGTTGCGGGCGCGCGACGAGGTGATCAAGGTCACGCCGTCACCTCCCTAGAACCCCGGCGGAAGCGCGGGCCAGTCGGGGTACGATGCATCCGCTTCGATCCGGGCAATGACTAGAGGTGAAGCATGCTTTCCGCCGCCATCGAAACGGCGCTGATAGACATCCTGCATGAGCTCGAAGACCGGCAAGTCGACTACTGCGTCGGTGGCAGCGTCATGCTCGCGCTCAATGGGTTCGATGTAGCTGTTGGGGATATCGACATTGCCGTGCCCTCCACCGTGCGGGCGCTCGTAGACCCGATTTTCCCGGTACGCAACGAGAGGGAGAGAACCGAGCTGTGGCGATCGGACTGGTCATTTCGAACCGGGTGGGAGGTCGGTTCGCAACGAGTAGCCGTTGATCTCATCGGCGGGTTGCGGGTGCTAGTCGACGGTGCGGAGGCCAGCTTCCCGGTCATGGCTGAGCGATGGGCGACGATTGGGGACATCGATGTCGCCGTTGCCCCGCTCCGGCATTGGTACCACCTGTACCGGATGCACCGGCCGGGGAAAGCGGCCATGATCGCCTCCCGTCTCAGCGACGCCGAGATAGTCGCCGGGGCACACGAGTTGGGTATCGGCGATTCTTTTTCCCCTACACTGATAGTGCGAATCGGGAATGAATCTCACCAGCAACGGATTGAAACAGGCATGAGCACCGAGCAACAGAGTTCGATCATTGAAGTGGCCTCTCCCACCGACCACAAGTTCGATGAGGAGGGCGCTTCCGAGATCGACCTCGACCTACTCAACGAGACCCTCGAATACATCAGGCCCGCCCTTCAGGCCGACGGTGGCGACCTCATATTGCTCGGGACAGAAGGCGGCAAGGTCGTTTTGCAGATGGTCGGCGCCTGTGGCGGATGCCCGCTCTCGACCATGACCCTCACCGCGGGAATCGAGCGCATTGTCCAAGACCGCGTCCCCGGAGTAACCGAGGTCGTGTCGGTCTGAGCGCCGTCTTCGCTGGTGCCTCGGCTCCGCCGAACTCAGCAGGGGCTTACGCCGGCTGCGGCTAGGCTGCTGCGGCGATGGCCCGCATCTCGGATCCAGCGATCCTCCTTCCCAAAGCTCGCGACGGTGACCGCCGGTCGCTGGCACGATTGATCACCCTCCTGGAGGAGGACGATGCGGCCGGGATCGAGATCCTCGAAGCTGTCTTTCCCGACGGGGGGCGTGCCTGGACGACCGGGCTCACCGGTGCGCCGGGTGCAGGAAAATCCACGATCACGGACCGTCTCATCGATCTCATCAGAGAGACCGGGGACGAGGTTGCCGTAGTCGCAGTCGACCCCTCCAGTCCGTTCTCGGGAGGTGCCGTGCTCGGTGACCGGGTGCGGATGCAAGGTCACGTTGACGATCGCGGTGTGTACGTGCGGTCGATGGCGAGCCGTGGGCATCTCGGGGGCATCGCGGCGGCAACACCGCGGGTGGTGACATTGCTGGACGGTCTCGGGTTCCCCGAAGTCGTCGTCGAGACCGTCGGGGTCGGCCAGGCGGAGGTCGAGATAGCCGGCAACGCCGATACCACCATCGTCGTGGTCAACCCCGGCTGGGGCGACAGCGTTCAGGCCGCAAAGGCCGGGCTGCTCGAGATCGGGGACATCTTTGTAGTGAACAAAGCGGATCGGCCGGGCGTCCACGAGACGATCCGGGACCTGACCCAGATGCTCGATCTGGGAGCGACAGAGGTCTGGGAGCCGCCGATCCTTCCCACGGTCGCGGCAACCGGCGACGGCATACCGGAGTTGTGGCGTGCGATCGCGGATCACCGGCGCCACCTCGAAGAGAGCGGGGGTCTCACGGAGATCCGCAGCAGACGTCTTGTGGCCGAGATGGAGTCTTACCTGATGGGCGAGCTGAGGAAGCGCATCAGGCAAGCGATCTCGGAGGAGCAATGGGCGGAGCTGACGGCGCGGGTGGCGCAACGCGCCGTCGATCCGTGGAGTGCAGCCGCTCGGTTGCTACGGTCGGGAGTACCCTCCGATTAGTTGTGGAAAGAGAAGGCCGTTCTAGCGTCGGAAACCGGAACATATTCCGGCTTCCGACGCCAGAAGCCGGAAGGAAGGTGGATATGGGTCTGGTCGAGTACACAGTGCATGGCGCCGTTGCCGAGATAGTGATGGATCGGCCCCCGGTCAACGCATTGAGCAGCGAGCTGATCTCGGACATCGATGATGCGGTAGCCGAGGCCTCGAATCCGGCGATCCGAGCAGTGGTCATCCATGGGAAGAAGCACTTTGCCGCAGGGGCCGACATCACGCGGTTTGCCGAAGCCCTCGACAGCGACGAGCCGGAACCGCAGGCCTCAGGGCTGAGCGCCGTGATCCTCCACTTCGAATCGCTCGAGAAACCCACGATCGCCGCGATTTCCGGCTACGCCCTCGGGGGAGGCTTGGAGCTGGCGATGGGTGCCGACTTCCGGTACATGGCCGCCGACGCCAAAGTCGGACAGCCCGAGATCCTGCTCGGGATCATTCCCGGTGCCGGCGGGACACAGCGGCTGCCACGGATCGCAGGTTTCCGCGTAGCAAAGGAGATGTGCTTCAGCGGAAGGCACATCACCGCGGACGAGGCGCTGAGAGTGCATCTGGCGGACAAGGTGATCGAGCCGGAAACACTCATCGAGACCGCACTCGAGGACGCCGCCAGATGGGCGGAGGGTCCCACCCGCGCCTATTGGGCCGTCAAGAAGGCCATGTCAGACGGTAACGGTCTGGCTCTCGAATCTGCGGTCGGTGTGGAGCGGGCTGCCTTCGAGGAGGTGTTCCAGACCGCCGATGCCCGTGCCGGAATCATGGCGTTTGTCAATAAGCAGCAAGCGGAGTTCAGCGGGCAATAGCGCGATCGCGGGTAACGTCGGCAGGTGGAAGAGAGCAAGTTCGGCTACTGGCTGAGACGGCTGAGCGCGGTGGTCGCCATTGGTCTCGTAATCGGGCTGGTGATCGGCGCCTACCGGGGTTCCTCGGTCATCGCCGGGGAGTTGCTGACTCCGTCGGCCCGTGAACGCGGCCCGGAATCGTCTATCGAGCTCGTCGGTGCGGGTCGCATCGCGTTTGCGCGGGACGATTCGACGGAGCGGCCGGGCATCTGGGGCGTGTCGAACGGCTCTGGTGCGTACGGCCAGATGTCTGCGGTGATCACGGAAGACGCCGAGACTATCGAACGGTCGTTCTTGACGATCACCGGCCGGTTCATCGCCGGGGAGATGGTTACCTTCGATGACTATGCCGCCGGGACCGATCCCATGGAGGCGTACTCGATGGAGTACGACAACGTCCGTGTGCCTGGAGCGCTCGGTGTCAACCCGGCATGGCTGATCCGGGGAGACCGCGACACCTGGGTGATCCTGATACACGGCGAAGGATTGGATGAGCGTGCGCAGACGCTGCGCATCCTCTCCACCATCGAAGAAGCGGGCTTCCCGGCGCTTGTCATCACGTATCGCAACGATTCGGCGGCGCCCGACGACGGCGGCTTTTACCGCTGGGGTCTCACGGAATGGCAGGACGTCGACGCGGCGCTCGCATTTGCTCGCACCCGGGGGGCGGAGAAGTTCGTTCTGTACGGGTTCGGGATGGGGGCCAACATCGCCATGATGGATCTTCACAAGTCCGACTCCACGGGCGACGTCCTCGGTGCGGTCCTCGACTCACCGGTGCTCGACCTCGGGGCGGTCGTCGACCGCATTGCTGCAGAGCGCGGCATCCCGGGAATCATCAGCAGCTCCGCCAAGGCGGTAGGTCGTCTCCGATTCGGGCTGGAGTGGTCGCAGCTCAATGAGCTGGACCGCGTCGACCAATTCGACGTGCCGATGCTGCTCATACAGGGTACCGAGGACGACACCGCGCCCGTTGCCGACGCCGACGCCTTTGCGGCCGCGCTGCCGGACCTGGTGACCTACGAGAAGTTCGCCGGCGCCGGTCGTACCGAGGCGTGGAATACCGACGCCGAGCGGTATAAGCAGGTTGTGACGGACTTCCTGGCAACGGTTTCCGCCGACGCCCCATGACCCGCACGGGTCTACGTGGGCGCAGCGAAGCCGGGCGAGGGACGCGGAGCCGTGGATCGAGGTTCGGGCTCAGCGGAGGTTGGGAACGATCACCGTGCGCACTACATCGCCGAACCGTTCGAGCTCGTCCATGGCCGTGTTCACCGCATCGGCATCGAGCGGCACCCGCTGTTGGACAACGCCCGTGAGGTCCAGCCTGCCGGTGGCGGCCAGTTCGAGCAGCTCCACGATCTCAGCAGCCGTGTGATCGGATGCTCCGATCAACTCCGATTCGCCGGTGACGAGGTCGGTGTACGGACCGACAGGTAGCTTGTCACTTGTCAGGCCGACGGCGACGGCTCTACCCATCGGGGCGAGTGAGCGCAGGCACTGCTCCATGACGGTCGCAGAACCGACGAGATCGAGGGCGACGTCGACTCGACCCAACATCTGAAGCTGTCGAACGGGGTCTTCGCCGGCATCTATAGGGACCGCCTGCAACGCTGCCGCGGCATCCAGCTTGTGCGGGTTGATGTCGATGGCATACACGCGAGATGCTCTTTCCACGCGGGCGAGCTGCACTGCCGACATACCCAGCCCGCCGATGCCGAAGATGGCGATCGACTCGCCGGGCGCCAATCGTCCCTTGCGGAGCGCGTGAAGAGCCGTTGCCGACGAGCACATCATCACGGCGGCGTGCTCCAGCGACACGGAGTCGGGCACGGCGATGACATTGCGATCGGGGACGACGATCTGCTCGGCATACCCGCCGGGACGGCCGTTGCCGATCATCGCACCGGCCCCGCAGAACTGCTCGAAGCCTTGCCGGCAGTAGTCGCAGCTCCCGCACCCCACCTGATAGTGGACACACACCCGGTCGCCGGGTGCGCAGAGGGTTACCTCGCTACCCACTTGTCTGACCACACCGGCGACCTCGTGGCCGAGCGTGAGTGGCAGGGGACCGACCTCCGGGAAACCGGCCCGGTAGTGCACGTCGGAGCGACAGATGCCTGCGGCGGCAACGTCGATCACCACATCGCGGCGGCCCGGGCCCGGGTCGGGTACTTCGCTGATCTGCAATGCCCGGCCGGGGGTGACGAGTTGTAGCGCACGCATGATTCTCCGGGGTGATCGGCGCCGTCGAGCGTAGCCCGGTCTGCCAGACTGGTCTCCTCATGCTGTACCTAGACCATGCTGCCACGACCCGGGTGCGCCCCGAGACGAGGGAGGCGATGGCCCCGTTCCTCGACGAGGTCTTCGGCAACCCGTCGGGGATCCACGGTGTGTCCCGCGCCGCCAAGAATGCCCTCGAGACGGCGCGGGAGGAGGCTGCTGATCTGCTGGGCGCTGCCCACCCACTCGACATCGTCTTCACCGGTGGCGGCACCGAGGCCGACAATCTGGCTGTGGTGGGCGGTGCGCTGGCGGGTGGCGCGCGGCGTGCGGTGGTGACCACGGCGGTCGAGCACGAGGCCGTTCTGGAGTCGGTCGACTTTCTCGACCGTCTCGGCTGTCGGGTGACTCGCATCGGTGTCGACGGCTCCGGCAGGGTCGACGCCTCAGATCTCGTTGCCCACGTCGACGGGGACACGGCGGTTGTATCCGTGATGGCCGCCAACAACGAGACCGGCGTGATGTTTCCTTTGCTGGAGATCGTAAATGCCGTCCACGCCGTCTCGCCTGCGACATTGGTGCACAGCGATGCCGTGCAAGCCTTCATCACGGACGAGGTGACGGTGGCCGCCACCGGGGCCGACATGATCTCGATTGCCGGGCACAAGTTCGGAGGCCCCAAGGGGGTCGGGTTGCTCTACGTGCCCCGCAGCACGGCGCTGGAGCCGGTGCTCCACGGCGGCGGTCAGGAGTTGGGGCGTCGCTCCGGTACCCACAACGTTGCTGCCATCGTCGGGATGGTGGCGGCGATGAGGGCGACGGTGGCCGGGCGTGCCGAGACCCGGGACAGGGTCGCGTCGATCCGGGATGATTTCGAGCGTGAGCTGGCAGCGCTGCTCCCCGCCGTGAAGACCACGGGTACGGGCGGTCCCCGGCTCGTCCAGCACAGCCACTTCCGGATCCCCGGGATCAAAGCGGAGACGTTGCTCATCCGGCTCGATCAGGAGGGTGTAGCGGCGGCGGCGGGGTCGGCGTGCAGCAGTGGGGCGGTGACGGTGTCGCACGTCCTCAGTGCCATGGGGATGACCGAGACCGAGGCAGCGGAGTGCGTGCGTTTCACCTTCGGGTGGTCGAGTAGCCGCACGGACGGATCGACTGCGGCAGCATTGGTCGCCAAGCTGGCGGGCGAGTTGGCATGAAAGCGCTGGTCGCGATGTCGGGCGGTGTGGATAGCTCAGTGGCCGCCGCGCTCATGCTCGATCAGGGATATGACGTTGTGGGGGTAACGCTGAAGCAATGGGAGGGTGCGGACGGGCAGATGCCGGTCGCGGGCTGCTGCACGGTTTCCGACGCCGAGGACGCGAGACGGGTCGCCGCCCAACTCGGCGTTCCCTACTACGTCCTCGATTACGTCGACGAGTTCACCGACAAGGTGGTCGACCACTTCGGCGACATGTACGCCGCGGGCAAGACCCCCAACCCCTGTATCGAGTGCAACCGGCGGGTCCGATTCTCGGTTCTGCTGGAGCGAACCCGTGCCCTGGGCTGCGACGTCCTGGTCACCGGTCACCACGCCCGGATCCGGCGTGACGACGCCGGGTATCACCTGGTCCGCGCCGTCGACGACACCAAGGATCAGTCGTATGTTCTGCACATGCTCGGCCAGGACGATCTCGCCCGGGTTCGCCTTCCCGTAGGTGAGATGACCAAGGCGGACGTGCGTGCCCGGGCTGCGGCCATGGGCCTGCGTACCGCGGCAAAGCCCGATAGCCAGGATCTCTGCTTCGTCGGCAACGGCTCGTACCGCGATTTCATCAGGATGCGGTTCCCGGAGGCCGCCAAACCAGGCCCGCTCGTTCTCAGCGACGGCACGGTTCTCGGGGAGCACAACGGCATGGTCGACTTCACCATCGGGCAGCGGAAGGGTCTTGGTGTGGCTCTCGGGGAAAGGCGGTACGTGGTGGGGATCGACCCTGACACTGCCACCGTGACGCTCGGATCCCATGAAGAGCTGCTGGCGCGCGGCTGCCTGGTAGAGGACGTGTCCTTTGTGTCCGGCGCGGCGCCCGTCGACGTGCTGGTGACTGCCAAGATTCGCTACCGCTCCCGAGCCGTTCCTGCCACCCTCGAGCCTGTCGACGGAGCCTGGCAACTGTTGTTCGCCGAGCCGCAGCCCGCGGTGGCGCCGGGCCAATCGGCGGTTTTCTACCGGGGCGACGAGGTGCTCGGCGGAGGCGTGATCAGCGAGGCGATCCGGTGACCGTGCTGCGGACGGGCGTGGGCAGCCTGCCGCACACAGATGCCGATGCGGCCGTGCGGTTCGTGACCGAGACCAGCGACATCCCGTACCTGCCGCAGCTGCCGCTGCGGCATCCGCAGGAGTCCATGCTCGTGCAATGGGGAGACGGCCTGCTCGGAGCCGGGTCCCGGGACATTGGTCTCGCCGCCGGGGCGCCCCCGGGGCCGCGGGAGGAGGCCTTCGTGGGCGCCGCAGCGATGCTGGGCACGATTACGGGCGACACGGTCAAGACCCAGGTGACCGGCCCGATCACCCTGGCGGCGGCGCTTCGCACCGGGGGCGTGACCGGCCCCCATCTCATCGAGACCGTCACCGAGCAACTAGAGACCCGTATCGACGAGCATCTCGCCTGGATTCGGGCCGCTTCTCGTGTTTCGAAGGTCATCATGGTCATCGACGAGCCTGCGCTGGCGGCGCTGGGCTCGGAGGCGCCCATCCCGCCTACTGCCGCAAAGGCGCTGATGCATCTGGTCGAGGTGTTCGACGTCGAGATCGGGCTCCACTGCTGCGGCGACACCGACTGGGGTGCGATCGCCCGGCTCGGGTTCGACTGGCTGTCGTGGGATGTGGGCGCCCTGGGCGGTGGGTTCCAGCGCGGCGTCGACAGCATCGCGGAGGCGCTCGGCGCCGGGAGCCGGGTGATGTGGGGCATCGTCCCGACGGCGCGAGGCCCTCTTCCCGAGACGAATGTCCTACTCGGCAGGTACGGTACGGCTGTGGCCAACCTGGTTGTCGCCGGTGCTCCGTTCGAGGCGCTCAAAGCGCGGGCGTTGTTCACCCCTGCATGCGGTCTGGCCGGGTTGTCGGTGGAGGATGCACATGCCGTAGCCGGGGCGCTGCGTGTCGTCGTGGAAGAGGTCGAGAGTGGTTGGTGATACGAGACAGCGTGTAGAGGAGCTGCGCACCGCGCTCCATCGAGCCAACCACCGGTACTACGTGCTTGATGATCCCGACATCTCAGATATCGAGTTCGACGAGATGATGCGCGAGCTCATCGCCCTCGAGACCGCCAACCCCGGGCTGATAGTCCCCGATTCGCCGACACAGCGCGTCGGGACGCCGCTGGAGAGTGCCTTTGCGGCGGTCACGCACCTCGAGCGCATGTTCTCGCTCGACAACGTCGAGTCCGAGCAGGATCTCGAAGCGTGGCAGAGCCGGGTGAGCCGTGCCCTCGGCCGTGATCCATCCGGCTACGTATGCGAGCTGAAGATCGACGGTCTCGCCGTTTCGATCGTCTACGAGAACGGCGCTCTGGTAAGGGCCGCCACCCGCGGCGACGGGGCCATCGGCGAGGACATCACCGGCAACGTGCGCACCATCGACGCCGTCCCGCTGCGGCTCCAGGGCGCACCGCCGGCTCTTCTCGAGGTGCGCGGCGAGATCTACATGCCGGTGGGCGCGTTCGAAGACCTCAACGCCCGCCAGGCAGAGCTGGGGGAGAAGCCGTATGTGAATCCGCGCAACACGGCGGCAGGGTCCGTGCGGCAGAAGGATCCGGCCAAGACTGCCGAGCGCACCCTGTCGGTGTGGCTGTACCAGATGGGCCGCGTCGAAGGCGGTCCCGAGTTCGCCAGTCACTGGGACTCGCTGCAGTGGCTCGGCGAGCTCGGGTTGCGGGTCAACCCGGCGAGCCGGCGTATCGCCGATCTAGCGGGGATCGAGGCGTTCGTCGCCGGAGCACTGGCCAACCGGCACAAGAACGACTACGAGATCGACGGTGTGGTGGTGAAGGTCGACGATCTCGGTGAGCAGCGCGAGCTCGGCTTCACCGCAAAAAGCCCTCGTTGGGCGGTGGCGTACAAGCTGCCGCCCGAGGAGAAGACCACCATCCTCGAGGAGATTCGTATCAACGTAGGCCGAACCGGGGCGGTCACGCCGTACGCAGTGCTCACCCCGGTGTTCGTCGGCGGGGTCACGGTCACCAACGCCACTCTCCACAACGAGGGCGAGCTGCACCGCAAGGACCTGCGGCCGGGCGACACCGTCATCGTGCGCAGGGCCGGTGACGTCATCCCGGAAGTGGTTGCGCCTGTTCTATCGAAACGCCCGAAGCGGCTCGCCGAGTGGCACATGCCGCCCAACTGCCCATTCTGCGGAAACCCGATCGTCTTGCCGGAAGGTCAGGCCAAAGCCAAGTGCACCGGCGGGTTCGCCTGTCCCAGCCGGTTGCGCGAATATCTGGCGCACTTCGTGTCCCGCGGGGCGATGGACATCGAAGGCTTCGGATACAAGACGGTGGATCTGCTGCTGGGCGAGGGAGTGATCAAGGACCCGGCCGATATCTTCACGCTCGACCGCGGGACGCTGCTGGGATTCGAGGGATGGGGAGAGATCTCGGTGAGCAACCTCCTCTCTGAGATCGAGCGAGCCAAGGATCGGCCGCTGGGCCGGCTGCTCACTGCACTAGGCATCGACCTGGTCGGCGGCACGGTTGCCCGGGCTCTGGCAGCCCGGTTCCTCTCGCTGCCCGCTCTGATGCAGGCGAGCGAGGACGAGATCACGGCCATCGAGGGTATCGGACCGGAGATTGCACGCTCGGTGCGCAGCTGGTCGGAAGACCCGGACAACGTCGAGTTGGTGCGCCGGATGGAAGAAGCCGGGGTGCGTCTCGCCGATCCGGAGCCCGAGGAAGCGGGGGAGCAGGCGACGCTGCTGGCCGGGCTGTCGTTCGTGGTCACCGGGACGCTCGACGGCTACAGCCGGGACGGAGCCAAGGCGGCCATCGAGGCGGCAGGTGGCAAGGTGACCGGGTCGGTGTCCGGCAAGACTGCTGCGGTGATCGCGGGCGCCTCGCCTGGATCCAAGCTGGCCAAGGCCGAGACGCTCGGTGTCCCGGTGCTGGATGAGCAGGGATTCACCCAGCTTCTCGAGACCGGTCCGGCGGTGCTGGAGGGCTAGTCCGGCTGGCGACCGGTCCGGGTACGCCGTCGAATTACGTACGAGCCCAAGGACAATCCCAATGGTGCACCCACCAGCACGGCCGCCAGAATGACCATCCACCATATGTTTTTGCACCCCGAGCAACCAGCAGCGGGCCTGTCCTGTGCCGGCCACAACGCGTACACAATCTCGAGGGCGACAGCAGATCCGACGAGACCGAACACCCACATCGTCCACGAGGTTGCCAGCCCCGGCGGGGTCTCCGGGGTGAGTGTTCGGGCCACGGCTCGAGCCCAGAACCAGAGCAGAGCGAGAAACGCGGTGACCGCCAGAGGGTTGAGCACGTCGAGTCTCATGTGCGATTCTCAACCGCCACGATCAGGTCGGTCCGCACCGGCAAACGCCTCCCAGAACACGGCCGACACCATATCACCGGGAGTGGAGATTCGGAGGTCCGTGGCCCCGGCACCTCGCGCGGCAAAGATGTGTAACAAACGGTGATCGCGATCCGTCTCCCCTACGACCAACCACTTCGTAGGGAGGATCAGGAGCAGTGTGGCCCGAGACGACAAGATTGAGGATTTCTACCGGGAGCATTCCCCGGCGGTGTATGCGTTCCTGGTTTCTCTTTGTCACGACCGAACCTGGGCTGAGGATCTGATGCAGGACACGTTCACCAAGGCAACGATGGCGATCGGAGGCTACCGCGGAGGTAGTCCCAAGGCGTGGCTGTTCGCTATTGCCCGCAACGTGTTCCTGGACGATGCTCGCCGCCGCCGGCCTGTGCCGACGGAACGGATAGACCTGGGTGCTGTCAGCGACGGCGACGTCGCCGAGGTCGACGCGGTGCACCGAACCCTGTCGGCTTTGCCCGAGCGGCAACGAACTGCGCTCGTGTTGTCCGACCATGCCGGTCTCACGCCGGCCGAAGTGGGCGCAGTGCTCGGGGTCACGCCCGGCGCGGCCCGAGTGCTGATCCATCGCGGTCGGCATGCCTTCCGCAGCCTGTACCAAGAGGACGACCGATGACGCACGCTGAACTACAAGATCTGCTCGAAGCGTATGTAGACGAAACGCTGGACCGGTCCGCCCGCGCTGAGGTGGATCGCCACCTCAGGGACTGTGCGGAATGTCGGGCGATCCTCGACGGGGTTCCCGCGGTACAACTCCACATGGCTGAGTCGGGACAGTTCGACGAGAGAGCGATGCGCAAGGCGGTTCGAACAACACTGTTCCGGCTGGCCGCCGATGTGGTCATGATCGGCGTGGTCGGGTTCATGGTGTTGGTGTTGTTGGGGTGGCTGGTGTTTCAGCCGTACATCGTCAACAGGGGTGGGCGGGCCGCGGCGGCCACCCAGGCCACTCAGGACCTCGCGGTCATGTACAACCCGGGTGCCGCACTGACCGACAGCCTGCACAACTCGGGGATCATCACCCGCACCTCCGAGGCGACCGTCGCGTACCCGGTCGGCACCGAGCTAGTGGAGCTCGGAACCCTGCGGACCAGAATCGGGCCGCTGTCGTTCCGTGCGGCTGAGGGAGGGCCGCTGTTCCCCTATCTCGGCGGCACCAGCGGGACCGGCGCCGCTCAGCAACTTGCGGAGCAACTGGCGCAGGTCGGCGGCGGTACGGTGGCGACCGTCGAGCTCCAATTCGATCCGCCCCTCTCGATGGCTCGGGCTCAGGAACTTGCGGACTCACCGCTTGATGTGCGGGTGGTCTGGGCCGGTTTCGCGACCTCCGACAACGAACCGACCGGGATCGGTCTGGAACCAGACGAGATCGTCGGGTACGGCACGTGTGACTACCGCGACCCCAATGCGGATCTGCTCGCGGCGTCGAGTGGAGGAAGCAGCGGCTCTGCATTCACGCAGACTCCATCTGTGCAGCGGGCGCTCGATGCGACGCGTGCCGCTGTCGCCAACCTGTTATCCCATCGCGAGCTCATCGATAGCCTCAATCCCGGCGTCACAGTCGGGTCGGTCACCGCGGCGGGTGACTATCTCGGCGGGGATCCCGGAGTCACCACGCTGGTGGTGACCGGTCCGACGCCGGAGGTGCAGCGGTTTATCGAAGAGGCTGCTCCAGCGGCTGCCGGGGTCCGGGGCATCGAGTTCAGTAACTGGTATCAACCCCTATGTGGGAGGTGAGGCCGTGAGTACTTACGAGGACATCGCAAAAAGCCGCCGGCTCGTGATGATCGGTGCCGTCCTCGGCTACGCCGCCGCGGCTGCGCTAACGGTTATCAGGATGGTCGGCGCAGACGTCATGACCGCGGGCGATACGCTCGGTTCGGTCGCCCTGGGAGCGGCGCTTGCTGCACCGCCGACGTTGGCGCTCCTGTCCCTTGACCGGAGACCCACGTTGCTCCCCGGTGCGGCCATCGCGATGCTCGTCCCATCCGTCGTCGTATTCGAGCTGGCCCCGATCTGGTTCGTCATCGTGCTGTTGTGGTACCGGGCCTGGCGGAGGCGGCCGATTCGTGCCGAAGTCTCCCTGCCCCGGGCGGCAGCGCGGGTGGGGCTGGGGTTTCTGGTTGCGGCCTCGATCCTGGCGTTGTTTGTCCACGTCGATCCGGTGTGTACGCAGCGCCTTGTCGACGGCACTACGAGGTCGGTCGATGCGGCCACACGTGGCATGACCACCGGGTGGGCGTTCGGCAGCGGCACCTCATACGGCACCGCCACCAACGAGGAGGGAAGCGACGTGGCCAGTGAGACCTGCACCTCCGACACGATCGTCCTGGGGGAAGCGCTCGCATCGTTGCTGATCACCGGTCTGGCCGTCGAAGTGGGCCGACGCTGGCCGCAGGGCATTGCGACGACCGGGGAGCGGCGCACCACGAGTGCTGCGACGCCTTAGACGCTCAGACCCCGCGGAGGCGCCGGCGGCAACCCCCGCAGTCATTGAACGCGGAAGGACCAGATCCACTCGCCGGGGTCGGGGAGACCGGTTGCGCGGTCCCAACGCACCCACACCGTGTGGATACCCGGTATCCACTCCGGGATGATGGTCGTCTCACCCGGCTGCCAGGTGAACTTGCCCGTTTCGGGTATCGTTTTGATCTCGTCGGGCGGGATGGTGACACCGTCTACCACCATCGTGATCTGATACCCGACCGGCAGATCGATCTCCACATCGATCTGGCGCAGCACGGTCGAGCCGTTCTCGGGCGAGTAGCCCTCGACGACGTCGGGGACCTGGGTCGGCTTACCCGAAGGGGCGAACATGATCGCCCCGATCGCGACCAGGGCGAGGGCCAGTCCGAGAAACGTGTAGGTCAGGCGATAGCGATTCACGGACTGGATCATAAGTCGAGTAGCGTGATCGCATGCGACTGAACCCCGTCCTCGAACAGCTAGGCAGCTACCCGATCGCGGTCGTGCACGAGCGAGCCCGCGCCATGCGCGAAGCCGGCCAGACGGTCATCGACTTCTCGATTGGCGACCCGAGAGAGCCGACACCGCCGTTCATTCCGGACGCACTACGGAGCGCGGTACCCGTGGTTTCCCAGTATCCGACCACGGCCGGGATAATTGAGCTCCGGAGAGCGATCGCCGCCTACCTGTTGCGACGTTTCGACGTAGAGGTCGACCCGGAAACTCAGATCATCCCGACGTCGGGCTCCAAGGAGGCTGTGTTCAACACGCCGCTGGCATTCGTGGATCGGGCCCGCGGCGACGTCGTCGTCTACGGAAGTCCGGGGTACCCGATCTACGAGCGTGGAGCGCTGTTCGCCGGTGCCGTGGCTCACCCCATCGTCCTCACCGGTGACTTCGTGCTGCGGGCTTCCGACATCGAACCGGAGGCGTGGGAGAACGCACGGTTGCTGTGGACCTGCACTCCGCACAACCCCACGGGAGCGGTCACCAACCGCACCGAGTTGGAGGACCTGTACGCAACTGCCCGCGCTCACGACACTCTTTTGCTGTCGGACGAGTGCTACGCCGACCTCTACGAGGCCGACGCCTACCCCCAGGGGCCGCCGTCTGTGCTTCAGGTGGCCGGTCCCGGTGCCCCCGGTGTGCTCACTTTCCTGTCATTGTCGAAGAGGTCGGGGATGACCGGGTATCGCTCCGGCGCCATAGTCGGCGACCCGGACGCCATAACCGCGCTGAAGCAGCTGCGGAGCGCCACGGGCACCGCTTCACCCGAATTCGTGCAAGCGGCTGCCGTTGCGGCCTGGTCCGACGACGCCCACGCCACCGAGCGCCGGTCGATCTTCGCCGCAAAGCGAGCGCGGCTCCGCACCGCATTCGATCGGCTCGGGCTCGAGGTGGTGGCGTCCCGGGCGGGCTTGTACATGTGGATCGCGGTCGACGACGACCTCTCCGTGGCCGACCGGCTGCTCAACGCCGGGGTGGTCGTGTCGCCGGGACGGTTCTTCGGACCGGGCGGCGAGGGCTTTCTCCGGCTGGCCCTTGTGCCTACGCTTGCAGAGTGTGAGCAAGCTGTGGAGGTGCTGGTCGCGTGTCTGACCTGACCAACGACCGAGACGTTATTCGCGCTGCATACGCAGATCTCGATCTGCTGGAGGATGCCGCGCAAGCCGTGACGCGGACAATCGCTGCTCTCGATCGAGGTGACGTGCGGGTCGCCGAGAAGGTCGACGGGGAGTGGCAGGTCAATGTCTGGGTCAAAGAGGCGATCATGCTCTACTTTCGTATCGCCAAGCTGGAGACGACGACCAGCGGCCCGTTCGAATACCACGACAAGATCCCGACAAAGAAGAACTTGGCCGAGGCCGGCATCCGGGTGGTGCCACCCGGGACGGTGCGCTACGGCGCGTTTTGCGAGCCCGGGGTGGTCATCATGCCCGGGTATGTGAACATCGGGGCCCATGTCGGCTCCGGAACCATGGTCGACACCTGGGCCACCGTGGGATCCTGCGCTCAGGTCGGCCGCGGCGTGCATCTCAGCGGCGGTGTCGGTATCGGCGGCGTGCTGGAGCCGCCGGGGGCCCGGCCCGTCATCATCGAGGATGGCGCCTTCATCGGAAGCCGATCGATAGTCGTAGAGGGCACCGTCGTCGAGGAGGGAGCGGTACTCGGCGCCAACACGACCATCACCTCATCCACTCCTATCATCGACGTCACCGGGAGCGAGCCGGTCGAGCACCGGGGGCGGGTGCCGGCCAGATCGATTGTTGTGCCGGGGACCCGTCCGAAGGAGTTTGCCTCGGGGTCGTACGACCTCCAGTGCGCCCTGATCATCGGTCGCCGCTCGGAGTCGACAGACCGCAAGACATCATTGAACGAAGCGCTGCGCGTATTCGAGGTGCAGGTATGAGTGCGATCCACGACACGCTGGCCGAATTGGTTTCGATCCATTCGGTCACAGGAAACGAAGGGCGGCTGTGTACCGCTGTTGCCGAGCGGTTGTTGAAGGTCTGGACCATGCAGGGTGTTGCCAGGGTCGGCAATGCACTGGTGGTCGGACAGCAGACGGGCCGGCCGCTGGTCACACTGTACGGGCACTTTGATACGGTGCCGGTTCAGGACAACGGTGACCCGGTGGTTAGAGGCGATCGCATGTTTGGCCTCGGCACCGTGGACATGAAGGCGGGCCTGGCGATCATGATCCACCTGCTCGAAGACGACGCTGTTCGTACCGGTCCTTACGACGTCGTCGGCGTCTTCTACGACAAGGAGGAGGGCCCGATGGATGAGAACGGGCTCGAGGATGTCATCAACACGGCGCCATGGCTCACCGACGCTGAGTTTGCGATTGTGCTCGAGCCTACGAACCTCGGGATCGAGCTCGGTTGCAGCGGGGCGATGAACGCCGACGTCTTCTTCGAGGGAAAGGCCGCCCACAGCGCCCGTCCCTGGCTCGGTGAGAACGCAGTGACCAAGGCCGGATCGTGGTTGGCGACCATGCACCAGATGGAGCCCCATCTGGTCGAAGTCGACGGCCTCGAGTTCCGCGAGGTGTTCTCGGTGACAATGGCACAAGGCGGCATCGCCAACAACGTGCTCCCGTCTTCGCTCAAGATAAACCTCAACTACCGATTCCCACCCATCTACGACTTCGAACAGGCAGAGCACCGTCTCCGCGCCGTCGCCGCCGGTGCCGACCTTATTGTCATCAAGGACCGCGCCCCGGCAGGCAAGGTCGTGAGCGACAACCCACACCTCGATCGGCTGGTCGAGATGAGTGGTGCAGTGCGAACGTCGAAGCAGGGCTGGACAGATGTTGCCCGTCTCACAGATCGGGGCGTCCCGGCCATCAACTACGGCCCGGGCGACCCCGGCTTGGCGCACCAGCAGGAAGAGTCGATACCGCTGGCGCAACTGGATGAAGGGTTCAACGTTCTCCGTGAGTTCTTGATCGATGGCCGGGAGGACTCATCTGAGGAATTGGCCAGCCTTCTCGAAGACTGAGCACGGAAGACTGAGCACGGAAGACTGAGCACGGAAGACTGAGAACGTACGTGTGTCGTTGCCCCACCGGGCAAGCCGTCGGGCGGCTACGGGTGAGTGGCTTGGGCGGTCCAGCGGAGGGTGCCGGTGTCGGTGGTGGTGACGCCGTCGTCGGTATCGATGACTACCGCCAGTGAGCGGGTGGCTCCGTCGGGGATGCTCACCGAGGCGAATTGATCACTCACCGAGCCCTGGGCAACCGACATCATGAGCTGCCAGTCACCACTCGATCCCGGAGTCCCCGTCGGTGCGGCGACCGTGGCCAAGTAGATAGATATGCTGATGTCGTCCCAGAAGTCGCCCGCTACGTAGGCGGGATCGACCGCTAGGCCACCGTTCGGGTCGTTCTCCGAGACAAACGTCACGGCTACCGGGCTGCCGCAGTTGTTGTTGAAGTGCACGGCATCGCTGTAGATCAGCCGGTCACCGGCAAAGCCGTTGATCGACATGGTCTCCTGGATCAGGTCGACGGTACCGCTCACATCCTGAATCGTCGCCCCACCGTCGAAGGCAAGGAACCCGGAGCCGCTCGACGCGTCTGCTCCCGCCGTCTTGGTGAAGCACGCTGCGTTGACAGATGCATCGGCTGCCATGAAGTTCTGCGTGATGACGGAGGCAGAAGCAGGGACCGCGATCATCATCATCGCAATCAGTACGCCTGCCCAGCGGCGTGTCATGGTCCATGAGCTGATCATCGGGTTTCCTCCGTTGTATCAACGTGCGAGCGTCGATGACTACGCACTTTATCGGTCCCTGTTCTCGACTGCTTTAGGGCGGTGACGAGTAGCACCAGACCCAGGATCAATTCGAAGCCGGCCAGCCATGCCCAATCCCATCGCAGCACCGCCGGCCCCACCAGGTGACGGAGCGCATCGAGCAGGAAGGTCTCGGCGGCGACGGCCAACCCGACGCCCCTGCCCCAGATCGACTGGCGATCCCAGCCTGATTGCAGCACAGGTCTGATGAGCAGAGTGAGGGCGGCAGAGATCATCGCGATCGTCGAGAAGGTGACGATCGTCGTGAATGTGCCGGAGTCGGCAATGATGCCGAAGTAGGGCAGGAAGCCGATGAAGAACTGGATGGTGATCGTTGCGCCTGAGAAGTTGCCGATGAGCAAGACAGCGGCGATCTTGGCGAGGAGGACCGTGAGTGACGCCGAGAACGCCGCGAGCACCAACTGCTGGTAGTTGCGCTCGGCCACGCCCGGGTCGAGCGTCGGGGACAGCTCCACTTCGTCGAGCGGGATGGGTGGGAAGTCCTCCGGGAACAAGTTCCGATCGCTCATGGTGCCGTCACCTCGACCGCGAAGTCGGTCTCGCTGAAGATCGAGCCGCCGCTCTGGTAGTCGAGGTGCCAGGAGAACGCGGCGGTTGTTGTCCCGGCGGCAACCGCCGAATGGTGGAACACGATCGAGTAGGGATGGTCCTGCTGGAACAGGACGGGCGCGTCAGCGGGGAGCGTGGACGATTGCTGCACGCTGTCAATACCGAGAGCGTCGTTGACGAACCTGATGGTTTCCTCGGCGAGATTCGTCAGGTTCACTGCGCTCCGGAGTACCGCGGTTGCTCTGCTGCCTGCGACCGCGGGGTCTGTGGTCTTCACCCTGAGCAGGTATGACGTGGTTACCGCCGGGTCGATGGTGGTCGTCAGTGTCGTCGTCGGTACCGAGCCCAGGGTACGGGCGAGCTCGGGTAAGGCAGAGTCGACCGAAGCCGTATCGAGACGGGGGGAGTAGGCAGCCGGGTCGCTCGTCTCGAGAAGGGTACGCACCCGCAGCAGGCGATCGCCGTCGTGGGCGAAGTCGGCCACCGCCGGCAACGTGGCCAGCGTGAAGAAACTGGTCGTAGTGCCGTCCGGCCCGACGAACGCTGACGGGGTGCCGGTGGTTGCTGTGGCGATCTGGAGCCGGAGTGTGGTGCCGGTCGGGGCGTCGCCCGCCAGGGAGACGAGCCCGTAGACCTCGTTGCCGGCGCCGACGTCGATGGTTGCGCTCTCCCAGGCGCCACTCGAGGCGTAGATGCCTTCGTCGCCGCCCGGGGTGACGATGGGCTCGGGCCAGGTGTACTGCCTGCCCTGTTTCCAGCCCAGCAAACCGACCTGATCGTCGGTGGCGAGATCCTCGTAGTAGGCAGCGAACGGTACGCCCTCGTCGGAGACGGCTACGGTTCCGCTCCCGGTAACGGCCAGATCTGCCGTGTCGACCCCCCAGGCAACGTCGGGTCCGCCGGCGCAGACGACCGGACGGTTTGGTGCTCCCGGTGGCGTGATGGTGAGGGCGACATCTGCGGACCCGATGGTGGGGCAGGCAAAGGCCACGTACTGCGAGTCGGCGGGTATCCAGTACGACGAGCTGAGCTCGAATGAAGGGAGAGCCAGGCTCGCGTCGTTGCCGTCGCCGTCGTCGAGCGCGATAACGCCAACCGGCAGATCAGCTGTGAGCCGCAGCGCGTCTCCGGCGCCCCCTCCCTGGGCCGTCCCCCCGCCCGTCGTTGTCGTTGTGCCTCGATCACCGATGGCGGCGGCAACCGCACCATCCGACGCCGTCGCGGTGAGCTGCGTGCCGTCGCTGTTGTAACCGACGGCAATGCTCGCCGATCGCACCTCATAGAAGTCCCCGGCCGTTGCCGGATACAGAGGGAAGGCGTCCCCTCCCGTGGCAGATCTGTGGGTGACCAGCACGGGTACGTCCGACTCGATGATGGCCGCGTTGTCGTCTGTGATGTCGTTTGTCGTGTGGGTGTACGCGGTACCCGCGGCCACGGGGAATGTGGCGACGAGCGTCGCTCCGTCGTACAGGTCGACGGTGGCGTCACCAAAGGGGGCGAAGAACGAGAACGTCTGGGCGTCCCGGCTGATCGGGGTGACGAACGAGGTGCCGGCGAAAGAGACTGGGACGAGTGTGTCGGCGCCGTCTCCAACACCGGCTGCGGCCAGCGGGCCCAAGGCCGAGAGGGCCGATTGCTGCGTCACGTCGGCGGCGTCGAAGGTTGTCAACTCGCCGGCGGTGAGAGGCACGGCCGGCGCACCGTCCAGAGAGACCTCGTTGCCATCGGTGTAGGAGACGACGTTGATTGCAGCTCCGGGGGTCGTGAATACATCGCTGACCGCGTAGTAGAGGTCCTTGGGGGTGGTGTAGCTGAACACCGCCGCCTCGGTGTGGTTGGCCGGTGCGGTTGCCCCGCCGGGGGCGTAACCGAAGTAGACGCAAACGGTGCTCGTTGCTCCGGCGGCGATGTCGTCCACCTGGATCCAGATCGTGTCCGGCTCGGTGTCGTCCACCCACGTTGGTAGCGACGTCGTCCCGTCGGTCCCGATGGCTCGCAGGTCCCCGTAGTCGGCCTGGAGAAATCCGTCGGTGACGAGGCTCGCCAGCGGGAAGGGCACCCGGACCGGGTATTCGGTCACTTCCGACGCACCGGCGGCGGTATGGTCGATCTCAAAGCAGCGGCGGTCCGTCCAATCGGTATCCCACCACGACACGGCCGGATCGGGTGCGGAGACCCCGGTGGGACCGATCCGATCGAGCGTGACCGAGCCGTCGATCTCGGTGCCGTTGGTGTTCGTGTAGGTCCCTGCGTCGAAGTCGGCGGCATCGGTCCAGGTGTTCGTTGTGCCGCCCGCATAGTCGTAGAACAGAGCCAATGTGGGCGAGACGCTGATACTGGCGCTAGAGAAGTTCTCGGTGATGACCGTTGCCCCGCCCAGCGTCGGCTGGATCGCAAACAGCGTGAAACACACCCCGAGCACAACGGCCCGGCGCACCACACCATGCTTCCTCCGCCCTCTTGCAGGTTTCATCCAACGCGTTCGATCGTTCCCGGAGCCCAATCCGGGAGGAATCATCAGACGTTAGTCCGATACCAGGGGTGCGGCACGGTGCCGGGACGGTGCTGGTTTGATTGCCGTCAAGGGCGCCGATCCCGATGCATCCAGCGCTGTGGACCACGACGTCGAGCCTGAACTGGACTTACACAGCTCACTCCTGTGGGGCTCCGGTCGGGCCTCCCGTGTGTTGAGGTTATTCTCGGGCCCATGCCCGCTGAGATTGATATCGCCAAAGTAGCCAAGCTGGCCAGGCTCGCCCTCTCCCAGGAGGAGCTGGACCTGTACGGCTCTCAACTCGAAGACATCCTGGAGCACGCCGAGCGTGTTGGTGCGCTCCCCACAGAGGGAGTCCCCCCAACGTCACACCCGCTCCCCATGACGAACGCGTTCCGTGCCGATGAGGTGCGGCCTTCGCTGGAGAGGGATGAGGTGCTGGAGCAGGCTCCCGCCCGTCAGGGCGAATATTTCCGCGTCCCCAAGATCCTGGGGGATACATGACCGACCTAGCCGACCTGTCGATAGCTGCGGCGGGGAGCGGCCTGCGCGGCGGTGAGTTCACCGCTCGCGACCTGACCGATGCAGTCCTGACCCGCGCCGCCATCACGGAGGCGCATCTTCATGCCTACCTGACCCTTGACCAGGAGGGAGCGCGGGCTGCCGCGGATGCGGCCGATGCCGATTTCAGCGCGGGCACTGATAGGGGGCCGCTCCAGGGCATACCCATCGCGGTGAAGGACAACATGGTGACCCGCGGTATTGAGACGACGGCCGGTTCCAAGATCCTCGCCGGGTACGTGCCCCCCTACAACGCGACCGTGGTCGACAGGCTTCACGGGCAGGGAGTGGTCATTGTCGGAAAGACCAACCTCGACGAGTTCGCCATGGGGTCTTCGACCGAGAACTCAGCGTTCGGCCCGACGAGGAACCCATGGAACACCGACAGGGTGCCCGGCGGCTCCTCAGGGGGTTCGGCTGCCGCCGTCGCCGTTGGCTCTGCCCTCGGGGCCCTCGGCAGCGATACCGGCGGTTCGATCCGGCAACCCGCGTCGCTTTGCGGCCTGGTCGGGGTCAAGCCGACATACGGGGTCGTCAGCAGATACGGCCTGATCGCGTTCGCCTCGTCGCTGGACCAGATCGGTCCGTTCGCCAGGAACGTGCGCGACGCGGCGATGCTGCTAGAAGCGGTTGCCGGGTTCGATATCCACGATGCGACCAGCTACCGGGGCGACACTCCGGACATCTCTTCGCTGCTGGACGCCGGGGTCGAGGGCATGAAGATCGGCATCGTCTCCGAGCTAGCGGGGGACGGGATCGATCCCGAGGTTAATGCGGCTTGCCGGCACATGTACGACGCGTTGTCCGACGCCGGCGCCGACCTCCGGGAAGTGTCCCTCCCGGCCACCGAGTACGCCCTCTCCGCCTACTACTTGATCGCCCCCGCCGAGGCGTCTGCCAATCTGGCTCGCTTCGATGGCGTGCGCTACGGCTTACGTGTCGACGGGGAAACGACAGAGGACATGATGTCGAACACGCGCGCCGAAGGGTTCGGCCCTGAGGTCATCCGGCGCATCCTGCTGGGTACCTATGCCCTTTCAGCCGGGTATTACGAGGCCTTCTATGGGCAGGCGCAGAGGGTGAGGACCTTGTTGCGCAACGAGTTCGCCGACGCGTATGCCGCGGGTGGATGTGCTCGTCAGCCCGACCAGCCCCACGACGGCCTTTGCGATCGGGGAGAAGACGTCCGACCCGCTCAGCATGTATTTCGCCGACGTGTGCACCATCGCCAGCAACCTCGGTGGAGATCCCTCTGGATCCATCCCGATCGGGTTCGACGGGGACGGCATGCCGATCGGGTTCCAGATCATGGCGCCCGCCCTACACGAGGCGCAGCTCTTCCGGCTGGCGGCTGCCGTGGAGCGGCTCGCCGGCGTCGACGCCAGACCGGCGCTGGCAACCTCGGAGGTGAGACCCGCATGAGTGACTGGGAAGCCGTCATCGGCATCGAGACGCATGTCGAGCTCCAGACCAAGTCGAAGATGTTCTGTGGCTGCGCCGTCAACTTCGGGGCACCCCCAAACACGACCGTCTGCCCGGTCTGTCTGGCGTTGCCGGGTGCGCTACCTGTTCCGAACGAGGAGGCCATCGAAGGCATCCTCCGCATCGGGGCAGCGCTCGGGTGCGATCTCGTCGAAGACTCGCTGTTTCACCGCAAGAACTACTTCTACCCCGACCTCCCGAAGAACTACCAGATATCGCAGTACGACGTTCCGTTGTGTATCGACGGTCACCTCGAAATCGACGTCGATGGGGAGGAAGCGACAATCGGGATAACGAGGGTCCATATGGAGGAGGACACCGGGAAGAGCGTGCACGGCAGCGATACGGGCCGCATTCACGACGCCGACTTCTCGCTGCTGGACTTCAACCGTGCCGGGGTGCCACTTGTCGAGGTTGTCAGCGAGCCGGACATCCGCAGCCCCGAACAAGCCCGGGAATATGCCGCCGAGTTGCAAAGGGTTGTACGTACTCTCGGTGTGTCCGACGTCCGGCTCGAGGAGGGGAGTGTGCGGTTCGACGCCAACGTCTCGGTGCGCCCCGTCGGCAGGGAGGAGTTCGGCACGAGGACCGAGGTGAAGAACATGAACTCCTTGCGGTCCCTACAGCATGCCGTCGCCTATGAGATCCAAAGACAGGTTCGTGTCCTCGAAGCCGGGGGAGTGATCATCCAGGAGACGCGGCACTGGGACGAGGTGCAGGGGACCACTTCGGCCATGCGGTCCAAGGAGGAGTCGGAGGACTACCGCTACTTCCAGGAGCCTGATCTGGTCCCTCTCCACGTCGATGCGGCGTGGCGCCGGCGTGTCGTCGCCTCCCTTCCCGAGCTGCCGGCGGCGCACCGGAGACGGCTGGCGGCCGCAGGGCTCGATCGTCAGGCGGCAGAGACGCTGGTCGACGCCGCCGATCTCGCGGACATGTTCGATGCCGCCGTAGGTCTCGGCGCCGACGCGACGACCGTAGCCAACTGGTTGACGGGTGATGTGGTCGCTTACCTGCGTCGCAATGACGTGGCTTTGGAGGCGACCGCGATCGCTGCCGAGCATCTCCGTGATCTTGCGGCGATGCTCGCGAACGGGACGCTGTCGAGTACAGCCGCCAAGGACGTCCTCAACTACGTGCTCGACGGTGAGGGCAACCCGGCCGAGGTGGCGGCAGCTCACGACCTGACGCAGATCTCGGATGAGGGAGCCCTGGAAGCCGAAGTAGACCGGGTGCTCGGCGACAACCCCGACGTACTCGAAAAGATACAGCAGGGCGACATGAAGCCAATCGGGTTCGTGGTCGGGCAGGTGATGCGCGCCACCCGGGGCAAGGCGGATCCCCAGATGGTCACGGATCTGATCCGGAGCAAAGCCGGGATGAGCTGACCCCGTGGTCTCCCGCCGAGCGATTGCCTGCAGAGCAGAGCGTGTGATCGATGCCGATCCCAGCCGGGTATGGGCGCTGGTCGCCGATCCGGAGAGGCTGGCGGTGTGGGCCGGTGTTGTCACCGTGGGGTACATGGGCACCGAGCTGCCAAAGCCGGGTCAGCGTGTCTTTGTCAGATCACGCCACGGTTTTCTCCGTGGCCGTCAACGCCGTGTCGAAATCGAAGCCTGGCGGGCAGGCTCCGCTGTCTCTTGTGCCGTCGCCACCAGGTCGGTGCCGATCAAGTTCGATTTGAAGATAGAGCCCGAGGTCGGCCCGGAGCGGATCACGACGAGGGTCCGGCTGCTTCACCATTCGGAGGTCCCGGCGTGGTGTGGGGCCGTTGCCTATTGGTGGATTTCCACGCGGCTGCGCCGGATGCTCGACCGAATCGAGCGGGCGGTGGCGGAGTGAACGGCGTGGTGTTTGATTTTGATGGGGTACTCGCCGACAGCGAGCCTCTAGCGTGGCGCGCCTGGGCCGAGGTGCTGGCTCCGTACGGTGTCGTGATAGACGACGCAGCGGTGGCCGCTTGCACCGGAGTGACGAGCAGGGACACTCATGCCTACTTCGCCGCAAGGGCGGAGATCCCCCGGTTCTCTGAGGTGTCGGGGGAGGTGGATGCACGCAGCCGCGCCGCGTTTCCGAAAGAACTGGGCAGCTTTCCGGATGCGGTCGAGGCGGTGAGGCAACTCTCTATGGTCGGCATTCCGCTCGCAGTCGCATCGTCGAGCTCGAGGGCCAACCTCGATCTGAAGCTGGACGTGCTCGATCTGAGTCGCTATTTCGAGGTGACCGTCGCCGGTGACGAGGTGGCGAGAGGCAAGCCGGCCCCTGATCTGTACCGCGTGGCTGTGCAGCGCCTTGGTATCGATCCGGGAACGTCGATCGCAGTCGAGGATACGGCGATCGGCGCCGACGCAGCTGCAGCCGCCGGGTTGCGCACCGTGATCGTCAACCGGAGCAACCTCCCGACTGGATCACACCCGGTTGTGTCCGAGGTGGACGGCGATCTGTTGCTGCTGTGGTTGGGCCGTCAGTGACGGCACATTTCTCCGTTCCGGAGGTAACCTGCCAGCCATGAGCATTCTGTACCTGGCCGTTCTTGCCCAGATCAAGATCGAGGATCTGCCTCCGGACGTGGTCAGCAAGCTGCCCCCTCAGGTCGTCGACCAGATCAGGAAGGGGCTGCTGGACAAGATCCCCAACGATGTGGTGTCCCAGCTTCCGGCGTCGCTCCAGGACAAGATCCCCTCGGGCTTGCTCGAAGCCGCTTCTTCCAACCCGACGTTCCAGAAGGTGCTTCTGGTGATCGGTGTCCTGGCCCTGATCGGTTTCGTCATCGGGCTCCTCAAGAGCGCGATCAAGTGGATGATTTTCAGCGCGATACTCGCCGTCGGAGCCTGGTACCTCTTCTTCAAGCAGGGGTAGGCCCGGAGGATGTGGACCAGTTCCTCTGCCCTGCGCCCGGATCGAGGGGTTCTCGACACAGCAAACCCTCTATTGCGAGGGTAGGGGGTAAGAACCAACGGCGACCACCGTGCGTCCTTCCCCCCTCGGACGGCCCGGAGGGCCGCCCGATCCCCCGAAATGGGGGGATCGCTACCTGCTTTCTCGCAGCACCTGATCGGCGGTTCCGCCGATCCCGGGCAGGTGGGATTGGTACCGGCTCAGGTCAGAACACGAGGGTCGCCAGCCATCCCAGGGCTAGGGCGTAGAGACCGGCGACTACGTCGTCTGCGGTGATCCCGAGCGCGCCGGGGAGACGCTCCGCCTGGGGTACGCCGGGCATCACCTTGTAGATGTCACCCAGGCGCGCCGCGACCAGAGCAATCAGCCAGGGCCAACCGGTGAGACCGATCAATGCCACCAGCGTTCCGGCGACCTCGTCGATGACCACCCAGTTGGGGTCGGCGTGGCCAACGGCGAATGGAGCAGACGCCCACAGCGAGAGACCGATGGCGATGGCGGCCGCACCGAGATCGATCCAGCATGGTGCATTCCACAAGGCGAGACCGATCAGCGCCGCCACGGCGGCGCCGAATGTGCCGGCCCCGGTGTCCGCGTCCCAAAGCTTTGCGGGGATAAGGCCGGAGCCAAAACCGGTGGCGATGAACCTGCGCATGGAGTGAAGTTAGCCGGTTAGCCACGAGTTCCGGGTCTCCTACTTGCACCCGAGTACCCGGCCACGTATACTCGCCGCCGAATAAGTGGAAGGTCGACCGTGGTAAAGAGACGCAAGGTAACGAATCTGTTGGCACTGATGGTGTTGACGACACTCGCCGAGAGACCGATGCATCCCTACGAGATGGGTCAGGTGTGGCGGGAGCGCGGCAAGGATCACAGCTGGGATGTCAAGTGGGGGTCGTTGTACACGGTCGTCAACAACCTCGAGAAGCACGGATTGATCGAAGCCACCGGAACTGTTCGCCAGGGTCGCCGCCCCGAGCGCACGGTGTACGCCATCACCCCCGAGGGGCTCGACGAGATGGAGGATTGGCTGGAGGAGCTGGTCAGCGTTCCCGAGCCGGAGTTTCCCCGGCTCGCCTCTGCCCTATCCATGCTCGGGGTTGTCGCGCCTACGGATGCGATCGAATTCCTCGAGCGCCGGCTGCAGCGTCTTCGCATGGCTACCACCGGTCGCCGGGCCGCCCTGGCCGAGTTGGCGCAGGACATTCCGCGTCTGTTCCTGGTCGAGGACGAGTACACCCTGGCGCTCGCCGAGGCCGAGGCGGAATGGGTTCGCGGGCTGCTCGAGGAGATGAAGGACGGGACCTTCCCAGGGATGAAGGAGTGGGAGTACTTCCACGAGACCGGGGAGGTACATCCATCGTTTACCCAAGGAGGCAATGACTCGCAGCCATAGTAAGCAGATCCCGGTGCCGTGCGGTAACACTGCACCGGGATCGTGAACCACGAACCGCATCGCCGGGGCGTCACGATCCGAGGCGCTACACCTAGAGGATAGAAGTCTGTCCCGGGGATGCGGTCACAACCCGAAAGGGGACTGACATGCATCCGACAATTGGCACGACCGGTGATCTCGCCATCGAGACCATCGGGCTGACCAAGACCTACCCCAAGGGTGTCACCGCACTCGATGCGCTGTCGCTCAGCGCGGTCCGTGGGGAGGTGTTCGGGCTGCTCGGCCCGAACGGCGCCGGCAAGTCGACGGCGATCAACATCCTGACAACGCTGGCCAAGCCCGATTCCGGCACCGCCCGCGTCGGCGGATTTGATGTCGCCGCACAGATGAAGGAGGTGAGGAGGCTCATCGGCGTCGTCGCCCAGCAGTCTGGTGCCGACCCCTCTGCCACGGCACGCGAGAACCTGCTGTTGCAGGGGAGGCTGTACGGGCTCACCGGCCGAGAGCTGAAGGGACGGGCTGGCGAGCTCCTCGAGCGGTTTGGTCTGGTGGACGACGCCGGGCGTCCGGTGAAGACGTTCTCCGGTGGCATGCGGAGGCGTCTCGACGTCGCCCTTGGATTGATCCACCGTCCCGAGGTGTTATTCCTCGATGAGCCGACATCCGGGCTCGACCCCGAGGCCAGGTCGGCGATGTGGAGCGAGATCGAGAGCCTCTCCGGGGAAGGGGTATCGGTGTTGCTCACGACCCATTATCTCGACGAGGCCGATCGTCTCGCCGACCGTCTGGCCCTGATCGACAACGGGAAGCTGGTAGCCGCGGGCACTCCCGATGAGCTCAAGTCGGGGCTGAGCGGCGACGCCATCCACATCGAGCTGGCACCGGGCACTGATTCGATCGCTCGAGCCGCCGAAGTGATGCAGGCACTACCCGACCTCAGTGAGATATCGACGGAGCATCGTCGGCTCTCGGCCCGGGTCGCTCATGGTGCAGCTGCGCTGCCGCTGACTCTGGCTGCACTGGATCGTGCCGGCATCGACGTCGTCGCGGCGACGGTCGCCCGGCCATCGCTGGACGACGTCTACCTGCGTCACACCGGTCACACCTACACAGAGAGAAAGGATGCGGCATGACGACGGCGCACCTCAATGCCCGAACGGGTCTTGCCCGCCAGACGTGGTGGATGACCCAGCGGCGGCTCATGGCCTTCGTCAGACAGCCGGCGTATCTGTTCATCACGCTCATCCAGCCGGTCGTGTGGCTGTTCCTGTTTGGCAGCCTTTTCGAGCGGATCACCGAGCTACCCGGTTTCGGCACCGGTTCGTATCTCGACTACCTGGTGCCGGGCATCGTTGTGATGAATGCGGTCTCGTCGAACATATGGGCCGGCATGGCGATGCTCGAGGAGATCGACCGGGGCACGCTCAACCGGTTCCTGGTGACACCTATCCATCGCACCGCCATCCTCAACGGCACGACCGTAGAGCAAAGCGTTGGCACGGCCATCCAGTCGACCCTCATCGTGTTATTGGGGTGGGCGGCGGGGGCGTCCTATCCCGGTGGCGTGTCGGGCGTGATCGCACTGATCGTGCTCGCGATGCTGCTCGGCACGGTCTTTGGTGGGTTCTCGACTGCCATCGGCATGTTGGCCCGCGAGCGGGAGACGATCATCGGTCTGAGCATGATGACGCTGTTGCCGCTGACGTTCCTGTCAACCGTGTTCATGGCGGATCAGCTGATGCCGTCTTGGATTCGCACGGTCGCCAGGTATAACCCGGTCAACTGGGCAGTGGTCGGCGCCCGGGAAGCTCTGAGCGTCACAACGGACTGGTCTGTGGTCATCTGGCGGGCGGGGCTGCTGGCGGCGCTGGCGGCGTTGATGATGGCTCTGGCGCTGCGGTCTTTCCGGGCCTACCAGCGCACGGTATAGCTGTGACTCGGGGCGTATGAGCCGGCGATAGAGTGGCCCCCACTCAGGAGAAAGGACCTCATGCGCCCCGAGCAGCTCGGTGATTTCGCCGTACCTTCCGACCCCAGGCTTCATCCCGACGGCGTCCGGATCGCCTATGTCGTCACTCGTATGGACGTGGACGAGGACAAGTACCTGAGACGTATCTGGCTCTGGGACGGCGACGCGGCGCGGCCGCTGACCTCGGGTCCCGCCGATGCCGCGCCTCGCTGGTCTCCCGACGGCACGAAGCTGGCGTTTGTCCGCAAGACGGAGGGTGACGATGCCAAGCCCCAGGTCGCCCTGCTCGACATGGCTGGCGGAGAGGCCGACATCATCACCCACTTCGACCTCGGTGTTACCGAGCTGGAGTGGTCGCCGCGCGGTGACAAGCTGGCGGTGGTTGCCGCCGGGTGGATCCCCGAGCTGGCCGACGTTGACGAGGAGGAACGCAAGCGCGCCCCGCGGCGGATCACCCGGTTCCCCTATCGGTTCGACAACCTCGGTTGGGTGGCCGAAAGACGATCGCACATACACATCATCGACGTCGCTACTGGAGAGGCGGCCCAGCTCACCAGCGGGGACTATGACGAGGACGGCATCGCCTGGCACCCTTCGGGGGAGAAGCTGGCGTTCACTTCGGCTCGCCACGAGCGACGTGGCTTGTCACCCGGGTCACAGGTCTGGACGGTTCCCGCCGGAGGCGGCGAGCCCATGGCGCGTACCGAAGTTGGGTTGTGGGACAGGGTCAGCTACGACCGTAGTGGCAACCTGTACGTTGCCGGGATCGTCGACGTGTGGGGCCATCCCGATGTCGCCCCCCTCTACCGGATCGAGGACGACGGGACGATAATCAACCTCACCGCAAAGCTCGACCGCAACCTGTCCCCGCATGCACCGGCGGTGTCTCCGCCGGGTCCCCAGTGGCTCGACGACGGGGGCGCCGTTGTCACGGTCGAGGACTCGGGTTGCGTCAGGCTGGTCGCATTGAGCAGCGACGGCGTCGTCACGGATCTGCTCGGTGGCGAGCGGGCGATCACGGGGGCCAGCCCCAACGGAGACGCCAGCCGGATCGCCTTTGTTGCCACGTCGCCAATCAGCCCGGGCGAGCTGTATCTCCTCGAGGACGGTGCCGAGCGACAACTGACCAACCTCAACGGCGGCTTTGCGGAATCCACTGATCTGGTCGCACCGCAGCGCTTCGTTATCACCCACGACGGCGTGGAGGTAGAGGGTTGGGTTTACCTCCCACCCGGCGAAGAGAAGGTGCCGGTCCTGTTCAATATCCACGGCGGCCCAGCCGCGGCCTACGGCAACTGGTTCTTCGACGAATTCCAGGTCTATGTCGGTGCGGGTTACGGGGTAATAGCCACCAATCCGCGTGGCTCACATGGTTACGGCTCCCATCATGTTCGCTCGATCGTTGGGACGTGGCACGAGGATGACTCGCCCGACATGATCGACCTCCTTGCCGCGGTAGACGTGGCGGCGGAGCAGTTCCCGCGGCTAGATCTGGAGCGGATGGGCGTGATGGGGGGTTCCTACGGCGGTTACGCCACCGCCCGGGTGACTGCTCGTGATCATCGCTACAAGTCCGCCGTCGCCGAACGAGGTTTGTATTCCTTCGTGTCGTTCATGGGCACGTCGGACATCGGGCCCTGGTTCTCTCGGATGTACCTGGGTGACGGTCTCGACGATCTCGATACGGTGTGGCGCGCCGGGCCACTGGCGGAGGCGGACGCGATCACGACGCCGACGCTGATCCTGCATTCCGAGGGTGACTTCCGCTGCCCGATCGAGCAAGCCGAGCAGCTCCTGGTCAAGCTGCTACTCAACGATGTACCGGCCGAGATGGTGCGGTTCCCCGCGCCGGAGGGTCACGAGTTGTCCCGTGGAGGCAAGCCGAAGCACCGGGTGGATCGGTTCCGGGCCATCCTCGACTGGCACGACCGCTACCTGAAGTAGCCCGAGGGTGGCGATGTTCTCGACCAACGCCACAGAGACTGTGGCAAGATAGGCCCATGGAACCCACCAAGCACATCTGGTTTGACGGCGAGATGGTCCCCTGGGACGACGCCGATGTTCACGTGCTCTCGCACTCCCTTCACTACGGCTCGGGGGTGTTCGAGGGTATCCGGGCCTACGAGACGCCGGAGGGTACCGAGGTATTCCGCCTGACCGATCACATGGTCCGGCTGCATCACTCCGCCAAGGCATACAAGATGGACCTCGCCTGGTCGGTCGAGGAGCTGGTGGAGGCGGCCAAGGAGACGCTGCGGGTGAACGGTCTCGAGGCCGGATATGTTCGGCCCATCACGTTCCTCGAGCTCGGCTCGATCGGTCTCAACCCGGCGGGCGCCAACGTGCGAACCGCCATCGCCACGTGGCGATGGGGTGCCTATCTCGGTGAGGAAGGGGTTCGCGACGGGATACGAGTGAGAGTCTCGTCATGGCGCCGTTTCCCCAACACATCTTTCCCCAACGCCAAGGCAACCGGTACCTACATCAACAGCATCCTCGCCAAGATGGAGGCGGTCTCGTCGGGCTACGACGAGGCAATCATGCTCAACCAGGACGGCGCTGTCAGCGAGGGGAGCGGCGAGAACATCTTCCTCGTCAACAATGGTGTTGTGTATACGCCGCCGATCTCGGTTGGTTGTCTCAACGGGTTGACCCGGGATGCGGTGATGACGCTTCTCGCCGAGGAGGGGTACGAGATCGTCGAGAAGATCCTCGATCGGTCCGATCTCTATTACGGCGACGAGGTCTTCTTCACAGGAACCGCCGCCGAGGTGACTCCCGTGCGTGAGATCGACGACCGGTCGGTTGGGGACGGCAAGCCCGGGCCGGTGACCCGCAAGGCGCAGGCTCTGTTCGCCGACCTAGTGACCGGCAAGCTCGACCGTCATCGCGAGTGGCTCGAGTTCATCTAGAAGGTCTGTGGGGGCATTAGCATTCTCCGGCCATCTGGAAGGACATCGTGGGACAGCAGCCGAACATCGAACTCGAGATCTCAGATCTGCCCCGGCCCCGGCGCAAACCGGATCCGGCGCCGAGCTGGGTGCCGGACCGACCCGGTGAGCTCGGTGGCCCCGAGGACATGCGCTCAGGCGCAGGCTTCGGCAGAATCGGCCCCGATTCCGGTTATGCCCTTTCCCTGATCGCCGGTCGCGAGCTGGATCTTGCCGAAGGTGAGCACCGGGCCAATGTGGGTGCTGCCCTGGCCGCGATCGTGTCTGCCCGGTCCTCGCTGTATGGCCGGGCACCGACAGGCAAGGATGTCGACCTGGCGGTCGTTCTGCTCGGGCTCGACCCCGGCATTCCGGAGAGTCTGCGCAGCGAGCTGGCGGAGAAGCGGAAGGAGTGGTTCGCTGCCGCCGGCCATAATCCGACCAAGCTCTATTCTTTCGTGTCTTCGCTGGACACCGATGTGCTGCGCCTGACCGCCGGCGAGGCACGCAGCCGGATGGCCGCGGGTACCGCGCTCATCGCGAATTGACGAGGAGTCCGCATGAAGATCGTTCGTGTCGACAGCGATGTTGACGACATCACATACGGGGCCGTCGAGCCCGAGGGTATTCGTATCCATGTGGGCACGCCGCTCGTGGCTTGGGAACCGACCGAGATCGTCATCGGCTGGGAGCGCGCCCGGCTGCTGGCACCCGTCATTCCCACCAAGGTGGTGGCGGTAGGCCGGAACTATGTGGACCACGCCGATGAGATGGGCAGCGAACTCCCCGAGCGGCCGCTGATATTTCTCAAGCCACCGACGGCGGTGATCGGGCCTCTCCAGGCCATCCGGGTGCCCCCCGACAGCGAGAACGTGCATCACGAAGCCGAGCTGGCCGTTGTCGTCGGCAAGGTCGCTCGCGACGTTCGGATCGAGGACGCCGGGTCCTACATCCTCGGGTACACGGCGGCCAACGACGTGACAGCAAGGGATCTGCAACGCAGCGACGGGCAGTGGACCAGGGCGAAGGGGTTCGACACGTTCTGCCCGCTCGGCCCTGCGATCGACACCGATCTCGACCCGCTCGAGGGTCTCCAGATCACCTGCCGGGTCAACGGTGACCTGCGCCAGTCGGGGTCGACCGCCGACATGGTCTTCGGCGTCTCCGAGCTGTTGTCGTACATCAGCCATGTCATGACTTTGCTTCCGGGCGACGTCATCCTCACTGGTACGCCGTCGGGTGTCGGCCCGATCGAGCCGGGCGACAAGGTCGAGGTCGAGATAGAGGGCATTGGTGTGCTCATGAACCCGGTCGTCGCCCGATCAGAGCGGAAAGCCCGATGACCGTCCGCGTCAGGTTCGCACCCTCGCCGACCGGGTATCTGCACGTCGGTGGTGGTCGCACTGCCCTCTACAACTATCTCTTCGCCCGCCACCACGGCGGCACCTTCATTCTGCGTAGCGACGACACCGACGAGCTGCGC
Source organism: uncultured bacterium (assembly GCA_963801165.1). Classification (GTDB taxonomy): domain Bacteria; phylum Actinomycetota; class Acidimicrobiia; order Spongiisociales; family UBA5794; genus JAAETI01. The sequence continues at coordinate 291,648 of CAWDDT010000007.1, forward strand.
AGCACCGACGAGTTCCGCCAGGACATCCTGACGAGCATGCGCTGGCTGGGTCTGGATTGGGACGAGGGGATTGGCATCGGTGGCCCCGTGCCGAGTTACCGGCAGAGCGAGCGGCTCGCCCGCTATCAGGAGGTTGCCGCACAGTTGGTGGCCGCCGGCAAGGCTTATCACAGCTTTGCCACCCCCGAGCAGCTCGATGAGATGCGCGAGAACGCCCGCAGCGAAGGTCTGTCGCCCGCATACGACGGCCGATTCGAGCCGGCTGCCGGGGAGGCAGCAGCACGGGTCGCGGCCGGGGAGGAGGCCACGGTCCGGTTCAAGGTACCGCGGCCGGGGGAGACGGTGTTCGAGGACGTCGTCAGGGGTGCGGTCCGCTTCGACCACAAGCAGGTCGAGGATTTCGTCATCCTGCGCTCCAACGGGACGCCTACCTATCACCTGGCGAGCACGGTCGACGACGTCGACTATGGGATCACTCATGTGATCCGGGGCGAGGATCTCCTGTCGTCGACGCCGAAGCACATCCTGATAACCACGGCAATGGGCGCCGCACCCGCCGCCTATGCGCACCTATCGCTGCTGATGGGACCCGACGGCAAGAAGCTGTCGAAACGGCACGGGCACACGTCGCTCAAGGCATACCGGGACGAGGGCTATCTAGCCGCGGCGATGGTCAATTATCTGGCGCTGCTCGGCTGGTCGCCGGGTGTCGATGAGACGATCGTCCCCCTCTCCGACATGATCGAGCGGTTCGATCTCACCTCCGTCTCGAAGAACGCAGCGATCTTCGACACTGACAAGCTGGAGTGGATGAACGGGGTCTACATGCGGGAGATGGACCCCGGTTCATTCGTGACCGCGGTCGTGCCGCTGATCGAGAGGGGTCTGGGCCGGTCGCTCGACGACGAGGAGGTGGCGACCCTGCATGAGGTTGCCCCGCTGGTACAAGAGCGGACCAAGCTCCTCACCGAGGTGACGCCGCAGGTGGCGTTCCTGTTCGCCGACATCGAATACGACGAGAAGTCGTGGGAGAAAGTGATGACCAAGGAGGGAGCAGCCGAAGCCGTCGCCGGCGCCTGGGAACGGCTCAACGGCACCTCGGACTGGTCGATGGAATCCATCGAAAGGACGCTCCGAGCCATGCTCGAGGATCTGCAGTTGTCGCCGCGCAAGGGGCTACAACCGCTGCGGGTGGCGATCTCCGGATCGTCGGTGAGCCCCCCCTTGTTCGAGTCGATGGCGGCGCTGGGAAGAGAGCGGACGCTGGAGAGGTTGGCGAAGACTGCGCTTCGGATGGGGTGATGCCGCAGGGTGGCGCTCAGGTTGCCATTCGCGGTCGTTGTTCCTAACCTTCCGGCGCTCCTTTCGGGGGTGGTGTAATTGGCAACACAGCAGGTTCTGGTCCTGTAATTGGGGGTTCAAGTCCTCCCCCCCGAGCGAAGATCCGGCTCTCAGAATCGGATCAGAATATGGCCCCGTCGTCTAGTGGCCTAGGACGCCGCCC
>CAWDDT010000008.1:0-20996 GCA_963801165.1 uncultured bacterium
AGCATGACATGGTGTGACGAAGTTGTGCCGGCACCTACACCGCTCGCATCGCAGCCCAATGCCTGGGGCTGTTGTCGCCACCACCCAAAAAACCTAGAGCCCTCGGGCGATTTCCACCTGAGGGCTCTTCGTAGCGGGGGTAGTGTCGTGTTTCAGAACATAGGAAAGGTATGTCGCGGGACATAGGAACATCGGCTACGCCCTGCTTGGGCGGGTCGATGTCGAAGGCACGTCTTGTCATCATGTCGGTTGTTGTCGAGGGCCGTTCCCAGGCGGATACGGCCCTCCTCTACGCGGTCTCACCCGGCTGGGTATCGAAGCTGGTGGTCCGCTACCGCCTGGATGGGGATGCCGCGTTCGAGCCCAAGTCGCGGCGTCCCAAGACCTTCTCGAATGCCCTAGATCCGGCAACTGTCGAGTTGATCGTCGAGCTGCGCCAACGCCGTGCCGGCGACGGTCTCGATTCCGGGCCGCACACGATTGCATGGCATCTCGAAAAAGATCATTCGCTGGTGGTATCGCCAGCAACGATCTGGCGGCATCTCAAAGCTGCGGGACTGGCCACACCGCAGCCGAGGAAGCGTCCCAAAGCACCGTATGTCAGGTTCCAAGCCGACCTACCCAACGAAATGTGGCAATCTGATTTCACCCACTGGCGCCTCGAAGACGGGACTGACGTTGAGGTCCTCGCCTTCATCGACTACCGACACGTCGCCGCGCTCTGGCACCGGCTGATGGGCGGTCTGGCCGGCAGTGGATCGATTGGCATTTGACCACGGGCAGCGATCCGGTCCCTGAGTACAAGCGGGCAATCGGAACGGTGCATCTGAAGGACAAGTTCACTCACGCCGGTAGCGACCGACCTGATCGCGGCGCCGATAGTTGCGGAGTGTCCCATCACACTCGAGGCATCGGTGACAGCCATCCATCCGTTCCAATCCCACGACGCACATCTGGCGGTGATCGGGATCGGACAGCGACGATCTGCTCCTGCTCGTGAACGGCGTACTCGTGGTGAAGGTCGACGGCGAGCAGCTTGCTGAGGTCGGGCCAGGTGCCGTGCTCGGTGAACGTGCGCTGCTGGAGGGTGGGACCCGAACCGCAACGCTGCGAGCGGTGACGGAGTGCAAGGTCGCCGCAGTGCCGGCGGACCAGGTCGACCGCGACAGGCTCGGCGTCGGCGGCCCTTCCGGGCCAACAGCAGCCGTACTCGCGTGAATTGTCGCACCGGTTGTCGATTTCGATGCGGCCGTTCGTAGTAGGGATAGACAGCGCATTCGGCGCTGCGAGAAGGAAGTTTAAGTATGGGAAAGCTCATTGTTACCGAGTTCGTGTCTCTGGATGGGGTGATGCAGGCCCCGGGTGGTGAGGAATTCAAGTACGAGGCTTGGACGTTCGACTTCGATCGTGGCGAGGACGGCAACCAGTTCAAGCTCGACGAGATCCTGGAAGCGGATGCCCACTTGCTCGGCCGTGTGACCTACGAGAGCTTCGCTGGAGCCTGGCCCAGTCGTGAGGGCCCGTTCGCCGAGAGGCTGAACAAGGATCCGAAGTACGTCGTGTCGACCACGCTCAAGAACCCCGAATGGACAAACGTGACAGTCCTGGACAGCGGCGACGCCACCGCCCAGGTGGCGAAACTGAAGCAGGAGATCGACGGCACGATCCTGCTCGCCGGTAGCCGGCGGCTGGTCCAGGAACTCCTGGGCGCCGATCTGGTCGACCAGATCAACTTGATGGTCTTCCCGGTCATCCTGGGCACGGGCGACCGAATGTTCGGCGAGATGAACGAAAAGACGACGTGGAAGCTCGTCGAGTCGCGGCAGGTTGGATCCGACGGCGTTTTGGTGCAGAGCTACCGGCGCGCCTGAGCGACGGGTCGGATCAGGACGGCCGATGCGCGGCTGCCGGGACATCTGCACCGAATCGATCGGGTCGGCCACTATGCGTTGGAGCCGCCGCGACTTGCGAACGTCGCCCTCGAGGCGAGCCAGCACCACGTGACACCGACTTCAAGCGGTGCACGGGACTTCACGTCAACCCGACGCGCCGGTACCTCTCCCGACGCAAGTCGACAGGCTGGCCAAGCCCTACTGCCATACCGTCAGCGAACCGATGGCGAGGACGTGTCGAACTGCGGCTGGCGGAGATCGCAAGCGTCCGGTCCTGGTACTGGAGCTCTGTGATGTGCGCGCTTGCCACGTGGTGCTCCGATCAACCGCCTGCGGCACCGAGACCTGCCCGGCCGGGCGCCATCACGGTGCCGGTTCGTTGATGCCGGTCCCGTTGTCCATGCCGCCGCCGCGGCGCGATGCGACGATCCCATCACTGTTGCGCCCACGCACCATCGGTTTCGGCCACATCGTCGGCTGGCTCGGTCGGTGTGTGTTTCCTCGTCGACTGTCGATGTCGCAGGGGGCAGGCATGAATATGATGTCGATTTCGACGGCGTCGTTCGTAGAGAGGGCAGCGGGTTCACCTCGCCGCCGATCGGCGACACCGGTTCGGCCCACGACTCACTCACGGAAGAGAGCATCATGACCGCCACCTACACCTTCGATGTCTTTTGCAGCCTCGACGGCTTCGGAGCCGCTACCGGCGACTGGAGCGGCTATTGGGGTAAGCAAGGTCCCGAGCTGCTCGATCACCGTCTCGCCACCTATCGCCAGGACCAGCTCCTGGTTCTCGGGGCGAACACCTACCGGCTTTTTGCCCAGCTACTGGCGGCGAGCACCGACGAGTCAGACGTGAGCGACCCGTGGGTCAAGCAGATGCGCAGCTTGCCGACAATGGTGGTGTCGAACACCCTGCCGCGACCGCTCGACGCGTGGCCGGACGCGACCATCGCTGCGGGTAACGCCCTCGACGTCGTCAGGCAACTCAAGGAACAGTCCACCACACCGCTGCGGTCCCACGGCAGCTTGTCGATGAACCGGGCACTCATGTCCGCCGATCTGGTCGACGTCGTCCAGGTCACCGTCTTCCCGGTGATCACCGGCCGATCCGGCGTCGAGCCGATCTTCGAGGGCGCCGCCGACTTCGACCTCGAGCTGATCGAACAGCGAACCCTCGATGGGCACATACAAGAGCTGCTCTACCACCCCACCCTCCACGAAGCCTGATGGGTCAAGCCGCATTGATATCTGATGCTTAGGATCTATCGCACGTCAAAGGACTCGCCGGCAGCCAGCCGCACGCACCCAGCGAAACGTTGGCAAGCAGCGCTACCGCGTTTTCGAGGCACCCCAAGTGCTCGAGCTCTTCACATAGTTAGAGCGTGCCCTCGCGAGCCCAACCGGCGACAGCGCAGCCGAACCACCGATCCGGCCGGTGCCAAGACGCTGAAATTGTGCGGAGGTTTCGGTCGTCCAAACAGCGATTCAGCGTAGGTAAACAACTCGGCCGTATCGAGACCGCGGGCAGCGTCGAAATCGTCCGATCGGGTGCCGACCTTCCATGCGGTGTAGCCGTCGTGCGCGGCGAGCCACTCGGCGATGTGCGACTCGAATGCCGCCTCGTCCGGATTCCATTCTGTCACCCCCCTTGCTCCGATCAACTGGAATACCACACCTGGGGGCGAGCCGCCATTCCAGTAATCGCCGCATTTCTGGAATAGGACCTGGGGTGGATCGATCATGTCCGGCCATTCTGGTCTGAAGGTAACCCGGTGCCACCCCACAACGCCGACACGGGGGTCGCCCAGATCCTGTCGTCGAGTTGGACCGTGAGCGGGCCCGTGTGAAACACCACGCCCGCAACCAACCGATCCCCAAGCCTGTCACGAAGGAATCTCAGCCCTTTGCCGTCGGATCGATTCACCGCTGCTGCCGACTTGACCTCGACAGCGACCACCGACCCGTCGGATCGTTCCACGACCAAGTCCACCTCGACGCCGGTCCGGTCCCGGAAATGCGCCAGAGCCAATGGTTCGTCGATCATGGCCGCTTGCTTGATCAGCTCCGTCACAACGAACGACTCGAGAAACGAGCCGCCCACCGGCATCCGACCGAGACGAGCAGCATCAAAGCCCAGGACCGATGCCGCCAGACCGGTGTCCGTCACATGCAGCTTCGGCTTGCGGCCCACCCGGGCGGACAGCCCCACAGTCCAAGACGGGAGCTCATGAACCAGGTAGGTCCGGTCCAGCAGATCGAGGTAAGAGCGTGTCGTCTGCGGTTTCACGTCGAGGCGCCTTGCCATTTCGGCCATCGTCACCACCGTTGCAGTCCGCTCAGCCGCCAACCGGTAGAGGCGGCTGATCGCCCCCGGGTTCCGGATATCAACGTGGGTCGGCAGATCCCGATCGGCCACCGTCGACACATAGCTTGCGAACCAGCGATGCCGGAGCCTCAGCGTTGGTCTCTCCAGAGCGCCGGGATACCCACCGGCGGCAACGAGCTCGAACACACCGTCACGATCCACCTCGGACCTCACATTTGGCGGCTCCCCGGCGTCGAGGGTCTCGGCGAGCCACTGGGTCGGCACTCCGAGCACCTCTCCGGCAGAAAGCGGCAACAAGGTGACTCGATTAACCCGCCCCGTCAGCGTCTCGGTGCCCGTAGGAAGCAGCCGACCACTCACAGAACCGGCCACCAGGAACCTCGCCTGCCCACCTTGGCGGTCGACCACGCGTTTGACAACCGACAGGACACCCGGTGCGTATTGGAACTCGTCGATCACCACCAGATCCGATGAGACAAGCGGAGTAGTGGAGCCCTCCAAGATCGCCGCACGGGTCGGAAGATCGTCCAGATCCACTATCGCCACGCCATACTCAGCGGCAATCGCTCGAAGCACCGTCGACTTACCCGAACCACGAGGACCCTCGATCAAGACGGCCGGCTCCTCAGACACCAGCATCCGAATGTGAGCGTCCGCCAGACGGGGCACTATCCGTGACAGTGCAATCAACACCACTCCTCAGCCCTAGGGGCAGTTTCGCACACACCCTAGCGGCAGTTTCGCACACACCCTAGCGGCAGTTTCGCAAGAGAGTCGATGGCGCAGATCGGCCAGTAGCCCCGACAGACAGCGAAAACGTCCCGACCCAGACCGCGTTTTCGTCCCGCCGCCAACCGGCGGCAAGGTCTGCAACGCGACTAGAACCATCCTTTGAGAAGTCGAGGTGACCGCATCTCCCCTCGTTGTCTCTTCCTGGTCAACCTCGGCCGGATCCAAGCCGACGGGTACCCACGCAAGGAGCTGCTCGTGATCCGAGTGGTCGGGTTGGCCAAGACCCCCAGCAGCTCGGCATAGCCTCCGGGACCGTCGCAGTCTTCGGGTGGGCAGGCTCGCCGGACGGAATACTTGGCACCTTGCTCGAGGGCACTGATCGCGCCCCTAGCACGTCATGCTCCCAGCCGTCCCCGAAGTCGTAGTCCCACCGCATCTTCATCCCCACATCGGGCAGCACATCTCCGAGCCGGACCCGGTTCTCGTCGAGATCGTCCGATGGCCACTCCGGCTCGGGGGTCCCGTACCGCCTTCGGTCCACCTCAAAGACGTGAAAGTGGCCACCCAGGCTCCCCATCGCTGCCTCCAACTCCCCTAGAGCTAGATGGGACTCGACGACGATCCGGCGCCACGCCGGCGGCTTCACCTGACGAAGCGTCACCCTCAACTGATGAACGGTCTCAGTCATGACGGCTGTTCGGCGATCGTGTGCGCAAACGTCGAGCTCGCCGGTGACGGCGGTCGTGATCAGCGCCTGCCGATGTTCGGCAAGTAGGTCGATCTGCTTCGCGAGCATCAATGTTGCGCGCTGACAGATTGAAGTCAGCTCATCGAGAATCCGGCGAGTCGAATCTGGACCTCGATGTCGTGCACAGGGATGGTGACTCGGCCCAGGTCCCAGATTCGCCAGGAGCGATGTCCATACGATTCGATCGATCTCGCACGCGAGCCGCTCCCTGAGCCACGACGTGACCTCATCACAAGCCGTCCCCTCGCCAAGCGTGGCACTCCTGGGAGGGCCTCGCCGATGCAATGGACGTCCTCGCTCGGTTGCGGGTCGAGTGGCGTCCGGAGCTGCCGGCTCAAGCTGGTTCCAGCACGACGACCGGAATGGGTCGGTCTGTGACTGCCGCGTAACCGGCATAGTCGTCGGCAGCCTCAACGGCCTTTTGCCAGATCTCCTCGAACTCGGCACCGGCCGCGAAACGGGCCCTCACATCACTCCAGGTACCGTCGCGTCGGATGCGGGCGCCGGGGTGGGCACGGAGGTTTTTCACCCACGCCGGATCATAGGAAGCACCGGCGTTGGATCCGATGACCGCCGGTCCGCGAGCAGTACTCACGTACCAGATCAGAATGCCTCTCTCCTGACCCGACCTGTGGCCGATCGTCACGAGCTCCAGGACCGGCATACCGCTGACACGCCGACCCAACCGCCCACCGGAGAGGTTCCAAACGAGCTTGTGGAGCCTCCACTGCATTCTCAGAAACCGACGCGACGAAGTACTGCTCATGTAGACACGGTAGCGCCCCGCAACCCGCGGCGGCCTCAATCAACTGTGACCACTGGCCACCAACGGGCAGCAACATGGCCGCCACTAGGCAGAATCTCATGGCCGCCGACAGCGCAAGTGCTCATCAACGAACTCGACATCCACATCATCAGCACCCAAACCGGCGAGATCATCCGCCACCTCACCCTCAACCCCAGCATCGATTACCAACCCCAACCACACAACAAAACCCCCAAACCATAGGTTCAAGGGTTTCCAATGTCTCGCGACATCACATTCGTAGCGGGGGTAGGATTTGAACCTACGACCTTCGGGTTATGAGGAGTTTGGGGTGTTCGCTGAGCTGGGGAAACACGCGAAACGCCAATAAACACGGGCGCTATTGGTTCGCATCATTTCGCGTCATTTCCCGTCCTGTCCCATTCTCCCGCGCGATGGACGCGCGATCGGGGGAGCCAAGAAACCGGCGTGGGCCTCTTCCTCAGCTTGTCTCAGCTTCTCCACAGGCGGTTTGGAGCACGCTGTCGCCGAGACGACCCCACAGGGGGGTCAACAGAGCCAGGAGGTTCTCCACATGAATACTGAGAAGAAACCGAAGAAGAGGCTGTACAGCCTCGCCGCCGCGATCGGACTCGCCTTGGGCACCATGGGCGTCGCCGCCGCGGCTAGCACGCCGTCCCAGCCGGCTTCGGCCGTCACAACGGCACAGCAGCAGTCGACGGCATCGACCACCGACAAGGCGGCTACCTCGGCCGACCAGACCACCGAGGCCGAGTCCTCAGGAAGCGACGGAGTTCAGGACCCGACGCTGAGCGGGTCCATCCAGGCTCCCGAGAGCACCTCGGGGTCGGAGGCTGATGAGGCCACCGCGCTCGAGGCTCTGGCGACGATCAGCTCGTCGGATGCCGAGTCTGCGGCGCTGGCTGCGGTGCCTGGCGGCACGGTGAATTCGGTCGAGCCCGGCAACGAGAACGGCAGTGTCGTCTACCAGGTCGACATGACCGATGCCGCCGGCCAGGCGGTCGAGGTGAAGGTGGATGCCGGAAGCGGTGACGTGCTTTCCACCGCGGCCGCAGACAACGAGGTCAGCGAGGCGGAAGGCAGCGACACCGAGGCCGAGACGTCCGGCGATGAGGCAACTGATGGTGTCGACCGCCAGTTCGAAGGCGAAGAGGTCGGCAACAACGGCGACGGCATCCCCGACGCCAACGAAGGAGCTGAGACCGAAGCCGGAACAAACGGCTGATCAGCTCAAACCCATCCTGCCACCTGGTAGCGCCGGACCCGGCTGGGTCCGGCGCTGCTGTAGGCGGCTAGGCCGGTGTTGCGGACTGCGACTGGGACAGGTCCGGTGAGGGCAGCGTCACGGTGATCAGAGTCCCTCCCAGTTGGCCGTCGTCGCCGATCGTGATCGTTCCGTGGTGGGCGTCGATGATGCTGCGTACGACTGCCAGCCCGAGTCCGGTTCCGCCGGACCGGCGGGATCGGTCCTCGTCGAGCCTGACGAATCTGTCGAAGATCCGTTCCCGGTCGGCTGGTGGTATGCCGGGTCCGTCGTCGGCGATGCGAATAGTGGCGTCGCCAACAGCGCTCGTTTCGACGCGAATCGTTGTGGCGGCGTGGTGGGTGGCATTGTCGAGGAGGTTTCTGACCACCTGGGCGATGCGTCTCCGGTCCCCGTACCCGCGCACGGGTTCGACATGATCGGTGTCGACGTTGATGCCGGTGGCGGCTTTGACGGCAAGCTCGCCGGTGACGACGTCGACGATGTTGAACCACTCCTGATGAAGGCGTAGCCCGTGCTCGTCGCTTTGGGCGAGGGTGAGCAGGTCGTCGACGAGGGCGGTCAGGCGCCGGGCTTGGCCGGCAACATCGGCGGCCAGCTCCTCCACAGCGAATCCCTGGGGGTTGGCTTCTGCCACTTCGGCCATGGTGAGCAGGGTGGCGACGGGGCTCTTCAGCTCGTGGCTGGCGTCGGCGGTGAATTGACGCTGCCGGACGGCGGATGTGTCCAGCCGGTTGAGCATCCGGTTGAGTACGACGGCGAGGCGACGGATCTCATCGTCGGGCTTCGGTTCGGGGACTCTGCGGTGGAGGTCGCTGTAGGAGATGGTGTCGGCTTGCCGGGCCATGTCGTCGACTGGGCGGAAGGCACGGCGGGTGAGACGTGACACGATCAGGGCGACGAGCAGCGTGATTGCCGGGATTCCGAGGGCGAGGAGCGGGATGAGGGTACGGGTGGCGTTGTCAACGGCGGCAAGCGATGCGGCGGCGAGTACAAGCGACGGCTGGCCATCGATGAGGACGCCGGTGGCTGCGACGAGGAACGGACCTTCGTCACCATCCTCGCCGGTCTCTCCCTGGTTGTCGGCGGCGTCCAGGGCCGGGATCCGGATGGTCTTCGTGGTTCCGCTATCGAGGGTGACATCGACAAAGGGCCGCTGCCCTTCAATGTCGGAGGTTGACGACACCACCGTTCCGGCGGTAATGATCTGGACCGAGATCGCTCCGACCAGAGGCACCTGGGTGAAAGCTGTGCCCGTTTCGAGCTGGCTGGCAACGTCTGCGGCTCGGGCGGTGGCGGTCGTCTCGACCGACTGATAGAGGGCCGATCGGGTGGCGACGATGAGCAGCGCTCCTGCAAGGGCGAGGACGGACCCGACGACGGCGGTTGCGATGACGGTGGTCCTGCCCCTCACTCCGAGCCGGCGGGGGTGGGCGGTCACCGGTTGACTCGCAGACGGTATCCGATCCCGCGGATCGTCTCGATCGAAGTGCGGTCGAAGGGCTCGTCGACTTTGCGTCTTATATATCCGATGTATACCTCGACCACATTGGGGTCGCCTTCGAAATCCCAGTCCCATACTGCGTTGAGGATGTCGGTCTTGGAGACCGCTTCGCCCCGGTGGCGCATGAGGTATTCGAGGAGCGCGAATTCCTTGGCGGTGAGCGTGATCTCAGTTTCGGCTCGGGCCACGGTGTGCGCAGCCGGGTCGAGACGCAGGTCACCGACCTCGAGGATGGTGGGTCGGGCCGGTGCTCCCCGCCGGGCCAGGGCCCGGATCCGTGCCGAGAGAACAACGAACGAAAAGGGCTTGGTGAGGTAGTCGTCGGCACCGGAGTCGAGCGCCTCTGCAATGTCGAACTCTCCGTCCTTGGCGGTGAGCATCAAGATCGGTGTCCAATCCGATTCGGCGCGCAGCGTTGCACACACCCGGTACCCGTTGCATTTGGGGAGCAGGATATCCAAGACGATGACGTCGTAGGGCTGGTTGCGGGCAAACCACAGTCCTTCTTCCCCGTCGGAGGCGACATCGACGGCGTGGCCGTCCGCCTCGAGACCGCGTTTCAGGTAGGCGGCGAGTTTGGTCTCGTCTTCGACAACCAGTAGCCGCATGGTCTACCCGTTTCCTTGTTCGTATCGGGGCCGCCCTGCCGGAACATACGTGCTGATTGCTGAGAACCAGCTGAGAGGCGGGACGTCGTGCCGCCCCGCTCTCGCAGTCGACCACGGCGATTGACTCAGTCGGCCGACTCTTGACCCCCGGCGTCTTTCTGTACGGTCGCCGTCTGCGGCGCCGCCCCCTGGGCGCTCACCTCGACGGTCACGTCGAGTGCGTTGAGGGAGGTGGCGTAGACGCTGAACTCGTTGACCGCGAAGTGGTCGGGGGCTCCGCTGTTGTCGAAATGGATGGTTCGGCTGCCACCGGCCGGGATGGTGAACGAGCCGGGCAGCTTGGTGTAGTAATTCTCGCTGATTCCGGCGGTCGGGTCGGTGAACGTGTAGTACACCTCAAAGCCGCCGCAGTTCGGTCGACCCGGTGTTGGCCAGGGCGATCTCCAAGTGGTCGTCCACCGCGTTACCGGAGGCGTCGACATTGTTTTCCACGAGCACCGAATCGATCTTCAGGCCCTGTGCAGTGGCAGGGTTGTTGATCGGGTTGGAGGTGACCGGGAGCACCGGCCCCGAGGCATCCGTCGTAGCTGGCGCGCCCGCTGCCGTCGTCGTCGAGGTTGTGGGAACAGCGGTGCCCGCCGCCGTCGTGGTAGTAGAAGCGGCGGTGCCGGCTGCCGTGGTTGCGGTGGTCGACCCGGTGCCGGCTGCCGTGGTTGCGGTGGTCGACCCGGAGCCGCCGCACGCGGACAGCGCCATGCCGGCGGCGAGCGCTGCGGCGACGAGTCGAGGAGCGCGGTGGTTCTTCGTCTTCATTGGGTTTCTCCTTGGGGGATCGATGGTTGTTTGCGGAAACTTCTCTTCATGGCAAGCGGTAGCGCTGCGGTGTAGATCAGGAGCCACGCGATGGAGAAGCGAACCTGGAAGAGCAGGTCTGGCAGGCTCAGGCTCCGGAATCGCTCTTTGACGTCGGTCATGGCAAAGGCGAAGCGTTCGAAATGCTTCTCGAACGAGGCGGCTTCGATGCTCGTTCGGATGGTCTCGTAGGTGGCGAAGTGGGTGAGGATCTGGACCTCGCCGTTGTGGCCGAGACCGAGGGCAGCGAACAGACCACCGGGGAGTTGGTTGTCGGCGTCGAGCGTGTCGCCGATCTGGGGGAGGATAAGGACGACGACCAGCCAAATACCGAGGGCGATCATCAGCCCATTGATCGCAATCTTCGACGACGCGGTGGTCAGCGCACCGAGCGAGTAGAAGGTGACCATGTACATGATGGCGGCTAGGAAGGCGAGCAGCAGCTGCCCCGTATCGCGTAGTCCGATCCAATCGTGGCCGACCACACCGACTGAGAGCACCGCAACGGCGGTAGTGGCGGCAATCAGAGTGGTGATCACTGCCACCGCCCCTAGCAGGCTGCCCGCGGTCAGTTCTCCGGAGGTCACCGGGCGAGACATGAGCAGCGGCAGAGTGCGGTTGACCCGTTCCCTGGATACGGTCAGATACCCGAGAGTGACGGCGATTACCGCCCCGATGATCTCGATGTACTCGAATGCGCCCCGCAACAGCGACAGCGGCGCCAGGGGCGAGGGTGCGATCTGGGTGACGCCTCCTGCGATTGCCGCAGCCCGATAGGCCTGATAGTCGGCGAGTTTGCTGGCGTAGCCGGCGGAGGCGATGATCACCGATCCGGCAGTGGCCACGATGAGGATCGCCAGCAGCACGATGAGGATCCGGCTGCGTACCGCCGCCCGGTACTCGTGGCGGGCGATGGCCAGGATGCGTTGTCGTTTCCTATTCGCCATTGCTACTCCTCGAGAAGTCGTGCCGGCGTACCAGCGCCACGACGGCGAGGGCGAGTAGCGCGGCCGCAAACAGGATCGGGACAGCTCGCAGCACCGTCTGCCAGGCAGGCTCGGCCGGTGCGGTGACCAGGATGTGACCGCTGGCCCACTTGTATTGCTCGGCGATCGAGATCGGCCTGGCTCGAGCGGTGATCTGGAAGAAGCGTTGGGAGGTGCCCGCCGGGTCGACTATCGGGTTGAGCGATGCGGTGGGTCGCACCCCGGAGGTGAACTGCGGAATGGCAAAGGTGATGACGAGCCAGGCGCCCATCGCCGACAAGAGACCCAGCGAACGGCGGCGACTCAGCAGCGCGGCCGTCATGCCGATCAGCGCGAACACCATGAGATACAGCCACGACAGTGCGTAAAAGAGCCCGAGCCGACCCAATGCCGCAAGGCCGGGGAGGGCCCCATTAGCCACCAGGAGCGAGACGATGCTGAGGCCCATCGCTACCAGCACGATCACGCCCAGAGCGACAGCCGCGGCCACGATTTTGCCGGTGGCATAACCGGCTCGCGACATGCGTCGGGAGAAGATGAGACGGCCCAGCCCGGTGATCTCGTCATCGGCGAGACTGAGGTGTCCAACCAGCAGGGCCAGCAATGCGCCGAGCATGGGCACGTAGATCACCATGTTGGAAAGCAGCGACAGCTCCGGTTTGAGCAGGAACGGGTTTGGTGGTGCCGGCTGTCCCTTGGCGGCCAGCAGCCTCACCGCCTGGTCGTAGACCCGCACAATCGTGTTGTGGCTCGACCATCCGAGGATCCCGGCGGCAGCGGTCATTGCCACAAACATGCCCAGCGTCGCCAGGAAGACTCGTTGCCGGCGCAGCGAGAGCAGCTGCTGGCGGGCGACGGTTGCGATCACGGCAACGTGCCTTCCATCCGTACGTAGATGTCCTCGAGCGATTTCTCGTCGGGGAACCGGCGGATCGTCTCCTCCATCGAGGCGTTGTAGATGAGCTCGCCACTATTGAGTACCCCGATGGTGGTGCAGACCCTGGAGACCTCGCTCAACTGGTGGGTGTTCATGAACACGGTCATACCCAGGTCACGGTTGAGGTCAAGGATCGTCTGCCGCAGCTGACGGATGCCGGCGGGGTCGAGCCCGGCGGTGGGCTCGTCGAGGAAGAGAACGGACGGGCGGTGCACGATCGCCTGGGCGATGCCGATCCGCTGCCGCATACCCGTGGAGAACGACCCGACCCGGTGATCGGCGAGCTCGGAACAGTTGAGGTAGTCGAGTGTCTCGGCGACGGCACGTTTCACATCGGTCAGTCCGGACAGCTCGGCAAAGAAGGTCAGGTTCTCGGCGGCGGTCATGTGCGGATACATCCGCACCTCCGACGGCAGGTAGCCGATGTCGGCGGTCACCAGATAGCGTTCGGCGACCACGTCATGGCCGTTGACCAGCGCCGTCCCGAACGTTGGCTGAAGCAATGTGGTCAGGATGTTGACCGTGGTGGTTTTCCCGGCCCCGTTATGACCGAGGAATCCGAAGATCTCACCACGATCGATGCTCAGGTTGACGTCATGCAACACCAAATCACCGTTGTAGCGGTGACCCAGGCCCTGGATTTCGATGGCGGGACCGTTCATCGGCCCTCCTTGTGTCTCAGCACCGGCACTGCCGGTGGTCACGGCCCTGATTGACCGGCCCGCGACAAGCTACAAAACCGCCGTCAAGACATCGGACAGCGCAAGGTAAGAGGTTTGCCAGAAATGAGACCCGTTGAAACGACCGTCGATCAGCGGGGTGGGTCGCCGCCCACATCGGCCCGTTGCAGGACCACATCGATCTGGGGATGGGGACCGAGCCGGGTTACCGTGATGCGGCCCGGCATCGACTCGACTAGCCGCCTTGCCAGCTGGAGACCGAGACGTCTCGACCCACGACCATCGACTGTTTCGCTTCCGTCCGAACCGAATGGCGCCACCGCGAACCCGGGACCCTCGTCACCAACCTGCAACGTCACCGACTCGTCATCGACCCGGACATCGACCATCACCGCACCGGCACCATGCTCGAGGGCATTGGCAACCAACACATCGAGCACGTGCCGCAGCACCGCCGCGCTTCCCCGCACCGGCGGGACGAACCGGGTCGATGTGACGCGCAGCGTTCGTCTTGCCCGATCGAACAACCGTCTCCAGCCCTCCTCCACCTCCCCCACCACATCTGACACATGGATCTCCGAGCGTGCAACCTGTGCCGTCCGAGCGAAGCCAAGCAGATCGGTGACGGTCTGCTCCAACCGATCGATGTCCCCGAGCGTATCCTCGAGTACCTGCGACCGGTCGGGCCGAGGAAAGGCCAACTCGGTCTCGATCGCCGCACGCATCCCCGCAAGCGGTGTGCGCAACTGATGTGACACATCAGCGGTGAACATCCGCTCCCGTGCGATCAGATCGTCCAACCGGTCGGCAGTCACCGTCATAGCCTGGCCGGCCTCATCCAGCTCGGCCACACCGCTTGCCGGCACGTCGATGGCGAAGTCGCCGTCGCCCAGCCGAACCGCGGCGTCTCGGAGACGCACCACCGGCCGAACCAGCCGACTGGCCACAAACCAGCCAACCCCTACAGCGATAGCGAGGACGCCGACAGCCAAACCGAGCAACCCCCAAAGGGCGCGGCTGGCGCGGGCGTCCCCGGCCGCGGTGGACTGCTCGGCCCGAACCGCGCCTACCACCTGCTCGTCGGCCGCCACCGGCACCGCCACCACCCTGGTTTCTCCCTCTTCGGTGTCCGCCACTTCGCTGTGTAGTGCCTTCGCGGTGACGGCATCCGCCCGCGACGGGCCCTCTCCTGCCCTCAGGACGCCCTTCGGGTCGTACAGGCCAAAAACCACACCCTCCGAAGACGCAGGCAGCTCGACAGGGTCGCCACTCGACGCAAAATCGGCCGGTACCGCCCGGGACGCCAGCACCGCCTCCCGCTCAACCCGCAGCGTGGCGGACTCGTCCAACAATCGACCGATTACGACGGCAAGTGGTATGCCAAACAACACAACAGCCAGCACCGTCACCGCCAGAATCGCCACCAACACACGGCGTCTCATGGCAGCTCGAGGCGGTACCCGACACCCCGCAGCGTCGAAATACGGCTCGGCTCACCCAGAGCATCCAGCTTTCGCCGTAACGCCGCAATATGGAAATCGAGCGTCTTAGTCGACCCAAACCAATGCTCGTCCCAGACATCGCTCATCAACGTCTCCCGCGTCACCACAACCCCAGCGTCCTCAGCTAAACGGACCAGCAGATCGAACTCCTTGGCTCGAAGCTCCACCTCCTCCCCCGCCAACCAGACCCGCCGCGCGGCAACGTCTATCACCAAACCACCCACCGACAGCCGCTCATGGTGTGTCGGCTCTCGCCGTCGCAGCTGGGCACGAACCCGAGCGAGCAACTCGGCAAGCTTGAACGGCTTCGCCACATAATCGACAGCACCCGCATCCAAACCCACCACCACATCCAACTCTTCATCACGAGCCGTCAACATCACCACATCGATAGACGGATCCGCCTCATGAATACGACCACACACCTCGATCCCGTCAACATCCGGAAGCCCCAGATCCAGCAACACGAGATCCGGACGGCGAGCAGCCACAGCATCGAGCCCACCTCGACCGGTCTGCTCCCACACCGCGTCGAAACCACTCCCAACCAGGGCGCGCAACAACGACGAGCCGATCCGCTCGTCATCCTCCACAATCAGAATCCGGTTCCGGTCCACACAACCAGGCTAGAGCCTCCCCTATCGGCAGCCGGCCACGACGGCGCTGGGACGCTGCTGCCCCGCTCCCCGGCGGGGATCTCAACGTGATAGCTCGAGCATTGAGCTACTCGCCACGCGTCTTTCAGTAGGGGTAGCAGCTGCAGGGAGATTCCGGCGAAGCCCAACACCGCCGAGCCCCCGAGATCGGTAATCACCGCACGCCCGGGTGATCGCTGCCTTCGGTGCGGGCGCACGCGTCATGCTCGAAGGCGTACAAGCAACGCCTCGCATCGTTTCGCCCACCCCGCCACCCAACGTTGGACACATTGAGTGTCCCAGCGGCTTCTACCGATCCTTCTACCGGGTTCCGAACGTCGGTACCCGGGAAGGACAGGATCATGAACGGCTATGTGGCAAGCGTGGGTGACCGTTGGTATGCGGTCATCTACGAGGGACTCGATCCGGTCACCGGAAAGGAGCGACGGCGCTGGCATCCCGCCGGCGAGAGCCGGGCCGACGCCGAACGGCTCGCCTCTGCCCTTGCTGAGAAGGTGAATGGCCGCAACAACCAGGTCCGGTCACTCACCTTCGGGGCATGCCTGGCGACCCGGTGGTTGCCGGGCAAGAAACTGGAGGTGGCGCACAGCACCTGGGACGGGTCCGCCGCAAGTTCAATCTCCACATTCTCCCGACACTGCGGAAGGTCCCGATCCGTCGCCTCTGACCCGACCACCTGGAACGACTCTACGACGACAAGCTCCACCGAAAGAACAGCAAGCGGCCGCTGGCACCCAAGACCGTCCTGGAGATATACCTCTTGCTCCCCCGCTGCCGCCGACAGCCGAAAGGCGACGTTGACGGCCAGGCCAGAGATGTCGCCATTCTGGAACACCATCGGTGGAACCCACCGACTTTCCCCCAGCAAGCAGAGGGACGAAGGGGCTACATCGCCTCTTTGATACCTTGGCGGATCAGCCAGGCGTTGACCGGGTAGGCGGTGAGGAAGCCGGCGAGCATGGCGATCTGCATCATGAACCAGAAGGTGGGGGAGGTCTTGGAGAGCTCCTGGCCGAAGATGGCGAAGGTGGCGATGGCCATCCACCCGTACATGCCCACCTGCCAGGCGGTGAGGGAGGCGGTGTCTGCCTTGAACGCCGCTCCCAGGGCCTCCCGACGGGTTGCGTCTTTCCGCATGGGACGGATGGTGAAGTACTGGAAGGCGATCCCGAAGCCGAAGGCGGCGATGTAGTCGATCACCCACGATCCGAAGATGTGATGCCCGAACAGGGTGATCGGCACGAAGAACACGAACCACTCCGCCACCAGGTCGCCCAATGCACAGCCGCTCCCGCAGTGGGTGGCACCCAGGGCGGCGCTGCGCCACAGGGGCCGGTTGCCGACGGAGGAGCGTCTTCCGACATAGGCGGCCACGGCGAGCGGGCCGGCGTAGAGGGCGGTGAGTGGCCACACCAGTCCCATGATCCAGGGCTGGAGTCCGCCCCGGCGTACAACGGCGATGGCCAGCCCAAGGGCGCACAGCCCGCACAGGACGAGCCAAAAAACGGCCAGGCTCGAAAGCCAGCCCGGAATCACTACGAGAAAGGTCAACTGGTCAGCTCGGGATCAATCAGGGTGAGGCCCGTCTCGCGGTCGTAACGCTTGCGGAGGTGGGCGGGAGTCTCGGTAACCATGACCTCAAGGGTCGGCCACACCTGGGCCGAGCAGAAGTGGCCGCCCATGGTGGATCCGTCCTTCTTGCCTACCACCAGGTGGGCGTGAATCTCGGGCTGCGCGTCGGAGAGGGCGATGTCGCCCACCATCGACAGCACCTCGACCTGCTCGTCGACGAGGATCTCGTCGTAGTCCATGCGGTCGCGGTTGAGGTAGCCGAGGGTGGCCGAGGAAAAGGCGCCCACCGCGGTGAGCGAGGCGCCGCTGATCTGTTCCTCCCCGGCAAACCTCTGGAGTCCACTGTGGGGCTCGTCGCCCTTGTCGAAGATCACGGCGTAGGTGCGTAGGCCGGCTTCGGTGTTGAGCAGCGCAGTTTGCATGTCTGTCCTTCATGGCTCGGGATCAACACCTACCCAAGTGCTGTGAGGGCGAAACGCCGCCGCTAAGCCGATACGCTTCTGGTGATGGGGACACAGATAGGTGGAGCGCCCCGGCACTTCGATCCTCTTCAGCCGGTGCCCGACCCGGGCACACTCGTGTTCCGGGACGCGGTGGAACCTAGCCAGTCGTCGGAGAAGCTGAACGGGTCGGCTCGGTCCCCCGCCTCGTCCACCACGTCATGCAGGTCTCGAACAGCTGCTGGGACAGGTCATCGTCCAGGGTGGTCGTGTCGGACCGGGGGTGGATCCCGGCCTGGAAGAGGATCTCGTCGACGCAGACGTTGCCCAGCCCGGCCAGCGCCTCCTGGTTGCCGCCACCCACATTGTTCATCTCTGCGTATCGTGCTGCCAGTTTCAGTATCACTTTCTCTCCCCCGCGCCCGCTTTTTCGAACAGCTGATCACCGGCGACCGGTAGAAACACCGGTAGAAAACCCTTCGGGACGGTAGAAGCCCCGGTCAGCACATCGCTGACCGGGGCATTTCGTAGCGGGAGTGGGATTTGAGCCTACGACCTTCGGGTTGCGAGCCAGGCGAGGTGGTTTGTGTCGATTCCGCCATGTCCACCGTCGAGGCTTCCCGTTCACCGGGCGAGATCGTGTGCGCCGACGGTGTGCGCTCACCTTGTTGGAGGACGGTACCCTGCTCGAACCCATGCAGTCTCGTACTCGCCTATCGATGGTGACCCTCCTCGCCTTTCTCTTCCTCACCGGTTGCGCCTCCTCGGACCCGGGGGTCGTGGGATCTACCACCGTGTCCACGACCACAACATCGGCATCGGTCCCGACATCGACGCCACCGTCCACCGTGGAGGCGACACCCGACACCGTGGCGGCACGGTCGGAGTTTCGTGTTATCGGGTACATCAACACGTGGGACCGATTTCCCGAGAGCATCGGGGACATCGATTTGTCGGCGCTCACCCAGATCAACATCGCCTTCGCCAATCCCGACGACCAAGGCGATCTCGGTCCTATCGAAGGACTCGACGAAGCCGTGTCGGCCATCCATGCGGCCGGACCTGACGTCGTCCTCTCCCTCGGTGGCGCCGACCTCGGGGGCTCGGAGGACGCGTGGCGGCAGCTCACGGCACCTTCGAAGGTCGACGAGTTCTCCGACCGGATCGTGGCATATGCGATCGAGCACGATCTCGACGGCATCGACATCGATCTGGAGGGAGACATCATCGGCGACCAATACGCCCCGTTCGTCGCCGCCCTGGCCGATCGTCTCCATGCTTACGACAAGACGGTGACGGCGGCTGTCGCCACCTGGTTCATCAACCAGATCCCGCCGTCGACGTTTGCCGACTTCGACCACGTCAACATCATGTCATACGACGCCACCGGCCCATGGGATCCCGACCGGCCCGGACCACACTCGTCGTTCGAGATGGCCGTCTCCGACCTGGAGACGTGGATCGGGTACGGCCTCCCGGCCGAAAAGGCCGGCGTCGGCGTGCCGTTCTACGGCTACGGGTTCGGTAGCTACGCATCCAAGCCCGAGTACTCCTATGCCGAAATCATCGCCGAGTACCCGGACGCAGCCGCACACGACCAGATCGGTACAGCCGCAAACGCCATCTACTACAACGGCCCTGACACGATTCGCGCCAAGACCGAGATGGCTCTCCGGCAGGCAGGCGGTGTGATGATCTGGCAGCTCACATCGGACGCGACCGGTGACGAGTCGCTCCTCGCAGTGATCACCTCAACCGTCAACGGATGACCAACAGAGGCGCCGGACGCGCAGGCAACCGGCCCGACTTGCCAACCGCTCGCCCCACGGAAAGCACCCGGCTTCGGAGGAGAACCTACGACCTTCGGGTCATGAGACCTGGGGTCATGGTTTCGCTGACCAGGCGAAATCCACGAAACGCCTGTACAGAGTGCACTTTCGGTTCGCGTCATTTCGCGTTCTCGACCGTCCCATGTCCCCGGAATCGCGGTCTATCTCACTATCTCGTCGAGTTCGGCGATCAGCCGCCGAGGTGCCGTGAGCCGGTAAGACTCTTCGATCAGCTCAGCGACCTCGTCGAAGTCGGAGTCGGATTCGAGATCGAGGCCGAGCCAACCGGATGGGCCGAGATAGGCCGGCACCCAGAAGCGTGTGTCCGTCTCGAGTGCCGGCCGCTCCTGCGGGTCAGGGAGGAACACGACCGCGCGGTCATGCCCGACCCACTCGTTTCCGACCCTCATCGAGCCGCCGTAGTAGACGAACACCTTGCGGGTGAAGAATGCGGGGCGGCCATGCGACTCCTTCTCCCCGGACCCGGGAAAGGCGAGTGCGACCTCACGCACCCGGCTCAGGAGCGGGTCCTCCGGGTCGTACATCCGCGGGTGTGCCATCCGACGAGTATCGCTGCTGTCGTCAGACGGGGCAACACCCTGGCCGAGTCGACCTGGCTACCGGCGAAACGATCGACTGGCACAACGTTTGTGCGGTGGGTCATCTCCGGGTACCGAAGCTTCGGGCGAACAGCGGGGACCAACTGGGGCCACCATCGACCATGGTCGCCACCACCGCGCCCGGGCTTCTACCCTGCCGGATGACACCGCCACTCCGACCAGCGCATCCGGCGGCAGACCATGCCGGGGGTAGGTGCTCGTGAAGGCCTCACCATCGGATGTGAGCACCCGGGGCGGCCAGAGCCTCTCGTACCCGATCTGGTCGTGCCTGCTCCGTTCGATGAGCGAGTGGTCGACCACCACCCCGGTCGCCACGACATCCCGGAACTCGGCGAAGTCGAGGAAGAACACGTCTTCCGGATCCGAAAGCGCTCCGGCGTCGACGAGGCGCTCGGCCTCGGCCAGCAGGATGCTCCGGTAGATGTGGTACCGGCTGGCCATCCCCTACCTGGCGAACTCCCGGTACCCGATGAACGTGCGCAGCCGATCGATCATCATCTTGGTCTCGGTGGCCTTGCGATTCCCGTCCGGGAGAGTGCGCACTAGGGCGCGCACCTCGCGTTCGGCGGCTCGGCGGAGCCCCTGCTCGGATCGCCGGACGGCCTCACCCGGCTGGGAGTGGCGGACATGGCCCATGATCGCCTGGAGGAGCGCAGCGGGGTGCTCCGCCCACTGGCGGCGAGTGATGGCAATCTCGGCTATTCGGAGACACCGGCCCGGAACGCGACGATCGCCGCCGAGCCGCATGAGGCCTCCGGGCTGCTCAGACCATCGTGGGGCACTGCGACGTGCGGTCGTAGAAGGCACACCGGGGAGACTGGGCATGTCGGACGCGAGCTGCTCCCATCCGCCTGATCCGGCTGGTCTCTGTGACGACTTCGGGCGACACGCCCGAAGTTGGGCACCGAAACTGTCAGGCACCAACCGGAGCCACGATGTCCATCATGAACCGAAACAGCACATTGGCGTCCGCGCGATGGACGCGCGATACGGGCAGATGTCACGCAACAAGCGGGAGGTCTAGGACGCCGAAACCCCTTGCAGTGCAAGGGGTTTCG
>CAWDDT010000009.1:0-591500 GCA_963801165.1 uncultured bacterium
TGGACATCACTGCTGGTGAGTACGGCTATGACCTGCCGTATTTCCGTGACATGCTTGCTGCAGGTGCCGTCGACTGTCTTCAAGCTGACGTGACTCGATGTGGTGGTATCACGGCGTTCTTGCGCGTGGCTGCACTCGCAGATGCCGAGTGTATCGATGTGTCCTCCCACTGTGCGCCTCAGGTAAGTGCGCATGCCTGTGCGGGTGTATGGCATCTACGTCACCTCGAGTACTTCGCCGACCACATCCGACTCGAAT
This sequence comes from uncultured bacterium, assembly GCA_963801165.1. Taxonomy (GTDB): domain Bacteria; phylum Actinomycetota; class Acidimicrobiia; order Spongiisociales; family UBA5794; genus JAAETI01. The sequence continues at coordinate 259 of CAWDDT010000009.1, forward strand.
CCATGCTCTTCGACGGGGTTCTCGAGCCAATCAACGGCACGCTCCACCCAGATGCCCACCGGCCTGGTCTCGGCATCGAGTTCAAGCGATCCGACGCCGAACGTTTCCGACAATGACGTTGAGCCAAACGGACCTCGAATCTTCGGAAAGGATCACCCATGGCGAGCACTGAGAATCTGCCGAGAACCTACACGGGACTCGACACGGTCACGCCCGTGTCGATATCTGGTCCTCTCGACGAAAGTACACACTCCCTCATCCAAACGCTTCACGACACGGTTGAAGGTGAGGTGCGCTTCGACAGCGCTAGCAGGGCAACATACTCAACCGATTCTTCGAATTATCGGCAGGTACCGATCGGTGTCGTCGTTCCGAAGTCCATTGATGACGTGCTCGCAACCGTTGCCGCATGCCGCAGTCATGGCGTGCCGATTACTAGCCGCGGCGGGGGTACCAGTCTCGCCGGGCAGTGCACGAATGTTGCCGTGATCATCGACTTCTCGAAATATCTGAACAACGTCATATCGATTGATCCCGACGCAAAAACCGCAGTGATCGAACCGGGCTGCAACCTCGACGATCTACGAAGGGCGGCAAAGGAATACGGGCTCACGTTCGGACCCGACCCTGCCACCCACAGCCGCAACACGCTGGGCGGCATGATCGGCAACAATTCGTGCGGGGTGCATTCAGTGATGGCCGAGTTCTATGGACCGGGCCCATTGACCGTTGACCAGGTACTCGAACTCGATATCGTCACGTATCGCGGCGATCGCATGACCGTCTCAGCGGTCAACGACGCCGACTTCGCTGAGATCGTCAAAGGAGGCGATCGCAAGGCGGAGATCTATCAGGCGCTGCGCGATCTTCGTGATCGGCACGAGGAAGCCATTCTCACCCGGTTTCCCGGCCTTCCTCGCCGCGTGTCGGGTTTCAACCTCGATCGGCTCCTGGCGGAGAACGAATTCGATGTCGCCAAGGCCCTCGTTGGCACCGAAGGTACCTGCGTCACCATTCTGCACGCAACGGTCCGTCTGATGGAAGCGAAGCCGGAGCGGACACTCGTCGTGCTCGGGTATCCCGATGCCTACAGCGCGGGTGACCACGTACCAATGGTGCGCGAGCACCACCCGGTCGGGCTCGAGGGGATCGACGCCGAACTGGTCGGCTACATGAAGAAGAAAGGTCTGCATCCCGATGACGTCGACCTGCTCCCCGACGGGGACGGGTTCCTGCTCGTCGAGTTCGGTGCCGACACCAAGCAGGAATCCGACCGTCAGGCCAGAGCTCTCATCGACGCGGTGGAGGACACTGACAATCCACCATCCACCAAGCTGTTCACGGACGCATGGGAGGAACAGAAACTGTGGCAGGTTCGCGAATCAGGACTCGGTGCCACAGCCAATGTGCCCGGAATGCGGCAAACCCATCCTGGGTGGGAAGATGCCGCAGTTCCTCCCGACTGTGTCGGTGACTACCTACGGGACTTCCGAGACCTGCTCGACGAATTCGGCTATCACGCGGCGCTCTATGGCCACTTCGGTCAAGGGTGTATCCATTGTCGCATCGACTTCATCCTCGACACCGAGCACGGTGTCCGACAGTGGCGAAAGTTCCTCGACCGTGCAGCCGACCTTGTCGTCAGTTACGGCGGATCGCTGTCGGGTGAGCACGGCGATGGACAGGCTCGCGCGGCTCTCCTCACCAAGATGTACGGTGATGACCTGGTCGCGGCGTTCGCGGAGTTCAAGGACATTTGGGACCCGGACGACAAAATGAACCCCGGCAAGGTCGTGCGCCCGAACCAACCAGACGACGCCCTGCGCATGGGCCCAGACGCCCGCCGCCGTCGCGTCGACACCCATTTTTCGTTCCCAGACGACGACTTCGATTTCGGTCACGCGGTGTCGCGCTGTGTCGGGGTCGGCCTCTGCCGCGACGTCGAGAGTGGCACGATGTGCCCGAGCTACATGGCGACACGCGAAGAAGAGGATTCGACGCGTGGCCGATCACGACTGCTGTTTGAGATGCTGCGCGGGGACGAACTCGACGGATGGCGAGACGATGGCATTGCGGAAGCCCTTGATCTGTGTCTGGCGTGCAAGGCATGCAAGAACGAATGCCCGGTGAACGTGGACATGGCCACTTACAAGGCTGAGTTCCTGTCGCACCACTACAAGCGACGCATTCGACCCCGCGCCGACTATGCAATAACACTCATCTACTGGTGGGCACGGCTCACCCACCGGTTCGCTCGTTTCGTCAACTTCGTCACGCACGCGCCGCTGCTGTCAAGTCTGGTCAAGAAGCTAGGTGGCGTCGCCCGGCAACGAACTATCCCACGGTTTGCGACCGAGACATTCACCCAATGGTTCGACAATCGACCCGGGACCCAGCCGACGGAGGCGTTCGATCGACCGCACCACGACGGCGAACCAGTGATCACGTATGCCGACGTCGGACGCTTCGCGCACGAGACCTACTCCACCCCGTCGATGCAACGTCAGACAAACACGAATCGCCTCAATCCGCATGGTCAGGAAGCTCCCTTTGAGACCAACCGTGTCCTGCTGTGGCCGGACACGTTCAACAACTACCTCGAATCGTCGGTCCTGCAAGCTGCGGTCGAGGTGATAGAGGACGCTGGATACATCGTGGAGATCCCGCCACGGCCCCTGTGTTGTGGACGTCCACTGTATGACACCGGGATGCTCGATACTGCTTCACGACTGTGGAAGCAAATAATCAGCACGTTGCGACCGTGGATCCGTGCCGGTATTCCGATCGTAGGTCTGGAGCCGAGTTGTGTCGCTGCGTTCCGCGATGAACTGATCAACCTTTTCCCAAACGACGACGACGCGCAGCGCTTGTCGTCGCAGACCTTGCTCCTGTCGGAGTTCTTGGAACGTCAACGCTATGAGCCGCCGAAGCTAAAGACTCGAGCGATTGTTCATCCGCACTGCCATCAAGATTCAGTGATAGGGATGGACGCTGAGGTTGCTGTGTTGAAGCGGTTGGGTGTCGAATACGAAGTACTTGATTCGGGTTGCTGTGGCATGGCCGGATCATTCGGGTTCAATGCCAGCCACTACGAGGTCTCGATGCGAGTTGGCGAGCGGGTCCTCCTGCCACGCGTCCGCGATCTTGACGTCGACACTGAGGTCGTCACCGATGGATTCAGTTGCCGCGAGCAGATCATGCAGAGCACCGACCGGACACCCGTTCATCTTGCCGAACTGCTCCAACGGGCGATTCACCAACGCGACGCCGAGTTGGATGCGGATTTATCCTGATGCGCCGGCGACGACCTCCGCATCGTAAATCGAGGCAGTGATGAACCAGGATCGATACTTGCCAATCAGGAACTACGCATTCCTCTCGGACTGCAAATCGACGGCGCTTGTGAGTTCGGAGGGCTCCATCGACTGGGCGTGTCTCCGACGATTCGATTCGGGGAGTACGTTCGGGCGGCTGCTGGACGCAGATAGAGGTGGCTACTTCTCAATCCGTCCCGTTGGCGAGATCACCGGGGTGACGCGCCGATACCTGTCTGACACCTTGGTGCTCGAGACCACTATGACAACGCAAAGCGGCTCCATCAGATGCACCGACGCGCTTGCGATGTCACACGGTGGTGCCCAGGTTGCCAACACTGAGCTGCTTCGTCGAGTCGAATGCATTGACGGTTCAGTTGAGATTGAGATCGTCATCGCACCCAGATTCGATTATGGGGCGACCCGACCGTGGCTACGACATCATGGCGACGGCCGTTACACGGCCGTCGGAGGCGACGAGGCCGTGATCATCCACAGCACTGTCGATTTTGACCTTGATCGTGAGCGTGGCCATTTTGCGAATCGAATGGCACTTGACCAGGGCGGGCCATGCGATGTCACCCTCTTTTCTTCTCCTGCGCACCTTGTGGACACCAGTGACGTTGATGTAGCCAAACTCGGGGAACTGCTTGAGGAGACGATCTCGTGGTGGAAGGACTGGTCGTCCGATACCGATGTGGATGGGGACCATGCCGAGTTGCTGAACCGGTCGGCAATGGTGCTCAAGGGTCTCACGTGCGCACCGACTGGAGCTGTGGTGGCAGCAGCTACGACGTCTCTGCCCGAGGTCCCCGGTGGGGAGGCCAATTGGGATTATCGCTATAGCTGGGTACGCGACTCCAGTGTTGCCCTCGTGTCACTCGCCCAGGTGGGCCACCCCGAGGTCGCGCAAGGCTTTCGCGACTTTGTCATGCGTTCGTCTGCCGGTAGTGGGAACGAGCTCCAGATCATGTATGGCCCATACGGAGAACGAAGCCTTCCCGAACGTGAGCTCGACTTGGAGGGCTGGCGTGGTTCAGCACCGGTGCGCGTCGGCAACGCCGCAGCAACCCAGACCCAACTCGACGTGTATGGACACCTCCTCGAGACCGCACACCTCTGGCACACGCGAGGAGGCACGATTGACAACGACGAGTGGACTTTCTTGTCGTCGGTCGTCAACCAAGCCGCAGCGCGTCGGGGCGAACCTGACTCGGGCATGTGGGAAATGCGTGGACCGCAACGTCACCATGTCCACTCGAAGGTGATGATATGGCTGGCCCTCGACCGCGGGATCAGTCTGGTCGAGACCCACGGGTTCGATGACGGCACATCGGAAGGCTGGCGTGAGAAACGCGACGAGGTCCGACACGAAATCGAAACCCGCGGTGTTGATCCCGATCACGGAAACTTTGTGCAGTACTACGGCACCACAGCAGTCGACGCGAGTCTTTTGCGGTTACCTCTCGTCGGGTTTGTCGATGCCAACGACGAAAGGATGCGTACAACCACCGACGCAATCATGAATCAACTCGGTGTCGCCCCACATGGATTCCTACGCCGCTACCAACGCGATCCGGATAGTGACGAGGACGAAGGAGTGTTCCTTCTGTGCTCGTTCTGGCTCGTCGAGGTTCTCGCTCTTCAAGGAAGGATCAAGGAGGCAAACGACCTCTTCCTCGCGCTCACCGACGTCGGCAATGATCTGGGTTTGTTCTCGGAGGAGTATGACGTCGCCAACCGCGAACTGTTGGGCAACTTTCCACAGGCCTTCACTCATCTTGGCCTTATCGCAGCCGAGAAACGCCTCCGAGAAGTCGCAGCGTCCCGACCTATGGATACATCACGCTGAGAGCGTGGCTCTCGCCTTCGGGATGTTCGTTGAGTGTCGGTCCGATCCCCGATCTGGTCGCCACCGGGCTCGGACGACTCTCAGGGCCGAGCCGATGGGCTCTCGGTATTGCGACATCATGCGCCCGTAGCTCAATTGGATAGAGCGTCTCACTACGGAGTATCCAGCACTGAGCGCTGGGCTAACCCCCGAAGACATTGGGTCAGCGACGAGCGCAACAACCAGAATCAGACGCTGTGCCCCTCTGGGGTCCGCCACGGCAGGTGAGAGCGTCCTGCAAAGGCCCGGCCTTCTTGAGTCGTTTCCCGCATTCAGGTTCCGTGAGCGATTGTTGCGGTGCGCTCGATCCTGATCAGCATCGCGGCCGATGGTGTGACCTTGCCATTCAGGTAGGTGCTCAGTCGTGACCCGCTGGTTCCCACCAGCTGGGCAAACTCGGCGTTGGTGAGCCCGGAACGGTCGACAGCGTCCCGTACCCGGGCCGCTACCGCGGCTCGGTCAACTCGATCGGCATGGGCTCGGGCATGTTCCACTGCCAATGCGAACAGCGTGCTGGTTGCATCGGGCTCCCGGTACGACAGGTAACGTTCGACGCGCCGTGCGATCCGGCCCCATGGAGAGCGACGAAGCTCAGCGAATATGGGCTGCCAATCCGGGACGAGACCGCGGTCGATCACAGCGACCAAGGCCTCATACGGCCAGGTACGGACATCGTCCGCCGGCGAGGCCTCGACGTTGCGGAATGCGACAGGCATCAGCCCACACCTCCGAGGCGAAGCGCAAGCATGCGGCACACATCGACAATGTCATTCCAACGGTGATAGCGTTTGTCCAGCGCCTTGTAGCGGGGCAGCTCGTCAATGACATCGGTGTCGCGTGGCTTGGGGTCGGCCAATGCGAGAACGAGCGATGTCAGTACCGACCCCCATTCTTCGGATCGGTCGTCATAGTACGAATCGATGTCGGACAGGATCGCAACCGCTGCCTCGTGTCCGATGTGGTCGGCCAAAGCAACAACGTCGAGGTAATCACGGACCACATTTCGTTGTACCACCAGGAATGCCTTGACCCGAAGCGACTCCGCCGCGGTCGGCGCAACCACCTTTGCGTCCTTGCCCACATCGACCTCGAGGGTTTCCAACGGGCGGGTCCGGCGCATCTGTCGCAAACCGGCCTCGACACCACCAAGGCGACCCATGATGGTGAACGGCGGCCTTGAAGCTCGAACGGAGGTGGCCCAGCCGTCCGCGGCCTCCACCGCTTCTAATACCACCTCGTAGCGATCAACCAGGTCGGAGAGCACGTGGTCATGATCAAACGAGTCCCGATGACCGGCGTGAAGAGCAGCAGCCGAGCCCCCGACGAGCACGGCGTCGGGCACTACCTCCTGCAACCGCGCCGCGGAGGCAAGAACCCGCTGCAACACCGGACTGAACTCTGCCATGTCCTGATCATATCCGATAAGCCTAGGTGAATCAACGCCGGTTTGTGCGTGGCGAGTCCACGGATCGGTCTCCGACCTGGGGCGGGTGTGTTCCGGTCGGCTGCTGTTCGGACAAGGAGACGGCACGCTGTAGAAGCGCTGTGCCTCTGGAGCGAGCAACGCGAATCAGATGCTGAATTCGCACTTACCACGGCACCGACAGCTTCACCTTCATCGCTACCGACGGGGGTGGCGGACTCCAACACGGCGACCGCGACGATTACGGTGCTCGAGACGCGGAAGTCCGCAGCATCAATCGAGGTCTTGGTCGCCTCGTTGAAGTTTACGAGGATCGTCACCCGCCCGAAGTCGTCGATGAGAGGTTAGACCTCGTCTCGGTCACACGTCCGCTGCTGGAGTCGAGTCGCCGGACCGCCGTGCCCGACGAGATCGTGCCCTCTCTGCCCAATCCCGCCAGGAGCCGGGGACGTCGGGGATGGCGAGTATCCGTGCGATCAGGTCATCTCCCGGTCGAGGGAGTGCTTCTCCGAGATCGGTGACGGTGAGACCGTGCCCGGGACGGGCGAAGACCTCGATCGTGTCACCCGCCGCCACTGTGCCTTCCTCGACGATTCGGAGATAGGCGCCGTATCGCCGCGCCTGCTCAAACCTGTCGACAAAGGCGGCGTCGCCCATGCGGATTCCGAGCTTGTAGCACGGCATCCGGGGTTCGGTGACCTGAAGCACGGTGGTCCCGATCCGCCATCGCTCACCGATGACTGCACGGGTGAGATCGATGCCCGACACCGTCAGGTTCTCCCCAAACGTCCCTGGGTCGATGCCCGTACCCAACTGTTGTGACCACCAGTCGTAGTCGCGGGTTGAGTAGGCGTAGATAGCTTTGTCCGGGCCGCCGTGGACCCTGCGGTCGGCCTGGTCGTCGCCATCGAGATTGACGCCGGTTGCCGGGATACGGCCCGATACAGGATGCTTCCATATGGCGGTTTCCACCACACGCCCGGCCCAGTCGATGGTCTGCCGACCGCCCACATTGACCGATTCGATCCGGCCGCTGCTCTGTGAGGTGTCGATTCGGTCGCTGGTCATCAGAGATCGTCAACACCCTGTTGCGGTGCGGTATTCCAGCCTGCCGGCGTTGGCCCGAGGACTCCAGGGCATGGTTGAGGGTCGTCGACCGCTTTCGCCGGGGGCTGCAAGAGCCGAGACACTCGCCTTTAGCTGATGACGGCGCGACGAGCCTCTCACCAGATCTAACGCGGTCGCTTGGTTCCGCTCGAGGTGAGCGCTGAGCTGGCGTCATCAGTGCTGGCGCCTGCCGTCGGTCCGGTAGAGATTGCGAGCCCCGATGGCGACAGCCTGATGGAGATAACCACGGTGGTTCACCACGGCCCCCCAGCCTGGCGATCGGAGAGCCCGAAGCACCGCCGATGAGACATCTACCCGTGCTCGGTGAACTGTTGTGGCTGTTAGCTGCGGCATCGAGTTCACGGAGTCAGACGCTGTATGAGCGCTGTGTTACACCGGTGGATGGGAGCCCTCCTTGGGTAGAAGCTCCGGGAAACGTTGACGGAGTGCCGTTTGGAGCGACCACTGCCGGATACAGCGCCTGATTCGAACTAGAATGCTCATTGTCGGCTTGGGTTCTCCAGAAACCCTTGCAATACTTACGACATCATGCGCCCGTAGCTCAATTGGATAGAGCGTCTGACTACGGATCAGAAGGTTGGGGATTCGAGTTCTCCCGGGCGTGCTAGCGAAACCCCTGTGTCTTGCAGGGGGTTTCTGTTTGCCAGGATTTGGCTGGCGCTGCGACTCGGAGGACGTTTGGGAGCCATTCTCGGGAGCCATTCGACGGCAAACGCGCTCACCGCTGCCACCGGAGACTCTCGACGATGAGCCTCGGATCGCGTGGCAGGTCCCGTGGCAAACCCGGGGCTCCACCGCCGTACTTAGGTCTCGGTAGGGGTGTCCGCTGTCGGCAAGAGGCGTACCGACCAAGCTCGCAAGCCCTCGTAGGCAAAACCGATGACAGCTTCAACTCGAGCGTTCTCATATCGCCCGCGGTATCGCCCCCGCTCGAGCGGGGACAAAGAAGGCGTCCAATCCAGCCTTCTCCAGCCGCAGTGTGCCAGCCTGGGGAGACCCGATCGACGCAATCCGTGCCGGAACCCACCTGAGGACTCTCGGCACATCGCTAGGTTGGTTGCGGTCCCAGTGAGGCAGATCGGTGTAGTGGACAATTGCTGCTAGTCCGTTGTCGTGACCGAGCCACTCGTAACTGAATTTTCGGTTTGAGAAGTCCGCTGCTCGCTCCCTGCACCGCTCTATCTTCCGACTCGCCTCCCGCCAAGCCGACTCCCTACCTGAGAACACCTGGAGCACCGCGATGATGTAGTCGTAATAGAGAGAATCGCGTGTCTGCACCGTGGCGCGTTTCGTTGGCCTAGGCCGAACCGCTGGGCTGCTAGCGCGTTGAAGCGGATACGAGCAATCCCGTCAGCTTCGTTGACAGGGTGACGCTGCGCCTCTCGAACCACTCAAGGAAGCCCGAAACCTCATCAGGCAACGGCGCGAGATCGTGCGTGTTCAGCCAGTGCTCCCGGCTGGATTCATTCAGATGCTCTCGCGCCCATTGTGCTGGCATCATCTGGCCCTTCTCCTGATTCTGAATACCGTTCAAGAGCTGCAGGTTCGGGAGCGAGTCAACACATGCCCGGACGCGGCGATCTGGTCCTCCTCCAAGCCTGCGTTGCGGAGATTCGAGACACGCAGCTTCGCTCGTGGGAATACGTGATCAATGTGGAATTGCTGATTGACGGGTGTTCCGGGATACAGAAGCGACAGGAGGAAGAAGGCCTTCGCGCTGCAGTGCTTGGTATCGAGCAACTCAGTCACCTCGTCTTGGCTGAACACGAGCGATTTGCGATTGCGCTGCAATTCGCTTTCTAGCTCGGCAAGCGGAAATCCTGTCTCGCTGGCGCTGTTGATAGAGTCTCGACTTGTCAGCAGAATGGAATCGACGGCCCCTGTCCATATGCCGCCGCGGAGAAGTGAGCGGATTACCCACGATCTGATCTTGGCTCGGTCGGCAGCTTCGTGACTTGATGAAAGGTATCGATCATCCAGCTGGCGGCTCTTCAGGTAGTACGCGATTGGTAGCAGGACGTTCTCGGCCGTGATGGTCTTCTCGGAGAATCCGAGTTCAGCCAAGAGCTGAGTGGCAAGGAGGAGGTACTTCGAGACCTCGCCCCAGGCTCTCTCGATGATGCGCATGTTTGCCTGGTTGAAGTTGCGAGCCTTGAACTTGATGTCCGCCAAGTCCGCGAGAATCAAGGCTCCCTTTGAGGACCAGATCCTTGGAGAAGTTGAATCCCTGTCCAACTCCATTCATGCGGTCGACAAGTCCGTGAACTTCCTCTCGCACGTCGAGGCTCTCCCACCGTGATGTCGCGACGCTGAGGAGCAAATCCGAGTAGGAGAGGACTGTGCCGCCGGAGTTGGTGCGGATGAAAATATTCAATACCTTGTCAAGGTCATTCGAGGCCTCGAGGTAGTAGCTAATGGGCTGCTCTCGATGGATTACTTCATAGAGGCGGTCGAGAGTGTTGTACGAGATGTCGTCATCGGTTCGGTCTACGGATCGGACATAGGAGAAGATATCCCGATGGCCGTCGAAATCCAGGATTCTCCCCTACTCGGAACCAGTGCTGCCCCTGATCGTTAGCGTGACTCGACTTCGTTGTCGGTCAAGAACTCGAAGTAGTACTCGAGCTCCTGGCCCGGATCGTAGTTCAGTCGCGTTATGTCAAGATGCAAGCGCTTCTTGGGGTATGCAGCGGGATTGTCGCGGCCACATCCGAGGTAGCTTCGCGGCGTACGTACCCTGAGCGCGATATTGAGGGCAGTGAGTCGTTGTTGACCATCGAGAACCGCACTGATTGGTCTCCCACCTGTGATATTCGCAGCGGGATTGTGCGGTTGCCTCTCGTGGTAGTCGGTCACGAAGTCGTAAGAACGCGTAATCGGCAACATTCCGAGGCTCAACCTTCCAGAAGAGGAACGACCAGATTGGATAGCCGCGCATCAAGCTGTCGAACAGCTTCGTGATCTGATCGGGCTCCCATACGAACTCCCGTTGGATTGCCGGCAGAACGTACTCGCGTTGGTGAATACCAGCCAGTAGCTCCTGATCGTGAGTGGAGTCTGAATGGCATTCTGGTGCTCCCACCTGATTGGCTACGCCGACCTTACTTGCTGTGCCAACTCGGTACTGCTCATCCACGGACGTAGTGGAACCGACCACCGGCGGCCGGTGCACCAGCTGAATCAGAGTGATTGTGAATTGCGAACTGACGGTTTCCGATCAAAGGCTCGGCGTATTCGCCAAGGTCAGCTATCGGTGCTTGGTAGTGTGTATTGCGAGTGGCTCGCCCCTCGATGATCTGTGCCGGGAGGGCTTCCGAGCCTAGAGCGGGCACTGCACCTCGTGAGCAATTGGGAGAAAGCTCGTCATCAGCCTGGAGTACTCGGCATAGAACATATCCCAGTCTGCGTCCTCGTAGTCCTCTGGTGCAATCTGGATGTTGCGGCTCAACATTTGTGCGCAGAGCGCATCGCTCACAATCTCTGCGAGCAAGAGACGGAAGTGCGTCGAGTCTTGGCCGGGGAATCCCTTGGATTTGTCGCCAAGGTACCTAGCAAGGGATTGATGTCGTGCGGCTATCTCGAGGACGTTCTGGCGCCAGCGGAAGCGCTGGTTTCCCAAGTCGATGTCTTCGAGTTTGATCTTGATACCGAGCCGGCCGGCGGTACGGATACGATCTCCGCGGAGGCCTGGAGTCCGTCAACGGTTGCAGTGAGCAAGGCACGCGCCTCAGTCTCGCCCGCTTTCACAAAGACGTCGCAAATCGCGATCCCGAGATCGCGATGCGGTTCCAGCATCGGCTCTCCAGAGACGCGCAGGTGTCGTCCACCGCCGGTGAGATCCAGTTCTACCTTCGTGGGGATTGGGGCGAGGCCGATTGGCGCCAGAAGCCGTAGCTTCTTTCGTTTGGAACCGGTGTGAAGCTGGTAGCGCTTTCGCTGGAACCTAAGCGAGGTGATGTTCTTGTATCGGTCCGCTTCCGACTCGAGCACTTCGACCGTCGCCTCAGTCGTAATGGGTCCAACACGCGCTTGTATGCCGGTTGCCAGCGACGGCGCCTCCGCCGTGACCTTCCAGGTGGCTCGCAGTATCCCGTCTCGTCCGGGGTGGTGCTCTAGAGCTGCGTATCGTTTGCTGGCGAGGATAGCGTCGTCGTGGCACTCCACTTGCACGATGTCGCCAAGCTCGAGCTCCGGGAAAGTCTTCTGGCTCACATTGAGACCCATCCTGATTGAGTGGCTAATCAGGATCTGGCTGAACGGCGGGCTCAGCTGGTAGCCACGCCTGACCATTTCGCTTGTCGCAGAGGTTGAGGAGACGTCCCGAGCCTCGTCGTCGCTGAACTTCTCCATGAAATTGAGAGCGGCCTTCTCCAGTCGGTCAAGTCGCTGGCACGTCCGCGGTTCTCTATTGCTGCCTGTTCGTGTTCTGCTTGTTTGCGCTCTTCCTCGACGAGTGGACGCAGCCGCTTCAGCACTTCACCTGTCAGAGCCTTGACGAACGGGTGATCACGCGTTAGGCCCGATCTGCGCGAAGGATCAATGATAGGTCGAGGGTTCTCGGGTTTCGGAGGAAGCCCTTGGTCGAATTGCTCATCGAACTCGTCTGACAAGTCGTCGATGTACTCACAGACCAACCGTCCATAGAACCAACGTGCGTGTAAGTCGCTCTCGAGGCCGGGATCGAAGAGAGTCGATTCATGGATGGCATGGCGGGACTTGACGAGGATGCCGCCTTGGCGGAACCGACTCTGGTCCTTCTCGAAGCGTTCGTGAGCGCGTCTGATCGTGAGTTTCGCATGAGCCTCTGGATATCCCGGCACTTGGAGTTGAACCTTGACGCGGTCGGTGCCGTGTACCGCCGGAGTTGACAGGGTCTCGGTCCGCCCACTGTTGGCATCGCGAAGAGTGATCGTTCTCATCGGGTCGGACAGAATGTCGCGTAGACTCACCAGTCGCTCCAGCTTCTCCCTGAGGTTGTCGTGATGCGGGATGGACTCGTTCTGATCGACCTCAAGGGTCACCAGCGTTCCAGTTCCTCGTGGAATCCCAAGCTCCTTTCGAAGCGCCCGGCTCGAGGGTTGCGACTCGTAGAGCGTGAACTCCATGAACGGGGAGATCTCGCAGGAGTGGAACATTCCGTCGCCAGCGATTGACCTGAACGTGACCCGACCGAGGCTGGCGACATCCTTCGCGCCGCGAGCGTTCGTTCCGCGTACCGCCTTCCCTTCATGGAGCCCGCTGACTCGTCCGCCCATGTGCGACAGCTTCTCCTCCATGACGAGGCTCGTCATCCCATCGGCGAAATCTCGAACGGAGAAGAGACTTGGCTGACCCCGCCGGCGCTCAATCTCGATTTCAATGGTTCCCTCACCACCAAGGAGCTGATACCGATCGTCAGCATTCGTAACTAGCTCTGTTGTCACGTCGAAGATGTCGCGGATTGCCAGCTTGGCATTCTGGATCAGCGTTCGACGCCCAGCCTGCACGTCCTTCTTCTTGACTGCCCCGTTCGATGTCACATTCACCCCTGTCCCTCATACGACAACTCGAGCCTGGCCACAAACCTGGTGAATTCGTCGTCTTCCGATGCGGCGGCTACCAGCCGTAGCTTCTCGAACCTGCGGTCCCAGATGCTTGGGTCAGCGTCAACGCGGCACCTCAAGAGCTCAGCTAGCTGACCGATTGGTGCGCGGAACTCGTCCGGGTCACTCCGGAACACGCGATAGAGGCTGTGCTCACGGATGCGACGCATCTCCTTGCGTGCAGCCTGCCTATGGTCTTTCTGTTTGCCTGACTCGACCAGTTCTTGAAATACGGAATCATGCTCCCTCAGGTAATGCACACCGGCCTCAGTCAGTACCCATCCGTCGGGCGCCCGATCGCGTCTGGTCTTTGCACTCTGACCTTTTCGTGTCCCTGCACGACCGTCGACAAGCGCGCCAAACGCCTCCTTGCGCGCGTCAGTCAGTGCAACTCGGACGATGTCCTTGTCGGGGATCTCGGGATACTTGACCGAAGAGAAGGACCCAGGGAAGAGCTCGTGGCACTTGAGCGCGATGTCTTCGGTGTGCACTTTGTCGGTCGTCCCGCCGCACATGGCTAGAGCGAACACCACAAGTTCCCTGTTCGCGAAGCTGGAGTGGTCTCTCGCGACATGTTTCGGCATTAGAGCTCCCTGTAGTCAGGGAGCGTGCTCCAGAGATCCGCAGTTGTGGTCTCGAGTTGCTGCGGATCCATCACAACGTATCCACTTCGGCCACGACGTTCCAATAATCCTTCTTTGCGAAGCCACGCCAACGTCAGATAGACCTGGTAGCTCGGAATCTCCGGCACCATTTCGTTCTCGCACATCGAGGATCTCGTCGATTGGGACAGTTCCGTTCGCCCGCTCTCGCCTGGCTAGCGACACCACAATCGACTCCACCTGGTTGTGGCGAGCCCGATGGACGTATTCCTCCCGCTTCTTCTTCGACCAACCACACTTCACGAGGTCATCACCGTCACGCGAGAATTTCGGATAGTCGCTCTTGCGTGTCGGCTTTCTGCCGGGAGACGGCCGGGATGGCTCGACAGCCGGGGAGTTCTCTGCCAGTCGCGAGCTGGTCCAGCCTCTGTGCGGATGCAACGCCAAGTGCCATCTCGTTCAGGGATAGTGCGACTGCGGTGAGACGGTCGATCTCGTCATACCGGCTGGAGTTCGCTGCCTCTGCAACCAAGCCCTGCATTTCCGCCTCGCACTGGCGAAGGGCGTGCTCAGCGCGGCGAAAGAGGTCCGCTTCTCTGGATTCCTCACGCAAATGTTGACTTGCCATCATTCTTTTTCCATTCGTCATACTGTGTCCTGGACAGAATAGCGCGAAACTGAAAAGAATACAACCGCTATTTTCGTCATATCCCTAGCTCCCGTGACTCACATCAGACAGCTAGGCAACTTCTTTGCTTGGATGGGCTGTTCGGGGCAGTTGGGACCAGTAGGTAGATCCGTGTCGCGTAGTCGTTGACTCATGCGTCGAATGTCACGCTACAGGGCGCCCGCAGAGCGGGAACGATGTGTAGCCCGCGGCTGAAACTCGGGATCTGATCCCCCGGTGCGCCGCCACGATCCCCAGACCCTCGTCGCCTCGGGGAGCCCAAGTTGGGAGCCATTCTGGGAGCCATAACGCTGTGGATTCGTGTGGACGGCTGTGGACGCCTGTGGACACGAAAGCCTGTCGTTTCGGCGTGTGTGGACGGCTGTGGACGCCTGTGGACGGCGCTTGTAGATCTACGGATCAGAAGGTTGGGGATTCGAGTTCTCCCGGGCGTGCTAGGTGAAAACCCTTGTCTTGCAAGGGCTTTCGTTTTTCCGCTTTGGCGGCTCTTCGACCGTTCTGACGTTTGGGAGCCATTCTCGGGAGCCAATGGGTGCGATTCGACGGGATAGCTTCTGCCGCGACAATCGCCTTGACTATGTCCTGTGGAACCAAACGGCCTCGGTGTTCGTCCTGTGATTGTGGAGACCGATACCAAGATCGAGCCAGTGAGCCACTTCAGGATTACCGACTTCGAGGTGTTCTACCGGCGCTCGTGGGATGGTGTCTACCGGCCGCTTGCGGCCACGCTTGGCGACAGTGATCTTGCTGCCGAGGCAGTCGACGAAGCCATGTCGCGCGCCTATGCCCAGTGGCGCTCGGTCCAGCTGGTAGGCAACCCGCAGGGGTGGGTGTACCGGGTTGCCTACCGATGGTCGATTGACCGTCTGCGTCGCCGTGGCAGGGAACGACGGTTGCTGCCTCGCCTTTTCGACGGGCCGGTTCCTGACCGCACTTCGGTCGAGCCGGGCTTGGATGCGGCGCTCGGGTCGTTGCCGCTGGAGCAGCGTGCAGTTGTAGTGCTGAGCTGCGCGTTCGACTGGTCGGAAGCGCAGATCGCCGACGCGCTCGGCATCCGCCCGGGAACTGTCAAGAGTCGTCTTCACCGGGGACTCGAACAGCTACGACGGGAGTTGCACGCATGAGCACGGACGCCTCCATCTACGCCTATGTCACAGACACGATCGGGGCAGTCCCGCCTCGGCATGGTGATCTGTCGTCGGTGGTCAAGCGGGGTCGGTTCATTCGACGTCGGAGGCACACCGTCCTCGCCGCTGGCTCGGTAGCGGCAATGTGCCTGGCCGTTCTGCCACTCCTACTCACGCTGGGCAGCTCGCCCGGGCCCGTTGGGGAGTATGACGGCGGATCGGAGTTCGTGTTCGCCTCCGGGTTCAGTGTCGCGGTTATCGGAGAGCCGATCGAGTCTGAAGGTGCGCTGGTGTTTGCCGGTGCCTCCGGGGAGCCGGCGAATTCCCGGTTCGATCTCGCCGCGCTCGGAACGGAATATTCGATTGAGCGGCGCAATGCTGCCGACCTGGTCGTACCTACGCCCAGCGGCCCGTTTGAGAGCAACGCCCTGCACGCGTCGACACTTGTGTATCTGGGTGACGCCGGAGGTGCACAGCTGGCGCTGCAGGAGACCGACGGCGAGACCTGTATGTTCTTTGGAAACGGCACCGAGGTAGCTGGCGGCGGGTTCTGCGACATCACGGACGCTCCGACGATTGGTTATAGCGCAGACCCGCCGTTCCCGCAGAGCCGCGGCGGCTGGCTCGTCTGGTCGATGCTGCCGACGGACGCATCGGTCGTCGCGGTAACTCTGCCGGATGGCGATACCTTCTGGCAGAGACCGGTATCAAGGACGGCGTTCTTTGCGGTTGCCAGCTTGGACACACTGCAGGACGCAACCGCAACGGCCTTCGACTCGTCCGGGACGGTCATTGCCACGCGGGCTCCCGTTCTGCTTGCGGGACACGAATACTTTCTCAACGATCAATAGGCTCCCAGAGACCAGCGGCAATTGGCCCGTTCGCTCTCGCACCACGATCTAGACGGCTGCTGCCGGAGTCGTCTGATCGCGGTGGCCTCGTGACGCCGAGCGGCTCCGTCAGTTGGCCTATTTGGCGATCACTTGGAACACCTGCGGGTTCCAGTAGCGCTTGTCATATCGAGCATCGTCGTAGGGTTCGAGGATCCCGCAGTCGACGAGTTGGTGAATCGCATTCCGAGACGCTTGGTTCGTCTTGCCGAAGCGTTTCTCGGCCCAGGCAACCGTGATAATCGGGAATCCAATCAGGCTGTCGGCAATATCGATGGCCAGTCTGCCCCGCGGAAACGCCTCCCGCGCTCGGCTACTCAGCTCTTCTTGGAAGGAGAGGAGATGATCGATCCGCATCTGTGTTCTTCGTGCCTCGACGGCGATCGCCTCGGCGATGAATCCAACCCAAGGATCCCAATCTCCAGTTCGGCTCAGACTGAGGAGATGATCCTTGTACTCGTCCTCGTGCTCCTTGAGCCAGGGGGAGACTGATAGGACCGGTTGGCTCAGAGCCCTCTCCCGAATCAGCTGAAGGACGATCGCCAAGCGTCCGACTCGACCGTTCCCGTCGTGATAGGGGTGGATGGTCTCGAATTGGTAGTGCGCCAATGCCACGCGCACGAGGAGTTGGAGGGATGGAGGGTTCTGATCATCTCGGACCCAATCGAGCCATTCGTCATACATGGCTTCGAGCTGATCGCCCGGCGGAGGTGGAACGAAGCGTGCCTCGGTGATCGGTCGGTTCTTTGGCCCGATGAAGACCTGTTCCGTGCGTACCCGTCCGGCGCTTGGGCCGTCCGAATCTGTCCGGCGGATGAGGGTGGCTTGGAGCTTCGACAGAAGGGTCTTGGAAATCGGTGCTGATGTGATCCACTGGTAGCCGATCTCCACGGCGTCGAGGAAATTGAGTACTTCTCTCACACGAGCCGGGATCTCACGCTGAGTTGGCTCAACTTCCGCGGCGAACAGTTCCGCAAGCTTGGCATACGTCCCTTCCAACGCTGCGGTACCCACCGCCTCCAATCGCGTTACGACGCGAATCACAAGCTGTGGATTCGGGAGTAGCGCGGCGGCGGAGTCGAGCCGTCCGAGTTCGGCCATTGCATCGCCGATCTTCGTCCACGTGGCGCTAGACAGTGTGATGTCGTCTGGCAGACGATCGGGGACGAACGCCCGAACTTCATAATCCGTACCGAACCGGTGGTCATGCCCGGTGATAGTCACGGTTGTCCCGATCGGCGAGTTGTCCAGCGATGTCATAGGACTTGGAATCTAGCCTTTGTTCCGCAAGTTACGCGCGCGAAACTTGGATTTCAACCGTGTAATTCCAACTCTCGTCATTTCCGCACCAAGAGTCACTTGGGAGCCATTCTGGGAGCCTTACGCTGTGGATCTGTGTGGATGGCTATGGACGCCCGTGGACTCGAAAGCCCGTCGTTGCGGCGTGTGTGGACCCTGGCGGACGGCTGTGGACGTCGTTTGTAGATCTACGGATCAGAAGGATGGGGCCTGTCGCAGGCGACAGGAGCGAGTTCTCCCGGGCGTGCTTGCGAAGCCCCCGTGTTTACGGGGGTCTTTGCTTGCCAGGATTTGCTGGCGGTGGGCTCAGGTGACCTCTGGGAGCCATTCTCGACGGTGAACTTCGCTATGATCACACTGGGTCACCGGGTCACCGGGTCGCCGCTCGAAGGGGTCGGACGAGACGGGCGGCCAGAGTTGCAGTTACTCCCATTGACCAGTAACACAGAGAAGGTAGTTACCGTCAGATGTCTATGCACAGGAGGCACGCTGGGGCGCTTCTCGGTTTCGGGCTAGTTGTGGTCGCAGCTACTGCAACGCTGACAGTCGGTGCAAGCGCGGCGGGATCGAGTGACCTGCCGCCGACAACCGTGGTCGCAGCCCCGGGCCAACCAGCGATCGCTGCCGACTCCGCTACAGCAGGCGCCCTTGAATCAGCGATAAACACCGTATGGCCCGGGAGTTCTATCTCCTCTATTACTACCATGCAGGACGGGATACGGGACTATGTCGATGCGGTCGGCACGCTGAGTGATGGATCCGCATTCAATCTCACTGTATACCGCACGTTTCTCAGGTCCGAGCTGGACGGAGCCGGCCTCCAGCGGATTCCTATGCGAATCGGGACCGCGTGGGTCGGCGCGACCGACGCGGATCTCACGTCCGTCTACTTCCTCGGAAGCGATGGCATCGGCCTCTACGTCGGGCTTCAGCCAGCACCGTCGGGAACACCAGTCGAGGTGACGACGGTCACGGCCGCCGTCACCTCATTCGCGACGAACGCGTCGATTGCACAGATCAGCGGGGGTCACTAATGAAGCGCCGCTCCGCCCAGATGTCCGGCCGCCAACTCGCGCGCTTCGGCGATCGCTGTGATCGTCGTGGCCTGGACAGTGGTCCTGGCGGCCGGCATTGCTCTTGCGGCAGACTCCGGTGACTGGCATTCCGGCTATTCCAACCACTCCACCTACTCCACAGGCGTCCACCAGGCACTCGGTATCAGGTTCACATTCGTGCCCCGTGTAGCATGACCAAGAGCGGTCAAGCGGGGAACGTGCAATTGTCGATGACGCTTCCAGTTGTCGCCGGGGCGGTTGTCGTCCTGGTAGGGCTCCTCGAGGCGTTGCCGAGCCCCCAGGTTCGGCGTCTGCGTTGGCTGCTCCCAGTCATTTTCGGGGTGGGCGCCATCGTCGAGACGGGTACATGGCAGCGCGTCTCCCTCACCGCTATCGGACTGATCGCCTTGGTCGCGGTCATCCTTTCTCCACGGTGGCGGACCTAGCAACGCTTGCCGGTGCAGGGCCGGAAGATGGTGCGACCGCTTGCTCCCGCCGATCGACTTCTCAGTGCCGAAGCCGGTCGACTGCTCCAACAGGGAATCTCTAGACACATCCCCGCAGCTGAACGTGGCCGTGTCTTACTTCTGCTTGCCACCGGCCAAAGGTGGGCCATTCCGGGTGTTTGGTAACGGTTCGGCGTCAAAGCGGATGAGACTCGGCGAGAGGTGGTCCGGCGACTTCCATCCACGACCGCTCGGCGATATCCCGGTAGCGCCCAGGATCGACTGGACCGGGTGGCAGAAGGGCATGTTCCTCGAAGAAGCGCTCCATACCCGACGGTGTGAACATGACCAGGATCCGGGACGGGCGATCTTCGAGGTTCTGGAAACAATGGGCAGTTCCTCGAGGCACGAACACAAAGGAACCGGGTGCCGCTTCGAGCAGCTTGTCGTCAGCGATGAACCTGAAACGACCGTCGAGCAAATACCACATCTCGTCCTCGCGACGGTGGACGTGCGCAGGTGGGCCCTGCTTCGGGCCGATGGTCACCTCGAGCATCGTGAAGCTGCCGTTGGTTGTCTCCGTGCGGGCTTTGATCGTCGTCGGACCACCAGCCGGACCCGGGATGACCTGACCCTCGCCATCCTGCACGACAAAAGCCCTCGTCAAACTCGCCATCAACACCTCCCACTAGGACGTCGGCCCGGTTGGTCGGCGCGCCAGAATGATACGACCGGAGTCGGACCCGACGGATCTCGTTCGCTGGTAGCCAGGCTGGGATCCATTGTCTGTGAATTCGTGTGGACGGCTGTGGACTCCGGCGGATCTCATAGCCCTTCGGGCGTGCTGCTGAACCACCTGCGATCGCGTTATCCGGATAGCGGCAGAGCGACCACGTAGTGCGGGCGAGATCGCTCCGGTTGGGTACCCCGGGTGAGCCTGCCGGGGATTGACCGCCACAGTGTGTGGCCGTGTGTGCCTAGAGCGGGGGATTCTCCGTGGGGCTCGGGGCAGCCGCCTCGACCATGGCAAGAAGCTGCGGGACCGGCTGGCCGGCAGGCATTCCCACCAATGTCACATCGCTCGCCTCATCCCAGATCGTCAGAGCCTCGTTCAGTGTGGCGGGTGTGGCGATTACGGCGAACTGCTCCAAGAGCCTCTCGGCACCAGGGGGAATCACGCACGTGTCGGGCCTTGGATGACGGTTGGCTTCGAGCACAGCCGCCACTTCCTGCTCGAAGCCCTGGTTGGCGGTCAGGCGTGCGTAGGTGTCTCCCATCGCTGTGAGGTACCAGGCAAGCCCACTGGCGGCTATGGCGGTTGCCGTTTCGAGGTCGGGGTGGACACCGAAGAACGGACTACCGAACACCCTGAATGCCCCGGGATCGCCGCCGGACGCAGCTCGCAGGCTGCGGACGCGATCTACTTCGGACCGGAAGCGGTCGCGCGCAATGAACATCGGGCACCAGCCATCAGCCAGCTGAGCCGCCACGGCGGTTGTGCGAGGCCCCATCGCAGCGATGATGATCTGCTGCTCGCTGGTTGCCGGAACGCCGAGGCGCAATGGGCGAGTCTCAGAGTCCGTCAGGGGACTGGCCCGCTCGCCAGCTAGAAGGGAACGAACTTCTCGCGTCACATCGGATAGCCGTTGCGCCGAATCACGAAAGTGATGACGGTGCAGCCCCTCACTGAGCGCCCTCGTCGACGCCACCGCCCGTCACCAGGCCCAGCTGACCAGTTATCTGAAGGATGGGGCTTGTCGGCAGCGACAGGAGCGAGTCACCTCCGGGCTTGCCGCCGAACGCCCCTGCGATTGCGGGGGTCTTGATAATCTCTCACCGGGTTCGACGGCGTCTGGGTACCTGTTTGGCTGGCAACGAATGCGGCCATCGCTCCCGAGGAGCGATGCAAGTGCACCGATGGTGATGCCGGCCATCCGCGTCATGCGCACCAGAATGGCCGACTTATTGAGCTTCGGCAGATCGCCGGCGCCGGAGACGTTGGAAACACCCGCCGCACGGGGCTCGAACAGCGACCCGTTAACCCCCGCCGGGTTGACCGTCCGCGACGCGATTACCGGGACCCGACTGGGCCCCGGTAATCAGATGATTGCTTGATACGCGCGGCTCTCAGGAATCGGTGTCTATGGAGCCGGCCTCGTGGACGCGATCGATCAGTTTGTCGATTTTGGCGGAAATGGTGTCGATTGATTCTCCGGCCTTCTCGCGGATCGTGCCTACCAGGCGATCCCATTGGCCTTCGGCGCGATCAATGTCGTCGTCGGTGAGTGCCCCCCACGCTTCCTTGAGGCGGCCCCGCATCTCCTGGACCGATGCCTCGAATTTCATCTCTCTCGTATCAGTGTCAGTTGTATTGGTGTTCATGTGTTGGTTCCTCCTAGATGATGATGTGATGTTCTTGCTTGCCGTTGTCAGGCAAGCCGGTTCGGTCAGCAAGACCAGCCGACGTCATCGCCTTTCGACTGGTGAGTGGCTTTGCGGTGGTCGGTGATGATCCCGTCGTACACTCCGGTTGGAGGCTGCCGGGATCTCCTCGACGGTCGTCCGACTGGTTGGGTAGTCGTCCCACGACCGGTGCCGCACCTTCCATCTGCTGTCTTGCCGGTTACCTACCCACTCGCCCGCGTTCTGAAACGCGCCATCTGTAAGAGTGGGCTGAGTAGCTAGCCGACGCGGCCGATGAGCTCAAGCGTGTCGGAAGCCGACGATCGGCACGGAGTCGCCTTCAAGCACCACACGGATGGCGTCATCGACATTGCACGGTGCCTCGCCAGTGGTGCCTTTGTCGGCGGTTGCGTTGTCAGCAGTTGCCCGGGCCTCAACCCTCGTATCCCGCAGCGCGTGCCGCCCGACCCTGGCGTTTCGCCTTCTCCTTGGCGGCCTCGCGGCTCTGCTTGTTGCCGGCCTCATAGTGGTACTTCTTCCCACTGTCGCCCCACTGGTAGTAGGGCCCTGTACCGTCCTTGCTCCGATGTACCGGCATACGTGATCCTCCGTCTCCAGGCTTCGTTGAGCACCAAGTCCTGGCTGAGATAGGTACCCACCGCCGCAGGATACGAAACACGATGCGGTGTGCCGACGGCTGCTTTCGGCCGTCGGGTGGACTGCGCAGGCAAGTCGGCGGGGCTGCATATTCTGAGCGGTGCAGGCCGCAGTGTGATCTCAGCGGAGCGAAGTGCCGCCGGTTCGCTCCGTCTTGGCCCTCTACCCGGTCGCGCCGCTGTCGCCAGTTGGAAGCAAGGCGGCCTCGGTCCTCTACTCGGGCCGCCGCCCTCGAGGGCCCGGGTGTGCTCGGAGATCCTGCAGACCTCTTCTCATGTTTGACAGATAACGCTTCGACGCCTCGCAGCGGTGACAGCCAGAACGCACCATGAGAATTCCGGCGGCCCGCAGTACCCGAAAGTATCATCACCGGCGCACGCCAGCCGCCGGCCAAGACACCGCCCGAACCTGAGGTCGCGATGCCAAACGAACTCACCCGACGAGGCTTCCTAAGTCTCCTCGCCGCGGCGGGGGTGGGTGTGCTTGCCGGATGCACCAGCGACCCGGACTCGGCGACGACCACCACCCTGCCCGTTGTCACGACCGGCGGCGGAGATGGCGACCTGTGGAGCGTATGGGATCAGGTCCGTACTGCACTCCGCGGAAGTCCCGATCACCTGGCGGCCCGAGCCGAGGCCCTCGTTGCTGAGGGAGATGCCGCCGCGATCCACCAGTTCGTTCGCGACTCGATTGCGACACTCCCACCCCGGGCCGACGGCTTTCATCAGGCGGTGACAGCGATTCGGTGGGGAATGCAGGGCACACTGCGCGGCGGAGCGGGGACGCCGCGGGAGAAGGCAGAACTGCTCGCGTCGATGCTGCAGAGAGCCGGCTACGACGCAAAGGTGGTCATGGCCTCGTTCGAACCGGCCGCCCTGTTGGAGACGCTCGGGCCACGAGAGGCCGCCCGATTTGACCCCGCGGTCGACGAGGCCCAGCTGGATCGATGGCTGGAAACGATCGGCGCCACCCCGGCAGACATCGCCGCTTTTGACCCCGACGGTGCATCTTCGACGCAACTCGGCGAGGGGCTGCTCGGGAACCTCGAAGGCACCGTCGGCGCCGATCCGGCCTTCGTCGTCGCGACGGATCAAGTCCCTCTCGTGAGCGCCCAGGTGAACGGGCAGGAGCTGGTATTCGACCCCCTGACGCCGGGGGCGGAGCCCGTCGCGGCCTCCGCAACGGCGACCCTGCCTGCCCCTCCCGCCTCTCCCTTGCCGACAGTTGAGGTCGAACTGGCGGTCACCAGCACGGTGCAGCCGTTTGGCAAGATCACAGTGGCCCAAGGTTCGTGGCCGGTGGACCGGCTCGTGGGAAGGCGCCTGGTCGCCCGGTTCATGCCCGCCGGCTCCCTCGAAGATAGCCTGCAGGTCCCGCCGCTCCAGATCACCACCTTCGTGCCGGTGCTGGCAATCGACGGGCCCGATGTCTCCGCCGAGGACGCGGCGTCGGACGCCGTGATCGGCGACCCGGTAACGGTCACAGGTTCGGTGCTGACCACTGACCCGGCGGGCACTCTCCTGATCGACGGCACCCCGGTGGGCATCGCCACCACCGGCACGCCCGACCCCGGGATGCTCGACCTGGCCATCAACCCTTCCGCGTTCCCCCATGTGAGGCTGCAGCTGAGGGTGGCAGACGCGGCCGGCACCCCGATTCTGGGCGCTTCCGGAGCCAGCCTCACCGTGATGGAGGACGATGTGCCGGTCCCCTTCCTCGTCCGTGAGGCGACGCCACCGCCTCCCCGCGTGCTGGTTCTCTTCGACGGGTCGCTCAGCATCCCGGAGGAGTTCCGGGGGAGTGCCGCGGTCGGGTTCGCCCGCGAGCTGGCAACGGACCTGTTTCAGGCGTTCCCCGATGCGATGGTTCGGGTCGCCGGGGTGAACTTCGGCTTGGCGTCGGCATCGCCATCGTGGATGGCCGATGTGGACAGCGTCGCCGCGGAAGTCGTGAGGTTGATCACCGATGGATCCGAGTACTGGTCGGCCATTGCAGACGCCGCCGCCCTCGGCGCCAACGTGATCGTGCTCGTCACCGATGGCCAGTCGACCGATCCGGAGGATCGCGCCGCCGAGGCGCAGCTGAAGGCCGCGGTCGGGCCTCCGGTCGTCGCCATCGGGGTCGGCGAAGTCGATGTCGCCGGGCTCGAGGAGATCGCCGCGGTGACTTCGGGGAGCGCACATCAGGCCGGATCGGTCGCCGATGTCGTCGAATCCGTCTCCGGGTACCTGACCGGGCGGGAGGAGGCTCCGCTGCACGTTGAGTACCAGGCGCTGCCCGACGGGCCGTCGCCGCGGACGGTGACAGTGGCGATGGGGAGCATGGAAGCGAGCGGGGAGTACGAGGTCCCCGACCCGCATGAAGCGGCACCTCCGCCGTCGCTGACCGGGCTGCATCTGATCGTCCGATCGGGCGGAGCAGAAACCGTGAGGACCCTCGCCGGCAAGCCCCTCATCGGTGCGGGAGTGCAGGAACCACCGTCTCAGGATGTTCTCCAGGAGGTCCGGGCGGGTCTGTTCGGGGTAGCGCTCCTCTCGGTGGAGGGCCCCGCTCCCACACTCTCCGCCTGGCTCGACGACGTGTTCACCGCCAGGCTCAGCCTTCGCCCCCTGGTCGAGGCGGGCAGCTCGCTCGGAGACTTCGTGGCCGCCCTGGAGGAGGGAGTGCACCACTGTCCTTCCGAGCTACTCGCTCTGCACGCCCCGCTGGTTGCCGACGGTCCGCCGACCTTCGAGGTGGCACCGAGGATGGTCCTGCTGACCCGACGGCCGACCTATGCCGGAGGGGCGGTGCGGCGCACCGACATCCTCCCCTTCACCAAATTCGCTACCGCCTCGACCGATCCGGCCGAAGCGTTCCGGCTGACGGCTCAGCGCACCGCGAGGTTGGCGCTGGTCGAGAGTGACATTTTCACCGACAGCACGGCGAGCCGTCTCGACGGCCGACCTCTGGAGTTGCTGGCTCCCGCCGTCCCCGGCTCGCGGGAGGGCGCCTATGCACTCCAGGCCGCCCTCCTCGACCGTTGGGCTGCCGACTACCGGCTCATCCCGGGCGACGAAGGGGAGTTCGCCTTCTGGGCGATCGACAAGCGGGGCTCAGTCCTCGGGATCCTCCCCGACGGCAGCGGCGGGGGAGCGTCCTTCGACGGCAACGCCCAATGCAAGGCGATGAACCAGACTTTCAGCGCACTCGATCTGCTCGGCGGGCTGTTCGGGCTCCCGTTTGCGTTCGGGGCGTTTCTCGCCCTCGGGAAAGCCATCGCCAAGCAGGCCTACCGTGAGGCGGCCATCATCGCTTCGCTGGGGGGCGACATGCCGGACACGTCACAGTGCGGAGACCCCGTCAAGGACGTTCCCTGCGACCTGGCGAAGGACTTGATTTCAGGTCTCGCTCATCCCCTCGAGGCCGCCTCGAAGGTCGAGAAGGTCTACGGCGTCGCCCAGGGTGGAGACCTCCTGGACTGCTGAGACTCCGAGCCTGCGCAGGGGTCTTGACAGACCAAACCTGAGTTAGGTATACATAGATTATCTGAAGTTCACTCTTTGGGGGTGATGTGGATCGCAAACTCGTGATGTCAATGAAAGGAGTCAGTGACAAACGGAGTGAGTGACGATGTTGCGTTTCATGGATCCGTTTGAGGAGACCGATAGGAGTATGTCTTCCCTTGGCGGCCGTTGGCGTGGCGGGATCATGCCAATCGACGCCTTCGAGCACGATGGCGTATACACGTTGCGGTTCGACCTGCCCGGTGTGAACCCGGATGACGTCGACCTGACGGTAGAAGGCAACATGTTGACTGTGACGGCGGAGCGCCCGGCGGAGAAGACCGAGGACGTGGCGTGGCTGGTGCGGAAGCGCCCGGCGGGTACCCACCGCCGTGACGTGCGGTTGGGCGACCGTCTCGCCACCAGCGAGGTCAGCGCCGGCCATGACAGTGGCGTGTTGACGGTGACGATCCCGACGCGTGACGAGGCCAAGCCACACAAGGTCTCCATTGCTTCGGGCACCGCGGAGAGGCTCACTGCTGGAGCTACCGCCTGACCGGACGAGCCCAGATCGCATTTCCCCGGGCCCTTCCGGCTCTCGTGTCGGAAGGGCCTGCGAAAGGAGTGAATGGCCGATGGCGACTGATGACGACCCGTCTGTCCACCAAGCAGCCTTCGTAGCGAGTCGCATAGACCGCGACCGGACACTACAGGCAATTCACCGTTTTGAGACCGCACTGGCAATGGCGGCCGAGGGAGCCAACTGGCTTTCGGAAGTCACAACGGACCTCGAGGCGCTGGAGGCGGCGATGACCGAAGAGCGGCGCGAGCTGAACCGCCCAGACTCACTTTTGGCGATGATCGCCGCTGAGCATCCGCGCCGGTTCAGCTCCCGAGTCCGCAACCTGGAAGAGCAGTACGACGACATCATCCGCCAATCGGCGTCACTCCGAGATCAGCTCGCTCGCGGCGAGGGCTCCCCGCCCGACGCCGGTGACCTTCGTCAACGCGCCAGTTGGCTCATCCGTGCCCTCCATCACTGCCGTGCCCGCCAAACCGACATCGTGTACGAAGCCATCGCCATGGACCTCGGGGAGCGCTGATTGGATGTGCCCGCGGACGCCCAGCCGCAGGTCCTCGTGCCGGCACAGTCGGTGTGTCGAGAGGGGGTGACTCGCCGGGATGGCCGACAGCGATCGTACGTGAGCTTGTTCAACTCGTGAAGATCAATGTGCGGCGCTAGCTGCCATTGCCGGTCGAACGCCGGTTACGAGGTTCGCTCCTCGCCGCAGGTCGCTTCGAACGTGCCGGTCGCGGTCTCGACCTCATCGGTGAAGAGACTGTTCTGTCTGAAGAACGTTGCCGTGCCGCGCACCGTCCGGCCATCGATCTCCATAGTATCGACCTGACTCATCCCCGGTTGCAGCGCGTCAAAATTCTCGAACATCGGGCTGGCTTCATCGGCAACCCAGTCTTCGTCACCGATGCCAACGTCGATCGAGTTGACCTCTCCGACCACATCGGGGTCCGTTCCTTCGTGCAATGCGACAATGCTCACGCTGCCCTTCGCTTTTGCCCCGCCCTCGTCGATCATCGGCAACTGAATCGAGAAGATACCGAACAGATTGGTGAGGCATTGCGCTACAACGGCACCTTCGGTAGAGAAGTTGTAGGTCTCGCCCTCGAGAGTCACGGTTGCCGTCGATGGACCGGAACCTTCGGAGTCGTCTGCACTGCCGGTCGTCGTGGGAGGCGCCGTTGTCTCCTCGGTGCCGACGCCCGCCGACGACGCTTCCGTGGTTACTGCCGCAGTCGTGCCGGGTTCGTCCGAGGTGCCGTCGGCTCCTGTGTCAGCGGAATCTCCGCCGCATGCCGCCACCGCGAGAAGGATGGCAACGACCAATACATTCAAACGTCTCACTTGCTACTCCCTCCGCCACGGAAAGCCCCCGCCCCCGCAGCAATTGCAACCGACCATACAGGAGGGCTCTCTCACTTGGGACGGCAAACTCCCAATCGCCACAGCTCCTGGCCGAACGGCCGTCGCGGATCGGCTCAGCGTCGAGTGCCGCGAGAGACCATCGAGGGCCTCCACACCAGTTCGAGACCAAGCTCGAACTCGTTACGCCTGGTCGCAAGTGTGTCCACCGGTGACCGCGTGGGTACATCTATCGGTGTCACCCTGTTGCGGGTCGGAACGTCCGCCGGAACGCCTCCGATGTTGTGTCCGTAGCTCTGCGTGTCGTCACGTGCTCAGGTCAGATGGGAATCGTGCCGGCGACATTCTCTGGCACCGCTGTGCCGATTGCGCCTATATGGTTGGATCGTTGCGGGATCTGTCGAGGGAGGGACCATGGGGAGCCTGACGACGACGCGGAGACGGGTGGCGGCCTGGTTCGTCGCGCTGTTGGCGCTCTCGGCTTGCACGAGCAGCGGCCCGACGGGTGCGGGCTCTGATGACGGAGCGACGACGGTGGTACCGGGGGGCGCTGGGACCACCGCGATGCTGGTTGGCGCCGAGGAGCAGCCGCTCCCCGACCTCGCGGATCTCAGCCTCGTCGACAACCTCATCGCCAAGGAGGCAGATGGCGAATGGACCCGGGGAGAGGGGCTCGTTGCGACACTGGGAATGGTGGTCGGGGACGTCGACGTCTCCGCGGTGCTCCGGTATCCCGAACTCGTCGAACCGGAGCTGACCGGGATCGTTGCCATGGCGCGTGACTACCTCGAGGATGATTCCAACACCGAAGCGCGGTCCGACATCGCCCGTCTCCTCGAGCGGCTCGTGTTCTCCGGCGAGCAGCTGGACGCGATGGCCGGCAATGGTCCGCAGGCCCTGGCGGCGGTCCCCGGTTCGGTGCTTGCCGCCGCGGCGTTCCAAAACTCCGACGAGGATTGCCAGAAGTTCTTTGCTACGACGACCCCGGCCGGTGTGAGCACGTGTCTGGAGGAGAGAGATGTCTTTGTCCTCGACGTCGCCGGGGAGGGACCGTACCGGGTCTATGTCCCCGCGCCGGAGATGGACGCGGCCGGGTGGACCGAGGACCACTACCAGCTGGCGGTGGATGCGCTACTCGAAACGGTGCCGGTGTACACCGAGCTGCCGGCGGGCGAGGACTTCGCCATGCCGCCGGTCAACCTCGTCTTTTCCGTAGCCGGTGGCGGCGGGGCCTCGGCGATGGCAGACCCGGTTGCGGGTGGGGAGTGTGGCATCGTCCTGTTTACGGAGCTGTTGAAGCCGAAGTACACCGCCGGCGACTTCAAGCAGGTGGTGGCCCACGAGCTCGGCCACTGTTACCAGACCGAGCGGTTCCCTGCGCAGGATTCGGTCCGTTACGAGGACATCCGCTGGCGCGAGGAGGGAATGGCCAACCTGCTCTCGAACATCGTTTATCCCGCCAATGATCTCGAGTGGGATCCGGGGACGATGAGCAAGCTGGCGCAACACGAGCTCGAGACATCCCTGTTCGATCGGGCCTACACAAACTCGATCTTCTTTCAGCACCTCCTGTCGACCGGTTCGATCGAATCGTTGTTCGATCTGGTCGCCAGCTTGCCCACGGACGACGGTATGCAGCTCCAGAAGGACGCGATGGCCGGTTACCCGGGCATGATCGAGAAGCATCACGAGTACGCCCAGACGGTCACCGACGAGATGATCGTCGACAGCAGCCAGGAGTTCGGCGACTACGCCATGACGGATGACAATTTCCCCGAAGTCGAGGTCACCAACCCGGGCACCGTACTCGTCGCCAATCTCGTGCCGTTCCAGCTCGCCCGCCGCCATGTTGTCGTGCCCCCCGGCAAGCAAGCATGTCTCACCTGGGACGACTCGAACTTCATCGTCACCAAGCGGGACCATCCCATCGGGCCGAACCAGCCGGAGTGGAGCCCGCTTCTAACGATGCTGCCGCCGGTCTTGGAGGAGTCGGGTGACGTGGCGCTCGTGGTCACGGCACGGAACCCTGGGACGTTCTCACTCGTTGCGGAGTCCGTTCACGATCTCAACGAGGAAACCGACGGGGAGCTCGTCGGCACGTGGGTCGTCCAGAACACCAGCCTCTGGGACAAGGTCGGCTACATCGCCCCGGTGCAGAACCTCAACTCGATCACCGGCCGGATCACCGTGACTTTCAAGAGGGACGGCACCGTGGACATCGCCTACGACGGTTTCAGCGTGTCTGGTGACAGCACGGTGAACCTCGCTGAGGGCGCGTTCTCGTCCGACTTTTCGAGGACATACTCGTCTGTGACTGATGCCGAGGGCAGCGACGGGTACGAGCTGACCGGTGACTACGTCTTCTACGACCACCTTTCGGAGAGCGATTTCCTGACAGGCACCGCAACTGTGTCGGAGACCTCCCGCGGGGTGTTCCTCGGGGTCAAGACCGAGAACATTGAGCTCGACACAAAGCTCCCGGACAGCACGGTCGATACCTATCCGGCGAACGGTTGGGGGGTCATCGGCGCCGCCAATCAGGTGCGATTCGCCTGCGGCGGCCACATCCTCCTCCTTGACGACACCATCCTGCGCCGCGTGGACTCTTGAGCGAGAGGTTGACCTCCACGGCAGAAGGATGGGGCCGTTCGGACAGCGACAGGCAGCCTCCTGGCAGGGATGGCTGCGGGAATGAACCCTCCACGGTGTCGTTGCACAGGAGATCCGTGTTCCTGGCAACTCGCGACGTGAGAGACTCGCACTCGTGACAAACCGACTGCCCGCGCCGCTCGTACTCATCCTGATCGTGTGCGCCTCTTGCGCAGGTGCGGCGGCCCCGGACGGCTCTACCGTGGTCGGCGTGTCGAGTACGAGTGCACCCGGTGAATCGCCCGGCGCCACAACCACTCAGCCGACCCAGGCGCCATCGCCACAGTCCACCGACGCGCCGACGACGACTACGACCGCGACCAGCACGACTACTACGACGACGACCACCGCGCCCGCCGCCCCGCTCGAGGGGGTGACGATCGTGCTCGATCCCGGGCACAACGGCATGAACTGGGCGCATCCCGACGAGATCAACGCTCTCGTCGATATCGGCACCATCACCAAGCCGTGCAACACAACCGGCACCGCAACGGCAGACGGGTTCCCCGAGGCCACGTTCAATTGGGAGGTGGCGCTCCTGACTCGCACGCGTCTCGAAGCGCTCGGAGCGACCGTGACGATGACCCGCCAGGACAATGAGGGATGGGGGCCGTGCATCACGGAACGGGCGGCGATTGGAAACCGCAGCGGAGCCGCCGCCGTCATCTCGATCCATGCCGACGGTGGACCTGAGTCGGGCCGTGGGTTTCACGTGATTTATCCCAAGGTCGTCGCCGGATTGACCGATGACATTGCGGAGGATTCCCGGCGTCTGGCCACCGACATTCGGTCCGCCGTGATGACCACCGAGATGCCGATCGCCGACTACATAGGAGAGGACGGGTTCTCGGTGCGCGACGACCTCGGTGGATTGAACCTGTCGGACGTGCCTGTCATGTTCCTCGAAGCGGGCAACATGAAGAACGCCAGCGACGCTGCCCTGCTCACAGACCCGGACTTTCAAGCGAGCCTTGCCGACGCGCTGGTTGCCGGCCTGATCGAGTACCTCAGCAACTAATCGGCGAATGCAGACGCAGGCGCAGCCGGCGCCGCCCCACTGGTCGAATCCGTTCATATGGTTCAGCTCCAGGCTCAACTTCAATAGGCGTTCAGAGTCGCTACGAGTCTGCGATACGTCAATCCGCGGTGGTGGGACTACCGTGACCCGGATAATGGGCAAGAGGTCATATCACGCACCGCGTCGTGACGAGCAGGCCCGGGAAACGAGGGCCGCGATGATCGGGGCCGCTCACCGGCTGTTCGTCGAAAGGGGTTATGCCGGCACCTCGATCCGTGAGATCGCCGACGAGTCGAGGGTTGCTGAACAGACCGTCTACCGGGTCTTCGACAACAAGGCAACGCTTCTCCGTGAGGTTCTGCTGACCGCGGTCTCGGGCCGGGACCCGGCTGCGCCGGTCCGCGACATGGACGACTTCCTGGCGTCGGTGGCGACGGCGCAAACGCCGCG
This sequence comes from uncultured bacterium, assembly GCA_963801165.1. GTDB lineage: Bacteria > Actinomycetota > Acidimicrobiia > Spongiisociales > UBA5794 > JAAETI01. Next base: position 32,305 of record CAWDDT010000009.1, read on the forward strand.
CGACCGCATCCGGATAGTGGCATCTTGGAGCGCCGGCGTGTACGAGCGGGGGGCTGCCGAACTCGAGGAGGTGGTCTTCGCCGGAGCCGCGGCTGACCCGAGGGTCGAGGAGTTGTCGCTATTCATCCGGCAGCAGCGCTACGAGGACATCAGGGCACTGGTACCGGCAGTAGCCGGTGACGCCGGCCCGCCTTTTGGTATGACTTTCGATGACATCGCCGATTACATCTATGCCGTCTGGTCGAGCCCCGTGTACCGGATGCTCGTCAAGGAGAGGGGATGGGCGCTCGACAAGTACATCGATTGGTGCGCCGTAATGGTCGAGCGGATGTTCTTCGGCAATGTGGCGCAAAGCTGAGGCGTGCGTCGCGTCTGCGTGAGCCGGTCAACTACCTGCCCGAGCCCTCGGTCGGGTAGTCGTACTTCTTTGGGTAGCCCAGGGCCCGGGCCAGTGGCCCCATGACGGCGAATCCCATCTTCTGGAGAAGCAGCGGGGGTTGGGTCGCGTAGAACGTATCGCTCCAGAACTGCGGGAGGACCCGCGACAGCCTCAGCACACTTTGCTTGCCTGTCGAGTCGACGAAGCCGAGTCGACCCAGCGCAAACATGGTCTCTAGCAGGTCAACCATTGCCAGCTGCGGTGATGCCTCGATCTCGAGGATCACGTCGGATTCTGATTCGTTCCAGAAGCAATGGCGTGTGCCCGGTGCGACCGTCAGCTTCTCCTCGGGTTGGAACACTCGACGTTGACCGTCGATCAAAGCGGTGAGGGTTCCGGAGGTCACGCAAAACGACTCCGACAGCTTGGGATGAACGTGCTCGCGTGGACCAGACGCTCCGGGTGCCAGGTGAAGTGTGAAACCCAACGATGATGCAGATGCCCCGAACGGCTGGTTGAAGGTGATCCTCTCGCCAGAGGTCGGGTTCTCGATTGTGTCTCCGGATCGGATCGACATACCCCCTCCTATAACGGTAGTTGTACTATTATGACAGTAGGGACACTACTGTCAATAGGCTTTGAGATCCGTTGTTCGCCGGGTTGCGAACAAGAAGATCTCAAATTCATTACCAAGTCGAAGTCAGTTCACCGGATATTCGGCGGCCAGCCGGAAGAGGTCATTTGTCACCTTGACGTCGCATTGGATCCGGTCTTTGCCGGACGTCGAGCTGGGGTTCAGCTGCCGGCACGGTCCGCTCAATTCGGTTTGCTTGTGCAAAGACCGCGGTTGCGGGCTAGACGAGGGCGTGCTTTGCTGCCCACAACGCGGCGGCGCCACGGGTCGAGACCCCGATCTTTGTGTATATGTGCTCGATGTGGTGTGCAGTCGTCTTGGTCGAGATGACGAGCTCACCGGCGATTGCCTTGGCCGTATAACCGAGGGCGAGCAGCCGCAGTACCTCGACCTCACGTGCCGTGAGGCCAGCGGGCCATTGCTTAGTGCGCTTGCGCCGGGTGCGATGGCCGGCAGCAGTGAGAACCGCCTCCACAGTGTCGGTCTCGAACGCCCCGGCACCGACCCGATCGCGGAGCTGAGCAGCGGCGACCGACGGTTCTTGTGCCGGCCGGTGCGACCTGGGTTGGGTGAGAGCCTGGTAGACGTCGGCGGCGGCGAGAATCCGCCCGGTGATCGGGAACTGCGCTCCGGCGACTCCACGGTGATAGCCCGATCCGTTGAGACGCTCGTGATGAAACGAAGCCAGCGAGCCCAGGTCGGCGAGAGGAGAGCCGGCAAGCGCCCGCTCGGTGCGGTACGGGTGCAAGCGGACCTGCTCCCACTCTGGATCGGTCAGCTCGCCCGGCTTGTCCCAGATCGAGTTGGGTACTCCGCAGCGACCGAGGTCGTGGACGAGGCCGGCACGTCGCACTGCAACGACATCATCCCGCCCGATACCGAGGTGCTCGGCCGCAGAGCCGGCGAGTTCTGCGACCGCACGGGAGTGCCCGACTGTGAACGGCGACTTCAGGTCGGCGAAATCGGCGAGCACCGTGAGCACGTCGTCGAGGCCCGCCGCAGGTACCGTCATATGGGGAGCAGGCTCGGCGTCGAGAAGAGCCTCCGGCCCGGATCGCTTGCCAAGCCGGTCGAGGATCTCCGCCCCTTCTGCGACAAAGGCGGCGGCAACGTTCGGGGCATAGGCACGGCCGGCGCGCCGCCGGGCCATCGCAAGTGCCGTCTCGGTGCCGGAACGGGCGAACACCTCGAGCTCCTGTGCGGCATGAACGACGAGCATCGCATGCGGGATTGAATCCCCCGAGACGCCCCACGGCATCCCCCTGCCGTCCCATCGTTCGAACGAGAAGTCGAGCGCCGCGGCGAGCCGAGGTTCGAGGCCGAGCCGCGTCACCAGTTCCCGTCCCACCTCGCAGCCGCCGCGAAAGCTGTCTGCGGCTGCACGCTTTCCGCCCGCCAGGGCGCGGAGCACGCTTTGGATGCGGGCGGGGCCGCCGCGCTCTGTTCCTGCGTTGCGGATCATCCACCCAAGCACCGCTGGTGCTGAGCCGTAGTCGAGGGTGATCGCGTCGGCACGCGTTGCGATCTCGTCTCCGAAGAGTGAGGCGACTTCATGGGCGTGACCGGTGCAGCCAACGAAGCGAAGCTGACCCAGCCAATAGACGTCGGCCAGCTCCTCGCTCCCGGCGCCGAGCGCGCCCGCCAGTTCCATTGCGAGCAGAGTTGTGCGGGCCACGTGGTCATCCGGCTGGCCGAAGCACAGGTCGATCGCTCTCGTGAGCGATGAGGTAATCGCGGCCAATCGAATAGACATCATCATTCAGGCTACATCCGTCGTGGCCGGGGGCTCGTTGGTCAGGTCCGTGTCGGAAAATGGGGAGTTTGCCCGATGAACTGCGTCCCCAGGCACCTTACGGTCGACAGCGTCCATCCGAACTAGAGAGAGGATCAACCATGGACAACCAGAACGTCGCCGTCGTACTCCGCTACTACGAGGCCTTCAATACGCGGGACTATGCGATCTATACCGAGCTGTTCGCACCCGACGCTGAGAAGCTCGTCCCCGGCATGCCGCAACCCGAGAAGGTGGGCATCGAGGGCATGGTCGCTTTCGATCGGGCTTTCGCCGAAGGCTTCTCCGATGCGCGCATCGACTGTCTGGTCACAATTGGCTCGGGAGATCATGTGATGAGCGAAAACCGATTCACGGGCACACACGACGGCACCTTTCACACACCTATGGGCGACGCTCCGGCGACCGGCAACCATGCGGACTCTCGCTACGTCGGAACCTTCCTCGTCCGCGACGGCCGCATTGTCTCGCACCATACGTATTTCGACCAGGCCGAGATGGCGGCGGGAGTCGGTCTTGCTCCCCCGCTGCCATCGCTGTGACCGAGTCCGTCCGTGGCGTTGCGCCAAAGAGGCACCGCGGGATGGCGTCTGCCCTTTCGCCGCCGTTGTCGGGCGTCGCTGCGACCAATCCATGTCCAACTATTACTAGCAATAAATCTGTCGTGTGAGCGAGCACCGAGGGAATCCGCGTCGTATAGTGGAATAGTAAATGACTGTACATTTACATAAGTTCGGTTCTTCAGATTGGACATGCGCATGTTTCGAAGAATCACCTCCGCCATCGCTACCGTTGCCCTGATCGCCTTCTTCGTGGCCGCTTGCTCCAGCGACTCGACCACGACGACGACAACAGCCGCAGCATCGTCGACGACTGCAGCCAATGCCTCGGGAACGATCACCGTCACCCTGGCCGATGTTGATGCCAATACCATGCTGCTCACTCCTACCCCAACTAGTGCGCCCGCCGGCGAGGTGACGTTTGAGGTCACCAACAGCGGCGACAGGGAGCACGAGTTCGTTGTCGTCCAGACCGACCTGGCTCTGGCTGATCTCCCCTTCGACGCGGCGGCTGACGAGGTCCTCGAGGACGAAATGACGGTCGTCGATGAGATCGGAAGCATCATGCCGGGCGAGACCAAGACTCTCACCGTGACCCTGGAGTCAGGGGGCTATGCCTTGATCTGCAACCTCGAGGGCCACTTCCGCAAGGGAATGCGGGCAGCCTTCACCGTCAACTAGGGGGGCGTTCATTTCGGTGGCCGGCTCGTCCGTGGCCACCGTGCGGAAGCAGGTTGGGAGGCGTTTCTCATCACGACAGCACGCACGATGAAGTGGGGGCAGGGCGCTGCTTGGGCGCTTGTCATCTTCGCCTATTTCGCCGTGTTCACCGTGTGGTTGCCTTCGCGAATCCTCCACCTGTCTGCTGTTGCGAGCGCCCCGGCGGCGATTCACGATCTCATCGGAGCGGGGGCCTGGCTCGCTCTCTTCGTCATCGGGATGTGGGCACTGCGCCGCCTGCAGTCGAGAGGTCGGATCTGATGAAGGCGTTGAGCTTCTTCGACGAGAACATCCCGTGCCTCGCGGCATGCCCTGTGCACACCAATGCAGGGGCATACGTCGCGGCGATTGCCGACGGGTACGACCAACAGTCATACCTGACCGCCCGGCTCCCCAACCCGTTTGCATCTGTTTGCGGCCGGGTCTGCGCCGCCCCCTGTGAAGATGCGTGCCGGCGAGGAGAGATCGACCGTCCGATCGCCATCCGTGCGTTGAAGAGATTCGTTACCGAGCAGTACGGGGTAGAAGCAGGACCCGACTCGGAGTGGGGCGACGTCGTTGCCGCTCCCGCCCAGGAGAGACGCGAGCGCGTCGCCATCGTGGGTGGTGGCCCGGCCGGCCTATCGGCGGCCCACGACCTGCGACGCATCGGCTATCAGGTCACACTCTTTGAAGCCGCGGGGGTGCTGGGGGGAATGATGGTTCTGGGGATCCCCGAGTATCGGCTCGATCGGAGACTCCTGCACGCAGAGATCGATGCCATCCTCGCGCTCGGTGTGGACGTTCGGCTGAGTACCCGTCTTGGCACCGACGTCACCCTCGATGAGTTGCGCGATGACTACGACGCCGTCTTCCTGGCTCTCGGGGCGACCCGGGGCAGGGATCTCGACATCGAAGGCCACCAGGCAGACGGGGTGATCCGTGCGTTGGAATTCCTGATCAACATCAACCAGGGCTTCCACGTCGACGTCGGCGAGCGGGTGGTCGTCATCGGCGGCGGCAACGTTGCAATGGACGCGGCCAGGACGGCTCTGCGGGCCGACGAATACCTGACCATGCGTGAGGGTGCGGATCGATACGAAGCCCGCGAGGAGCGCGGCCTCATCACCCAAGCCGTGGACGCGGCGCGAACCGCCGTGCGCGCAGGCGCTCACGAGGTCACGGTGGTATCACTCGAGTCGCAGGCAGAGATGCCCGCCGATGAGTTCGAAGTCCACGAGGCAGCGGTGGAGGGTATCGACTTCCTCCACAGAAGGGGCCCGTCCCGGATCCTGACCGAAGGAGATGTCGTCGTGGGTTTAGAAACCATCGGTGTCAAGTCGGTCTTCGATACGAGCGGTCGGTTTGCCCCGGTGTTCGATCCGGATGACCGGAGGGTGATCCCGTGCGATACGGTGATCCTCGCCATCGGACAATCAGTTGACATTGAGGCTCTCGGAGAGGCAGGGCCCGTGATCTCGCCGCGCCGCACGATTCAAACGAACGATGATTCGAGCACGTCGTTGCACGGGGTTTGGGCCGGCGGTGACGCCGCAGCCGGGCCGCGCAACTTGATCGATGCGATCGCAGATGGCCGTCGCGCGGCCGCGGCGATCCATACACAGCTCAGCGGCGCCGAAGCCGAAAAGCCGGCCGAGGGTCAGATGATCGTTCTGGAGCAGTTCCACCGCACCGAGGACCTCTACGATCGGGTGCCGCGCACGCCCGTGCCCTCTCTTCCTACGGGTCGTCGCGTCGGTCTGCGCGAGGTCGAGCTCGGGTTCACGGAAGCGGAAGCTCGCTGCGAGGCTGCGCGGTGTCTGCGCTGTTTCGTCAACGTGTTGCTCGATGTCGATCGGTGCGTGCTTTGCGGCCTGTGCGTCGATGTGTGTCCCGTCGACGTCTTATCGATTGTGCCCGCCGCCGAGGTTGCGCCTGACCTTCCCGTGGGCACCGCTCTGCTTCTGGATGAGGTTGCGTGTATCCGCTGCGCCCTGTGCATCGACCGATGTCCAACTAACGCACTGTCGATGGGTTTGTGGTCGGGAATCGGGGTGCCGGCGTGAGCATGGGCAGTCGCTTCCGCAACAGCACATTGGGCAGGTCCATCATCCGCAACCCCGACAGGGTGACGACCCGTGATCGGGCCGCAGGCCACTGGTCAAACTTCTTCCTCCACATCTACCCGGTGAAGATTCGGCGAGAAGAGCTGGCTTTCAAGTATTCCTGGTACCTGGGGGTGGCGTCGGCCACGCTCTTCATCTCGCTCATCGTCTCCGGTGTCTATTTGATGTTCTTCTATGTGCCATCGCCGGGCACGGCATACGGGGACATCCAATCCCTCCAGACGCAGGTCGCTTTCGGGCAGTACATCCGCAACGTGCATCGCTGGTCGGCGCACCTCATGATCATCGCGGTCGCGGCGCACATGGCCAGGGTGTTCTACCGCGGGGCCTACAAGTCGCCACGGGAGTTCAACTGGGTGATCGGCGTCGTGCTGCTGGTTCTCACTTTCTTGTTCTCTTTCACCGGGTATCTCCTGCCCTGGGATCAGCTGGCCTACTGGGCGGTCACGGTGGGAACGTCGATGGCCGCATACGTGCCGCTTGTCGGTAAGTCCGCCTCGAATATGCTCCTTGGAGGCAACGAGGTGGGCTCGGCGACGCTCCTTCGCTTCTACGTGCTCCACGTCGCGGTGTTGCCCACCCTCATGGTCACATTGATTGCGATCCACCTATGGCGCTGGCGCAAGGATTCCATGCTCGACACGGGCGGGCAAGATCGGGGAGAGTCCTGATGGCCGACGAACAGCCGATCATCGTCGGGGGCAAGCGGGTTCTCGGGGTCGTCCCCGGAACGCCCGCGGCGGGCGATCGGAAGGTGCCGGAAGAGCAGGACTCGGTGATGGTATGGCCGCACCTTCTCGTGCGCCACGCGGTGACAGCTCTTGCGGTGCTCTTCCTGGTGTTGTTGTTGGCCCTTGCCTTCGATGCACCTTTGCGGTCCATCGCCAACCCGAACCTGACGCCGAACCCGGAGAAGGCCCCCTGGTACTTTGCGGGCCTTCAGGAGCTCCTGAGCCATTTCCATCCCATGGTGGCAGGCATCCTCGTTCCGGCAGGCATCGTTGTAGGTGCCATGGCGCTCCCTTATCTCGATAGGAGCCCGGAGACGAGCCCACGTCGTCGCAAGGTTGCCGTCCTGACATTCACGGTCTTCCTTGCTGCCTGGATTGCGATCACGCTCATCGGCTTTGCCTTCAGGGGCCCGGACTGGAGCTGGGTATGGCCGTGGCAATCGTGGTATGGAGAGTTATGACTGAGCAACAACTCCACACGAGAAGAGCGTTTCTCTCCCGGATGTGGGAGATCGGCGCATCACTCATGGCTGTGGCCGGTGCGTGGACGACGTGGGACATCCTGCGCCCGTCGGCTTCGGCGAGCCAATCCGGGCCGGTGCGGACCATCCCTGCCGCGGCGGTGCCCGGCACCGGCGTGATTGAAATCGCAGCCGCACGAGCGTACTTGACCAAGGAGGGAGACGCAGTTGTCGCTCTGTCGTGGAAGTGCCCCCATCTCGGGTGTCGCGTGCCGTGGTGTGACTCGTCGCAGGAGTTCGAGTGCCCGTGCCATGGCTCGATCTTCAATCGAGTGGGCGAGCGCCGGGAGGGGCCTGCGCCGCGAGGAATGGATAGGTTTGCGGTTACCACAGAGGACGGGGTACTCGTCATCGATCCCAACACGGTGATCAGCGGCCCACCACCGGGAAAAGAGACCATCGACGAGCCTCCCGCGGGCCCGCGATGTGTGGGAGGGGGTTCCTGATGGCTGAGCACGTCGACCCCGAACTGGAAGCGTCGACGCGGCGATGGATGCAGGCGGGCGTCGTGCTGATGGTTCTCTTTGCGGTCGCGTTTCCCCTTTATCGGTTCTATGAGCCCGAGGCGCGGGCCGCGGCGAGGGACCGCCAACTTGCTGATCTTCAGGCCGAGGGGCAGAACGTATACCTGGACAGTTGCAGCTCGTGCCATGGATCGGACGGTGAAGGGGTGGATGCCCCCGCGCTCAACTCGAAACAGTTCCTGACCGATGCGACCCATAGCCAGATCGCATCCATCGCAGCCCACGGTATCCCAGGATCTGAGATGCCGGCATGGAGTGTCGACTACGGTGGCCCGCTGACTTCGGAACAGATCGATGCGGCGGCAAGCTTCATCGAGTCGTGGAAACCCAACGCGCCTGATCGGCCTGACTGGCGAACGATCGGGGAGTGACGCAAAAGCTCCTTCTCAGCGGGGGTCTAGAGCTCTTGTGAGGGTGGAGATGATCGTGGCGGGCTCATCGAGCACCTGACGCCAGGTGAATCGGTAGACGGTCCATCCCAACGCATGAGCCCGGTTCTGCTTCGCCTATCGCCCTGGAATGTCTCCCGGTCCATGTGATACCGCTCTCCATCCAGCTCGATCAGCACCCGCTGCTGCGGATATGCGAAATCAGCACGGCATACGATCCTCGACCCATCACGAACCCGATACTGGGCCACCGGCAGCGGCAGGTAGGAGGCAGCGATCAGCCGCTGGAAGCGATCCTCGAGCACACTCTCGGATACCGTGTCCCAGCCGGTTCGCTCGTCCAGCAGGGGGCGGATCTTCCCAATGCCGTTACGGTCGGATTTGGCGACACGGCTGACGAACGTCTTGACGTCGCCGAGTTGGAACAGCCCGAGACGGAGACCGGTATCCAAACAATGCTCAACATATCGAAGGGAAGCGGTGGCGCCAACGTCCACCACTGTTCTCACAGCTGCTGTCGTCGGGATTCCATCGACAGTCACCACGTCGTCTGGTTCGAGGTCCTTGGACTCGTGGATCTGGGGGTGTCTGCGGTGGATTCGTTGATGACGGACGGTGACAATCTCAGCCGGCTCCGGCTCGATGGACGACATTCCCCAAAGGAACGCTGCGGTCTTGTGCGACGCGGCAGCGAGACCCGGCACAGACAGCACAAGAGCAGTGGCCTCCCGACGCCAGCTCGCCGGTGTACCGGGGAAGGCGAAGACGGAAGGCTGGAGCCGGGCGAGTGCGCCGCGGCGACGCGCTTGTCGAGCGTCGATCTGCCGATTCCCGCATCGCAGGCCTGATTGAGAGAGAAGACGCCGTGCTGCCGGGCGGCGATATCTGCGAGCAGTTGGTCGAGGTTTGACACCTTCGAGGGTCGCACAACAGCAACCCGTTTCGACCCCCCTGCCGCTTTGGCGTCGCAAACCGGAATATGTTCCGGTTTGCGACGCTAAAAGCCAGGTTTTCGCACAGCTAGCCGCAACCTCCGCCGCCGCTGCCGGTAGCTACGACCGTCGCTGCTTCGCTGGGCAGTTGCTCGGTTCCCGGGATGGATAGATAGGCGGGAACGACGAGCGTGGTGCCGGTCATCCACGATCTGACCTGGTCCTGGTAGGCGGCCATGCTCGGCACTGCGGACGATGTTGTGGCCCCAGCAGCGCCGGCGACGACCCAATCCGGCCATATCGCATCAGCACCAAGGACGCTGGCTTGCCAGGCAGCGTCGCCTCCATCGAGCAGTAGCGCATTGACTCCCTGCAGTCGCAGATCGGTGACGAGACTCCGCGCAGTTGCGGATTGGTCCGTGTCGACAATCACCAGCGGCTTGTTCTTGTCTGCGGTCGTGATGAGGAGGTCGTCGAGAACAGCGAGGGCTGCCTCGTACTGATCGTTGCCTGGGGGCACCACCACCGTGCCCTGCATCGGGACGGCAGCCCGGTCCTGTTGATCCCGCAGATCGAGGACAAGGGAGTTGGGAGGGGTCTCCTCGGCGATGCGGTTCGCGTCGGACACGATCCATCCCGCCAGGCTGAGCGCATCGATGCTCGGGACCTGTGCCCCGTCGACGGCCACCGCCGCAGGAACCTCAGATCCCACAGCGAGGATATCGGGCTCCTCGGCGCCGACCGAGAACACGGCGAGCACAACGGCCAGCGCTGCTGCCAGCCCGATAACCGCCTTCGTGGAGCGGCCCGCGTGAGGCCGAACCACGGGGGGCCTGGGTTCGCCAGCGAGTTGTTCCGGGGTCTTCAAGGCGAAACGCTGCTCGATAATGTACAGGTACCGGAAGGAGAGAATCACCCCACCGGTGATCACGATGGCGGCGAGCCAGGCAAGCGGATGCCCGTTCAGGCTCTGAACCGCAGCGCCGGCCGGTTCGTAGAAGCTCTGGAACCACGATGCCTGCCCTGCGCCATCGAAGAACAGGGCGAACCCGTAAATGCCGAGCACGATCCCGAGCAGGAACACCCAGGCATCGAGCCGCCCGCGGACTGCCGATACCACCGCGGTGCCGGGGCAGAATCCCCCGAAGTAGAAGCCGACGCCGAACAGGAGACCGCCGAGGAACATCGGCCAGAAGTAGGTCGTGCCAATCTCGAGCAGGCCGAGGTCCATCCACCCGAACGCGCTCAGCAACTGGGCACCGATCATTGCGGTGACGAGGGCGGTGAACATGACCCGGTAGACACCCCAGTCCCTCAGTATGAAGACCGAAGTGAGCTTCTTGGCCGAGCCGAAGCCGGCGCGTTCCAGGAAGAAGCCGAACGCGATACCCACCACCGCGGCCATCACCAGGTAGGTGGTCGGAGAGCCGCCGTCGAGAGGGAGTATTGGAAAGATCGTGCTCATCGCCACACCTTCTTGAATGCAAACGCAGTCCCAAAGCCGCCGATGAACACCGCAGCGAGGAACAACCAGGAGCCGGCTGACAACAGGGCCGCTTCCGAGAGATGATGCGAGGTGCAGCCGCGAGCGAACCGGGTGGCGATGCCAACCACGATCCCGCCGGAGAGAGCGAACAGGAGCCGGCTTCGTCGCGAGATGAGGCTCCCGCGGTCGATTCCGAACTTGATCCGACCCGCGATGAGCGCCGACACGAATCCGCCGACCGCAATTCCGAGAACGGTCCACGTCAGCCAGTATTCGCTCAGCTTGGTTCCCAGGACGGAACCCCAATATGCATTGGACGCAACCTGATCGGGGGCCACCCCGGCGACGGCGAATGCCCCGAGTCGCGAGAACAATCCCGATGCTCCCGGGCCGTGTCCCATCAATGCGAACCCGGCGAGCACGCTCAGGCCCAGGCCGATCCCGGCAATATAAGGGGACCCGAGCGGTTTCGGCTTTGCGTGGTGCACTCGCAGTACCAGGCGCTTGACCGATCCGAGCACTTTGCGAGGCAAGGCGAATCTATCTGTCGGGCGCAGGGGCTCACCCTCGTCGCCGTGCTCGCGATACCACTCGGCATGGTGGTGTTCGACGTACTCGGCGTCAACATTGCCGGTGACCATGCTCACCAGTGCCGGGCGCTCCTCTTTCATGAGCGCGGCCATAGCGAAGTGGACGAAGAAGAAGGCGATGACGACACCGACGGTGATCAGATGGATGAGCACGAGCGACCTGCCCAGCGAACCACCTCCGGTTCCGAACCACATGAGGAGACCCGTTGTCCCGATGATGCTCGACCCGATTAGCACGACGGCGCCGAAGGCCTTCTGACCGGCGTTGTATGCGCCCTGGTCCGGCATCGGCAGCGATGGATCAAAGATCTCGGCCTTTGGCTTGACCTTGAACCAGATGAGATCGTTGCGGGTGGGGACCAGATCCCGCAGGAAGCGCAGCGAGAGACCATGGGGATCGAGCAAGAAGGACGCAACCAGCACCCCGAACCACAGCATCCCCACATACACGTGGACATGGAGCAGACGGGTGGCACCTCCGAAGAGGCTATTCACGGCATTGACATAGAAGCGGGGCCCGATCTGGTATCCCGAGTTGCTGATGATGGCGATTCCGGTCAGCCACAGGAACAGGAAGCTCGCTGCGTTGTACCAGTGAACGATGCGCTGCTGCAGCGGATGCTTGACGAGAGCTCTCTCACTCATTGTCGGTTGCCTCCGCTTTCTCTGCGAGCATCTGCTCCTCCATCTCCTGCAAAGCGATTTTCTCTGCGCGGTCACGCAGCATCCGCATTCCGATCATTGCCCCCATCGCCATGGCACTGGCCACACCCAGCCCGCCGACGGCTTTGCCGAAGCCGTTGCGCCAGAGCATGCTTGTTTCGCTGCCACCACCCTGCGGCGGCAGCTTCTCCTGCAGCAACGCCAGATCCTCGGGCAGCCCGCTGAACCGCAGCCTTGGCCGCGGGTTCACGGCATTGGTGGTGAGGGCGATGAGCTCGTGCCCGTCGTCGATGGCATTGACGTCGCCAACGCTCACGGTTCTCTCCTTGCCGTCGATCTCTACGACTTCGTAGAACGAGCGGGCGCCGGCGGGGCATACCTCGAAGCAAGCGGGCGCCTGGCCGTTCTCCACTCGTCCTTCGCACAGGGTGCACTTCTCTAGCTTCTTGGTGTCCTGCGCGACGTATCGAGCCTCGTAGGGACAGGCGGGCACGCATAGGCCACAGCCGATGCAGAGGTCCTTGTCGACGAGTACCCGTCCGTCTGCAGCCTTGAACGAGGCACCTGTGGGGCAGGCGTCGACACATGGCGCATCGGCACAGTGGTGGCAGAGATACGGGGCGAACGTCGTGTTGCCGACGACATCGCCATCGTCTTCGAGGAACTTCACCCAGTTGCGGGCGCTGGACGGGTCGAGATCGTTGGCAGTGATACATGCCACCTCGCAGGCCCGACAGCCGATGCAGCGCGATATGTCGATACGGAATTGAAAAGACATCGTTGTTCCCCTACGCCGAATTGGGCCGGACTAGACGTACGAAGTTCACGCGCATCCCGGTGCCGCCCGAGAGGGGATCGACTGCGTACTGTGTCATCAGGGCCGAGTCATCAACGCCACGTTTGTAGGCACGGGTGAGCTGCCGGCTGTTGTGGCCAAAACCGTGGGTGATGTAGACGGCGTCGTCGCTCATCCGGTCGGTCACTTTCACCTTGATAGGGCCCTGGCGGACGCCGTCCTGGTTGAGCATCTCGACCAGTTCTCCGTCTGCGATTCCGTAGGCGGCTGCCGTTGCCGGCGATGCCCAGACCGCGTTCTCAGGGTCGCGCCCGTGGAGGATCGGCGTGTTCTGGGTACGTCCGAAGCTATGGACGGGCGACCGACCGTAGAGCAAGCGAACGTGCCCGGGTGGAGCTCCTCGTGGCGGGTAGTAGGTAGGCATCGGCTCGTAGCCCGTGGGGTCCTCGCCGGATTCGATCTTGCTCAGCCAGACCTCCTCGAGGTCCGGCGAGTAGAGCTGGACGCGACCATCGCCGGCTTCACCCCTGAATGTGGGGAATTCGAAAGGGGCCCCGGCCCGGCCGCTGCCGTCGGTCCCGAGCCCGTATCCCTGCCGATAAATGGGAAGATTCTCGTCGGTGACCACGTAACCGGTGGCAACGAGGGTGTCCCAATCGACCTTGCCGCCTTCGGGATCTGAGTTGTACTTGGCAATTGTCGCTTCGGAGAGATCCTCGACCGATTCCCACAACCAGTAGCGTTCCAATCCGAGCTCGGCCCCGATGTCGCGGGCAATTTGTGCCTCGCCGCGGCTCTCCCCGATAGGTTCCACCGCTTGCTGCATCACGGCCACGAAGGGGTCGCGGCTGCCGCCGCTGCATAGATTGTCGGACCGTTCCAGATAAGAAGCCGCCGGCAGGAGCACATCGGCGTACTGGGTTATCTCCGTGGGGAGCACATCGACCACCGCCAGGAATTCGAGTTTCTTCAGTGCGTCGATGGTCTCTTGCTGTGCGGGCAATGACGTAATGAGGTTCGTCCCGACAACAACCCAGGCCTTGATGGCGCCATCGCGTGTTGCCTGGCGGATACCGTTGACGTTGACGCCGACGGCGAACGGATAGCCGGGGTCGCGACGGTCTGCCAGTTCCGGATACTTCGGGAGTTCGGGATAGACCTCTTCGAGGCTGGGGAGGTGGGCCTGGTTCGGCAGGTAGTAGCCGCCGCGCGATCCCCAGGCGCCGGTGATGGCGACGAGAATCGCCATGGCACGGGCTCGCTGCGTGTCGTCGCCGTACCAGACTACGTGTCTGCCGGGGTGGAGTGCCATGTGCGGCCCGGCCATCCCGATCATCTGCGCCGATGCCTCTATCTGCTCGGCCGTGAGACCGGTCTCGGCCGCGGCCCACTCGGGAGTGCTCGTCGCCACGTGTTCGCTGAGGACGTCGAATCCGGCGGTGTAGTCACGAACGAAGTCGCGGTCGTAGAGCCCGTCGCGGATCAGGATGTGTGTCCACGCCAGGAGCAGCGCCAGGTCGGTTCCAGGCTTGATCTGCAGCCAGATATCTGCGCGCAGGGCTGCGGTGGATCGTCTGGGGTCCACGACGATGAGATTGGCCCCGCGTGTCGTCGCTTCTACGAATTCCTGCACCTGGAGGTTGTGCATGTTCTCCCCGAGGTGGGAGCCGATCAGCACGAGGCAATCGGTGTTCGCAATGTCGAGCGGCTCGGGAGACTTCAAGGGATGCCCGAATGTCAGTTGATATCCGACTTCCCGCGGCGCCTTGCATTGGTCGTACGCGGGATGGGCGTGGTGGGCGGTGCCGATCGCTGCGGCCAGATGCTCGAAATGGGTCTCGGCGGCACCGTGGGTGAGAAAGGCAACCGCGCCCGGGCCGTCGGCCTCGATGATCTCGCGGAGTCGTGTTCCTATGACGGAGTTGGCTTCGTCCCAGGTGGTATTGCGGAACACCGCCTCCCCGCGCTCGCCGGTGCGGATCTGGGGGTGCTGCAATCGATCCGTGTCTTCGTGAAAGCCGATACCGCCGATACCGCGCGGGCAGAGCCGGCCTTGACTGAGCGGGTGGCCCGGTACTCCGCTGATGTGGAGGACTTCGCCCTGTTCGCCGATTTCGACGTTGATGCCGCACTTCCAAAAACACACACCGCACACCGACCGAACGGAGCGAACCGCGATCGGCGGGTCGAAACGGGGGTGGGCGATATCCGTCTGGGTGGCGCCCGCCTCCTGCTCGAAGAGGATGCTCGCGGCCGCGCCTGCCGATCCGGCAAAACCGAACTGGATGAATTCGCGCCTGGTATGACCGATAGCACTCATGTGACTCCTAGGGGAATTGTCAATGACAACCTATGCACCCTATATATTGTCGGTTCCGAATATGTTTGGGTGAAGTCCCTGGTAAGGGGCCAATGGGCACAAGAAATGATGCTGAGCGGCACCGGTGCCTGGCAATTCCTGTGACCTAGCCTTCCGCCCGCGTCACTTATTGTCGAGGCTGATAGGAGACGCGGTGTCCCGGCGGTGGTTCAGACCCGGGTCTCACCGCAGCAGTCGAGCCGACTCGTTTTGGTTTGCTACCTGGCGCCTACCAGGAAGTAGGTCGGCATCAGGCCCTTGCCTTTGACCTCGACGTCGCCGCGGAGTTCGAATTCGTACCGATGCGACAGCAGGTCGCGCACCGCCTCCGTGCACTGGATGTGGTCCCCAACACCCTGCGACTCCATTCTGCTGGCGGTGTTGACGGTGTCCCCCCACAGGTCGTAGATGAACTTCTGCCGACCGATCACACCCGCGACGACGTCGCCGGAGTGCAGCCCGATCCGCACAGAAAGCGGGACATCGAGGCGACTTCCGAGTGCCGAAAGGGCGGGCATCATGTCGAGGGCAGCGCTGGCGAGGGCGCTCTCCCGGCTTGGCGCCGACGACCGTGTCGACGACGTAACCGTGATCGGCGACCGCAGATACGACATCGAAGCCGGACGTGCCCACAATACGCGGACGATCGGCGTCACCTGGGGGTTCGGAAGTCGCGACGAGCTCGAGCAAGCCGGCGCCGACCGGGTTGTGGATCATCCGGGAGAGATAGCCGACATCGTTGCCCCGCTTGCCAACGGGTGAAGATCAGCTTCTCGATGCGGAGCGAAGGTTGAGCGACCTGCCCGCCGACGCCTTCGAGCAGCGAATCGAGCTTCGAGACCAGATACACGAGCTGAGGGCCACGGCAGCCGCGGCCAGCCTCGAAACGAATGCCTCGTCCGGGCTGCTCCGCTACCTGGAGCAACTGGAGGCGCGACGGGTGGCAATCAAGAGCGAGCGGCTCGATCCTTCCCAGCAGGACGGTGGTTTGGGTGGCATGGGGATCCCCGCCAAACAGACCGACGAGCTGAACCGCCGTATCGAGGAAGCACAGGACCTGCCGGAACTGGAGCGGGAGATCGCCCGGATCCGGGAAGGGCTGGCGAGGGTCCCACTCCGTGAAGGGAAGCCGACGAGTGACTGAGGCGGCTCGGTGCGGGCGGGTCGCCTCACTCTTCGACCATGTGGAGGACCTCCCAATCCTCGGTGATCCTCCCGTCCACAATACGACTGATGGTCACGCCGTGCACCGCGATCGGCCGCCCAGCCTGCGCCCCGGTCCAGAGTGGCTTGGTCGGCGTGCCCCGGCTCACCCAGCGGGTGACGACCCGGTTTCCCTCCGCGATCTGCTCCTCGACCGTGGAGACGCGGTCCGGCATCGAGTTGATGAGATTCCGGGCGATCTCCTTTGCTGCGTCCCGACCTCGCGCCTCAGAGCCACCGGGGCCGCGATAGACGTAGTCGTCGGCATACAGCCGATCGATTGCGCTTATGTCTCTGCCGTTCATGACGTAGTCGAACCAACCACGTGCGACCGTCTTCAGGTCTTGCTTCTCCATACTGCGAGCATACCCACCCCGCCCAGAGGCCGCCCCCCGCCACTCTGGCGTCGGAAACCGGAATATGTTCCGGTCTGCGACGCAAGAAGCAGAGGGGGAGTCCGCTCAGGCCTCCGCCACGGCCCAGTAGACGACGTCGATACCGTTCTCGCTGCCGACGACGGTGGCGGACATCTCGACATTCTCTCCGCCTACCTGCAGATCCGTGGTCGGTAATTGGTCCGACCAGGTGCCGGTGTGGGCTGCGGCGGCCTGTGTGGCGCAGGATTGGCCGGGTTCGGCACCACCGTTGGTGACGATCCAGTCGGCGAGCCGCCCGCAGACCGTCTCTGTGGATGCAACGCCGTGCTGGGTGAAGTAGCGGACGACCACCGTCTTGTTGTCACCAAGCCAGCCCGCTGGGTGCGTGTCGTCGGGTCGGTACACGAACACGGGCACGACGCTCGTACCGCCTGTGGTCAGGATCTCGCCGCCGTGCCAGCCCATTTCGGGTTCGGCGATACCGGAGTCGGCGGCGCCGGACGGAGCTGTCACGCTGAGAAGGGCGTGATGGGCAGCGTCGAGGCCGTCTCCACATCCGGTCGTCAGCATGCCAAACGCAGCAAGGAGGAGAACCCATCGTCCCCGGGTGGTCATCACCGGCGAACTATATACGCGCCGGTGTGGCCGGGTTTCATCGACAAGGTCAGCCAGGCAGCGACGCGGCGACCGCGACGACCTCGGACGGTTCCGCACGTACCCGGTGGTTGAGATCGATGAAGTCGAATCGGATCGTTCCGGCCCGGTCGATGACATACGTCGCCGGCACGGGCAGGGTCCACCGCTCGCTCCCGTTCAGCTCCCGGAGATCACGTCCGCCGGCCAGGTAGAGGTCGCGCTGTTCGGGAATGACTTCGTACACGAGACCGAATTGCTCCCCCACGCGGTTGTCCCGGTCGGACAGCACCGGGAACGTAAGCTCCAATTTGTCGATGAGCTCTACCGAGATGTCGGGCCGGTTCGGCGAGATCGCCACGAGCCGTGCCCCTGCGTTGACCACGTTGTCGAGCTCACGCTGCAGCGCCCGCAGCTCCAGGTTGCAGAACGGGCACCAGGATCCGCGGTAGAACGAGAGGATCACCGGGCCGGCGGCGAGCAGGTCCTGCAGGCGCACCGGCCTTCCATAGGCGTCGGGGAGCTCGAACATGGGAGCCGTGTCTCCCGTTCGCAACGCCTTGTCGAGTATCGGCGTTTCGGCTATCGCGGCGGATTGCTTGGCGTAGATCGCGGCGCGGTTCGGGTCGAAGGACTTCTTGCCCGCAGCCGCAAATTCGGCGAGTTCATCGCGTAATGACATCGTTTCTCCAATGGTGTGCTCCCGATGCACAACGTGCCAGCGGCGTCCGCCTATTTCTGAACAAATCAGTCGACCAGCGCTTCCGCCGGTGCCACCGTGACGAGCTGGTCAGGTACGCCGTCGGAGTCGAGCGACCCCGAACCTCCGTCAGAGGACCGTTGCCGCCTGGGTAAGCGCGACGATGAATACGGTGACGATGAGAAGCGTTGCGACTGCAGTTGCGACGACTCGTGTGCTCATGGCTTGCCTCCTAGCCCTATGTCTATAAGACGTCGGGAAGAGTCCGGCGGTTCCCAAAGCACCCCACACCGCGACGGCTCGCAGCACACACGGCCATCCGGGCATGCGACAAGAGACCGTGATCTCGGCCAGGTGCGACATGTAGCGCGTAGGGTTGATCGGAGTCGACCGGAGGGATCTATTGGCGGATCGAAGCCGCCCCTATGCGGGCTTCAACTATCTCGTGAGCATCGATGACGTCGAGGTCGCAGGGTTCTCGGAGGTATCGGGCCTCGATTTCGAGATCGAGGCGATCGAATACCGCGACGGAGCTGATGTGGAACCGCGCGTTCGCAAGGTGCCGGGTCTGCGGAAATACGGGAACATCACTCTGAAGCGGGGCATCACGGGCCAGAACGCATTCTGGGCATGGGTGCTCGAGGCACTGGAGGGGCCTGTTTCGAGGCGAAACGGCACCATCAGCCTGCTCGATGAGGCACGACAGGCAGTCGTGATGTGGCACTTCACCGATGGGTGGCCCTGTAAGTACCGGGGCCCCGACCTCAACGCGGCGGCGAGTGAGATCGCGATCGAGTCGGTCGAGATCTGCCACGAGGGTCTGCGGCTGACGTACGGATGAGCGACCGACCAACGTCCCGCATCGCCGAGGTCGTTGCCGCCGAAGTCGTTGCCGCCGAAGTCGTTGTCGACGTCGATTACCGGTCGGGGGCCTTTGAGATCGTGATCGTCAATATCGGGGACGCCGTGGCGCACGATGTGAAGGTCAAATTCTCGCGAAACCTGGTTGGCGCCCGCGACGTTGTAGTCTCGGAACTCCCTATCTTTCAGCGGCTTCGCACCCTGCCCCCCGGCAAGCAGATTCGTGTGTTCCTCGATTCAGCCGACGCCGTATTCCGGCGCCGCAAGACCAACACGTTCAGCGTCGTGGCCTACTGGAACAGCGCCGACGGGACGAGATCCACCGCCTCATACACCCACGATCTCGATGCCTATCGCGACCTCCCAGAGATGGTGGTTCGAGAGTGGCGTTGAGATATCTCCTTTTCGGAGGTCACGGGCCGGCTCCAACCCATCTGGATTTGGGATGCCCTGACGGCGCGGCCAGTGGCAATCCGCGGCGCGAGTGCCATATATTCAGTACGACGCATCGGGAGGAGGAGAACGATGTCATTGAATCTGGCTCTGTTGCTTCGTGAGAGCGCCCATACCTACCCGGATCGGACCGCTCTCGTTGTGGGACCGAACACGTTGAGCTACGCCGCTCTGGACGACCAGGCCCGTCGCTTCGCCGGGGGGCTCCGCACGTTGGGCGTCGAGCCCGGCGACCGGGTGGCGCTGCTCGTGCCCAACGTGCCGCATTTCAGCATCGCCTACTTTGGAGTTCTGTACGCGGGGGCAACGGTGGTGCCGCTCAATGTGCTGTTGACCGGTCCCGAGGTGGCCTATCACCTTGCCGATTCCCACTCCAAGGTGCTGGTGGCTTGGGAAGGGTTCCTCAAACCGGCACGAGACGGGTTCACCGAGTGGGGTGACTCCGACCATCTCGTGGTCATTGCCGCCGGTACGGACAAACCGGAGCTAGGCCACAAGGAGGTCGACTTTGTAGGGTTGATCGAGACAGCCGAGCCCGTCGAAGAACTGCCCGCAACCGCACCCGACAACACGGCGGTGATCCTCTATACGTCGGGTACCACGGGTAAGCCGAAGGGGGCGGAGCTCACCCACTTCAATATGTTCTTCAACGCGCACTACACCCGGACGCTCTTGCTGCCGCTCACCTCAGAGACCGTGGCGTTGGCGACGCTGCCGCTGTTTCACAGCTTTGGGCAAACGGTCATGCACAACGCGGTCATCGGCGCCGGGGGGAAGGTTGTCCTGCTTCCCCGTTTCGATCCCGCGGCCGCGTTGGAGCTGATGCAACAGCACAAGGTGACGTTCTTCGGCGGTGTCCCCACCATGTACTTTGCACTGCTACACCATCCCGATGCCGACCAGTACGACCTATCGAGCCTCGAGTTCTGCGTCGCCGGCGGCTCGGCAATGCCGGTCGAGGTGATGAAGGCGTTCGACGACAAGTACGACGTCAACATTCTCGAGGGCTACGGGTTGTCCGAGACGTCCCCCGTGGCCAGCTTCAACCAGCTTGACCGACCCAAGAAGATCGGCTCGGTCGGTTTGCCCCTGTGGGGTGTCGAGTTCCGTCTCGAGACAGACGACGGGAAGGTGGTGATCGGCACCGACGAGCCGGGCGAGATCTGTATCAAGGGCCACAACGTGATGAAGGGCTACCTGGGCCGACCGGACGCCACCAAGGAGGCGATCAAGGACGGCTGGTTCCACAGCGGGGACATCGGAGTCAGGGACGAGGACGGTTTCTACTACATCGTCGATCGCAAGAAGGACATGATCATCCGTGGTGGATTCAACGTGTACCCGCGGGAGATCGAGGAGGTTCTCTATGCCCACCCGGCGGTCGCCGAGGCGGCCGTGATCGGCGTTCCCGATGCCAGCCACGGGGAGGAGGTGAAGGCGGTGCTGGCTCTCAAGCCGGGAGCGGAGACCAACGCAGACGAGATCATCGCCTTCTGCAAGACCCAACTCGCCGCCTACAAGTACCCGAGGACGGTGGAGTTCCTCGACACGCTCCCCAAGGGTCCGACCGGGAAGATCCTCAAGCGCGAGCTGCGCTGAGCGCCCGTCCCTGTGGAACCAGATAGCGTGCTGCTCGGCAGCACGACTCTGTGTGAGGCCGCGCTCAAAGGAGCCCTTCGGTCGCCGCCAACACGGCAGCCTGAGTGCGATTCGTTGCCCCTGTCTTCATGAGGATGCTGCGGACGTGGTTGGCCGCCGTATTTGTGCTGATCATCAGCCGTTCTCCGATCTCCCGGTTGCTGAGACCTTCGACGAGGAGGCGAAGGACGTCGATCTCCCGGCCACTCAGCCCGAGGTCGTTTCCTTTGGCACGGACCGGCCGGACGGTCTGCTCGAGCGGGATGCGGCGGTTCAAGCCAATGCGATCGGCGATAGCCCTTCCTTGCTGTCGTAGCTCGGCGGCTCGTTCGTGTTCGCCGACGATCTCGAGATGAGCGGCGAAAGACAGCAACGTCTCTGCCTCGTGAACGACGGCGTGCATCCTGCGGTCCATGTCCAGGGCCTTCTCGAAATGGATTGTTGCGGACTGCATGTCGCCGAGGAGATGGTCGATCAGAGCCAAATAGCGATCTGCGCTTCCGAGGGGCATGAGGAGATGTCCTGCCAGCAGGTTTTGGCCCTCGAATGGTGCCAGTATCTCACGCATCTTTCGAGCTGACACTGTGTCACGCAGCACGGCTGAAGCCTCTACGGCGAACACAGCGATCGCAGCCCACTGCGCCGAGACGGGGCTGATGTCCTCACATGACCTCACGACGGGTGGCAGGAGTACAGCGACCTCGTCCCTGTTGCCAACCTCGGTATACACGGCAAGGGCACCCGGCTTCCAACCCCCTTCCCTTACGGCCGCGGCTATGACCTGATCCGGGAGCCCCCGCAGCTTTCCAGTAGCTCGCTCGATGAAGAACATCTGCATTCCGAATGGCCCGTCGGCTTTGGCATCCCCGTAGGGTATTGCCTCATGCAGTCCCTTCTCGGACCGCCACCGCGCTTCCTCGAGCCGTCCTCCCAAATACGACACTGCAGCTTCGAGCCACAGTCCAGCGACGGTCATCGTCGGCTGTGCGACGGAGGGCCCCAGCTGCCGTGATACGAAGGTCTGGTCCTCGAGGCTGTTCGGAATCCCCAGCCTGTAACCGGCATTCGCCCCGACGCCAATGGCCAATCCCACGTTCATGTGCGTTGTAGCGTCGGCCAGCCCCCGCAGTTCCAGAGCCCGGTTGTACTGCACTTCCAGCCTGTCGGGAGTGGCAAACCCAAAGATGGCCGTGACCAGTGCGTGTGCCAGCAACTCCCTGTCACCGATCTCCCGCGCCCGCCGCAGCGCCAACTCGAGGATTGGTGCTGCTCTCTCGACCTCACCGGCCATGAGCAGCGCCCGGCCCATGCTTGCGAGTGCTCGTGTGTGCAAGGGGTCGTTTGTCGGAAGCAGTGGCAACGCATCTGCGAGCAGTTGAACGGAGAGTTCGGGGTCGATTGAATCCTCCCAGGACGCTTCCTCGTTGCCGATGGCAGCGCGAGCTTTGATCCGCGCATCCGTGCCGTTGGCCAACTCCCGGTAACGAGCCCGAGCGATCTCACGTTGGTTGCCCCGGCAGTGCGACTCCGCCGCTTCGAATCTCAACTCGAGTGCCTGGGAGCCGTCGGAGATGGCAGCGGCATGGTCGAGAGCGGCTGCGGCCTCGCGATGGGCGAGACTGCGACGCGAGGCTTCTGCGCTCAGCCTCAGATACTCGATGGCTTTGTCGACGTGGCCGAGTGGTGCTGCCTGCTCGTAGTGGTGGGCGATAGCCGCGATCGCTTCGGGTGTCTGGCGGCCCCGTCGCTCCAAGGCAAGTGCAACATCGAGGTGGATCCGGAGCCGCTCGTGACGGGGAATGCGATCGATCACGGCCTGGCGGGTGAGGGCATGCCGAAACGAGATGCCGGAGCCGGTCTCATGAAGGAGCCCATGTGCGACGGCGTCGTCGACCGCAGCCAGCGCCGCGACGGGATCGAGACCGATGTCATACAGCAAGTCGAGATCGAGGTCGTCGCCGGCGATGGCCGCATGACCGAGAAAGTCGAGTGTGCCCGGTGCCAGGGCGGCGAGCCGGAGGTCGAGCACATCGCGCACGGTGCGCGGGGTGGGGAGGATCTCGGCGATCAACGCTTCGATGCCCCCACGCCGTTTGAGATCCCGCCACGTCTCTTCGAGAAAGAACGGGTTGCCGCCGGTGTAGTCACGCAGGATCGCAGCGGTCTGCCTGGCAATCGTTCCGGTTGCCCCGCCGGCAGCCGTCAAAAACGCGGCAATATCGTCTGTGTCGAGACCGGCGAGATCGATGCGGCTCACCCCGGCCATTCCGTAGAGGTCGGCGATCGATCTCGTTAGCTCCTGGGAGCGATCAGGGGCCGTGGTGCGATGGGTGGCGACGATGAACAGCCGTCGGTCATACGACGTCGTGACCAGGGCGCGCAACAACTGTCTGGTCTGTGGTCCCGCCCAATGGAGGTTGTCGAGCACCATCACCACTGCCGCGGCACCGGTCAGTACCCGGGTGACCTCGGTGACCGCATTGAGAAGTGCACCGGGGTCGTCAAAGACCGACGGAGCGGCCGGCTCCACCTCCGAGCGGCGCGCCAGTTGCGGACTCAGCAACGCCAGGCTGGCCACCGTGCTGGTGTCGAGATCACCAACGATCTCGAGCGCCGTCGGTTCGGAGAAGAGGTGGTCGAACATCTCGACGAACGGCTGCAGCGGGTAGCCGAAGTCGCGGGTGTTGGAGCCGGCAAGGACGATGGCGCCGTCTTCGTAACAAGCAGAGGCCAACTCACCCGCCAGACGTGTCTTGCCGGCGCCCGGTTCGCCACCGATGAATACCGCCCGGCGACGACCGGAGACGACCTCATCCCAGTATATGGCGAGCACAGTTTCCTTTCTCAGGATCTGCGCAAGACCTACTGCCTTTACGAGGCACCGAACGCGGACGCGATCCGAGCAGCCGCAGCCCGCGCCGGCATCCCGGCAGACGCGATAGTCGAACTTACTGGACGTCTGGAGAATGACGGCTCGGTAACACCGATTGGCTGATCATCGTGAAAGGGATCTGATCGGACGGAGCGATAGTCAGACCTGACTATCGCTAGAAAAGGCGCAACCAGGTCATGCGTCTGGTGCGAGCAGTCCGTACGTTGACGGTGACGACATAGGAGGGGACGTGACCACCACGATTCCAGTAGCAGATTTGCTGACCGACGATCTACTCAATCGCTTTGATTCTCGTGCGATGACATACGACCGGGAGAACCGGTTCTTCGCCGAGGACTTCGAGGATCTCGTTTCCACCGGCTACCTGGCACTGCCGCTCCCTGTGGATCGTGGTGGCAGGGGCGCCTCCATCGCTGAGGTAGTTGCGGCCACTCGACGTTTGGCTTCGGTGGCCCCTGCCACCGCGGTCGCCTGCAACATGCACCTCTACTGGGTGGGCATCGCCGCGGACCTGGAACGTGCCGGTGATTCCAGGGGCAAGTTCATCCTCGATGCGGCCGCAGCAGGAAGGGTCTTGGCCGCTGGGCACGGAGAGCGGGGCAACGACATTCCCGGTCTCTTCTCGAGCGCCAATGCGGAACGAGTCGACGGCGGGTGGCGTATCACCGGGCACAAGATCTTCGGAAGCCTGTCTCCCGTGTGGGATTACCTCGGGTTGCACGCCATGGACGGCAGCGATCCCGCGGCGCCGAAGATCGTCCACGGTTTCGTAGCTCGCGATGCAGAAGGCCTTCGTGTCGAAGAGACGTGGGATGCGCTGGGCATGCGCGCTACAGCCAGCCACGACACCATCCTCGATGGTGTGTTCCTGCCCGACGAGCAGGTCATCACGGTGTGCCCGGCTGGTTTTGGGGGTGCCGACAACTTCATTGTGGCCTGGTTCGCCTGGGCGCTGTTTGGCTTGAGCTCGGTCTATCTGGGTGCCGCCGAGCGTGCCTACTCCGAGACCGTCGCCGCGGCGCAGAAGAAGACGTCGCTGGCGATGACCCGTTCGATGGCCTATCACCCCGAGGTGCAACACAACGTTGCCGAGATGCGGATGCGTCTGGAGACCGCATCTGCGCTGTTAGAGCGCATGGCCATCGACTGGACCGCGGGTGTTGACTACGGCGTTGACTGGATAGTCAAGATTGTTACCACCAAGCACGTCGTCGCTACAAACGCCTGGCGGGTGGTCGACACCGCTATCGATGTCGCCGGCGGCGGCGGAGTGATGAAGCGAAATCGTCTCGAACAGCTGTTCCGGGACGTCCGTATGGGCCTCATCCATCCTGCCAACCCACTGTTCACACACGAAGTCGTCGGGAAGCTCTCTCTCGGCGTCAATCCCGACGAACAACCTCGCTGGGGCTGAGTCCGACCCTTCGTAGCCCCTGATACCCCCGCCCGGGCGGCCCCGATGCATCTGCGCATCGCGCCGTATTGATTGCCTGCCGCGCTGTGTGGTCGGCATGGGAAGGAGCAAAGCATGAGGAACGCAAGACGTATACACAGTTGGCTGGTTGTGGCAATGGTCGGGCTCATGGTCATGTCGGTCACCGTGGCGGCGGACGCCCCATCGATCACCCAACGTCGTTTGAGATTGTGGGTGATACCGCGTACGTCGCCACCCCGGGCGGTGAGGTATGGAAGGTGGATCACATTGGCCCACCGCACGGCGGGTGCTGCCAGTCGATAGGTCCCTGAGCGGGGGCTAAGGGAAAGCGCGGGCGCTCCGCCGATCAATCCGGCGGAGCACCCGTCGCGCCTAGACGCTTCTTCCTCCCCCTCCGGCTGTCGCGCACCTCCGGTTCACGCCAGTGACGTGCTCATATCCGGGGTCCCGGCGATCGTCTGGAAGACGACGCAGTAGCGCTCGGTGAGCTTGAGCAGCGTCGCCAGCTTCTCCTCGTCGGCGTCGGTGTCCAGATCAAACGACAGCCGGATAGCGCGGAAACCGACCGGGGCGTCCTTGCCGACAGCGAGGGTTCCCCTGAAATCGAGGTCGCCTTCGGCGCGTACGACGCCGCGGCGGACATCGACGCCGATCGAGGTTGCCACTGCGCCGAGTGTTACCCCGGCGCACGCAACGAGCGCCTCGAGCAGCATGTCGCCCGAGCACAGCGACAAGCCGTCACCGCCGCTTGCCGGATGAAGCCCCGCCCTCGCCATCGCCCGGCCCGTCTTCACCGAGCAGGTCACGTCTTCGCCGATCTCACCCTCGGCCTCGAGGGTGACCACTGCGGCATCGGGATCGTCGCGGTAGCGCTGTTTGAGTGGGTCCTGTGCGGCCCGAAGTTCATCTCTCTTCATGCCCTGCAACCTACCCGACGTCCTCACCCTTTCATGACGGAGCCTCGTGAGAGAATGCGGTATGGACGAGCTACGGGAAGGCGAGGCGTATTGGTCGCAACAAGCGAAGACGTTCGACGAGGAGCCAGACCACGGGCTCACCGATCCACAGGTTCGGGCCGCTTGGTTAAATCGGCTGAAGACGTGGCTGCCATCCGGTTACGGGAGAGTCGCCGACCTGGGATGTGGCACCGGGACGTTGTCGGTGTTGCTCGCGCAAGATGGTGCCGAGGTGATAGGAGTCGATCTGTCTCCTGCGATGATCGATCTAGCGATGCGCAAGGCGGACGATGCGGCAGTCGCCGTTCGGTTTTCGGTTGGTGATGCATCAGATCCCGACCTGGCCGCAGGCTCCTTTGATGCCGTGCTGTGCCGTCATGTTCTGTGGAACCTTCCCGACCCGGCGTCTGTGCTCGGCCGCTGGGCTCGGCTGCTCCGGAGCGGGGGTCGGATGGTGTTGATAGAGGGGCTCTGGCGGAACGTCGCCGATGGCCAGAAGCTGTTGGGCATCCCGGCCGCTTTCCTCATCGAGACACTGTCGTCGATGTTTGCCCGAGTCGACCACTACCCCCTTTCCGAGGACACTGCGCTCTGGGGCAAGGCCGTCGCGGACGAGCGGTACGCCGTCGTGGCCGCGGGCGCTCCCGGCAGCGCCCGTCCGGACGGATCGGCTCCGAAGGCCGTGTCGTACGGGATCAATCGCTGTTCTTGGGACGATTGAGTCCCGGCGTCACTGCTCGTCCGGTATCTGCTCGGTGTCGGGCAAAGTGGGATGCTCGGTCGGGTACAGACCGGCAACGAACCCGTAGACCGTCTCTCCGGAGCGCGGCAGCCGGCTGAAATCGTTGACGAGCTCGAAAACCCTGTCCCAGAACTCGGCGGCCCGTTCCGGCGAAATCCGTGCGTGGCGGAGGATGGCGCGTAGGTCGTCGGCTTCATGTGCGGGAACGGATGCGGCGGCGGCAATGGTGAGGACATTGGGTAGCGTCTCCAATTGCTCCGGTTGGATCACCCCGACGTAGAAGATGCGTGCCGTGCGACCGTAGAAGCGTTCCTCGATTGCGCGCACCCGCCTCGTGCGTACAACCTTGAGGGCGTCTGCGGCGACGAGAACACCGACGTGGTAAGCGACCGTGCTCTTCGGCCGGTCTACCGCGGCAGCGAGCTCGCTGACCGTAGCCGCCCGCTCCAGGACCAACTCGAGGATCGTGCTCCTCAGTGGGTGGAAGATCGCGCTCAGCTCCCGAGACGCCGATACCACACGGACATCCTCGAGCTCGTAATCCGGAATCTGACTATTGCCCGAAGTCACTCGATCAGTCTATTCTGTTAGAATGATCGAATAAAGTCGATCATTGGTCGAAAGGATGGTCTTGTGGCCGAAGTTCTGTTATTCCATCACGCTCAGGGTCAGACCGCGGGGTTCCTGGCGTTCGCAGACGAGTTACGTGCCGCCGGCCATACCGTGCACACGCCGGATCTGTACGAGGGTCGCGTCTTCGAGGACTTCGACGAAGGGTTGGCATACGCCGAGGAGACCGGGTTCGGCGTGCTCATCGAACGCGGAGTGCACGCGGCCGCAGGTCTTCCGAACGGTCTGGTTTACGCCGGTTTCTCCCTGGGGGTCGTGATGGCGCAGAACCTGGCTCAGACACGGCCCGGCGCACGGGGAGCGTTGTTCTTCTATTCATGTGTTCCCGTCTCCGAGTTCGGTGAGTCTTGGCCCGCCGATGTCCCTGTCCAGATTCACGGTATGGACAACGACCCGATCTTCGTTGGGGAGGGTGACATCGACGCCGCCCGGGCCATAGTGGCCTCCGCTCCCGACGCCGAGTTGTTCCTGTATCCCGGTGATCAGCACTACTTCGCCGACTCGAGCCTTCCGTCGTATGACGCCGGCGCCACCGCCCTCCTCACCGAGCGGGTGCTCGATTTCCTGAGCCGTATCGACTGAGGCGTAGCCGTCACGCGGCAGTTCTCTTGTGGAAAAGGTGGGCCGAGACTGGAATCGCGACCGCGAGGATTCCGGCGCACCACGCAATTGCATACCATGCGTTGTTGCCGAGTGGTTGGTCGAGGAGCAGCCCGCGCGCCGTTTCGATGATCGGTGTCACCGGCTGGTGGTCGGCGACCGTCCGCAGTACCACCGGCATCGTGTCGGTCGGCACGAAGGCGCTGCTCACGTATGGCAAGAACGCCACGAAGAAAGCGAAGCCGCCGGCGGCGTCGACGTTCTTGGCCAGCAGGCCGAGGATCACCGCAAACCAGGTGATGGCGAGGACGTAGAGGGAGAGGATCGCCACCACCCCGAGCCACTGCCATGGCGACGCCAGTGGTCTGAACCCGATGGCGATGGCAACGGCGAACACGAGTGCGGTGACAATCAGGTTCCGCACCATGCTGGCGACGACATGACCCGCAACGGCCGACGAGGGTCGAACCGGCATCGACCGGAGTCGATCCATGAAACCCTCGGTCAAATCGGCACAGACTGCGGTCGCCGTCAGGCCTGCGCCGAACCCGGCGGTGAGAAGGATGATCCCGGGTGCCACGTAGTTCACGTATCGGGTGTCGGTCCTGATAGCGCCCCCGAAGACGTAGACGAATAGGAGCAGAACCGTGACCGGTAGCGCCACCGACAGGACGAGGGCATCGGTGGATCGCACGATATGGCGGACGCTCCGGCCGACCAGGACACGGCTATTGCGGATCAGTGAGCTTCCGGTTGCGATCCGACGCGCCGTCATACGCGGCTCCCTTCGTGGTCAGATCTTGCGGCTGTGACCGCGAGGAACACGTCATCGAGTGTCGGCTGTGTGACGATGACGCTCTGCGGCTTCAGCTCCGAGCGACGAAGTCGATCGAGGATGTCGTGCAAGCGCCACGGGTCATCAAACCCCAGGGTCAACATCGTTCTCGCCACGTCGCTCACGACTCCGAGGTCGGCAAGCAACGCCGCGGCAGCTGCGACTCCGGCGGCGTCGGCAAATGTCAGCTCGGCGCGCTCGGCACCGATCCTTCGTTTCAGCGCCGCAGGCGTTCCTTGCGTGACCACGCGGCCGTCGTCGATGACGGCGATGCTGTCGGCTAGCAGGTCGGCCTCCTCCAGATACTGCGTGGTGAGCAGAACCGTGGTCCCCCGGCCAAGCAGGTTCCTGATGATGTTCCAGACCTTTTGCCTCGCCAGCGGGTCGAGGCCCGTTGTCGGCTCATCGAGAAACATGATCGACGGGGTCCTGACCATGCTTGCGGCCAGGTCGAGGCGACGCTTCATTCCCCCCGAATACGTCTTGACCCGACGGTCACCGGCATCCTCGAGGCCAAGGAGAACGAGGAGTTGATCGGCTCTCCGGCGCGCCGACGTCGTATCGAGACCCAGGAGCCGTCCGACCATGACCAGGTTCTCGTGTCCGGTCAGAAGCTCATCGACCGACGTGGCCTGGCCGGTGAGACCGAATACCTCCCGTGCTCGTGCCGGGTGCTTGGTGACGTCATGGCCTCCGACCAGCACGGTGCCGCCGTCGGGCTCGAGGAGGGTCGCCAGTATCCGCACCGTTGTCGTCTTGCCCGCCCCGTTTGGGCCGAGCAGCGCCAGCATGGTGCCGGGTTCGACCTCGAAGTCGATTCCCCGCAGAACCGGCGTTTCACCGAACGACTTGATGAGCCCCGCAACGACGATGCCCGTGGTACGAGCGGTGGGGGAACGATTGGTCGCTGTCATCATGTTGGTTATCTCCGTACAGACTACGATGTCGTATAGAATACGGAGTTTATACACCGTATATCATACGAAGTCAAGAGACGGCAAGAGGTGACGATGACTGCGGAGAACGTCGGTTGGGACCCGCTTCGTGTTGAGCTGCTCTGGGGTCTCAAGGAGCCCCCGGGTCGTGGTCCCAAGCCTACGTTGACCGTCGAGCAGATTGTCAGCGCCGGCATCGATATCGCCGATACGGATGGTCTGGGCGCGCTTTCCATGCAACGGCTCGCCAAGGAACTCGGTGTCGGGACGATGACCCTGTACACCTACGTACCCGACAAGGACGCGCTGCTCGAGGTGATGCTCGATCGTGCGTACGGCGCCGCGATCAGCTCTCTGATCCCCGCCTCCGGCTGGCGCGAGTACCTCGAGCGAGTAGCGAACGCCCTCTTGCGGGCGTACCAGCTCCATCCGTGGGCCTTACAGGTTTTCGTGGGTGGTCCCCCGCTCGGCCCAAGCCAGATGCACTTTCTCGAAGCCGCCCTCCAGGCTCTCAATGGATGCGGGCTCGAACCGGCTGAGAGGCTCGATGCTGTTATGGCGGTGACCTCGTTCGTGAGGGGTGTTGCCCACATTTCTGTCGGTATTCTCGAACACGAGGCGCGCACCGGGCTCACCGAAGACCAGCTGGCCGTTGAGCATTTCAAGGCCTACAGCCGGGTCCTCGACCCCGGGGCCTTCCCGGCGACCTTCGAGCTCCTGGCTGCTCCACCGGGCGAGACCGACGTGGCATACGACTACGGCTTCGAGTTCGGCCTGCAGCGGATACTCGATGGGATCGAAGCCCACATCGCCGCCCGAAGCTGACCCGGGCTCAATCGTCTCCGACGAGCCCATCGTAGAGACGCTGCAGCATTCGATTCAGCATCGACTGCTCGTCGGGCTCCAGCAGCCCGAGGAAGGCTGACTGGCTGATCGCGGCCTCGTGTGCGATGTCCCGGCTCACCCGGCGGCCCTGTGCGGTCAGGTGAACCTGTCTCCTGCGACCATCCAACGGGTCGACGCGCCTTTCGGCCAGGTTTCGGTCGGCCAAGCCGTCGACGATGGCGACGATGTTGCGCGGGTCGACCGCAATCAGCTCGGCAAGACGACCCTGGCCGAGCGGTCCCGCTTGCTCGAGAACCGCGAGCGCCGAGTACTGGGCCAGCGTCACACCGTGCCGGCTGAGCAGCGATGACCACGACCTCTCCGCCATGGTCCCGAGTCGGGACAGCAGGAATCCCGTCCCCTCTTTGTAGCGCGGTCGTTCAACTTTCTCCACAGCGACATCTTACTTGTCTACATGAATCATGTATAGTATGATGTACATAAATCATGTATAGATGGAAGGCGGATCTCATGCACGGCCTGGTCATAGCTGCTCCCCGCCCCAACGGGCACAACAGCGTCAACTCATTCGTGATCGTGAGAGGTTCGGCGAGCGGGTTCATAGATTTCCTCGAGGACGTATTCGGAGCGACCGAGCGCACCGACGTGAGAACCCCGGATCGGGACGGCAGCCTGATCCATGCCGAGGTCACCCTGGGGAATGCGACCATCATGATCTGCGATTCCAAGCCGGACTGGCCGTTCACCCCGGCCTTCACCCAGGTGTACGTCGCCGACGCCCGGACGGTGCTCGACCGGGCTCGAGCCCGGGGCGCCAGTATCGTCACCCGTCTTTCGTTGTTCTACAACGGCGTCAAGCTGGCGCGGTTTCGAGATCCCTGGGGCAATCTGTGGTGGTTGTACGAACCGGTGCCGAACCAGCCGGAGACGGACTCTTCAAGCACGTCCTGGCACGATGCCGACCCGAGCTATGTGTATACCACTCTAATGACGGCCATGCGCTCTCTGGCACAGGGCATTGACCGCACTGACACAAGGGAGAACCCAGCGTGACGTGATGTCTACGACGCCGGCTCGCTCTCGTACATAGCGTCGAGCCGGGCCGCGTTGTGTTGCTCCACCACCCTGCGTTTTAGCTTCAGAGATGGGGTCAGCTCGCCGGTGTCTACCTCAAACTCGGACGGAAGGATGCTGACCTTTTTGATCGTCTCGAACGACGGCAGTTTTCGATTCACGTCGTCGACGGCAGACTCGATGAGTTTGATCATCTCGGGATGTCGAGAAATGGAGGCCATATCGCCCGGCACGTTCTTGTCGTCCGCCCAGTGGGTGATGGCGTCGGGGTCGAGGGTGACCAATGCGACGCAGTACTTGCGACGATCACCGTGGACAATCGCACTCGAGATGTACGGAGATGCCGACGTTATGAGCCCTTCGAGCTTGGCCGGGGCGATGTATTTGCCCCCTGAGGTCTTGATCAGTTCCTTCTTGCGGTCGGTGATTCGCAGATAGCCGCGCTCGTCCAGTTCCCCGATGTCACCGGTATGCAACCAACCGTCGCGAAGTGTCGCCGCCGTCTCGTCGGGGAGACCGTGGTACCCGCGCATGATCGCCCTACTCCGGATCAAGATCTCGCCGTCGTCGGCGATGCGCACATCCGTCTCGGGGATAGGCGGACCTACCGTGCCGAACCGGGGCGCTTCCGGCGGGTTCACGAACGTCGACGCCGATGACTCGGTCAGGCCGTAGCCCTCGAGGATGGTCATGCCCGCTGCGTCGAAGAACTCCGCCATGCTCAGCGACAGGGGCGCCGAACCGGAGATGAAGTACCGCACACGGCCCCCGAACCGGGCCCGCAGCTTGGAGAAGACGAGACGGTCGGCGAGAGCATGCTGGAGCGTTTGAAGCCGACCCTGTGGTTGTCCCCGCTGCCGTCGTCTTACCGTCTCCAGTCCGACGCCGAGCGCCCAGCGGAAGATCACCCACCGTAGCCCGGCCTCGGCACGGACCGACGAGACCACGACGTTGTACACCTTCTCGAAGATGCGGGGAGCCGCAGCCATCAGCGTCGGGCGGATCAAGGCGAGATTCTCGACGATCTTGTCGACCCGGCCGTCGATTGCGGTTTCGACGCCTGCGTCGATCATCAGCACCTCGATCACCTTGCCAAATGAGTGAGAAAGGGGCAGCCACAGGAAGTGGACGTCGTCGGAACGGATGATGTCCACCCGTGATCCCCCTTCCGCCGCGTACAGCCAGTTGTCGTGAGTGAGCTCGACCCCTTTGGGTTTTCCCGTTGTGCCCGAGGTATAGATCAGGGTTGCCAGCTGGTGTGGGTCGATGCCATCGATGACGGCTTCGATGTCATCGTCAGTGCCGAGTTCGGCAAGTTGTCGAAACGACAACGCGTCTTCGGCGGTACCATCGATCACAACGAGCTTGATCGCCTGAGGTATGTCGGCGATCACTTCCCGGATCTTGGCCAGTTGCTCGGTGTTCTCGACGATCACGATGGTGGCGTTCGAGTCCGAGATGATGAAGGAGCACTCCTCGGCGACGCTCGATGGGTAGATGGCGGTCGTGGCGCCGCCGGCGGCGAGGATGCCGAGGTCGGCGACCACCCATTCGGCCCGGGTCGAGCACAGCAGTGCCACCCGGTCCTCGCTCACCACCCCGAGACTCCTGAGACCGGCCGCTACCCGGAGCACCTGCCGGTATAGCTCGTGCCACGTCATCGATTGCCAGGCATCGCCGGCGGGGTAGCGGAGCGATATGGTTGCCGGTGTCTCGGTGGCGCGGATCCGTAGCAGATCGGGAATCGATCCGACCGACTGTCTTTGCAGGATGTGTCCCATGTTCCTTGGCGCCGGGCTGACCACAACGCCGGCGGCGCGTTGTGTCAACCGTACCAAGATCGGCAACGACATGAACGCCGGGCGGCGCAGCCGTCTTGCGGTGGCCGGTACCCGCTAGAGCTGGATCGAGGCGTAGAGCGGGAAGCGGGCCAACAGGTCGGCGCACCGCTCCCGGGACACGTCGGCGAGCCCGTTGGCGATGAGGTGCCCCGCCTTGGAGGCGGCTCCGGACGAGGTTGTGGTCGGGGTCGTGCCCCGCAATACCTCAACCACGATGTCGGCCACCTCGTCCATCTCGGCAATACCCATCCCAAGCGTGGTCAGGGCAGGTGTCCCGAGACGGATTCCCGACGTGTACCAGGCGCCGTTGGGATCGAGCGGCACCGAATTCCGGTTGGTGACCACGCCGCTCTCGAGCAGGGCCGCTTCCGCCTGACGTCCGGTCAGTCCAAAGCTCCGGGCCACATCGAGGAGGATGATGTGGTTGTCGGTTCCGTCGCTGACCAGCTTCAACCCCCGGCGTAGGAAGGAATCGGCGAGGGCGGCGGCGTTCTCCACGATCCGGTGGGCATAGTCACGGAACGACGGTTGGGACGCCTCGGCGAGGGCGACCGCCTTGGCCGCCATCATCGAGGCGATCGGGCCGCCGAGCACCATGGGGCATCCCTTGTCGACGAACTCAGCCAGGTCATCGTTGCACAGCACCATGCCGCCGCGCGGTCCCCGCAGCGACTTGTGGGTTGTGGTGGTGACGATCTGCGCATGGGGAATCGGATCGAAGTCGCCGATGAACACCTTTCCGGCTACCAACCCGGCGAAGTGGGCCATGTCGACCATCAAGGTGGCGCCGACCTCGTCTGCGATCTCCCGCATCCTGGCGAAATTGACCCTGCGGGGGTAGGCCGAGTATCCGGCGACGATGATAAGCGGCCGGAAGTCGCTCGCGAGCCGGGCCACTTCGTCGTAGTCGAGCCGGCCGGTGACCGGGTCGGTACCGTAGGAACGCTGGTCGAAGAGCTTGCCGGAGATGTTGGCCCGGAACCCGTGCGTGAGGTGGCCGCCCGAATCTAGCGACATCCCGATCATCCTCTGATCGCCGAGCGCGGTCCGCAGCTTGGCCCATTCCTCGTCGGAGAGGTCGTTGACGTTGCTGGCGCCGAGTCGCTCCAGTTCGGGCGCCTCGACCTCCTTGGCCAGCACCGACCAGTACGCCACCAGGTTGGCGTCGATGCCGGAGTGGGGCTGGACGTATGCGTGGTCGGCGCCGAAGAGAGCTCTCGCCAGCTCGGCGGCACGCGCTTCGACCTTGTCGACGTACTCGCACCCGGCGTAGAACCGGTGACCCACCGTGCCTTCGGCGTATTTGTCCGATAGCCAGTTGCCCATCGCAAGCAAAGTGGCAGGGGAGGCGTAGTTCTCGCTGGCGATCAGCTTGAGCTGACGGCGCTGGTTGCCGAGCTCTCCGGCGATGGCGTCTGCGATGACCGGATCGACGGCGCGGATCACCCCGAGACCGGCGGAGAAGGGCAGTGACGGGTTGGGGGCTGGGTCTGGGCTGGGCATGGTGACTCCCTGGGACGAACGGCCGCTATTCGGTTCGAGCCCAGGCGCACGGCAACAGATCCCAAGGGACCGGGCCGCTCCCTAGTGGTACTCCACCCACAACTCGCCAGTCACGGCCTCGGCGCCGAGAATAGCGTCGTATGGCCCGCAAGCCGGGGACCTCGGGACACCCGGTCCGCTACCGGGCGGCGACTGCGACCCGTCCGTAGCTCACCGAGCGCACGTTCTTGATCTGGAGCCCGAGACCCTGGGCGATTGTGAGCAGATCGGCGTCTCGCAGCACGTGGAAGCCCTTGCCGGCAAGCAGATCGCTCATCTCGTCGGGTTGCCAGTGTGATCGGTGCGGTTCGTGCCGGAAGACATCGGGCCGTCTGGTCACAAACAGCATTGCCCTGGCGAACCATCGGCCGGCCACGGCTGCGACCGCCGGCACCTGGTAGTTGACGATCAGCCTGCTTCCCTCTGCCGACCCGGCACCGATCGAGCGAAGAGTTGCTGTGACGTCCGGTTTTGTCAGGTAGGGAACGACCCCTTCCCAGATCCACGTCGTCGGCGTGTCGTTGCGGTGGCCGGCCAGCTGCAACTGCGTCTCCAGCGAATCTTGCCGGAAGTCGACGGGCACGAAGCGAACCTCACCTGCTGTCGGCTCGAGATCGCCGATCCGGTCCCGCTTGTCGGCCTGAGATGCGGGCTGATCTACTTCGAAGACCACCGAATCCGCCAACTCCGGCATCCGCCACGCTCGCCCGTCGAGCCCGGCCCCGAGGATCACCACTTGTGGCGACGGGTGCTCTCGCACGGCGTCGTCAATTGCGACCGTGCGCGGCACCATCACTTCGGCGTTTCCCCGCATCGTCTCGTAGTCCATGCGGGCATGCCAGTCGTTCGGCTCCGTCGCGGCCCGGGCGCGCGCTACGGGCTCCATTTCATCGGGACGGAGCAACTGTTCCGCGATCGGATCAGAGAACCGTTCGGTCGCCATGCGCCCGTGGCCAAAGGCTCGCCCCTGGCACACGAGTACCGCAGTCGTGCTCGCTTCGGTCGATTCCATGGGACTGAGTCTGGTACTGATCGCGCAGCCGGCACGACGCATCGATGCGAACGTCGGTAGGTTTTGATCCGGTCAACGGAAAGGAATCACCATGACCGCTTCACCAATCCCTGATGGCATGCACTCGGTCACACCGTCGCTGACGTGCACCCCGTGCGCCGATGCCATCGAGTTCTACAAGAAGGCCTTTGGTGCCGAAGAGATCGTGCCTCGAATGGCCGACGCCGACGGGGTGGTCGCCCACGCCGAGATGCGCATCGGCGACAGCGTGATCATGCTGGGTGACGAGTGGCCGGACGGCCCCACCAAATCTCCCAGCACTCTGGGCGGATCAACCATGGCGCTTTTCGTCTACACGGACGACGTCGACTCCCTCTGGGCGCGAGCCCTGCACGCCGGTGCCGAGGTTGTTTTCCCTCTCGAGGTCCAGTTCTACGGTGACAAGGGAGGCAGGTTGCGTGATCCGTTCGGGCATACGTGGGGTCTCGCCCAGCACATCGAAGATGTGAGTCCCGAGGAGATGGAGCGGCGGATGGCCACCTTCTACACCGAGCAGAGCTGAGCCAACAAAGAACGAACCATCCAGTCGAGTGCGTTTCGTTCGCTTCGCAGAGCAAAGGGCGATTTCCCCTATCGCTAGCCACCACGGTCGTGACATGATGATGGCGTCAGCAAGAAGGGTATCTGGTGCGGATTCTCCTCGTGACTCCGCCGTGGATCCGGGTACCCCCCATGGCATATGGGGGAATAGAGCTGGTTGTCAGCGGCCTGGCCGACGGGCTGGTGGACGCTGGACACGAAGTGACATTGGTGGCGCCGGGGGGCTCGGAGACACGGGCAGAGCTGAAGGCCGTCTTCGACGAGCCGATGTTCGAGCACCTGGGCGACGCCCGGATCGAAACCGTCCAGGCACTAAGCGCGTATCGGCTGCGGCACGAATACGACATCGTCCACGACCACACCGCGGCAGTCGGTCCCGCTCTTGCCTCGCTGGCCGACGGCCCGCCGGTGGTCCATACTCTGCACCACGCCTGGGACCCGGTGCAGGCGGAGCTGGCGCGGCTGGTCTCCCCGCCCGTGCGGTTGGTGGCGATCAGCCGTTCCCAGGCGCGGCTTGCTCCCGAGGACGTCACCATCCCGTTCATTGTCCACAACGGCATCCCGATGGAGCGCTACCCGTTTTGCGCCGACAAGGACGACTACCTGCTCTGGGTGGGTCGCGCCAGCCCCGACAAAGGGCCGAAGACCGCAGTCGAGGTGGCCACACGTCTCGAACGGCCCCTGGTGGTTGTGATCAAGATCAACCAACGAGATGAGCACGAGTACTGGGAAGGAGTCGTCGAGCCATCAATCGCGGCAAGCCCGATCCCGGTCGAAGTTGTTCCCAACGCCGGGCACGAGCGGAAAACCGAGCTGATGGCCAGGGCTTCCGCCGTACTGATGCCGGTCGCCTGGGAGGAGCCCTTCGGGTTGGTGATGCCCGAGGCAAATGCGTGCGGCACGGCGGTTGTTGCTTTTGATCGGGGAGCGGTGCCAGAGGTCATCGATGATGGGATCACTGGCTTTGTGGTTCCGCCGGGCGACATAGACGCCTTCTGCGCTGCCGTCGACCGCACGGGTGAGATCGACCCGGAAGCGTGTCGTGCCCACGTCGAAGAGAGGTTCTCGGCGAAGCGAATGGTCGCCGGCTACGAGCGTGCTTACGAGATGGTGGAGGCGATCGATCTGAGAGGCGGCGTCACCGTAGTGTTGTGATCTGCTGCCGGTGCGGCGTAGCCTTACTCGAATGGTGTACAAGGAGAGGCAGGAGAGCCGGTCGGACCAGGGTGCATGGTCGGAGATCGGACGGGTTCCTGCCCGAGCCGGACGTGAGATCTACACCATTGCCGGGCGAGCATTCTGTGTGTCCGGCCGCAGCGGCAACATCACCGCGTTGGGCCCGCAAGGCTTCTTCAACGACGACACCCGGTTCCTCTCAGGCTTCCGGCTCCTGGTAGACGGTGTCGATCCCCAGGTCGTCGACGCCACTTCGGTGGACGCAGATGAGGCCGTGTTCTTCTTGAGG
The DNA here is from genome assembly GCA_963801165.1 of uncultured bacterium. Lineage (GTDB taxonomy): Bacteria > Actinomycetota > Acidimicrobiia > Spongiisociales > UBA5794 > JAAETI01. The sequence continues at coordinate 70,757 of CAWDDT010000009.1, forward strand.
ACCCGGGCGCCTGAGCAAGATCCGTATGACGAGCCAGGGCTGATAATCCGCCGGCACCGCTACCAGGGTCCCACGGTGCATGAGGACATCATCATCAGAAACCGGAGCGGTCGGGCAACGGTGGTGACAGTCGAGCTGCAAATCGACGTTGACTTCGCCGATCTCCTGGATGTGCATCTCGCGGGACCGGTTGCTGATCGCCGGATCCGAGCTCATGCTTCGGATGGTGAGCTTGTCTTCAGCTACAGCCGGGAGGGCTTCGAGCGGGAGACGAGCGTGGCGACGTCGGAGCCGGCGACCATCGAGCGTGAGAAGCTCAGTCTCGTGTGCAGCATCGATGCCGGGGAGCAGTGGCGAACTTGCGTCGACATCGTGCCGATCGTCAATGGGACACGTTTGCCCATCGAGCGAACCTGCCGCGGTGGTCGCCGCAGCGTCGCCGCCACCGGCACGCCCCGCCAGATGGGCCGGATTCCCGAGTTGCGCTCATCGGCCGATGCCCTGGAGCACCTGTGGGAGCACAGCCTGGCCGATCTGGCCGCGCTCGAGATACGGATGGGTGGGGTGCGGGCATTTGCTGCCGGGATCCCCTGGTACGTAGCGCTGTTCGGGCGGGACAGCATCCTCACCTCGATCGAGGCAACTCTGCTCGATCCCGACGTCGCGTTCGGTACCGCGCAACTGCTTGGGGAACTGCAGGGCACCAAGACGGACCCTGCGATGTCGGAAGAGCCGGGCAAGATCCTCCATGAGGTTCGGTTCGGCGAGCGGAGCTACCCGCACGACCAGATGAGCCGCTACTACGGGAGCGTGGACACCACGCCGTTGTGGTGCATGCAGCTGGACAAGATGTATCGCTGGGGTGTTGAGCCTGCACGGATCGAGCAGTTGCTGCCCAACGTGAGGGCCGCGGCCGGTTGGATACGTCGGCAGCTCGAGGTCGGTGACGGCCTCCTGGTGTACGAAGGTGACAGCACCCGGCTCAGCAACCAGGGCTGGAAGGATTCGAGTGATTCCATGGTCGCGGCCGACGGCTCGCTGCTCGAGCCTCCGATCGCGGTTGTCGAAGTGCAGGGATATGCCGTTGCGGCGCTCCGGTCGGCAGCACGGATCGAGAACGACCTGGGGGATGCGTCGGTGTCCGGCCGGCTGCGGGCTGAGGCCGACGAGTTGCAGCAGCGTATCGAGGATCGGTTCTGGCGCTCCGAGCTGGGAACCTTCGACATGGCGCTCGGTAAGGGTGGCAGACCGGCCAACACGGTGTCGTCGAACGCCGGGCACCTGCTCTGGGCGGAGGCGGTGACAGCCGAGAAGGCGGAGGCGGTTGCCGGGTCGCTGTCCAGCGACGACCTCTGGTCGGGCTGGGGGATCCGCACACTCGCCGAGAGTCATGTCTCTTTTCACCCGCTGTCTTACCACCGCGGCAGCGTCTGGCCCCACGACACCATGCTGGCGATCGCAGGTCTGATGTCGTACGGGTTCGTCGATCAGGCTCTCGAGGTGGCTGGTGGTCTGCTGGCGGCGGCGGCGCACTTCTCCTATGAGCTGCCGGAGCTGTTCTCGGGTTTCTCCCGCAACGAGGTATCTCAGCCGGTGGCGTACCCGACCAGCTCGTCCCCGCAGGCGTGGGCCGCTGCTGTTCCCATCTATCTCACCGAGCAGTTGCTCGGGTTACGCCCGGACCTACCCGCGGGTCGGGTTGTCGTCGATCCGCACCTCCCCGACGGTGTCCAGCTGCAGCTCGACGATCTTCGTCTCGGTGGGGGGACCCTCTCATTACGAGCGGAGGGGCGGAGCGTCCAGTTCTTCGAGGTCCCCACCGGCGTCGACGTCGTGGTCCGCTGAGGACCGGTAACGCTGTCGGGATCAATGGTGGTGGTTGGCCCGGTGGTGCATCGGCCGTGCTACCCGCGCCGGGTGCGATAGCCGAGCAGGGCGCCGACGACCGCGCCGAGCGGCACGAGAACCCCCCGTGTTGCCGGGTCCGCTACCAATTCGGCCATGCGGCCGGCCGGCATCGTCAGTACGGCGAGCATCCCGACAAACAATGCGGCGGTGGCTCCGAAGACCACCCCTACAGAGACGCGCGCCAGCCGGTTCGCACGGGGTGTGTAATACATCACAGGTCTGCCTCCTTCGACTGTCACGTGTGTGACGCACGAGAGAGGCGAAAGGGTTCCCTCGAGCTAGATATGCGGTTTGCGAGCGGGGTCTGTTGTTCAGCAACACCATGCCGAGAGGAGGCGGCCCCGAGAAAGGGGCGGCACGTTCTGGTTGGCGGAGTGAGCGGTGGCGACGAGACTGGGCGTATGAGCGAAGCACCCACCGCCGTCTCGCGAGCCGATCTTCCCTCCGCAGACGACCTCTACGACGAGATCGCGGGCCGTCTCGAAGGAGAGCGGTCTGCCCTGTTCTTCGACTACGACGGTGTGCTGACCCCGATCATCTGTCACCCCGATCTGGCCGTGCTGTCCGCTGAGATGCGTCGCGTGCTCACCGATCTGGCTGCGGTGACGACGGTGGCGGTGGTCAGCGGGCGGGACGTTGCCGATGTGCGTGGCAAGGTGCGGCTGCCCGGCATCTACTACGCCGGCAGCCACGGGTTCGATATCGTCGGGCCCGATGGAGAGCCTGTTGTCGACGAGCGGCTCGAGCGATTCCACGTCTACCTGGGCCCGCTCGACCAGGTCGCCGGGATGCTCGGCGAGCGGCTCGGCGATGTTGCCGGTGCCCGGGTGGAGCGGAAGCGCTTTGCGATCACCGTGCACTACCGGCAGGTCGCAGACGAGGACTATGCCGCAGTTGAAGCGGCGGTCACCGAGACGGCGCCGCACTTTCCGCTGCTCCGGGTCGAGACCGGCAAGAAGATCTTCGAGTTCCGGCCCGACTTCGCCTGGGACAAGGGAAAGGCGCTCGAGTGGCTGCTCGCCGAGTTGGATCTGACCGGATCCGACGTAGTCCCGGTGTATTTCGGTGACGACACTACCGACGAGGATGCCTTCCGTGTCGTCGCGAGCGATGGCATAGGCATTGTGGTGGGCCGGGACGGCGACCCGTCGCTCGCCCGCTACGCCCTCGACAACACGGACGAGGTGCGGGTGTTCCTGGCCCGGCTCGCCGCTGATCTACGGCCGGGATCAGGCGAACTGCACTGAGCGCTTGGCGAAGCCAAACTGGAAATCGTCGATAACCGTTTGTGGTGGCTGCTCGGGGTCGGTTGCTGCCCCGAGGGCGATGAACAACGGGGTGAAGTGATCAACCGTGGGGTGGGCGTACGGCATCCCGGGAGCCGTCTCGAACGCAGCCAGCGTCTCGAGATCACCCCTTTCGAGCGCATCGGCCACCCAGGCGTCGAACTCGGCAGACCAACCGGGTACCACGTTGTGCTCGAACATCTCGCGGGTGGCAAAGCGAAGGCCGTGGGTCATGAACCCGGAGCCGACCACCAGCACCCCCTCATCGCGCAGCGGTGCCAGCCGTCGTCCCAGGGCCATCAACCGAGCCGGGTCGTGGGTTGGCATGCTGAGCTGGAGCACGGGCACATCTGCATACGGGTACATCACCTTGAGTGGCACCCAGGCGCCATGGTCGAGACCGCGGGTCGGGTGTTGATAGAGCGGCTCCGCGTCGGGCATCATCGCTGCCACCCGGATCGCCAGACCCATCGCATCCGGGGTGGGATAGGTCATCTGGTAGTAGCGCGGAGCGAAGCCGCCAAAGTCATACACGAGAGGTGTACCGGCACCGGGGGCCGACAGCGCCGGCGGGGCCGTTTCCCAGTGTGCGCTCACGATCACGATCCCCTTCGGCTTTGGCATGGCCTGCGACCAGGTGAACAGCTGGTCGATCCAATGGGGGTCGTCGAAGACCGGTGGGGCGCCGTGACTCAGGTAGAGGGCAGGCATCGGACCGTCGGCCTCGGTCCATGTTTTGGCCGTTTTCGCCTCGGGCGCCCGCCCTGCCAGGAAGGCGTCAAACGGCGCTCCCGGCATCTCAGGATGGATGATGCTCATAGGATCAGGCTACCGAAGGTGGGAACCGACGGTGACGGTGTCTCCGTAGTGGGGGATACACGATTGACCGCAGGCGGGCGCAGCGCACTTCCGGAGGAGCCCCGTGCGGTCCCGGCAATAACGACGACGAAACGGACACAGCGATGTCAGGCAGCAGAAACCGGAGAATCATCGGCTATTCGATCGGCGCATTGGTGGCGCTCGGCGTCGTCGCGGTAGCGGCCTATTTCTTCTTCTTTGGATCGGCTCCCGACGAGGTCTCGCTTGGGTCCGCCGTCGAGAGTGCCCAGCAAGCCGCCGACGCCAGTCAGCCGGCCGCAACCCCGGACGGCATCGCGGGCACGTGGGTTGTCGACACGTCCGTCGGTGACTTCAGCTTCGAGGACTCGACGGCGTCGTTCGTCGGTTTCCGCATCCAGGAGCAGCTGGTTGGAGTTGGGGCGACGACGGCCGTGGGTCGTACCCCAACCATCGACGGGACGCTGACCATCGCAGGGACGACTGTCACCGGGGCAACCATCACGGCCGACATGACCGACATCGTCACCAACAACTCGAAGCGCAACGGTCGGGTCCAGGAAGCGCTCTCCACCAGCGACTTCCCGATTGCCACCTTCACCCTGACCCAGCCCTTTGACATCGGCTCGGAGCCGGCCGACGGTGACCAGTTCTCTGTAACCGCCGTCGGGGATCTGACCATTGCCGGTGTGACCAACCAGGTCGAAGTCCCGCTCGAGGCTCAGGTCGTCGGTGACCTCGTTGTCGTGGTCGGTTCTGTGGACATCGACTTCACCGACTGGAACGTATCGGTCCCTTCCGCTCCTGTGGTCGTGTCGGCAGAGAATCAAGGGCCGATTGAGATGCAGCTGTACTTCACGAGGGGGTGAGCCAGGCTCACGCCCCCAACAGCGTGGCGACCGTCTGCTCCAGCTCGTCGTAGGCGCCTTCACCGACGTGATCGAACCGGATCAACCCGTCCTGATCGAGCACGTAGGTGCGGGGCCAGTAGGCGGGGCTGCCCTGCCAGGCGTGGAAGTTGTGTCTGTCGGTGTCGAGGGCGATGGGCCACGTCACGCCTAGATCCTGTGCTGCAGTGAGGATCGAATCGGGGTCGCGCTCGTAGTCGAACTCGGGGGAGTGGACACCGACGATCTCGAGACCCTTGTCGTGGTATTGGGCGTAGATGTCCTGAAGATAGGGGATCGTGTTCTTGCAGTTGTAGCAACCGAACGTCCAGAACCAGACGATCACCACCTGCCCGTGCAAATCGTCGAGCGCGCTTATGTCGGTTTGCAGCCAGCCGTCCAGGTCGGAGAGAGCCAGCGCCTGGCCCAGCATCGGCGGTTCGGGTGCGGCGGTCGTGGTGGTCGCGGTCGCCGTTGTGGTAGTCGCCGGGGCGGCCTCAGTCGCGGCGACGGCCGATGGGTCGTTGCTGCGCACGGCGAGGGCGCCGGCGGCTGCCAGCACCAGAACGAGTATGGCCAGGACGATTCGCATGACCCAACCTTGCCAGACCGGGGATCGCTCCGGGACGAAAACCGGATTACAAAAAGCTGAACATCGCCGGCCGGCGATCAGGCACCCCTTCCAATTTCTTGTGGTTTACCCGGTCTTTCCTACGGCCCCGGCAACAGGGTCTTCCGGCCCTAGGTAAATGGCACCGTCTTGGTACATTTATAGGCATGCCTAAAGAATCCGTCGCCGAAGTTACAGCCTTGCCCGAACTCAGCACGACCTCGGAGGCCGAGCAGATGTACCTGATCACCGTCGCCCGGGCGGTGGAAGCCGGCACCGAGGGCCCGGTGTCGATCGCCAGAATCGCCGGGGCGCTTCAGGTCTCGGTGCCGTCGGCCAACGAGATGGTGCGCAAGCTCGACAGCAGAGGGCTGCTCGTCTACGAGCCCTATCACGGGGCGCAACTCAGCGCCGCGGGGCGCGCCCTTGCCAACCAGGTTTTGCGCACCCGCCGGTTGTGGGCCACCTTCCTGGCCGGGCATCTGGGTTTCGATGCGGCGGAGGCCGATGAACAGGCCTGCTCGCTCGAACACGCCACGACCGGCGAAGCGGCCGATCGGCTCGCCGAGTATCTGGGTAACCCCGCTGCTGGTCCGCTCGGCCAGCCGATACCCACCAAGGGCCTCTCAGTGCCACCGCCGGCGCCGGTGCGTCTCGACGATCTGCCGGTCGGCGTCCTCGCCGAAGTCGTCGCGGTCACCGCCGTTGGCCGGAGTCGCGAGTTCCTCCGCTCGGAGAACGTCATCCCGGGCGTCACGCTGACGATCACCGCCGCGGGGAGCTCCGGGCTGCTTGTCGATCTCACCGACCGCGAGGTTCATCTCAGCAACAGGCTCGCCGCCTCGATCGACGTGCGCCGCGTAGGGGGTCATCGTGCTTCGGCGTAGGACATCCGGGACACCGCCTGCGACGGGCCGACGAACCCTCGAGAAGACCCGGCGTGACGAAACAGTCCGTGTGGTGCGCGTGTCGGGCCGCCCCGTGCTGATCAGGCGACTTGCGGCACTCGGGCTGGTTCCCGGGGCGCAGTTGACGGTGATGAAACCGGCGAGTCCGCTGATCGTATCCCTGGGCGGAGCCCGCATCGCCATCGGCAGAACGGCGGCGTCGTCGGTAGAGGTCGAGGTTGGCTGAATGTCCTGCCCCACCTGCTCGTCGAGCCAGCGGACTCGCCACAGTCACGCCGATTGCGAGGCCGGAGACGACAGGGTTCGGACGCGCGAGCATCCCATCGTCGCCGTCGCCGGATGTCCCAATGCGGGTAAGACCTCGCTGTTCAACCAGCTGACGGGTCTGCAGCAGAAGGTCGGCAACTGGCCGGGCCAGACCGTCGCCCAGTACACGGGACAGTTCCGGGTTGGGGAGCAGGAGTTCGCAGTGGTCGACCTTCCGGGCACCTACGGTCTGGTTGCGGTATCCGCAGAAGAAGCAATCGCCGCAACGTACCTGGCGGAGGAACGGCCCGATGTTGTCGTGTCGGTGGTAGACGCGTCCAACCTGACGGGCAGCCTCCATCTCGTCGCGCAGATCGCCGAGGCCGGGCACCGGCAAGTCATCGCGCTGAACATGACAGACGTGGCCGAGCGAAGAGGCATCGAAATCGACGAGTCTGCACTGGCCCGCAGGCTGGGCGTCGAGGTGGTGCGGACCGTCGCCAGGAAGGGAACCGGCCTCGCCGAGCTGAGGCAGGCGATTGACCGGTGTCTGGAGCGCTCGCCGCAGCCACTGCGGGTGGACTACGGCCCGGTGGTCGAGCGTCACCTCGAGCGTCTGGTCGCCAACATCACCTCGAGCCCGGTCGCCGTCGAGCTCGGCTCCCCGCGATGGGCTGCGCTCCAATTACTCGCAGGGGACCACGGTCTACGGCGGAGACTCGCCGGAAGCGACGGCGGACGCGTGGTGCTGGAGGCCGCCGCCGCCGATCGGGACGGTATAACCGCCGAGGCCGAGTCCGAGTGTGAGATGGAGCTCGCCGAGCATCGGTTCAACTGGATCTCCGAACTCGTCGACGAGATGACGGGATCGCTTCCCGCGGTCACGACATGGTCGGATCGGGCCGATCGGGTCTTGACGCACCGGTTCGTCGGTGTTCCCATATTCCTCGCGGTGATGTGGGTTGTTCTCCGGGTCACCGCCGACGTCACCGCACCGTATCTCGACTGGATCGAGAGCACCATCTCCGGGCCGATCTCCCGGTGGGTGGTGAGCCTTCTGTCGGTTGTCAGGCTGGGCGGTGGATGGGTAAAGAGCTTGATCGTCGATGGGGTCCTCGCCGGCGTCGGCAGCGTGCTGACCTTCGTGCCCGTTCTCTTCGGTCTGTACCTGATGCTTGCATTGCTCGAGGATTCCGGGTACATGTCGCGGGCTGCCGCCGTCATGGATCGGGCGATGCGCGCCATCGGCATCCCCGGCAAGGCCTTCCTGCCGATGATGGTGGGTTTCGGCTGCACCGTCCCGGCTGTGTATGCCACGAGGACACTCGACTCGCCACGGGATCGGCTGCTCACCGGTCTGATCACCCCGTTCATGTCGTGTGGTGCCCGGCTCCCCGTCTACGTTCTCCTCGCCGGAGTCTTCTTTGCCAGGACCAAGAGCATGGTGGTCTTTGCGATGTACCTGATCGGGATCGCAGTAGCGGTCGCCATCGGGTTCCTGCTCAGCCGCACCGTCATGCGCGAGGACGATCCCGCACCTTTGGTGATGGTGATGCCCGAGTTCCGGCTCCCCAGCATGAGAACCGTGTGGATCCTGGTGAAACAACGCACCGCGTCATTCATCAAGGGTGCCGGGACCACCATCCTCGTGGCGAGCATGGTGGTGTGGCTGCTGCTCTCGATCCCGCTGGGCGGCGGCGGTCACTTCGCAGACACGGATGTCGAGCACAGCGCCTTCGGGGTCGTCAGCAAAGGCATCGCGCCGATCTTGCGTCCGCTCGGTTTTGGCGATTGGGAGCAGTCCGGGTCGCTGCTCTCCGGCTTCGTTGCCAAGGAGGTGGTCGTCAGCACCATGGCCCAGCTCTACAGCACCGAAGGGCAGGCCGTCGTCGGTCCCGCTCCCAGCCTGGGCGACGATTTGCGTGATATCGGCAGATCGTTTGTCACCGCGGGCGTCGACACGGTGCGCGCCATCCCCCGGGTGGTCGGTCTGGACTTCGTCGACCTCAACGACGACACAGGCACGGGTCTACAGACCGCCGTCCGCGACTCCTTTGCCGGGAGCAGCGGTGGTCACGGTGCTCTCGCGGCGTTTGCATTCATGGTCTTTGTTCTCCTCTACACGCCGTGTATGGCTGCAGTTGCCGCGTTCCGCCAGGAGTTCGGGACCAGGTGGATGTGGGTGAGCGTGATCGGTCAGTTTGCGATCGCCGGCGCCGGCGCCTTCGTCGTGTTCCAGGGCGGCAGATTGTTGGGGATCGGATGAGGCTGGCCGCACTACTGGACGAGTTGGAGCGAGCCTCCGGGCCGGTCACCGGCATCGAGTTGGCCGACCGTCTTGGCGTCCCTCCGTCCCGGGTGGCTGCCATGCTCGACGCACTTCGCGCTTCCGGGAGGCTGGGTCTCGAGTCACGACGGACGACCGCTCCGGGCAGCTGCGCTACATCGGGGTCGTGCTCGATGAGTTGCCCCGGGCCGGATGAGTGCGCTCTGACGGTGGACCTGAGCGTCACAACCCTCCAGATCCAACCCTTCACCCGGCGCTGAATCAAGGCGCGACGAGCGCTCCGGCAAAGGGGACCGAGAATCGCTTGCACCAGACGAGGGCATAGTGATGCACAGACGGGTCGTATTCCGCAGGCAGCTCGTAGTTCTGGCCACCGACGTTGCCCTTCAGGTTCCCCAGGTCGAGGTAGGCGCCGAGGTTGTTTGGCTCGTAATCGTCCTTGTTGAGCAGGTATACATACAGATCGGGGCCGTTGAAGATCTCGGTGTCATCCTCGAACCGCAGCACGTAGGCGCCGTTCTGCTCGTAGATCGTGGCTGTGCCGGACGCCTCGTGGGCGAAGCTCGTTATCGGCCCGGTGGCGACGACGGTCGGCTCGGAAGACGCAGCTGCTGTGGTGCTCGTCGTGGACTCGTCCTCGGTCATGGCCTCGGTGGTCGTTGTGGTTGTCTCTTCTCCGGTCATGTCCTCGTAGGTCGTGGTCGTCTCGTCTTCGGTCATGGCCTCGGTGGTCGTTGTCGTCTCGTGTTCGGTCATGGTGGTAGTGGTTGTGGCGGGTTCGATGGTTGTCGTGGTTGTCACCGTCGAGACCACTGGGAAGGCGTCTTGCAGCGACTCGTCGACCCGATCGTCGACGAACAGTTTGTCGGGCCGGAACGCCAGGAAGGCCACCAGGAGCACAACTGCCGCCACTCCGCCGAGCACCCATTTGTATCTTTTCAAGAAATCCATCATCTTCACCCCGTTTGGACGACTCTACGGGCGCAAACGGTCACACGACCCACGGTTGTTCCTCCTGGAGAGGAAGTTCTCCTTTTGTTCATACTCGAGCCGGTCAGATCGTTCTCGTGACCTTTGTCAATCCGCGGGGTCGCTCGGGGTCGAGACCACGGGCCTCCCCGAGGTGCAGGGTGAACAGTTGGGCGGCCACGATCGCCGCGATTGGTGTCATCCACTCCGGCATGTCGGGCAACATCACGCCGGAATGCACCGCATGGAGCGCTTCCGATCGGTTGGTGATGGCGACGGTGCGTGCGCGATGTATCGTGGTTGCTTTCTGTAGTAGGTCCATCATGTCACCAAACAGCGGGCCCGCCATGGCGACGGCCAGGATCGGGAAGCCGGGCTCGACGACGGCAATCGGCCCATGTCTGAAGTCGGCGCTCGAATAGGGATGCGCCAGGGTGTAGGTGACCTCCTGGAGCTTCAGCGCCCACTCGAATGCGGTGCAGTGGTTGTAGCCGCGCCCGAGAACGGCGCACGCGCCCATGTCGGCGAATGCACCCGTGAGCGCCGCGATGTGCTCTTCGGCGTCGAGAACGGATTGGGCATGCCCGGGCAGCGCCGTCAGTTGGTCCGCCCATGCACCCGGGTCGAGCGCTGCCGAGAGCATGGCGATTGCCAGCAGCTCGGCCGTGTAGGTCTTTGTGGCGGCGATGGCCATCTCGCGGCCCGCCATGATGTCTATGACCGCGTCCGCTTGCCCGGCGAGCGGTGACTCCGGCTCGTTGGTGATCGCAATTGTCGGTCTTCCCTGGTGGCTTGCTTCCTCGAGCACCGCGATCAGGTCTGGTGACTCGCCGGACTGTGAGATTCCGATGACGAGCGCCCCGTCGAGGCGTGGTGGCCGGTCGTAGCTGGTGAAGAGCGACGGAGCCGCCAATGCCACCGGGATCCGGTTGTGCGCCGCCAGCAGGTATTTCCCATAGCGTGCGGCGTTGTCCGAGGTGCCCCGGGCGGCGATCATCGCGTAATTGAAGTCGTGCGATGTGACGGCGGCCGCCACGTTGGCGATTGGCTCCCGGTTGGCTTCCAGGGCGTGCCGCAACACGCCCGGCTGCTCCAGGATCTCAGCACGCATGCTCACGTTGCCACCACCCTCAGCAGAGACGATCGATCCGGGCGGTGATCTCATCTCGCATCCGTGCGATGTGGGCGGTGACGTGGTCGGCAACGTCCGCCGCCGGGTCTTGGATCAGCGGCGTCAGATCCATGGCGATGATGATTGCCCCGGCCGTGTCTACCTCATGGCTCTGCAAGTAGGTGGCGTGTGCCAACCTGCGTCCGGAGACAGCGAGGTCGTAGCGCTTCCCTCCGGACACCTGCGAGTCGTATACGCCGACGAGAGCAGCGGAGAGATTTGGGCGAAGCGTGACGTCGAAAAGCACCTTGTCTGTGTCGGTCATCCAATCGAGGTCGCGCCAGACCTCACAGCCGTACAGCTTCTCGGGTTGCTCATCGGCGGCGAGGCTGCGGATTGCGGCGATCGTGCGCAGAGCGGTAGCGACGTGGGTGTCGTGCTTGTCGGCCGGGTTGTGGGTGTACACGACCCGTGGTGCGGCTGCGGTGATGATGCCTGCCAGCTCCGTGACGACATCAGATGACGATCCGTCTTTGGCGACCGCACTCGGGTAGTCGAGCTGGATAGCGGCGCTGTACTCGCCGACGTAGGCGGCCTTGTTCTCCTCGCCGGCGCGAACACGTCGCATCTGTTCGTCACTGTGGTCGGCGTAGAGGTCTGCTCGGGGGCTGCCCGCTCCGTCGGTCACGGTGACTGCCAGGAACCACCGATCGCTCTGCCCGAAGCAGTGCAAGATCCCGTCGCAAGCCATGATCGCGATGTCGTCCTGGTGTGCGCCTACGGCGAGGTGGGTCGTCCGGGACAGCGCAATCTCCGAAGCCGCCCCGTCGGGAACGAAGATCTGAGCACCCGGGTTGCGAAACTCCATCATCCGATCTCCTTGTCGCGTCGGGGCAGGCCGACCGTTGCAGGCTGTGTTTGACCAACATATCAAGTTTGCCGCAGCTCGCAGGCAACCCGGTGCGAAGGTCCGAGATATCGCATCATGAGGCCGTGTATGGTTCCGTCATGGTGCACCGTCTCGTTTCGGTTCTCGAGCAATCGCTGGGCGTCTACGGGACAGCCCCGACCTGCTATCTGTCGGCTCTTGCCCGGGTGCCCCACTTCTCCATCGCCAGCTTCGACGCCGCCATCGCCGGACAGATGCTGGTGCGGATCCGGGCGATGCGCTACTCGGTGTACACGCTCCCCGTCGGGATGGTCGCCATGGTTGCGGCGGCTACCCGGAGCATCGGGCGAAAGCAGAACGTCAGGCGAAGGCGGATCGAGAGGCGCTACGAGCGGCTCTCTTTGGCGATCGAGGAAGCGCTGGCCGGTGGGCCCCGAGCAGCCTCAGAGATCCGGGACATCGTGGATCCCGAGCACGAACTCGATGACGAATTGGGCATCGTCATCGGAACAATGCTGTCCGACTTCCGGCTGGTGCGGGCGACGTCCACAGGCACCTGGCGCTCCGATCGCTACCTGTATGCGCGCTGGGCGGACTGGATCCCGGAAGTCGATCCGGAGGCGATCGGCGAGCTGGATGCGAAACGGGAATTAGTGGAGCGGTATGTCGCCGCCTACGGTCCGGTCACCCTCGACGACGTCAAATGGTGGACGGGATGGACCAAGACCGAGTCCTTGGAGGCGGCCGACGGCATCGATCTGGCTCGTACCGGAGATGCAGCGGTGCTGCTCGAGGGGACGAGGCTGCTGCCGGTATGGGATGCGCTCATGGTCGCCTATCGCAAACGCGATCGGCTGCTTGATCCGAGCTTCGCCCCGCTGGTATACGACCGGTATGGAAACGCCACCTCCGTCGTACTCGACGACGGGCGGGCGGTCGGTCAGTGGGACCTCGGCAGCGCCGACTCCCCGCTGGCGCTGAAGGTGGCACCGTTCGAGGAGTGGTCGCCCGCGCGCTGGGATCGGGTCGAGGAGCAGGCCAACCTGATCGCCACCCTTGCTGGCGCGGCGTCGGTCACGGTCACCCGGCTCGAGGAGCCAACGGATTTGCTCGACTCGTCACGCAATCGCTTTCTCGCCCCGCTCTCACGACGGTGACGTCGCGCCGGTAGGTACGCTGGCCTCGTCAATCAAGGAGCGCACACAATGCGAGATCTCACTGGTCGGATCGTTGCCATCACAGGTGGGAGCTCGGGGATCGGGGCGGCCACGGCACGGGCGCTCGCCGGCCGCGGGGCCAAGTTGGTGCTGGGGGCGCGGCATCCCGAGCGGCTCCGCACAATCGTTGATGAGCTCGATGGGGCGGCTGTCGCCGTCGAGATGGACGTTTGCGACCCCGAGGGGGCTCGTCGTCTCGTCGCCACGGCGGTCGGTTCGTTTGGTGACCTCGACGTGCTCGTGGCCAACGCGGGAGTCGGAACATACGGCGGGATCATGGACAACAGCGACGAGCGGCTCCGCGACATGATGGACACAAATGTCGCCGGTACGGTATGGACGGTCCGCGCCGCTGTGCCGCATTTTCTCGAGAGGGGCGAAGGCGACATCGTGATCGTGGCGTCGACGGCCGGTCTGCGCAGTGGTCCGAACCAGGCCGTGTATGCGGCGACGAAGTACGCCCAGGTGGGTCTGGCCGGTGGTCTCGACCAGGAGCTGCGGCAGAAGAACATTCGGGTAAGCGCCATCTGCCCCGGCGGTGTCGAGACGGAGTTCGCAATGGGTTTCGGGCGGACCCCGGACATGCCCGTCCTCGCAGAGATGATGCGCCCGGAGGACATCGCGGACGCCATCGTCACGATCCTCACCCAACCCAAGACCATGCGAACTCTGATCTGGTCGATGCGGGGCATGTACGAACCGGACTGACCTCTCAGCGTGTTGCGGATTTCTGACGCCTCGAAAGCCCGCCGATGTCCGCAAGAACCGGGAGCGAAACTCTCAGGAACCTCTTAGGTTCTCATTCGGCTGGTCTCAGGTTGGGGAGAGATGATGAACGAGTCATGGAAACATGACAGACAACCGAATATCGCACGCAGGAGCATCGGGCTCACTCTCTCCCCTTCCTCCCCTCCCGGCCAATAATCACCGTGAAAACGATGATGAGGCGCCCCGAGAGACCTGCGTGCGAACTCTTCCCCTCAGCCCCGGAGTCACTACACCGGGGCTGAGTCTCGTCCGGGTCAGTACGGCGCCGGGCCCGTCAGTGCGAGATCCTCAGCGGTGATCGGTGGGATGTCGCCACACACGACGGGGAGAGCCGAGCGGCAGGGCTCAGAACCTCGCGAGGGCAGATCCCAGACGAGCACGGTGCCGCACTCAGGGCACCACTCGTACCCCTCATCGCGCAGCTCGTCGTGGTGACGCTCACGCTCTGCAGTGTGCATGCGCTGGTAGGTATGTTCCATGCAGTGAATGTCGGCAGATTGCATAGAAACTTGAAGTGCCTCCGTGTATATTTCCATCGTACCTCGTGGGTAGGCTATGTCGATGGGTTTTGCATCCGAGGCAACGGGCTGGCTCATAGACGGCGATGCCTCCATCAGCTGGCAAACGATGCAGGACCTGCTCAATCGGGCACCCGCGACGGTGGCACGGGAGCGGGCCCGGGTTGCGACCACCGGCTGGGGAAAGCGGCTGTTGGAGAAGCAGGACGCGGAAGGTACCTGGGCGCATGGCGTCTACGGCCCGAAGTGGATCTCCACCACATACACGCTCTTGCTGTTGCGCCGGCTCGGTATACCGCCCAACAGCCTTGACGGCAGGCGAGGCTGCCGGGCGCTGTGGGACCGGATCATCGTCGACGGAGGGGTCACCTGGGCGAACACGGCGGTGATGCCCGATGTCTGTGTGACGGCAATGTTTCTCGCTCTCGACTACTACTTCGACAACCGCGACCCGCGCCGCGAGGAAGCGCTGGCCTGGATGCTCGATCAACAGCTTCCCGACGGGGGCTGGAACTGCTCGGCGAGACGCTCCGGGTCGAGCCACGGGTCCTTTCATACGACGATCTCCGTGCTCGAGGCCCTCGCCGAGATCGGCGATCCTGCCAGTGACACAGCGGCCGGGCGGGGCCGCGAGTTCTTTCTCGGTCACCGGATGTACCGCTCACACCGCACGGGCGAGGTGTCGCACCCGTCCTTCACCAAGCTGTCGTTCCCGCCGCGCTGGTACTACGACGTGCTGCGTGGTCTCGACTACTTTCGCCTGGTCGACGCCCCCTACGACGAGCGGCTCGACGACGCTCTCGAGCTCCTCGTCACCAAGCGACGCAAGGACGGTAAGTGGCCCGTGCAGAACAAGCACCAGGGCCGGGTGTGGTTCGACATGGAGACGGGGCGCGAGCCCAGCCGCTGGAACACGTTGCGGGCGCTCCGCGTGCTCGACCGCTATCAGCCGAGCGCCCGGTGAAGGAACGCCGCCATCTGGCCGCGGGTCACCGACTGTGTCGGGCAGAACCGGTCGTTGGCCGGCGGGTTGCAGCCCTTGGTGATCCCGGCGCCGGCCAGTAGCTCAATGCTCGTCTCGAAGACAGACCCGTTGTCGTCCACGAATTGGGTACCGTCTGCGTCACCCGTGAGATCAAGCGCTCGCACCAGGAACGCCGCCATCTGGGCGCGGGTCACCGGGTCGGTGGGGCAGAAGTGGTCGTTGGCCGGCGGGTTGCAGCCTTTGGTGATCCCGTCCGCCGCCAGTGTGTTGATATTGGCGAAGTGGACCGAGGACCCCGTGTCGGTGAAGGGGTTGCTCGTCACCGCCGGCAGATCGAGTGCCCGAACCAGGAACGTGGCCATTTGTTCCCGGGTGACGACATCGTCCGGGCAGTACAGATCGTTGATCGGCGGGTTGCAGCCCTTGGTGATGCCCTGGTCGGCCAGCCAGCTGATGTCGTTCTCGAAGAGGTAGCCGGGCGGCACGTCCCGAAACCCGGAGGCGGGTAGATCATCTGTCGATCCGTACTCGTCAGCACCGATGTCGGCGGCTGCCCCGACCGGCCGATAGTTCCCATCGAAATCGTCGTCGACGAGCGTGACACCAGCGGCGGCGTCGATGGCTCCGGTGGCCGCTGCGGTCAGGTGCAGATCGCCGCTCCCGAAAAACCAGCCGGCGGGCGCGTTGGTGACGTTGCCCTGGAGCGTCCCCGTGGCGCCGTCCCGCTGCCAGATCGGCCCATCGGTGAGATTGTTGGCGATCGTCGCCGTGGTCGATGAGAAGCGGTACTCGATGGTCCCCGACGGGAACGTGCCATTCTGGATGACCGTGTTGTGATAGATCGCGACGTCCCGTGCGTAGTTGACGGTGATGCCGATGTCGCCGGAGCCTTCCCGGTAGATCATGTTGTTGCGGATCTCACCGCCCTGGAAGTCATAGGTGCTCTCGCCGTCCCTGGAGTTGACGTCGGGCGCCGACAATCCGAGAGCGATGGACCGGTCGCACTCGATGAACAGGTTTCGTTCGACGACGGTGTTGATCGAGTTGCGCCACATCAGCACGGCCGGCCCGGCGAGCTGGCCCTCGGGAGCGCGAATGTTGCGGAACTCGTTGTCCCTGATGATCCACCCCGACCCGGCGAGCACGTCGACGCCGTTGGTGTAGTCGCTGCGAGCCCGGTCGGTGTACTCGAACAGAGAGCACTCGACGACGCCGTCGTCTGCATAGGGTCCCGGGTTGCCCGCCGTCGATCCCTTGACGAATTGCTCACCGGCGTCGACCAGGTGAAGGTTGTACAGATGCACTCCGTCGGCGTCATCCTCCCCGTGGATCTGGATCAGGTGGTAGTAGGCGTCACGCAGCGTGAGGTCGGCGATCAGCACTTCCTTGGCGTCGTAGACCGCCATCACGTGTGGCACGTTGCCGTAACTGGTGTTCGACATGCCCCGTCCGCGCAGGACGACCGCATCGCGGTTGCCGCTCGCCGAGCGGATTGTCACGTTGGATACGCCACGGATGTTGAGCGTGTTGGTCAGGTCGTAGGTGCCGTCTGCGATGAGGATGGTGGTGCCGGAGGTGAGGTTGTTCACCGCGTCCTGGAGATCGGCGGTGGTGGCGACGGTCACCACGTTTCCCGTCGCCGATGACAGCGGGCCACACGCGGAAGCCGCCCCAGCTTGCGGCGAAGGGAAGGTGAAGAGGGCGGTGGCGACCAGGATCAGTGGAAGGGATCGTTTCATAGGCACATTCTGGCTTGGCCGGGTTTCCTACCGGAATCCGACGGCGTGTCCCGGTGCGACGCTCTACGATCCGCTCCGGTCTGCGAGGAGCCAATGCCCGATTACCCGGTGACACGACGAGACGAGACGGTCGACGACTACCACGGCATGGCGGTTGCCGACCCTTACCGATGGCTGGAGGCGACTGACTCCGCCGAGACGCTCGCCTGGGTGGATGCGCAAAACGAGGTCACGTTCGCTCATCTCGATGCCATCCCGCAGCGGTCCGCGTTGCGGCACCGGTTCGAGCAACTGTGGAACTTCCCACGGGAGTCGACGCCGATGCGCCGGGGAGACTGGTATTTCTTCACCCGGAACGACGGTCTGCAACCTCAGCCGATCCTCTATAAACGTCCAGCGGCCGGCGGTGATCCGGTCGTCGTGCTCGACCCCAACACCATGTCCGACGACGGTACCGTCGCCCTGATGACTCTGTCGTTCACCAGCGACGGTGGGCTGCTGGCATATACCGTTGCCGAGGCAGGCAGCGACTGGCAGGTAGCCCGGGTGCTCGATACCGAGACCGGGGAGCACCTCCCCGACGAGCTGCAACGCATCAAGTTCACGACCCTGGCGTGGACCCCGGATGGGGAGGCGTTCTACTACGCCCGGTTCCCGGAGCCCGGCGAGTTCCCCGGCGCCTCGCCGTCGACCAACCAGCGTGTCCACCTTCACCGGCTCAGCGACGACCAGACCGAGGACGAACTCGTATACGCCCGTCCGGACGAACCGGACTTCGGCTTTCAACCCATTGTCACGGATGACGGTCGGCTGCTGGTGCTTCATGTCTGGCACGGAACCGACACGCGTAACCGCCTCTACTACCGGGAGGAGGGCGACGGCGGGGTGTTTGTCGAGCTTCTCGACGACTTCGATGCCAAGTATCAACTCATTGATCACGTCGACGGGTGGCTCTACCTCCTGACCGACAGGGACGCACCGAGGGGCAAGGTCATCGCCATCCCGCTCGCCCGGCCCACCGTCGAGAATTGGCGTGAGATCGTTCCTGAGGGAAAGGACACCATGGAGTTCGCCGCCGTCGCCGGCGGGCGGCTCGTCACCTTCGTGCTGCGTGACGCCAGCCACGCGGTCTCGGTCTACAGCCTCAACGGGGAGCCTGTCGCATCGCTTGATCTCCCTGCACTCGGCAGCGTCACCGAGTTTGCCGGAAAGCCCGGCCACAACGAGTTCTTCATCAGCTTCGAGTCGTTTGTCCTTCCCCCAACTGTGCTCCGTTACGACCTGGTCGGCGGTTCGCTCGCTGCGGTCGCCGGGGCCGATGCCAGGATCGATCCCGATCGGTATGTCACGAAGCGGATTTGGGCGAGGTCGGCAGACGGCACCCCCATCCCGATGTTCGTCAGCCACCGCACAGATGTTGTTCTCGACGGCACCAACCCGACCATTCTGTTCGGCTACGGCGGTTTCGATATCTCCATGACCCCGATGTACGCCCCCGATCGGCTCGGGTTCGTCGAAGCAGGCGGCGTCTTCGCCCTGGCCAACCTCCGGGGCGGCGGCGAGTATGGCAGGAAATGGCATGAAGCGGGCATGTTCGGCGCCAAGCAGAATGTCTTCGACGACTGTATCGCTGCCGCCGAGCACCTGATCGCTTCCGGCTATACGTCAAACGAGCATCTCGGCATCTACGGTCGATCCAACGGTGGCCTGCTGGTGACGGCGTGTCTGGTGCAGCGGCCCGATCTGTTCGGCGCCGCGGTGGCGATGGTGCCGGTCACCGACATGCTCCGCTATCACCGTTTCACTGCCGGCCGCTATTGGACGGCGGAATGGGGCAGTGCCGACGACGGTCCTATGCAATTTGAATACCTGCATGCCTATTCGCCGTTGCACAACGTGACTCCGGCGACCTATCCGCCGACGCTGGTCACCACCGGTGACACCGACGACAGGGTGGTGCCGCTTCACGCCTACAAGTTCATTGCCACGCTCCAGGCCGCCGTCGGCGGCTCCGGACCGGCCCTGCTTCGTGTCGATCGGCGCGCCGGTCACGGTCTCGGCAAGCCCATCTCGAAGCTCATAGACGAGGCAGCCGACATCTACGCGTTTTTCCTCCACCACCTGGCAAAGGCGCCGGGGGCTAGTTAGCACGGAGCAGCGGAAGATGCCACCATATAGCCCCGGCCACCGGTTCAGCGGTGGCGAGTCCCTGTCGATGTGAGGGAGTACATGGCTCTGACCCGTGCCAATCAGTCGCGTGCCCTGTGGTGGACCATCGCCGGTGTTGTCGCCGTGGCTCTGCTTGCCCTGGGAGCGTTTCTGTTCGTCAACTCGTTCACGACGGGACGGGCGCTCGACAAGGCCGAGACGTTGCACCGGGCCGACCTCGCTCTTGCTGCTCAGGACGTGGCGATCAAGTCGATCGGGCAGCTCGTCCTCGTTTCCCAGGATGCCGCACTCCAGGTGGCGACCCCCGCCGATGTCGAGGCCGCCGCAGGTGAGGCAGATCGAGCCGTTTCCGACCTTGGTGAGCGGTTCGAGGCCCTGGATTCCGGTCTGGTGGACAAGCTCACCCCCGCTTTCGACGCCTGGCAGGCGGCTGCCCTGGACGTGACCTCGGCGGCGTCGTCCGGCGTTCCGCAACAGGCAGCTGACGCGTTGACGGGATCCCTGGCGCAGGCTTCAGACCGCTTCGTCAACGAGCTCTCTATTGAGCGTGACTCCGCGGCTCAGGCTGTGTCTGACACCACCGATAGCGTGAGCTCTCTGACCCGCCTCGTTGGTTTTCTCACGCTTTTCCTCATTCCCCTGGTGGCGGTCTTCGTCTACTGGCTGATTGCCCGCCGCCAGCTCCGCGACGCTACGGCCCATCTCGATGCCCGCATTGAGGCAGAAAAGACGTTGGGCCGAGCCAAGGATCAGTTCATCGCCAACTTCTCGGAAGAGTTACGGACACCACTCACCTCGATCTACGGCTTCTCCGAGGTGCTTCTCGACAAGGGGTTCATCGACCCGCAGGCGGGTGATCTGGTCGGTCTGATCAACCAGGAGTCCGGCGAGCTGGCGCGTATGGTTGAAGACCTGCTGGTGGCTGCCCACGATGAGAGCGCCCCGCTCCCAATCGGTCTCGAGACCCTCGACATGGATGAGCAGATCCGCGAAGTGATTGCGCCGTTCGAGAAGCGTGGGCGTGCCGTTGGTGGGACATGGGGTGGTGGTGCGGTGCGGGCCGACGCGCTCCGGGTAAGGCAGATCCTACGCAACCTCATCACCAACGCCATCGAGCACGGTGGTCCCGACATCAGGATCTTCGGAGACGCGGCGGGCAGTAAGTATGTCGTGTCGGTGGAGGACAACGGGCCTGGTGTCCCCGAGGAGATCGTCAATCAGTTGTTTGCCCGTTTTGTGAGCGGTGGGGAGCCTTTGACAACGGGAACACCCGGTCTGGGTCTTGCGGTGGCACGACTGCTGGCCCGGGCGATGGGTGGATCGCTCGAATATCAGCGAGTCGCCAACCGCACAGCGTTTGTCGTCTCCCTGCCGCTGGCGACGCAGGCCGACGACGATGCGGGCCCGGCTCCAGCGTCTGACCGATGATGGCCGGTCTTCGTCGTATCGCGACTGCCTTTGCCGCAGCAGCCCTTGTGGCTGCGTTGCCCGGTGCCGCGGTAGCCGATTTCGGCAACGGTCCCTCGCTCGAGCCCATTCCGGATCAGACCGTTGCCGAGCTGAGCCAGATGCGGGTGACGGTCGAAGCAAGCGACCCCGATCTACCCAATGACGTGCTCCGCTTCTCTCTGGCCGGAGGCCCGCTCGGTGCAGTCATGGCGCCGGGCGGAACCATCACGTGGACCCCTTCGGAGGCCAACGGTCCTGGTACGTATACGATCGTCGCCCGCGTGGCGGATGCGTCGGGGCAGACCGACCAGGAGTCCTTTCAGGTGACGGTCACCGAGGTGAACACCGCACCCAAAATCGGATCCATTCCGGATCAGGCGCTCGGACCGGGCGACGAGCTCGAGCTTGAAATCCCGGTTACCGATGTCGACCAGCCGGCCAACTCGTTCACGTTCGCGGCAACCGGGCTTCCCCCGGGAACGAGCATCGACAGCACTACGGGGAAGATCAGCGGGACTGTGTCGAGCGTTGGGGACGCCACCTCGGGTACCGCCGTTATCACCGTGACCGACGACGGCAACCCTCCCGCCCGGGCGACGCGTTCCTTCTCGTGGTTGGTAACGGCCGGCAACCATGCTCCGACCATGCAGCCGCTCGGCGAGCAAACGGTTCTCGAGGACGGTGTGGTCCGGTTCACGGTTTCTGCCCTGGACGCCGACCCGGGTGACGCGCTCATCTACTGGCTGGCAGAGGGTGTCGACCCGGTGCCGGCCGGCGCCACGATCGACGAGAAGGGTGGGGTGTTCACCTGGAAACCGACGCAGGACCAGTACGGGGCTACCTACCGGTTCAACGTGATCGTGTCGGATTCGGGGTCGCCGCGACTATCCGATACCCAGCTGATCACGGTCGTCCTTCCTGAGTACAACACGCCCCCCGAGATCGGCGCCGTTTCCGACCAGCATTCGGCCGAGGGCGACAGCGTGCTGGTGAGAGTGACCGCAACCGACGTGGAACGCAACGCCCTCACCTTTTCGGCGGCGGACCTCCCTGCAGGGCTCGAGATCGATCCGGCCACAGGCGTGATCAGCGGCGAAGTCGGATACGAGGCCGGGGCGCGATCGCCGTATAGCGTCGTAGTGACGGTCACCGATGATGGGCGGCCTGCGGCGTCCAGTCACGCTTCGTTCAGCTGGGCGATCGACGAGACCAACCGGCCGCCGGTGGTCACGCCGGTGACGGTGGCGGCGATGGTGGGGAGAACGACACCTATCGAACTCGACGTATCCGACCCCGATGGCGACCCGCTCACGTTCACGATCGTCGACCAGCCGAGCAACGGCAGGCTCAGCGGAGTGCCGCCCACACTGACCTACCTGAGCGATGGGGGCACGAGCGACGCGTTCACCTTCACCGTCACCGACGGTGAGTTCGAGGTTGAGGGGACCGTGCTGATCGAGATCAGAGAGAGCAATGCTCCGCCGGAGCCGGGTGTCGACGAGTACCAGCTGACGAGCGGCGAGACGCTTCAGGTCGACGCCCCCGGGGTGTTGGGCAATGACCACGATCCCGACAGCGAGCAGCTGACCGCGGTGCTGGTGGCCCGACCCGACCACGGTGAGCTGACCCTAAACGCCGACGGTTCTTTCACCTATACCCCCGAAGCCGGCTACGTCGGGGCCGACAAGTTCACCTATGCCGCCGTCGACGAGCTCGGGGAGGAGTCGACGGCAACCGTCGTCCTGACCGTGGTGGCCGCACAGACACCGGGCGAGGTCGAGCCCCCGGCAGGATCGCGGGCGGCGGTCGTTGCCGCCACTGCGGCGGCGTGGCGGCCGCCGGCCGAGGAGGACGGGGCTTTGCTCCCGCGGGTTGGCCGCGCCGTGACCGACGCCTTTCACAGTGGCGTTGCCGCGATTCCGCAGATCGCCTATCCGTTGTTGTTGCTGATCGCAGCACTGGTGCTGGCACTCACCGTCGGCAAGGTTTCGCTGCTGCCGGTGGGCAACGGGCGCACCCAGGGTGAAGGGACGGTGGACTGGTACGACCCGGCCCGCGGTTTCGGCCGCATCTTGTCCGATGACCGCGGTGACGAGGTCTTCGTCCACGCCGGCTCGTTCGAGAAGGGGGAGACCCCGGTACCGGGCCAGCGGGTCGAGTTCATCGCCGCCACCATCCGCGACCGCAAGATGGCCCTCAAAGCCTGGCAGGCGTCTTGACCATTCCCAGCTGGTGGACATCGATCCTCCCGGTGCGGAACCCGGCCTCGCAGTACGCCAGGTAGTAGCGCCACGTTCGCCGGAACCGCTCGTCGAGGCCCAGGCTGCGCAATGCCGGCCAGGAGTTTTCGAAGCGCTCCCGCCAGGTACGCAGCGTCCGTGCGTATGAGGCGGCGAACGAGTCGACAGACCTGACGGTCAAACCTCGCTCTCCGGCGAGGTCGCGCAGCTTTTCCACCGATGGGAGGGCGCCACCCGGGAAGATGTGCTTGCTGATGAAGTCGTCGCGGCCGAGCAGTGAGTCGAAGAGCCGGTTGTCGATGGTGATGGCCTGCATGGCGACCGCCCCGTTGGGGCGGAGCCGGGCCTGGATCTGGTCGAACAGCGTGGGCCAGAGATCTGCGGGAATCGACTCGATCATCTCGATTGTCACGATCTTGTCATACAGCCCCGTCTCATCGCGGAAGTCCTGGAGCCTGATTTCTGTCCGGTCGGCGACACCGGCCCTGGCGAGCCGTTCCCTGGCGTAGGTCGCCTGCTCACCGCTGAGAGTGAGCCCGGTCACCGACGCGCCCATCTCGGTGGCCGCGTATTCCGCGAAGCCTCCCCAGCCGCAGCCGATCTCGAGCACTCGGTCGCCCGGCCCAACCCCGGCGAGCTCGGCGAGACGCTGGTACTTGGTCAACTGCCCCTGGGTGAGATCGTCGTCTTCCGACCGGAACACCGCCGATGAGTACGTCATAGTGGAGTCGAGCCAGGCGGTGTAGAAGTCGTTGCCGAGGTCGTAGTGGTCGCCGATGCTGGGGATCTCGGAACGGCGCCGTACCGTCAATCGTTGCCATAGCCGGCGGGCGGCTGTGATGACACGGCCGGGATTGCGGTCCCTCACACGGGCGTCGAGGTTCCTCGCCATCGCTTCCAGGGTCGCTGCCAGGTCGGGGGTGTCCCACAGACCGGCCATGTAGGCCTCGGCGAACCCGACGCCGCCGCCTGTGGCGAGCCGCCACAAGAACCGTATCGGACGGTAGACGGTGACGCGCCCGCTTGGCCCCGGCTCGGCGCCATGTCCTACCAGGATGGCCGAGCCGGGTAGTTCGACGGTGATCTCGCCGACTCGAATCCGTCGTAGCAGCGCTCCGTAGCCGGCTCGCACCGGTTTCATCGTGATCGACGCAAAGACGCTCACGGCTGGGCCACCATGCTCTCGATCCGCACCGGTACCTGCGGTGGTTCCGGGACCCGGTGATACCGGCCGCCTTTCATCAGGATACGCAACGCATGCCAGTGGATGGCCGAGATCACCTTCAGTGTGAGCAAGGGGTGAGTGAAGAAGGCGGTGAGCAGGTTGCGGTCGGTGAATTCGTGCCGGGCCCCCACCATCGTTGCCGTTAGTCGATCTTCCGTTGGCGTGGTGTAGCCGATCGAGATCGAGAAGCGCTCCCCCGGGGGGCGGAGGGTGAACGTATAGCCACCCTCCCGGTCGAAGAACGGGGAGACGTGGAACTCCTTGCCGAAGCTGTGCCGGTGGGGTTCGCGTCCTTCGACCGGGATCAGGTGACTGTGGCTGTGCCCGAACGTGTTGTGGATCTCGTAGAGGACGGCGTCCAGGGAGCCGTCGGCATCGCGACAGAACCAGACCGTCAGGGGGTTGAACTGGTAGCCGAGCATGCGCGGATAGAGGAGTACTTCGATCCGCCCTCCGGGAAGATCTATACCGGCGAGTCGCAGCTGCTCGTGTATCCACATTCGCATGCTGGTGCCGTCTCTGGCTCCGTGATCGCGATCGTGCACCGACAGGAGGTTCCAGCGGTTGTGGGAGAACCAGCGGCTGCCGTCGGCGAGCTCCTCGAGCTCGTCCAGGTCGACGAGCAACGAGAAGGTGCGGTAGGCCAGTTCGTGCCGGAACGGCGCCTTGCGGCGATGGGCGACCCGGCCGACAAAGATGCCGCTATTCATGCCGTCACCAGGGATCGCCTGCGCAACGCAACGGACGCGGCCGGGCTGCGGCGCACGATTCGATCTGCCCACGGGGCCGCTGCCCCGAGCTGGGCGGCGACGGTGAGTCCGGCCTGGAGCCCGTCCTCATGGAAGCCGTATCCGCAGTAGGCGCCGGCGAACCAGGTGCGACGTTCCCCCTGGATCGTGCCGAGATCACGCTGGGCTCGGGCCGACGCGGCATCGAATTGGGGATGAGAGAACCAGACCTCGTCAACAACGGTGTCCGGGTGTGGCTCGATCGCCGGGTTCAGCGAAACGAAGACTTGACGATCCCCAGGCAACGACTGAAGTCGATTCATCCAGTAGGTGACAGCGACGGCGCGGTCGGCGTCACCGGTCACGGCGCCGGCTACGTTCCACGAGGCCCACGCCCGGCGTCGACGTGGCATGAGCCGCTCGTCGCTGTGCACCACCGCCCGGTTGGGGGCGTACCGGAACGCGCCGATGATGCGTCGCTCGGATGCGGTGGCCGCGGCACCCAGGATGCGCGTCGTCGTGTCGGCATGGGTGGCGAACACCACGTGGTCGTATTCCCGGGTGTCGCCGCGGGCGGCGGTCAAGAGCACTGCATCAGGGCGACGGTCTACTGCGACTACCGGCGTGTCGAGCAGGATCTCGTCGACGTGGCCCAACGCTTTGTCTACGTACGTCCGGCTGCCTCCCGCCACGGTGCGCCATTGGGGGCGATCGGTGAGGCGGAGCAGACCGTGGTTGGCGAGGAAGCTGAGAAAGGTCTGTGCGGGCATGTCCGAGACGTCCTCACCGGCTCCGGACCAGACGGCGGCGGCCAGCGGGAGCAGGTAATGCGAGGCGAAGGCGCTCGGGTAGCGGCGGTGGGTCAGGTACTCGCCGATGGAGAGCCCGTCGGGCACCTCACCGGCTTCGAGACGCTCGTGTTCGGTTCGGAACTCCCTGATGGCCCGGAGCAGCGACCACATGCGGGGTCGCACCAGGTTCGATTTGTCGGCAAGGATTCCGGCGAGGCTCCCCGCGTACTCGAGGCCGGTGGCCGGGTCGCTTACCGAGAACGACATGCTGCTCGGCTTGGTCTCGATGCCGAGTGTGCGGAAGAACTCGACCAGGTTCGGGTAGTTGCGGTCGTTGTAGACGATGAATCCGGTGTCGACGGGCAGGTGGTAGCCACCCATATCTACGTCGATGGTTCTGGTGTGACCGCCCGGTCGATTCTCCGCCTCGTAGACGGTGACCCGATGTTCCCGGCTGATTGCCCAGGCGGCTCCGATTCCGGTGATCCCGGAGCCGACGACTGCGATGTTCATTGACTCTCCTTGATTTCGCTACTGGTTCGGAGCGGGGGCGCCGCTTGGATTGCCGAAGGCACGTACAGAACGGCGTCGGCTCCGAACAAGAAGGGAGAAACCAAGGAGAACAACACCATGACCCGTCTTGTCGAGACAGCGCACACGTCGCTCGATCCGGCTGCGGCCTTTGCCAAAGTTGCCGAGTTCGCCAATATCGAACAGTGGGACCCCGGTGTCACTCGCTCTGTGAAGGTATCCCCGGGACCTACCGACGTCGGCACCAGCTATGCACTGGAGCTCGAGTACGGCGGACGGAAGCTGGATATGACGTACACGGTCACCGAGTACCGGCCGAACGAACGGGTCGTACTCCGCAGCCACGGCGGCCGTGTTGAAGCTGTCGACACGATCACTTTCGGGGCCAACGGTGCCGGAACCCTCGTCACCTACGAGGCCGACCTACAACTCACCGGTATGGGGCGACTGGTACAGCCCCTCCTGAAGAATCGTCTCGAGGCTATCGGCCGGGCTGCCGGTGACGGCTTGCGTGAATGGCTAGCCGGGTTGGAAGGCTGACTCCCGTCGGCCCGTCTGAGTAGGCCGGCGGCGTCGAGGCGAATGCATGGGTCGTTGGCTTCGAGGCGGTCGCGGGCAATCATGCGGGCATGGAGTCGCGAATTCTCCGTTGTTCTCATGAAGGCTCAGTCTCCGTCGCGGCCGAGCTGCCCGAAGGTGCCGTGGCCGGCAGATGGGTGTGGCTCGATATCGTGGCCGCCACCGGGGACATGGAAGCAGTAGCCGACCTGACCGCCACTTTCGACTTCGACAAGATGGCGCTGCGTGATGTGGTCGAGGATGTCGACCTCTCCAAGGTAGACGACTTCGGTCGGCACCTGCTCGTCATCCTCCACGGTCTCCGGGAGGACGAGATCGAGACGTACGATGTCGGGTGCTTCGTCACCGAGCAGTATCTGGTGACGGTGCACCGCTGCCCTTCGCCCGCGCTCGATTTCCTCTGGGACCGGATTCTCGAGAATTCCGAGCTGGCCAACGGAGGCGTCGATCATCTCCTGGCCCGCATCGCCGACGTGTTGACCAGGCGGCTGCTGGCAGTGGTCGATGCGTTTGACGACGCGGCCGATGCGCTCGTCGACGGCGCACTCGCCGCCGACCCGGAGCTGCTCACCGAGCTGACCGCGATCCGAGCGGATCTGGCAACGGTACGCCGGGTGGTGCATCCCCAGCGGGAGACGCTGGACCTGTTGCGGCAGAGCCCGTCCGCGCTCATCACCGATACGGGTCACCGCCGCTTCTCAGATGTGTTTGACGTTGCCGTGCGTGCCACCCAGGGTCTCGAGGCGGCCCGGGCTTCGCTTGCGGAGATCCTCGACGCCTACCGGGGTGCCGAGGCTCACAAGGCGACCGACGTGACAATGGTGCTAACCGTCTATGCCGCGATCATGCTGCCGCTGTCGCTTGTCGCAGGGTTCTTCGGGATGAACTTCGTCAATATCCCCGGTTTCAACAGCAATTGGGGCTGGATCGTCGTAACGCTCATCATGGCCGCGATCGCCGTGATCTCACTCGGCATATTCATCTCCGTCGGCTGGGTACGTCGCCCCTCCGGCCGGCGAGCCGGACGGGTGCTGGGCCGTGGTCTCATCGAAGCAGCCCGGGCGCCGGCACAGATCGTGGGCGCCGCGTACGAGATTTCGACGATGCCACTCCGGGCAACGGTGCAGAGAAACCGCCGCGGCGGCGAAGGGCCCGGCATCGAAGACTGAGTGTCTTCGCATATCGGGTTTCCTCCTTCCATACCGGGAAGTCGTACACCGGAAGCGAAAATTAGGGCAGATTCATCTCCCGCCGGCCAGCTGATCCGCCGTCTCGGTGAGCTTCGCCCACAGCCGGTCCCGATCGGCCGGGGTCTCGACGGTGCTCTTCAGGCGGTACTCAGCCCGCACAGCCCGGTCGTGCCACAGCTTCCCGGTCGCTTCCACCCCGACCGGCGACGTCGCCAGCCACAGCACCGTGTCGGCTCCCTGCTCGGGAGTTCTCAGCAGCGGTCTGGCGATGCGATGGAACATAGGGAGAGAGTTGCGTACTCCCGGGGTGTCTACCCAGCCGGGGTGAACGGCATTTGCGGTGACCCCGGTGCCGGCAAGCTGGTCCGCCCATATCTTGGTGAGCACCATCATCCCGCGCTTGGCTCGGGCATACGCAACGCTGCCGTGGTAGTCGCCCTGTGCGTAGTTGGGATCTTCCAGCTCGAGCCCCTGTGTGTACATGCCTCCGGATACAACGCTGATGATCCGCGCCGGCGCCGAATCGACCATCCGCTTCCTGAGACGGTTGGTGAGGAGAAAGGGCCCGAGGAGATCTGTGGCGTAGGCAAGCTCGAGGCCCTCCGGGGTCTCGATCCGCTGTTGCGGAAGGACTCCCACGTTGTTGATGAGGACGTCTATCCGGGGCTCGGTGTCGAGTATCTGTTGGCTCACGGCCGAGACCTGTGACATGACCGAGAGGTCGGCAAGGTAAAAGCTGATGTCGCCGTGGGGCGACTGCTCCCGGAGAAGGCGCTCGAGGTCGGAAGCCTTGTCGGGATCGCGGGCGACAAAGCGCAGCCGGGCACCCAGACGTGCGGCCCCGGTTGCCACTGCTCTCCCGATTCCGGAGGTCGCTCCGGTGATGACGACGACCCGATCGGCGAGCGCATCGCCCGGTATTCGCTCCCAATCGGGCGAGCGGAGTCTGTATCCGATCGAGCCGAAGCTGCCGACGACGGACCATTCGAGAAGGGCGTCGCAGCGGCCGTGGCGGGATACCACGCTCCCGGTGCGGTCACCCGGCGGGATGGTGGTCATACGGATGCCTCAGGAGGCGATGTCGAGTCGGCCGTGCGGTGGGTGCGATTGGCACTGATCCCGGACGATTCCGCGATGCGATCCCAGAGCGCCTCGGAAACGGGCGGGGCGATTTCGGGTAGACCGTCTATCAGAACGCCAGCGACCCTTCGGAAAGAGGCGAGCGCGCCTTCGAGATCCGCGGACAGGCCGTGCTCGAAGCTTGCTGCCTCGTCCGCGGGCAAAGCGTGTACTGCGTGTGTCGCCGCGGTATCCAGCTCAAACCATTCCATGTAGCTCGGTTCCCAGCATGTCGCGAAGTTTCGCCAACCCGGAACGAATTCGACTCTTCACGGTTCCCTCCGGGACCCCGAGCACTTCGGCGACCTTGCGGTAGGAGTAGCCGAGGTAGAAGGCCATAGCGATCGGTTCCCGCTCGCTGTCTTTGAGCAGGGTGAGCGCGCTACGTACCCGTTCCGAGGTGATTCTGCTCATCGCTTCCTCTTCGGCGCCGACCTGATGTTCGGATGAGCGCCGCTCTTCGGCGTTCTCGCGTCGACTGCGAGCCTCTTCGCTGCGGATCAGGTCGATGCTACGCCCGTGTGCGTCGAGTTGGAGGAACGAGGCCAGCGACCCCCGGTAGGGATCGAAGCGTTCCGGCTTCCGCCACAACCGGACAAACACATCCTGGGTGATGTCCTCGGCGAGCTCTTCGCGTCGCAGGAGCCCGTAGGCGACCCGGTACACGCGCCGGCCGTGACGGCGGTAGGCCTCGTGGAGGGCGTCGGGGTCGCCAGCGCGGAGCTGTGAGGCGATCGGGGCGTCGTCTTCCCGCCGGGTGAACGCCGTGTGGTCCTTGTGCAGAGTCTGTGTCATGTCCCTCCGAGATTTAGTACTAAATAAAGCACAGACTGATGAGATAGTCAAGACCTGAAACTCAGCCTCTGTGGCCGGAACGTCGGTATAGGCACTTGCATAGCGCGACATTTGGCACTAAATAGAGGGATCATGAAATCAATGACCCTGCACGAGGTCGCCGCTGAGTTGGGCGTCCACTACATGACCGTCTACCGATATGTGCGTCTCGGATACCTGGACGCACACAAGGAAGGCGGCACGTGGCGTGTTGAACACCAGGCACTCGTCGACTTCAAGAAGCCGCCGGCGGCGGCCGGGCACGGCGATGGCTCGGCCGCCTGGGATCAACGGTTGCTACAACGCCTGCTCGCCGCCGATCAAGCGGGTGCGTGGAGAGTCGTGGAGGCCGCCCAGGCGTCCGGCAAGGCGCTACGTGAGCTGTACGTCGAGATGGTCATACCCGCCATGTATGCGGTCGGCAAGAGATGGGAGCAGGGAATCGTGACGGTCGCCGAGGAGCATGCCGCCACGCAAGTGATGATCAGAATCGTGTCGCGTCTATCGGCGCAGATTGCCAGAAGGGGCATCTCGAAGGGCACCGTCGTCATGGGTACGACGGCCTCAGAGCTTCACGTGCTGCCCCTCATGATCGCCGCCGATCTGATCCGGTGCGAAGGTTTCGAGGTCCTCGACCTCGGCTGCAGACTCCCGGCAGACTCGTTCGCCGCGACCGCGGCCAAGCAGCAACGGTTGGTTGCTGTCGCGGTGAGCGCCACCTCGCCCGGTCAGGTCGGTGAGATCCAGGCGACCATCCATGCGTTGCGCAATTCAGTCGATGCGCCCATCTTCCTCGGCGGTGCGGCAATCGACGGTCCTGAACACGCCAAGCTGTTGGGCGCCGACATCGGTGCCGCCACCGTCGACGAGGTAATCCCCCGACTACTCAGCCTCGTGGGGTGAGGCCCCCCAAATACCGCTTCTGGCGTAGCTTGTGCCGGTATCCCGGCACGGTCTACGCACGAAAAGGACTGCTAGCCCGCGGCCAGGCCCGCCGCCATCTGGCGGAAGGACTCGAGACCCTGGGACAGGGACTCGGCCAGGGTGGCCAGCTCGGTCTGGGAGATGTCGATGGAGATGGGGACGTCGAGGTCGACCGGAACCTCCGTCTTGATCGGGATCGTCTCGTTGACCGGGATGGCGACGGTGAGGTCGATTGGCAGGTCCAGCTTGATCGGCACGGTGATGTTGAGGGGGATATCGATGCCGAACGGTCCGTTGACGGTAATCGTTGTGTCGAACTGCTCGTCGATGGGGACCGTCGTGTTGATGGGCACCTGGAGGGTCCGGTCGAGCACGATCTCGGTGTCGATCGGCACGGTTTGGTTGATGCTCACGTCGAAGGTGATCGTCGAGTTGGCGAACTCGTCGATGCCGCTGACTGCATCTCCGAGCGCCGAATCGATTGCCGGCCCCAGCTGGCCGAGTTTGTCCTGAAAAGCGGTCACCTGCGCCGCGTAGATCGCGGCGCCGCCCTCGACCCGGCTCATGTCCGTGGTGAGTTGCTCTTGCTGCGCCCTGGTCTCGTTCAGCTCGCTCGACAGTGAGCCAACCCTGGCGACGAGGAACAGCGTCGTCACCACCAGCACCGCAAGCAACACCCCGCCCGCGATGATGATGGGTGTCAAGTTGCGGTTGGGCTTCATGGGTGCTCCCTCGGCTTGGTCCGTCGCGGCGGGCGGCGATTCCGGTGACATGTGATGGGGGGCCCGGCGCATCATGGTCGCCACCAGCCAGGCAACGATCAGGACAAATCCGGCTGCGACAAAGGTCTGGGCCATCGCCCTGGTGGTCAGGTCGGCGGAGGCCTCTGCGGCCAGCTTGCCGTAGTTGGGGTCGCTGAGCGACGGGAGGTCGATCTGGCCGCGTAACTGGTTGAAGCGGTACAGACCCCATGCAGTCAAGCCTGAAAGACCGACGGAGAGACCGATCAGCCGCATCACCATGACCAGGCTGGCGGCGCTGCCGCGCCGATCGGGCGGGGCGGAATCGACAACTGCCGCGGTGGTGGGCGCCATCACCAGCCCGAAACCGACTCCGAGGAAGGCGAGTTGCCACGCCATCACCCAGTAGCCGGTGCTGGTGTCCCAGCCGTATCCCATCAGAAGAAAGGCGAGAGACGCCACCCCCAGCCCGATCAGCACCGGGGGCCGGTACCAGCGGCTCTCAGTGACCCGGCCGCCGACATACGACGCCAGCGACATCGAAGCCGTCATGGCGCTCAGCACCCAGCCGGTGATCACCGCGGCGCGCTCCAGATCTACCTCGACCACGTTGATGAACAGCGGGACGTTGACCATGGCGATGGCCAGGGTCCCACCCAGCAGGAAGTTGACCGACACGGCGGAGACCAGGTTCCGCCCCCGGAACAGGTATGGGTCGATCAGCGGGTCGTCGATTCGTTTTTGCCACCACACGAACGCCGCTCCGGCGGCGATGGCCAACAGATACAGCCACCGCAATGCGCCCCGGCTGCCGCCGGTGAGCTGTTCGAGGCCGGTGACGCTCTGAATCTGCGCGGGGCCGAGTAGCGCCAGGTTCAACGAGACCAGCCCGATGGTCAGCAGCGCAGCACCCACCCAGTCGATATGGGCGTGCCGGTCCTCCTCGGGGGCGTCACCGAGCACGAACCAGCCGGCGACGATGCCGATAATCGCCAGTGGGATGTTGAGGTAGAACTGCCAGCGCCACGCCAGGAAGCGGATGAGCATCGCCCCGTACAGCGGCCCCCATACCCAACCCAGTGTGTCGATCGCCGCCAGCACCCCGAGCGCCCGTGCCCGGCTGCGTGGCTCGTAGGAGTCGCTGACGGCCGCCATCCCGATCGGGACCAGCGCCCCGCCGCCCATTGCCGTCAGCACCCGTCCGACGAGGAAGGGGCCGAGCGTGTGCGTCGTGGGGATGATGACCGAGCCCACGAGGAACAACGACAGTGCCCCGATGAACACCCGGCGGCGCCCCAGCACGTCGCTGAGCCGGCCCATGAACGGCATCACCGCCACATAGGCAATCAGGTAGACGTTGACGATCCAGGCGGCATCGCCGATACCGTCGGGCAGCACGATGTTGAGGTCGTTGATGATCGGCCGCAGCATCGTCGTCACCACGGTCAGGTCGTCGGCGGCGATGAAGATGCCAAAGGCGACGACGATCAGGATGGCGCGAGGTGAGGCCAGCTTTCTCATTGCGCTAGCTCCCGGTGTCGGGCGGTGTTATCTCGACCGGCTTGCCAAACTCGGAGAACTCGATGAGCCAGTCGGTCGTTTGACCCTCGAAAACTGTGGGAAGTTCCGCTTCTCGCACATACCCCGTCTCGGGGTCGATCCACATGTCGAGCTCGACGGGTTGCTTGTCGATCAGTCCGGCGAGGATAAGCGCTACCCGGTCCTCGTCGGCGGTGGCCCGGATGTGGTAGCGCGGCGCCCCGTTGTGATCTTCCGCGCCGATCCACACGACGTCGCTGAGACCCTCGGCGAGCAGGGGTCGCCAGCCCTCCTCCGGGTCGAACAGCGTCGCCGGGTCGAACTCGTATCCCGCGGGCGCTTCTTCCCAGTCACCGGAAATAGGGTTGGTCAGCCAGGTCTGACCGTTGATGGCGATCGCCCCGATCTGGGCGTTGATGTTGCCGACCGCGAGCGTCACCACCGCGTCGGCGGAGCTCGGTGCGGCGAATTGGCCCTCGGCGAGCTTGAAGTTGAGGGTGTCCAGCGGGTCGATGTAGACGGGAGCTCCGCTTCTCTCGATCTTGAACCTGACGTAGTCGATGGTTCCCATCGCCTGGGCGGCGGCGTCGAGCACCGGCCCCGGTTCGGGGGGGAGTGTGGTCGCCGGTGCCGCCCCACCGCACGACGAGGCGAAGAGAGTGGCCGCAACCAGAAGACGCCACGCGGTTTTCATGGCGTCACCCTAACCGACCAACGTTCTTGCGGATATCCGTCGCCCTCTGCTGTTGTGGCGGTCGATTGAGCGAGAATAGAGGGATGATAACCCCCGTGAACATCCGTGCGGCGGACGCTGCCGACGTCGGCGCTCTGGCGTCTGTGCAGCTCAACAGCGCCCTGGCCGCATTCGCCCACATCTTCCCGGCCGCGATGCCAAAGCCGACCCGGATCGGATTGGAGAAGGAGTGGCTGGCGAGGCTCGCCGATCCCGAGCAAACCGTGCTCGTTGCCGAGACCGAGGACAGCCAGGCCGGGGTCGTCGCCTACGGGCTGACCCCCGAAGTGGCCATTGCCGGTGGCATCCTGACCAAGCTGTACGTCGCGCCGGAGCACGAAGGGCGCGGTATCGGGTCGAGGTTGCACGACGAGGCGGTCGCCGGTCTCCGTGTCTCGGGCTGTACCAGCGCACACTTGTGGGTACTAGAACGCAACATCGCGGCGAGGCGGATGTATCTGCGACGGGGATGGAAGCTACAGCCGCGGTCCAAGAACCTGTGGCCGGGGAGTGGGATCCTGGAGCTGTGCTACATCCTGGATCTGGTCGGCTGCTGAATACCTGGGAGACACACGCGATGACGTGGTTGACAACACTGGGCGCCGGCGGGGTTGCCCCCAACGCCGGTCGCGCAACGGCTGGATGATCTATTCGTCCTCGACGTACCGATCGATGTGCTCGTGGATCCACTCCATGACACCGATTTCCAGACCACGTAACACCCTGACAACGGCCAGATCGTACGCGATTCGGTCATCGCTGTGGTTCTCTGGAGCGTGTGCATTCATCCGGTACGTCTTTCCGGATAGCTCCAACGCTCCTGTCGCATCGACGCCGGCGTCGGTCTCCTCCAACTCGATCGAGATCGCAATTGCCTCGCTCATGCGAGCCTCCTGTCGCGTAGGTATCCACAATCATCGGTTGCCGGACCCCGTGTGTTTAGTGCCGTATGGCACGAGTTCCGCGCTGGCCGGCTACCGGTCGTCACGGTCCCCGGTCCGGCCCCCGACCCCGGACAGCACTCCGATCCCGAGGGCGATGAGCAGGAGCGGCCAGAGCGTTGTCGGGGACAGTTCGTAGAGGCCGAGCGCCTCGAGCAAGAACATCACCCCCAATGCGAGGAAGACGATGCCGGATACAAGCGTGCGACGCTGGCTCGGTGTCATCGGTATACCTCTACCTTTCCGACTCCGACCCGTGCGTCGATGATCAACCGGTTGGACGCCTCCGCGAAGCCCGGATCGACTGCCTGCTGCTCGATGCTGACCCCATCCTGGAGGGAGTCGAGCAAAACCAACTCACCCGCCGCCGCCCTGCCGTCGATGGACACGGCGACGTCCGGGCCGATCCCGTCGATGACGATCCTCCCAAAGGTGACGCCCACGGAGAGTTGAGTCTCCCCGGCCGGGAAAACCACGTCGTCAAGGTGGAGAAGCAACTCCCCGGCGACCAGGTGGTAGTCGGCATCGAGCGTCTCGATCGTCGGCTGGTAGCTGCGATTCCCGACACCGCCCGAAAGCGGGACGGAAAACGCGGCGCTGAATGTGCTCATCAGCGCCAGGATGATCGACAGTGCGATGCCCGCACCGAACAAACCTTCCGGGCGATCCTCACGGTTTGAGGCCGCGACCATGACGATCCCGACAATGGCGAGAACGGCCGCAATGAGGGCTCGCCACGGAACGTCGGCGATGTCGAGAGCGCCAAGCAGCCACCCGGAGCCAACCACGACGAGGATGGCTCCCCAGACCAGCGGTCCGTAGGCGATGGTCCGGGCGTGCTCGGGCGAGTACGGATCTCTCATTTCTTCAGCGAGTAGATGATCACCCCGGTGCCTGCCGCGATCAGTACGGCCGGGAGCCAGAGATCCTTCATCCAGGGCAGGTACCTATTGGCCAGCATCGACGTGCCCCCGAGGATGAGCAGACCGCCCAGGATGATCTTGCCGTTGTCACCTGTCGAGACGGCCCGCACCCGGGTTGCCGTGTCGTTGTCGGCTTCCGGGATCGCGATCCAGGCAATGATGTAGAGGGGCACGCCCGGGCCGAGGAATAGCAGGACGAGCCAGGCGAGCCGCACCCATGCCGGGTCGATGTTGAGGTAGGCCGCCATGCCACCGGCGACGCCGGCCACCATCCGATCGCCCCGACTCCGGGTCAGCCGCGCCGGCTGGGTCGGTTGTTGGGTCACTTCAGCCTCCCTGGACACACGAAGTCGCAGCGCCTACCGGACCGTGAATGCCAGCTTCACGTCGGCCTTGTACTGGACGACCTTGCCGTCGCTGACCCGGGCGCTGAAATGCTGTACCTCGACACCGGTGATGCCGCTGATGCTCTCCGCCGCCTTCGTAACGGCGTTGGATACCGCCGCCTCGAAGCTCTCCGCTGAGATGCCGATGACTTCGATGACTTTGACCGCACCCGAATCGATGAAGTCACCCATTGTGTTCCTTCCGGTAGCTCGAAGCCCGATGCTACTCGGCCGTTGGTGCGGAGAATCGGGCTGAATTCCGGCAGCGGTTAGCCTTGCGTTCGTGACCACCGGCATTGACTTCACGGGACGCCACCGAGGTCTCCCCCGCTGGGTCGGGGGGATCCTCGCCTTTGCTTACCCGCTCATTCTGGTGGCCGGTGCACTCAGTGTCGGATTCAGCCGAACGGGCGACATGGCCGACCTGGCCGCGTCGGTGCTGGCGGTGGGGTTGTTCCTCATCGCAGCACCGACGGCCTGGGTGTTCACCGCAGACTTCATCGTGGCCGGCCGGCTGTTGATCGTGACCTCGGCGCTCGTCACGTCGCTGCCGTTGTGGTACCTCGTCGGCTCCCGGCTCGCCTTTGCCGCAAACGGTTGGCTCGCCTGGCTGAGGCACTACATCATCATCTGCATCGTCTGGAGCGTTATCAACGTTCTGGTGTTCGTCCTGATCGGCTCTATCGCCGGCTGACGGTCAGCCCACGCCGAGCTTGCTCACCATCGCATAGATCGTGAGTGCGACGAGGGCGGTGTCGAGGTAGCCCCACATCGCCAACCTGCTCTGGACGGCAGCGGCGCCCTGCTCGTCTCCGCTCTCGTGGAGATCGGCCGCCTTGCGGCCCAGCGGGCCGAAAATACGGGCGCCTAGCACGCCGCCGACGATGACGGTGATGATCCCGAGGGCTACGAAGAACTGCTCGAACTGGTACTGGGGCTCACGAAACACCATCCAGAACCCGGTGATCAGAGCAACTACGGCCGCGGGCGTGTAGAGGACGACACCCATACGCACGGTCTGCCGCATCCATGCGGCCGCGGGTGCGCCTCCGGTCTTCTGCATGATCGGGTTGACGACGATCTGTGTGGCGTTGGCGCCGAGCCAGGTGGCGGCGGCGAGGATGTGGATGAAGAGCAGTACGTTGTGCACCTGAGTCTCCGGTGGTGGTTTGCGGTCGGGCCCGTCAGCCTACGGCAAATCGACAGCCACGCAGCCGCCTGTCAGCTCTCGCGCCAGATCGTTTCCGGCGGCGAGTCCCCGAACGCAGCGAGGGTGACCCAACCAAGAGTCTTGCCCGTCCAGGAGCGCCATCTGCCGGGGGTGATCTCGATGCATACGTCGTCGAGATCGTCCCACAACCCGTTGACCACCGGCAGGGCCTCGTCTATGACGTACTTGGCCCGCAATCGGTGGTTGATTTGATTGGCGGTGTCGCCGGTGAGGATTCGCGTCGTTCCCGATGCGGTCGCCATGAGATGCGTGCCCGTCGCTGCTGCCCCGTCCACGATGAATGAGATGGTCGGGTTGGCGGCGACGTTCTTCGCCTTGCGTGTCGACGATCTGGTCTCCCAGTAGATCTTGCCGGACTCGAACAGGAAGAGCACGTAGGCGAGATGGATCGACCCGTCCGGATTGAGAGTTGCCACCACCCCGTTGATCGACTGGCCGAGAACGTCGTCGATCTCCTCCTGGGTTGGGCGTGCGGTATAGATCTCACTTGCGACTGACATGGTTCCCCTCCTCGGATACCCGGCCGACCCTACCCGACCATCGTCGGTTAGGACCCTGAAATATCCCTGTTGACTCTCGAGTAGCTGGAGACTGCATACTGGGTCCGAAGGCCTTCACGAGACAAGAAGGAAGCGGAGGTGGTTCGTGCATCGGATAGGTGAGTTCTCAAAGCTGAGCCGCGTGCCCGTATCGGCTCTGCGCTACTACGGCGACCTGGGGCTTTTGCCCGCGGCGGTCATCGACCGGGAGTCCGGATACCGGTATTACACGGCCGCACAGCTGCCCCGGCTCAACCGGATCCTCGCATTGAAGGATCTCGGGCTCTCGCTCGATGAGATCGCATCGATCCTCAATGACGAGCTCACCGCCGAGGAGTTACGCGGGATGCTTCGGTTGAAGCGTGCCGAGATCGGCCAGGCCGTGGCCGACCAGCAAGCTCGGCTGACCCGGGTCGAGAATCGGCTCCGCCTGATCGAGAGGGAAGGAACCATGCCAGATCAGGAGATCGTCCTCAGGGAGGTCGAACCTACCCATGTTCTCTTCCTACGTGAGACCCTGCAAGGCGTCGACCGGATCCCGGCCATGATCCAGGACGGATATATCGGCCTCATGTCGAACGGAGTCAACCCGACCGCACCGGCGTTCTCCGTCTACCACGATCCCGAGTTCAAGCCCGAGGAATTCGATCACGAGATTGCCTACCCGGTCCCCGATGGGACTCCGCCGTTGGAGACGCCGGCCGGCCGCAAGTTCAGCGAGCGGGTCGTCCCCGGCGGCACGCACGCGATTCTCGTCCATCGGGGGCCCTACGAGGAGATGGACGAAGCCTATGGGCGGATCGGGCAGTGGATCTCGGACAACGGTCTGCAGATCGCCGGCCCTCCCCAGGAGGCATATTTGACCGCACCCGACGACCCCGCCGGGCCGATCACCGAGATCCGTTGGCCGGTGGCCTAGCCGCCTCTAGCGTCGCAAACCGGAACATATTCCGGTTTGCGACGCCAAAGCGAAAGGAGCAACGATGGCGAGCATCGACCTCAAGAAGGTCTACAAGGAGTCGTACACCGCCCGGGTAGGCGAGCCGGCACTGGTGAAGCTGCTGCCCCGGAGGTTTCTCATGATCGACGGCGCAGGTGATCCGAACACAGCTTCGGAATACGCTGATGCGGTTGCCGCCCTGTACCCGATCGCCTATGCGTTGCGCGCCACGATCAAGGCCGAGACAGGAGACGCCTACACGGTGATGCCACTCGAGGGTTTGTGGTGGGCAGACGATATGGACACCTTCTCCCAGGGTCGCAAAGGCGACTGGAGGTGGACGGCGATGATCGCGGTGCCTGAGGTGGCAACGCCTGCGGGCGCGGCCGGTGTCATTGCCGAAACCACGAGCGAGAGGGGCCTGGTCGCCGGCCGGAGGGTCCGCTTCGAAGTGCTCGACGAAGGGATGTCGGCCCAGGTGATGCACGTCGGTCCCTATACGGCAGAGATGCCGACGATTGATATGCTGCACCGGTACATCGCCGGGCAGGGGTTGACGCTTCGTGGCCACCACCACGAGATCTATCTCAGTGATCCCCGCCGCACTGCTCCCGAGAAGCTGAAGACGATCATCCGCCAGCCCGCCGCCTGATACGGCCTCTTCTTTGGGGGTCAGCGACGGCGGCCGACCACCCAGGCCGCCAGGAGCCAGGACAGGCAGGTCCAGATGGCGAGAACCAGCCAGGAGGTAGCAACGGAGTCGACGAGACCTGTGCTCAGCCCCGCCCGGATCACGTTGGCCATGTGATAGAACGGCAGGACGCGGTGCACCGCCGCCCACCAACCGGGGAACTGATTGATCGGCACCACGATCGGGGAGAACATCAACGCCAGGAAGATGATCAGGTTCGTGACCAGATTGGTGAGGCGCGGTTCGGGGATAGCGTGGGCGAACGAGAACCCGACCGATGTCGCCATCAACGATGTGAGCAGGATCGCCGGGACGATCGACCAGGAGATATCGAGCGTCACCGCATAGCGGATGTGGGCAATCCACAGCGAGACGATGGTGCCCGGGATCGCCAGCGTCGTGAACAGGGTGAATGTCGCTGCGGCCGAGGCCAGCCGCGGGACAGGCAACGACCACACGAAGTCGTAGGTGTCTTTGATCTTGTGGTTCATGATCGCACCGGGAACCATGACGAACCCGACCGGGATCAGTGCCAGCGCCGGGATGCCAGTGACGATGAAGGTCCTGGCCACATTGGAGATGTCCCCGAAGTAGAAGCCGTACATGTAGGCCATGCCGCCACCCATGAGGATCTGGACCACGAGAACCAACCCCAGGTATATCCGTAGGTTCACCATCTCGAACCGAAGCATGTTCCCGTACGACGCCAGCCAGTAGCCGACTCCGGAGCGGATCCTCACCTCAGCTGTGGCCGTCGTCATTTCCGCCTCCTCAAGACTGCTGCGCTGACTGCTATCGCCACAACGGACCAAATGGCGAGCACGAGATAGGAGTGGGCGACGTCGGTGGCGATCCCGTCGACGAGCGAGTCGCGGATGATGTTGGCCATGTGGACAAAAGGTAGATACTGGTGCGTGGTCGCCATCCAGCTCGGCAGGTTCTCTGCAGGGAAGGCGATGGGCGCAAAGCCGAAGATGACGAAGATGAGTATCTGCGATACCAGCAACGTCACCTCGGGTTTGGGGATGGCATGCGACAGCGCATATCCGAGGAGGGTGCCACTGACGATCGTGATCAGCACTGCTGGGACCACCATCGGGGTGATGGCGAAACTCACGTCGAATCGCAGGGCGCCCGCGACCAATGCGGCCACCATCCCGGGGACCGCGATGATCGCGTTCAATGTCACCCAGGACATCGCGGCGGCGCTTCTCGGAACCGGAAGCGACCACATGAAGTCGTACGACCCCTCCATCTTCTGTTGGGCAACCAGCTGAGGGCCGACCGCGGCGCCGACCATGATCAAGGTCACGACGGCCGCCCCGGTGACCAGGTAGGCCGCGACGAGCGGTGGCAGCGATGGTATGAGCAGACCAAAGCCGAGCACGAGACCTGCCCCGCTGATCGCCTGGGC
Source organism: uncultured bacterium (assembly GCA_963801165.1). Classification (GTDB taxonomy): domain Bacteria; phylum Actinomycetota; class Acidimicrobiia; order Spongiisociales; family UBA5794; genus JAAETI01. The sequence continues at coordinate 111,778 of CAWDDT010000009.1, forward strand.
GAACGCGAGGATGGGAATCATGAGACGGGTGTTTGTCATGTCCCACCGCAGCATTGCCAGGTACGACCGAACCCAGTTGGCAACGCCTCTGCGTTTCATGGGAAGGGGAATGCCGTCGGCGAGCGATACGGCCGTCATGTCTCTACCTCAATGGCGGAGGCATGGCCGGTCAGGCGGACATACACGTCCTCGAGGGTGATCGCTCCGAGCGCGTACTCATCGGCGACACCGAGTTGCATCTGCTCCTGAGCCCAGGCGATGCCGGTTGCCGCCGCGTCCTCGCTGATGACTGTGATCAGGTTGTTGCCGACGCGTGTGTCGTGGGCCACGAACTCGGGCAGCGACGGGGTGTCGGTCCCCGGGCTCAACATGAGTTGCAGACGGAGATGCTGGCGGTCTTCGGCCTTCAACGAGGACGGAGTCCCCTCGGCAACCAGCTTTCCCTGGTCGATGATGGCGAGCCGGTCGACGGACTTCTCCGCCTCCATGACGTTGTGTGTCACCAGGAAGACCGCAACCCCGTCGTGGGCGAGCTTGCGGATCTGCTCCCACATGAGACGGCGGCGGAGCGGATCGACGTCGTTGGTGGGCTCATCGAGGATGACGACCCGTCCGGGCCACACCGTCGTCATGATGAAGCCGACCAGCCGGCGCACGCCACCCGACATCTTGGTGCCCAGCGTGTTCCGCCACTCCTCGAGCTCCAGCGCCGCGATCAGCTCGTCGGTTCGTTCCCTCACGGCCTCAGGCGGGCCGCCGCGGATCGCACCGGTGATGGTGATCGCCTCGTGTGCCTTGAACGAGTCGATCGGCATTTGCGCCTGCGGCAGATAGGAGCACAGCTGACGGGCCACGTCGGGATCCTCGATGAAGTCGTAAGGACCCAGGGTGATCGACCCGGAAGTCGGCTTGAGCAGACCGATGACCTGCTTGACGAGCGTGGTCTTGCCGGCGCCATTGGGGCCGAGCAGCCCGTAGACCTCACCCGGGTGCACCCCGAGGGTGATCCCGTCGTTTGCGAACGTCTTGCCGCCGTCGTAGGTCTTGACGACATCGGTCGCCTGAAACGCCGACGAACCGACGTTTCGAGGGGGCGGTGGGGGGGTACTGCCGTTCACTTCGATCCTCGTTTTCAATCCTCGACACTATGGTGACGTCACAATGATGTCATAGCGATGTCCCCTTGTCAATTGGTGTCTCGTTCTTGCGTCCGGAATGGCTCGATATGGCGGGTTTGGATGCCGGCGATGACCGCTGCGCGGTTGCCGGGCGCAATTAGAAGAGTCGGGGGCGGTACAGGTGGTCGTGGGTGTGGATTGCAAAGCGATCTGTCATGCCGGCGACATAGTCGATGACCTGGGTGAGTGTGTCGGCCTCGTTGTGGCGGTAGCTGTCGGGGATCTCGGTCGGGTAGGTGACGAAGTAGTTGACCAGATCCCTGACGATTCCCATCGCCCGCCGGCGCTGGTTCTCGGTACCAGCGCGCAGGTACACGTTCTGAAACATGAAGTCGCGTAACTCGTTCATCACCTCGAGTGACTCACCGTCCATGGCGATGGCGCCGCGGGTGAGGGACTCGTTGACGACGGCGCGGATCATCGAGGCCACCCACTCCCCGCCCGGCTCGCCAAAACGGGCCAGCGCCGCAGTCGGCAGATCGTCCCGCTTTGTAATGCCCGCACGCATCGCGTCGCCGACATCGTGGGTCAGGTAGGCGATCCGGTCGGCAAAGCGGCAGATCCAGCCTTCGGCAGTTGCAGGTGGGGCCACGATCTTCCACGAATGAGCCCGCACCCCGTCGAGCACCTCCCACGTGAGGTTCGCCGGTTCGAGAACTTCGAATACGCGCACCCCCTGCTCTGAGTGCAGCCACTCGCCATCGACGAACTCGCTGAGCGCGTCTTCCCCCGTATGCCCGAATGGGGAGTGACCCACGTCGTGGGCAAGACATATCGCTTCTGTGAGGTCTTCGTTGAGCGACAGGTTTCTGGCGATGCTTCTGCCGATTTGAGTGACCTGCAGGGTATGGGTGAGACGGGTGACGTAGTGGTCACCCTCCGGGTTGATGAACACCTGGGTCTTGTGCTTGAGCCGGCGAAACGCCTTGGAGTGAACGATGCGGTCGCGATCACGCTGAAAGACGGTGCGGTAGGCGTCCGGTAGCTCAGGCAGCCTGCGCCCCCGTGACCCGGCCGCCCGGGTGGCCGCGGGTGCGAGCGTCTCGGTCTCGAGACGCTCGCTGTCCTCGCGGGTCCTCCTCCGGAACTCAGCCATGCGGCCGGGCCCTAAACGAGCCGCTCACGCAGCCGGGCGCTGATCCAGTCCATCGTCGCCACCACAATCGCGATGGCCAGCATCTGCGCCGCGGCATCACGATAGTGGAGAAGGTTGATGTTCTGCTGAAGCAGGAACCCGATACCTCCGCCGCCGGCGAATCCGATGATGGTCGACATGCGGACGTTGATGTCCCAGCGGTACATCGTGAACGACATATAGGGCGGGACGATCTGAGGCACGACACCGTAGATGATCGTCTGCATCCTGGTGGCGCCGGTGGCGCGTACCGCCTCGATCGGACCGGTTGCGATGCTCTCCACCTGTTCCGAGTAGAGCTTGGCAAGCGAGGCCGCGGTGTGCAGGGACAGGGCCAGCGAACCGGCGAACGGTCCGAAGCCGACCCACACGACGAACACGATGACCATGACCAGCGGCTCGATCGAGCGCAGGGTGTTGAACAGGGTTCGTGCCATGTAGTACACGATCATCCCGACACTCACTCCCTCCGACCGTTTTCGTCCCGCCAGGTAGAGACCGATGAGCGCTCCGACGATCATGGGGATCCAGAACGTCGGCAACGAGCTCTCGAACTCGTAGAACCAGTCGACGATGGCCCCGAGCATCACGGCGATGATCGCTCCGGCGGCTGCTGCAAGGGGCAGATTGATCGACCGGATCGCCGTCTCGGACATGTGGTCGTTGAGGGCGAACCCCAGCTTGGACCCGAAGTTCATCATCAGGCCGATGGTGCCTGCGATGGCCAGGACCGGGAGCAGCAGTTTCCCGACCTCACCGATGATGGCGATCAAGTTCCCGATGAAGCCCAATAGCCCGAGGTGGGGCTGGATCGCACGCCCGACATGCTGCAGCAGCGACCCGGTGACATATGTCCAAATAGCAACCACGAACCCCGACGCGATGGTGATCCCCATGGTGATGGCGCGTTCCCGGCTGGTCGGGGCCGTCGTGTCCTCCTCTCTCAGTACCGCCCGGAGTGTCATCACAAGCGCGATCGGGAGCGCGATGGCTAACAACAGGTTCAACCAATCACTGCCGACCAGACCCGCCAACCCCCGTGCCCAGCGGCTCACCCACAGCCCGACGAACCCGCCGACCGGGATAGCCAGGAGGTTGAGGGCCAGGTTGGTCACAGTCGTCCTGATGTCACGCATCAGGTTGCGTGCCGCCATGAAGGAGAGGGGGAGTGCGATGAGCGTACCGAGGGTCGTAGCCAGGAAGGCCATGAATACTGTCTCGATGATCTTGTCGAGAGTGTCGGTTCCGTTCTTCGAGATCCGTGGCGACAGCTCGAAAGAGTCCGTTATCGCCTGGATCGCGGTTCGCTTGCTGTTGGAAGGGTCGTACACCTGGATCTCGGCGCCGCTCAGTTCGGTGCCGGGCGGAGCCGCGATAACGACCGATCCCTCCGGTGTGACCGACGCGATCGTCAATGCGGGATCGCCGATGATTCCGGCATTCATTTGCATACCCGCGGCGGGGCCGTCGAGCGCTGTGAAGTCGCCCCCGGTGGTGATGGTCTGCACCACAGCCTCGTGAACGACCAGGGCGAGACCGGCTCCCGGGATCCCGGCTGCCGCCGGTACCTCGAGAGTCAGTTGCCCATCGGGCCCCATCTGTTCCTCGTCGCGGACACCGTTGTTGTTGGCGTCGGTCCACACCGTCACCCGATGCAGCCACGAACCGACCTGGACGCGTGTCGTAGCTTCGATCTTTTGCGGGATGTCCGACTCCCGATTGGGGACTTCGGCGGTCGTTGCGAAGTTGCCGTCGGCGTCTGCTGTGAACGTCCCGATCCGTCTCGTCACGTCGAAATCCGAGTCGGGCCGGAATTCGATGGTGCCTTCGCTCTCGGGCTCGAAGCCGTGACCCTCGATCGTCACCGTGTCACCGGGGGCGATACAGGACGGCGTTACCAGCAGATACGTGTTCTGGCTGGTGTCGACAGGCGGGACGTCGCCACCGTCGGGGCAGGGTACGAGTACGTCCGCCGATACGATTACAGCCTCGGTGTCGTACGTTATGAGGTTGGGGTGTGCGAGCGCACGCATGATGCGCACCAGGCTCACGCGACGCTGGGCGCTCTGAATCTCAGCAAGATCTACTCTGGTCTTCTGCACGGCGACGCCGTAGAGCAGAAACACAATCAGCCCGCCCAGGATGAGTATCCGCCGCCGCCGCCGCTTTTTCGGTTTTTGGTCAGCCAACTCGCTCGGCCTCCTGCCCATAGATGTCCCGGAACTTCTCGTCGTCCAATTCCGCGGCCGTTCCCTGGAAAACGAGCCTTCCCTCGTTCAGGGCGATGACCTGCTGCGAATAGCGCTCAACGAGGTCGAGGAAGTGGAGGCTGCAAAGGACAGTCACCCCGTCCTGCTGATTTATCTGCTCGAGGTACTGCATGATCGAGTGGGCGAGCACCGGGTCGAGGCTGGCCACCGGCTCGTCGGCCAGGATCATCTCGGGCTCCTGGATCATGGCTCTTGCGATGCCGACTCGTTGCTGTTGACCGCCGCTCAAAGCGTCGGCGCGATGGTGATCGCGGTCGATCAGACCGACCCGGTCGAGTTGCTTGCGGGCTCGGTCGTGGTCCTCCGCAGAGAAGCGGTTGAGCAGGGCGAACGCCGGGTTGGTATAGCCGAGACGACCGGCCAGCACGTTTGTCGTGACCTTGGAGCGGTTGACCAGGTTGAAGTGCTGGAAGACCATCCCAATCCTGCGCCGGATGCGGCGAAGGTCCTCTTGCGATGCGCTGGTGACGTCGACCCCGTTCCAGATGATGCGCCCCTCGGTCGGCTCGATCAACCGGTTGATGCAGCGGAGCAGGGTCGACTTACCCGATCCGCTCAAGCCGATCACCGCGAGAAACTTGCCGTCTTCGACCTCGAAGGAGACATCATCGAGGGCGAGTGTCCCTCCCTCATAGATCTTTGTCAGGTGTTCGACTTTGAGCACAGCACCTTCCTCACGCGGCTGCGCACATTCAAGTCTGGCAAGTCGGAAAATGCCATACGGGCGGGGCAGTGATGCCCCGCCCGTATAGGAGCGTGAATGGGTCGTTCGTCTAGAAGTCTTCGAGCGAGAAGCCGAGGGCGTTCAGCAGAGCCCGGATCGAGTCGAACTCCGAGTCGCTCGTTGTCGAGACGCCGTTCCAGCTGTACGCCGCGAAGGCGGCCGCAAAACCCTCAGGATCGTTGGTGGCGAAGTCCTGCATCGCCTGGACGATCTGGTCCTCGAGATCCGACGGGAAGTCCGGACCGAAGGCCATGCCATCGTTCGGGATCTCGTCGGACAGCGTCAGGATCGCAACCTTCTGGATCACATCGGGCGCCTCGGAGGCGAGGTTGGCACGAGCGTCCTTGGGAAGAACGCCATTGCACTCGATCGCTCCGTCTGCGTTCACGGCGCACGAGTCGACATCGTCTGGATTGATGTCGGCGTTCTCCTTGGTGCCGTCCCAGGCGACCTCGCCCTCGGTGGTCACCGGCGGGCTGTAGTAGACGGTACCGAAGTCGGCTTCGCCGTTGTAGACCGCACGCACCGCCTCGGTGTGGCCGCCTGCCTCGAACGAGTCACCAACCTTGATACCCGACTTGGCAAACTGGCCGGAGGGGATCAGATAGCCGGACGTCGACGCCGGATCGGGATACGCCCACTTCTTGCCCGCCAGATCGAAGATGCTGGTGTAGCCGGAGTCACGCGGAACGATGTACTCGGTCCAGTAGACGTCGAATCCGAACCGCTGTGCTTTCAGCCTGATGTTGACGTTGCACAGGTCGCTGGCCAGCACGTAGCCCTGCGCCGGGATGAAGCCGATCGACTTGTCAGGCGAGGCGCACATCTCCTCGATGGTGGCCGCATAGGACGACCCGACCTTCACGTCGAATGTGAGGCCGGTGGCATCGTTGAGCGCCTTAGCGAGCAACTCGCCGCCGCTTGTGATCTCGTCGGCGCTGACCGAAGGAACGTACAGCACCTCGATTGGGTTGTCGGCGGTGCCGATGGTCGGCTCTGCCATTGCCGTTGTGGTTGTCTCTGCCATTGCCGTTGTCGTTGTCTCTGCCATGGCGGTGGTTGTGGTCGCAGCCGGTGCTGCTGTCGTGGTCGTCGACGAGCTGCTCGAATCATCGCCGCCTCCACAGGCGGCAACGAGTAGCGCGAAGACGGCAAATAACAGAGATATCTTCCGAACTGTCATTGCGAATGTACTCCCTTTGGTTAGCCCGCGTTTGTCTCACTCGCGTGTGCCCCTAACACTAGACCCGATGACAGGTTGCGCCTATTCACTTGCCCGCGTTTTCGCGACTCTGCCCGGGGGCTTGCAACGCACCGCAGTAGGCTGCCGGAATGAATCGGCTCGCGTCGCGGCGCTCCCTCATCGCCGTGTCGTTCTCACTCTTCATCATCCTGGGTGTCTCGACCGGAGTGACCGGGGTCGTGTGGCCCTCGCTACGGTCTGACTTCTCCCGACCCCTCGCGGATCTGGGGGTGCTGCTCGCCGTCGGCACCGGTGGGTACTTCCTCGCCGGGCTAACCGCCGGATGGTTGACGCGACGGTTGGGGATAGGCCGGGTCCTCATCGTCGTGCTTGCCCTCGGCTCCGGTTGTCTCGGTGGATATGTATTGGTGCAGTCGTGGCTGTTGTTGCTGGCGTGCTCGGTGGGCGTCGGCTTCGCCGGCGGCACGATCGACTCGCTGATGAATGCCTACGTCGCCCTGCGCCACGACACGAGAATGATGAATCTCCTCCACGCGTTCTTCGGGATTGGGGCGACGACCGCCCCCCTGCTGGTGACCGTGGTTCTGTCGGGCGGTTTGTCATGGAAGGTCTCGTATCTCGTCGTCGTCGCCGCCGAGCTGGCGCTTCTCGTCGCCGTGATCAGGATGCGCAGCCGGTGGCCGGATTCAGCTGCGCTGGTCCTGCCCGGAGAGGGACACCATCGACTGGGCGGTTCGGTAATCGGGCTGCTTGGCATGTTCTTTCTATATGTGGGCATCGAGATCACCGCCGGTCAATGGTCCTTCTCTGTGCTGACGGAAGGCAGACGAATCGGGGAGTTTGGCGCCGGTATCTGGGTGGCGCTGTTCTGGGGCGGGCTCACCGGGGGTCGTCTTGCTCTGGGGGTGATCGGCGACCGGTACCCCCCGCGTCGCCTCCTGCTCGTAAGCATGGCCGGGTCGGTCGCGGGTAGCGGCCTCTTCTGGCTCGATCCGCTTGGTCTCGGGGTCGTGGGATTACCGCTGCTCGGATTCAGCCTTGCCGGCATATTCCCGATCCTGGTTGCCTTGACGCCTGGTTGGGTCGGCGAGGAGAGAGCGGAGACGGTGATCGGATTTCAGATCGCCGCCGCCGCGGCGGGCACTGCTCTGATGCCATGGTTGGCGGGCCGGATCATCGCAGCAGGAGGTCTCGAGTCACTCGGCCCGTATCTCGTCGTTCTCTGCCTGGCGATGGCGAGCCTCAACTGGCTCGTCGGTGTTGTGGTGCGCCGTCAGACCGGTACGGAGCACTCTCGCTCGGCCGCCACCCGCTCCACGAGGGACACGAACTCGTCCCAGTCGTAAATGTCGGTGGCGCCCGGCACGGGGTCGTTCCAAGCGCGGACGTAACGACAGACGATTGCTTCCGGCCGGTGCTTCGCCAGGGCCGGGAGGGTGAAGGGAGAGTCGTCGAGGTAGAGGTCGCAGCCGACTTTCCATTTGTCGCGGAGTAGATGGACCTCGCGGGTCGGGATGTGTTGGTCGCCGATCCACTTATAGGTGTCTGCTGCCGCCCAGTCGCACTTCATCGACAGGATGACGAGGTCGTGGTCTCGAGCCAGTTCGGCGAGGGCCGCGATGGCGCCGGGGTACGGCTCGAGGTTGCGAAAGACGGTTGGACCGTTTCCGGATGCTCCCGCCCATTGCCAGAAGTCGTCCAGGTTGTCGAAGTGCGTGAGGTCGAGGGCGGCATCCCAGTGAGTGACCTGCGCCTCGGTGAGATGGGTGCCGAATTCCAGGTTGTAACGCAGCATCCATCCCCTGATGAAGTTGGCGACGACACCGTCCAGATCAATTCCGAGTCTCATGTTCGCTCTCCGTCGGCCATCCGTTTGCGAGGCATTGCCCCAAGCCCTTTGTCTGTTGCATCATCACCGGTGCAGGCTGTCCCGCCCCGGGGCACGCCGCGTGGCCCCTGCCCAGGAAGTGACCTACCTCGTGGTTGATCAGGTACTGCCGGTACGTCGTGAGGTTTCCCCGGTAGTCATCGGTCCCCGTCTCCCATCTCATTAGGTTGATGACGACGCGATTTCCCCGACGGCACGAGTAGATGCCTGCGGTGTCGGCCGGGGAGCAGAGCCTGTCTGTGGTCGCCGGCGACGCCAGCACCAGACGCAGGTCGTAGGACTCATCGGCGACCGCTGCGAACGCGGCGCCCCAGCTTCTCGCATCGTTGAGAATCTCGAGCACTTCACCGGCAAAGCATTCGCCGTCGATGCCGAGCCCGCGTTCTACCTCGATGCGAATCCGATAGGCCCCCTCGGGAACCGGGCCGTCGGCGGGGATGGTGTCGGTGGTGCCGGTCGGGGTCCGGGTCTCTCCGTCGGCGCAGGACCCCACCACGTCTTTCGGTGTGGTTCGAGGCGCCGGCACCCCGTCGCAGTAGTCGCGCGCGAATGCCTCACACGGGTCGTCCGGATCCGTGGCGGCGGTGGGCACGGCAACCGCGACGCGGGCCGACGTGGGGCCCGCGACGGCATCTGGAGCGACACCATTGGGCGCGATAGGGTTTGTGGTCACCGCGACGACGGGACTAGTGAAGTCCGCAGTGTCGAGGCCAACGACGACCGTAGATGATGCTATTGAGGCGAATACTGTTGCGCCCACAATGGCTGCTCGTGCCATGCGGAGGCGCCGGGTACCCGGGGAAGCGCCCATGAGGGGAAGGGTAAGCGCGAATGAATGACACGCGTGTTATTTCGCGGCGTCATGTCACCGGTGTCGGTTACCATCGCCGTCGATGGAGTATCAGGCGTTATACCGCAAATACCGGCCGCAGCGGTTCGACGAGGTGGTGGGTCAAGACCACATCACGGGGACATTGGCCAGGGAAGTCGTCGACGGCAAGATCGCCCACGCCTACCTTTTTGCCGGCCCGCGTGGCACCGGCAAGACGACTACCGCACGCCTGTTGGCCAAGTCGCTCAACTGTGTCAACCGGGGCGCGGACGGCGAGCCCTGCAATGTGTGCGACTCCTGTGTTGCGGTGACCGTGGGCAACTCGCTCGACGTCATCGAGCTCGATGCCGCCTCCCACAACAAGGTCGAGGACGTGCGCGAGATCCGGGCCAACGTGGGGACAGTCGCCGTCGCTGGTGGCGCCAAGAAGATCTACATTCTCGACGAGGCCCATATGCTGTCGCGAGCCGCGGGCAACGCCCTACTCAAGACGCTCGAAGAGCCGCCCGAGCACGTTGTCTTCGTCCTGGCCACGACCGAGCCATACAAGCTGCTCGACACGATCCGTAGCAGGGCCCAGCGTTTCGACTTTCTCCCGGTCCCGGTCGAGGTGTTGATCGACCATCTCCAGGACATCGCCGCACGGGAGAGCTTCACGGTCGCGGCCGATGGTTTGGCGAGTGTGGCTACCCATGCTCGGGGTTCCGTCCGCGACTCGATGAGTCTCCTCGAGCAAGTAGCGGCGCTCGGTGGTGGCACGGTCGAAGCCGAGACGGTCGTGCGGGCGCTGGGTCTCGCCGACCGCGACGCCTTCACGAGGCTTGCAGCCGCCATCGCCAATCAGAACGCACCCGCGGCGCTGACGCTCGTTGCCGAATTGGCGGCGCGTGGCGGTGACCTGCGGCGTTTCGTCGCGGAGGCGATGGCCTTCTTCCGCGGCGTGTTCCTCGCCCAGTACACCCCGAACATCGAAGAGATCGTCGACGAGCCGGTCGACGTGATCGAGGAATGGCGGCGTCAGGCCAAGACACTGTCGGCGGTGGAGGTGCTGCGGGCGGTCGATCAGCTGTCCGAGGCGCTCGTGCAGCTTCGGCAGGGCCGCGAAGAGCGTCTGGTCACAGAGCTGGCACTGATCCGGCTGACCAGACCGGAGACGGCATTTGACCCTGAGGCACTGGCGGTGCGTCTGGAGCGTCTCGAAAAGCGCGGTGCGGCCCCGCCTGCAATGCCTGCGCCGGTGACAGCGCCGGTGCCGCCTTCGAAGACGAGCACGCCGGAACCGGTTGTGGTCTCACCGCCGGCTGCAGCGGCGACTCCGCAGCAGTCGGCGCCACCGATACCGGATGTGTCTCCACCGACACCGGGAGCAGCGGCGGACGTTGACATCGCCAAGTACCAGGCGGCCTGGCCGGCGATCGCGGCCAGAATGCGCGATCTGGCTGGTCCTTCGAAACATGCTCTGCTGCTCGAGGCCAGTCCCGCCACGGTCGCCGACGGAACCGTGACCTTCGAGCTGCCGTCGCACCTGCCTTTCCATCTCGAACGGCTAAAGGTCGATACCCAGCTCCACCAGCTGTTGGCCCAGGCCTCCGCCGAGTTCGTCGGAGGGAGCCTCCGGGTCGATTTCCGCGCAAAGGGCGACCCCGTTGCCGACGGCGAACATGAGCCCGAGCGAGCTCCTGAAAAGGAAGACCTGGACGAAGGGGACGAAGGCGCTATAGACCCGACCTCGCTGATCGTCGACATGCTCGACGGCGAGATCATCGACGAGTGAATGCGAGCCAGCCGCGTTCGTCGAGCGACTCTGCGTGTCGTGGCGGAGTGCCCTTGCGATTGTCGCCCTCTCGCCGACCGCGGTGTGGTGGATCGAGCGGTTGGTGGCGATCCCGACATCAGGCTGGTTCGCCGGTGCGACGACATTTGGCATCGGTGGTGACTTCGCGACTTTCCATGCGGCTGCCGCACTCGTCGTGACCGGACGCGGAGATGTCATCTACGAGCCGGCTGTCTTCCAATCGATCTTGCGGCCGGAGCTCGGGGTGTACGGCCCGTTCGGGAATCCACCTCCGCTGGCACTCTTGCTGTCACCGCTTGGTCATCTGTCGTTCGAGACAGCCTGGTTCGTGTGGTCTGCCGTCGCAGTGATCGGGATCGGCGTGGCCGCTTGTCTGCTGGGATCGAAACACCCTCTGATTTTCATAGCTTGGTCGTTGCTCCTTCCCGCCCGTGTACTACACGCTCACTTTCGGCCAGCTGAGTGTGTTGTGGCTGGTGATCCTGTCGGGTACGTTATCAGCTGCTGAAGCGACGGACATTTCATCGCGGGCGGAGCTGTTGCGGGCCTGCTGGTCATGAAGCCGACCCTGGCGGTGGGCCTCGCGGTATGGTGGCTCGTCCGGTGGCGAAAATACCGACTCGCCGTGGTATCAGCCCTCGGCACTGCGCTAATCGCTCTTGGAGCCAGCTATGTCATTTACCCGGCTATCTGGACGAACTACTGGGTTCGGTTTCTGCATTCGTATCGTTGCGCGATGTCGTAGAGACCAATGGGCACAGTTCTCGCTGTGGGTGGCGTGGGGACCTCCTCTCCCCGGTGCCGTTGCTTGCCATGGTTCTCGGGATGGTGTCCGCGGGATCGGCATCTTTGCCTGTCCCGCTATTGCGGTGTGGCAGCTGCGCAGGATGAATCGTTGGACCGGTTCGATGATCGTTGCGGTGCTATTCACGCCTTCTCGTCATGCCTCATCTCCTGGCCTCGACTGGATGCTGCTTCTGGTTGCCCCGGCGTCGCTCCTGGTCGAGAGGTCGAAATCGGGATGAGCTTGCATGGTTCGTGGTCGCCGGGTTCAGCGTGATCTCTGCTGCACTTGGACTCGTTCTGACTGATTGGATGCTTGCTTCGGCGGGTTTGCCGTTCAGATGGCACCACTGGCGCTACTCGGCCGATATGGCTGCTGGGCACAGTGGGAAGATCTCAGGCGCGATGTCATAGAGCGGAGCGAGCGCCTACGGTGACAACGGCCGCGCCGCTCATTGCATCTACTCTCTTACCTATGGGACGATTGCCAAAAGACATGCGCCAGCTCATGCAGCAAGCGCAGAAGATGCAAGAACAGATGCAGCAGGCGCAGGCCGACCTCGCCGAGCGCACATACGAGGCAACCGCCGGTGGCGGTGTCGTCAAGGCTGTGGTCAAGGGAACGGGCGAGCTCGTCGCGGTCGAGTTCGATCCGTCGGTGCTCGATCCGGATGACCCGGAGATGGCCGGTGACCTGGTCGTTGCGGCCGTCAACAGCGCACTCAAGCTCGCCTCCGACGATGCTGGAACCGCGATGGGAGGTCTGGCCGGAGGTCTTGACCTGGGTGGTTTGCTCGGCTGATGTTCGAGCCTCCAGTGCAACGTCTGGTCGATGAGCTCGCCCGGCTCCCCGGGATCGGGCGCAAGAGCGCCCAGCGGTTGGCCTTTCATTTACTCAACGTGGAGCAAGCCGACGCCGAGCGGCTCGGCCAAGCCATCATCGATCTCCGCCGGCAGGTGCGGTTGTGCGATCGATGCTTCAACATCACCGCAGGGATGGAGTGTTCGATCTGTCTCGACCTGCGGCGTGATCCAACCACGGTCTGTGTCGTCGAGCGTGCCCAGGACATCGCGGTTCTCGAGCGGACCCAGGAGTTCTCCGGTCGCTACCACGTGCTGGGCGGTGCAATCTCGCCCATCGCCGGCATCGGACCCGAACAGCTGCGGATGAAGGAGCTCGTGGCCCGCGTCGGCGCCGAGTCGATCCAGGAGGTCATCGCCGCCACCAACCCCACCGTGGAGGGCGATACGACCGCGATGTACATCGCCAGACTCCTCAAGCCGCTCGGGGTGCGCGTGTCCCGGCTCGCCAGTGGCTTGCCCGTCGGCGGCGATCTCGACTACGCCGACGAGATAACCCTCGGCCGCGCCATCTCCGGTCGCAAGGACCTCTAGCCCCGCATTCTGGTGCAAATCACTTCCGCATTTGGGAGTGCGCTACACACTGGCAGGGAGGGCGTAGCGGATCGGGGTCGCCTATCGTTGTCGCATGAGGATTGCGATTGTCGAGCCGTATTTCGGGGGGTCACATGCGGCCTGGGCGGATGGGTATCGCCGCTTCTCGGAGCACGATGTCGCCGTCTTCTCGCTGGCCGATCGTTTCTGGAAATGGCGGATGCATGGTGGTCATGTGACGCTGGCGGGCGAGTTCATGGCCGCGGTCCAGGTTGGCGGTCCCTTCGACACCATCGTCTGCTCCAGCATGCTCAACGTCCCGGGCTTCCTCGGGTTGGCCCGGTCTGCGGTGGGCTCAGCCCGAGTGGCGCTGTTCATGCACGAGAACCAGCTCGGCTACCCGCTATCTCCCCGGGATCACTCCGACCTCACCTACCCGATGATCAACTGGACCTCGATGCTCGCCTCCGACCTGGTGGTGTTCAACTCGCGCTACCACCATGACCAATGGTTCGAGGACATACCCGGTTTTCTCCGGCAGTTCCCCGATCACTCCCAACACGGTCTGATCTCATCAGTTGCGGCCCGGTCGACAGTCGAGCCCGTCGGCGTCGACCTGCGGCGTTTCGACACGACGGTGCCGAAACAAGGTCCCGTACCCCGGATCATCTGGAATCAGAGATGGGAGTACGACAAGGGGACCGATGACCTGGTGGCGGCATTGCTGGCGCTGGAGCGACGGGGTGTCGATTTCGAGGTCGTGCTCGCCGGCCAGCAGACGCCGACGGACCCGGACGAGATGGTGAAGCTGCGAAGCGAGCTCGGCGATCGGGTCATTCACTACGGGTGGGCCGAGGACGACGAGTATGTCCGGCTGCTGAGCTCTGGCAGTGTCGTCGTCTCGACCGCTCATCACGAGTTCTTCGGGATATCCGTTACGGAGGCCGTGTACGCCGGGTCGTTCCCGGTGCTTCCCAACCGGGTGGTGTACCCCGAACGGATACCCGAGCATCTCCACGCCCACTGTCTCTACGACGACTCGACCGACCTCATAGACAAGCTCACCTGGGCGACGACGCACGACGTGGCCGCAAGCGAGATCGTTGCCGCGCTCAAACCGGTGATGCGGAGGGCCGACTGGAGTGAGGTCGCGCCCCGCTACGACGAACTGTTCCTGGGCTAGCCCGCCGGCGATAGGCTGGTCAGGGCTTCCCGGCGTGCGTAGAGATCGCGCAGCAGGGCCACCTCGGCCATGTGGTGGATGAACTCGCGATTGACCCAGCGCACGATGCCAATGAACGGGAGCTGCGGGTCGAGGCCCCACGGATACTGCCCGAAACCCGGTACGTCGAGTTGTTCCGCGGTCATTGCCTCGACGGATGCGATCCACCGTTCGGTTGTCGACCACAGGGCTGTGAGCGTCTCGCCGGCTCCTGGGGAGAACTCGACTAGCTCGGCCGGGTCGATCGAGCGCGAGCCAAAGGTCCATTCCCACCTGCCCGCGATGCCCGACAGCAGGTGGTTGAGACGCCAGGCGATCGTGGTGAGCGGGCCGGGAGCAAACGGGTCGATCCGCTCCCGGTCGAGTTTCCATCCGCCCGGGCCATAGGCCGCGCCGGTGCGAACATCGGCGGTGCGGCGGAGCGACCACATGGCGGGTGCGGGTTCCCACAGGCACTCGGCGTCGCTGAGCCCGTCCACCCGGTCTTTCGACAGGTTCATCGAGTCTGCCAGTTGCTCGACCAGCAGCCCGACACGATCCGTCCGAATCTCCATTCTGCGCTCCCCGGCTTGTCTCGTCGCAGCCTACGGCGTAATGCGGCCGGCGTCTGTCCGCATCTCAATCGAAGAGCCGTAGCGCCGGCTGTGTTCTCGGAGCGACCTCGTCCAATGGGATGTAGCCGGGTACCTCGCGGTGCGGGGTGTCCAGGTACACCTTCGCTTCGGGGGAGGGTCCGAATCGACCATGCGACCACCTGATCTCGACGTGGCCCTCGACCGTTTCGTCCAGCCCGGTCGTGGTGTTGCGGACGACGGCTTTCCAGTGGACGACCGGCTGCTGTGCCTCGCGATTCGGCGACACGAACAGATCCCGGAAGCTGTACCGGAGCCGGAAATCCCATGGGGTGGCGACCCGGTAGCGGAGCGGTTGGTTGTCCGCCGACTCGCCGAGCACGAAGTACGGCGCCGACTCCAGCCGGAGCAGACGCCACAGCATTGTCTCCCGGCGCCGCGCCGTCGTCATGTTGGAGGCCCAGCGCTTGGCGGTGGCGGCGGCAACGGTGTGGGAGAACTCGGTGTAGGCGCGGCCCAGGTCTCCCCCCAAGCGAGCGGGCAGGCCGTCACGGATGTGTTTCAGATCGCGGTCGCCGAGTTGGGAGACCTGCGGCGGGAGATCTGCGTCGATCTCGGCGCGGCATGCGGTGTAGAACACCTGGTAGGCATCGGGCGCAACCTCCTCGTACCAGCCGTTCTCACTGCGGTAGTCACGATCGAGAAGCAGGTTGACGAATAGGTTGCCGGGTGAAGGGTTGTGCAGGATGTTCGATCCGTATTTGCACGAGATCAGATAGACGTGATCGATGCGAAGGTCGGCCGGGATCTGCTCGTAGCCCGGCGGGCGCTGGTTGCCTTTCCACTCCACCGACCATGGTGGTCGCCCCCGCAGACCGTCGGCGGCACGGGCAAAGGCGATGCCGTTCGCCCAGGCTGTGGCGAACTCAGATGCGAACTCGCCGGCGGCAAACGACTCGGCGAGGGCGTCGTAGTGGCTGTCCTCGACGTTGAGAAAGTTGCGCGGTCGCACCTCGAGGGCCCGGGCGACATCCGGGAAGCCCATGGTTGCCATGCCGGTGATTATCTCGGTGACCTCGGTTCGCGGCGCCGGCATGGCTAGGGCTCAGCGAACAGCGGGGAGAACTGCATCTGGACACCCAGCAGCGCCGGGGGGAACTCCTCGGCGGTGAAGACGTCCTCGGTGTAGACGTCGATGGGGATACCTGTGTTCTTTATCCACATGGCCACCGCGTCGCTCCACTTCTCTTCGAGCAGGGCGTGTTGCAGCTGGCCGAGCACCTCGGGTGAGAAGATCCGTCGATCGGCCCGGGCGACGAGACGGACGGCGAGTGCCCGGTGGAGGACGGCGAAGTCCTCAGCCACCAGGACCCCCGGCGGGTTGTCGCGGATGACAGCTACCGCAACGGTGGGATGGCTCACGAGAAACCTTCCACTTCCTCGTCGCTCCAGAAGCCGGGCAGCGGGCGGTCCGCCTCGCCGGTGGCGTATGACCTGAGACGTTTCCGGCCGGCATCGTTGAGCATCTCTATGGCGTCCCAGAACGCCCCACCCTTGCCGGCGGCGCGCAGGGCGTTGTCTCCCTCGCTGCCGGGCTGGGGGAGGTGAGACGTGAGCAGCAGCAGCCGGATAGGTGGTGCGGATGGTCCGTCGCGTTGCTCGCTCTCGCGTAGCACCAGAGCCCGCCCGAGCGTCTTCCATACCGTGTCGGTGCGGCGTAGACCGCCGCGGGTGGTGGTGAAAGCCCCGGAGACGTCGACGTACCAGGCGTTGTCGGTGCGATCGGTGACGAGGAAGTTGAACTGTGCGCCGGTGCCCTTGACCCGGTGGCCGCGTTTCTGGACGGTGAACCCGGCCGCCTCCAACGTGTCTTGTGCAATCTGCTGGGCTGCCTTGCCCTCCCTGGTGGCGCGGGCCTGGAAGTCGTCGCTGTTGTCGATCTGGGGCGGTTCGATGGCCTCGGCAGGCTCGTCGTTGGAGACCGCATGTGCGATGTCGATCTTGCGCTGGTGCTCGCGCTCGGCGGCAACACGCTCACGCGCGATGTCGACGTAGGCGGGCTCCAGGTCGTAGCCGACGGCGCGTCTCCGTCTCTTGATGGCAGCTACGAGCGTCGCCCCCGACCCCATGAATGGATCGAGCACGAGGTCGTCCTCGTAGGTGTATAGGTTGATGAGCCGCATCGGCAGCCCGACCGGGAACGGTGCCGGGTGGCGTGCGCGCTGGGCGCTCTCGGCGGGGATCTCCCAGATGTCGAGCGTGGCCTCCATGAACTCGTCCGCGGTGATCTTGGTGTCGAACGGGAGGTCCAGTGCCTGACGCTGCTTGGGTGACTTGGCCCGATCGAAGCGCCCCTTGCTGGCGATGATGACACGCTCGGTGATGTCTCGCAGAACGGGGTTGGTGGCCTTGCGGTATGAGCCCCAGGCCACCGAGCCCGAGGCGCCGTCGGCCTTCTTCCAAATGACCTCCCCGCGCAGCAGGAGGTGGAGCCGGTCCTGGAGGATATGGATGACATCGGAGGCGAGACTCCGGTATGGCTTACGGCCCAGGTTGGCGACGTTGACCGCGATCCGCCCACCCGGCTCGAGCGTGCGGACACACTCTGCGAAGACATCGTGGAGCAACTCGAGGTACTCGAGGTAGGAAGCCGGCACGCCGTCCTGGCCGAGATTCTCCTCGTATTCCTTGCCGGCAAAGTAGGGCGGTGACGTGACGACGAGGGCAACCGAGCGGTCCGGGATCGCGCTCATGTCCCTTGAGTCGCCGAGCATGCACACGTCGCCGAGCCGGGGCCGCTCACCGATCTCGTCGTCGTCTGAGATGACCGGCGCCTGGAACCGTGCGTAGAACTTCGACGCATCGTGGCTCTGACGTCTGCCCACGCCGAACGATGATGTCGATGTCGGTTCTCGGTTGATCGTCACAATGCTTGAACCATACCCGGAGGGTGTGACACGGTTGGTGATCGGCGGTCGAGAGCGCAACCGTATGGTTTGACACGCCGTCATGCAGACTGTAACTTTTACTCGTTGGAACGTTCCACAGATCGACCATGAGACCGGAGGAGAGACCATGGGCGGCTTTCTCGACAGGATTGCCGGAGCTCCAATTACTTGGGGTGTCGACGGTAGCCCGGGCTGGGGTCACCTCATGGACGCCGACCGTGTGCTCGCCGAGATGCAAGAAGTCGGTTTGAAGGCGACGGAGCTCGGGCCCGACGGTTATCTCCCCGCGAACCCTGCGGAGCTTGCCGACAAACTCGCTGGCTACGAGCTGGAGCTGGTCGGCGGATTCGTACCGGTGGTTCTCCATCTCCCCGACCGTGTTGCAGATTCCCTCGACTACTTCGCCCGGGCCTGCAAGACGCTTGCCGGCTGTGGCTCGGATGTCGTGGTGCTTGCCGCCGGATCGGGTCTCGACGGCTACGACCGGTCGATCGACATGAGCGAGGACGAATGGAAGGTCTTCCTCGAGAACATGGAGAAGGTCGTCGACATCGCCGAAGACGCAGGTCTGGTCACGGCTTTTCACCAGCACTGGGGGATGGCCATCGAACAGCCCAAGCACGTCTACCGTCTCATCGAGGACAGCACCGTGGACTTCTGTCTCGACACCGGCCATTTGTTCCTGGGCGGCGCCGACCCGACCGAGATCGCCAGGGCGGCCGCAGGCCGGGCGTCACACGTCCATCTCAAAGACGTCGATGGCGCCATGGCTGAGCGGGTACGCGCCCATACGCTGCCGTTCCGGCAGGCGAACATAGACGGCATTTTCGTTCCGCTCGGTGACGGAGCGATCAACTTCCAGACATTTATTCAGACACTCGAGGACGCCGGCTTCGACGGCTGGTACGTGCTCGAGCAGGACTGTGTCCTCGACGCCGATCCGGCGCCGGGCGAAGGTCCGATAGAGGACGCCATGAAGAGCATCGACTATCTGAAGTCACTGAGTATCGCTTGAGGCATTGATCCTCGTCGTGCGGAGGAGGCGCACGGCTGGTCATGCAATAGAGGAGTATTTCCCACCGTATGAGTGGGTCCAACGAGATTGGCCTCGGTATTCGAGGTCGACGTGTTGTCCGGTGAAGTGTTTCTATTCGCCGGACCTGGCGACCCCGCAGAGTGCGGGCGTCTCAACACTGAGGAGGAAGAGAATATGAAGAAGAGGATCATTCTGATCCTTGTCCTCGCTTTCGCACTGCTTGTAGCGGCATGTGGCGGAGACGACGGTGCAGCGTCGACAACGACGACCGCCGGCGGCAGCGAGGGATCGACCACCACCGCGGCGTCGGGCGACACCGGCGCCGTGACCCAGCGCGGATATCACTTCATCGTTGTTTCCCATGGTCAGTCATCCGACCCGTTCTGGTCGGTAGCTGCCAACGGGGCCAGCGATGCTGCCAAGGACATGGGTGTCCAGGTCGACTGGCAGGCACCCGGAACCTTCGACATGGTCGAGATGAGCAACCTCATTGACGCCGCCGTCGCCGCCCATCCCGATGGGCTTGTCGTGACGATCCCGGACGCCGACGCGCTCGGTGCTTCCATCAAGAGCGCCGTTGCCGCCGGTATCCCGGTCATCTCGATGAATTCGGGCAGTGATGTCTTTGCCGATCTCGGAGTGTTGGTCCACGTTGGCCAGACCGAGTACGAAGCCGGTTTGATCGCCGGTCAGAAGTTCAAGGACGAGGGCGTCACAAGCGCCATCTGCCTGAACCAGGAGGTCGGCAACGTCGCGCTCGACCTACGTTGCCAGGGCTTCGAGGACGGTCTCGGCGTTCCCGTCAAGGTCGTTGCAGTCGAGCTTTCCGATCCGACTGGTGCCCAGCAGACGGTCGGGGCCGAGCTGCAAGCAAACCCTGTCGACGGCATCCTGACCCTCGGTCCCACCGGTGCCCAGCCCACGCTGGCCGCACTGGATGAGGCCGGAATGCTCGGGCAGGTCAAGTTCGCCACGTTCGACCTGTCCCCGGAGGTGCTCCAGGCGATCGTCGACGGCAACATGCTGTTCGCCATCGACCAGGCCCAGTACCTGCAGGGCTACCTGCCGATCGTGCTGCTGACCAAGTATCTGGAGACCGGGGCGCTCCCGCTGGGTAGCGTCGACCGGGTCATCCTGACCGGTCCGCAGATCGTGACGGCAGATAAGGCCGCAGACGTGATCAAGTACTCTGAGGAAGGCCTCAGGTAAGTACTCGACGCCGCTTTCGGGGGCCTGCCTAAGGTAGGCCCCCGAGCGGCTATTTCGGGAGGAGGATCACGTGGTAAGCAACACGGCGCCACCGGCCCCACCGACACCGAGTGTCGATGAGCGTGTCAGACAGGTGGGTGTGCTCAGCAAGCTTCTGACCCGACCGGAGTTGGGTGCCGTCGCCGGCACCGTCCTCGTTTGGGTGTTTTTTGCGGTCATTGCCCATGGGAACAACTTCGTGAGTTGGCTGACCCTCGCCTCCATTCTCAACCGGGCGGCCCCACTCGGCATCCTCGCCGTTGCGGTGGCTCTGCTGATGATCGGTGGTGAGTTCGATCTCTCGGTCGGCTCACTGATCGGGTTCTCCGGGATGACGATCATGGTCCTCGTCTTTCCCACCGATGGTGGCGGGTTCGGCTGGTCGCTGTGGCCGGCGATGGTGCTAGCCCTCCTCATCGCAGTGGCCAGCGGGATCTTCAACGGCACCCTGGTGATGACCACGAAGCTGCCCTCTTTCATCATCACCCTGGCCACTCTCTTCATTTTCCGGGGGCTCACGATTGCTCTCACCCGGTATTTCACCGACCGCACTCAGCTAGGTCATCTCGACACTGTCTCGGGATACGGTCTCGCCAACACGCTGTTCTCACAGAAGATCACGATCCTGGGTGCCAGCTACAGCGTGTCAATCCTATGGTGGATTGCCCTCACCGTGCTCGCTACCTGGGTGTTGCTGCGCACCAGGTCGGGTAACTGGATCTTCGGGTCCGGCGGCGACGCCGATGCCGCCCGCAACCAGGGGGTTCCCGTAAGCCGTACCAAGATCGCACTGTTTGTGGCGACCGCGATGGCGGCGTGGCTGGTTGCCGTGATCCAGGTCGTCGAATTCAAGTCGGCCGACACGCTGCGAGGGACGCTCCAAGAGTTCTATGCGATCATTGCCGTCGTAATCGGCGGCACCCTGCTGACCGGAGGCTACGGCTCGGCGGTCGGGGCGTTCTTGGGAGCACTCATCTTCGCAATGGTGCAGCAGGGCATCGTCATCACGGGTGTCAACGGCGACTGGTTCCGCGTGTTCGTAGGTGTGGTGCTGGTGGTGGCCGTGGTGTTCAACCAGTACGTTCGGCAGCAGGCGGCGAAACGATGAGTGACAACGGTACTCCCCTCCTCGAAATCAAGAACATCTCGAAGTACTTCGGTAGCGTCATCGCCCTGCAGGATGTCTCGGCGTTTGTCCGCGCCGGTGAAGTGACCTGTCTGTTGGGTGATAACGGCGCCGGCAAGTCAACCCTCATCAAGGTTCTCTCCGGTGTGCACGCACCATCCGAGGGGCACTACTTCTTCGACGGCCAAGAACAGCAATTCGACTCGCCCCGCGACGCTCGTGACATGGGCATCGCCACCGTCTACCAGGATCTGTCGATGATCCCGTTGATGGCGGTGTGGCGCAACTTTTTCCTCGGGGCCGAGCCAACCAAGGGTTGGGGTCCATGGCGCCGGTATGACGTTGATTTCGCTAAGACGACGACGCTCGACGAGCTGCACAAGATGGGGATCGAAATCCGTGACCCGGATCAGTCGGTTGGCACGCTATCGGGTGGTGAGCGGCAGTCCGTCGCCATTGCCAGGGCCGTCTACTTCGGTGCCAAGGTCCTGATCCTCGACGAGCCGACCGCGGCCCTCGGGGTCAAGCAGGCGGGTGTCGTGCTCAAATACATAGTCCAGGCGAAAAACCGGGGCATCGGCGTGATCTTCATCACCCACAACCCGCACCACGCTTACCCGGTTGGGGATCACTTTGTGATCCTGCGCCGTGGTCAGGTGTCCGGCGACTTCGCCAAAGCCGAGCTACCGCTCGAGCAGCTCGTGCAGATGATGGCGGGCGGTGCCGATCTCGAGGTGCTCCAGCATGAGCTCGAGGCTGAGTCACAGAGTGGAGGCGAGGACGCCGATGCGATAGCGGAGACCGCCAAGAGCATCAGTGCAGAGCTTCACGACCTCGGTGCCGAATCGGACTGACTGGTGGCCCAATTGCGTACGACGGCGATGGCGTCGTTGGTCAGGTCGATGCCCTGACGCAGCGTGCGGTCGCCGAGGACGTATTGCACCGTCGCCTCTGCATACTGCTCGGACGGGGTGGTTTTCCAATCGGCGCCGTCAAACCATGCGGTGTCGGTGGGAAACCCCTGTGCCGAGAGGAACGCCGGCCGCAGTTCTTCTTGCTGGGGGCAGGTGAACTCGACGTTATGGGCGAACTCGTGAACCAACTCGTCGCTGAGGGTTGCCGGGGTACCAGGCACCCTCACGACGACGGTGGCGGTGTCCGGTTGGTATTCGCCGCGGGTGTCGAGTTCCCAGGCGGCGTGCAAGGTGACATCGCCGATGCAGTCGAGGCGTGCCGGATGGTATTCGAGGAATTGTGCCCAGACGTCGGTGGCGAGCTCCTGCAAGTCGGAGGGAACGCTGGAGTCGAAACGCAGCTGCGGGGGCGACTCGGCACAGCCGGATGCCAAAGACCCCGTGAGGAGAGCGGCGATTGCTAGAGAAACGATACGGCGCACATCAGCGAGACTAATGGTGGCCACGGTGGGCCTAACGGGCCCGGACTGATATCAAAGGAGTCGCAATGGATCTGTACCCAGACTTCAGACTCGGCGGCAAGGTGGCGGTGGTCACCGGGGCCAGCAAGGGCATCGGCCGAGATCTGGCGAACGCGCTGGCCGGGGCCGGCGCCCGCGTTGCCGTGACCGCCCGGAGTGAGGCCGCCCTTGCCGAGCTGGCGGCTGAGATCGAGCGCTCCGGCGGTGAGGCCTACCCGGTTGGGCTCGATGTTGGGAACGTTGCCGCTATCGGCCCCGTGTTCGACGACATCCGCGGTCACTTCGGCTCGGTAGACATTCTCGTTAACAATGCCGGTCTCGGTGCCAACCATCCTGCCGAGGACGTGACCGAATCCGCCTGGGATGCGATGATGGACGTCAATCTGAAGGGTCTCTTCTTCTGCTGCCAGGCGGCTGGTCGCATCATGCTGGAGCAGGGATCGGGCCGGATCGTCAACATGAGCTCGCAGGCGGGCGTTGTCGGCATCCGCGACCACGCTGTCTATTCCGCCAGCAAGGGTGGGGTGAACATGCTCACAAAGGTGCTCGCTCTCGAGTGGTCGAGCCGGGGAGTGACGGTGAACGCGGTGGCGCCAACCTTCATCTATACGCCTGGCACTGCCGAGCGGTTGGACCAGCCCGAATATCTGGCCGGGGTACTCGACCGGCTTCCCATCGGCCGGGTGGGCTCAACCACCGACGTGGCCGCCGCCGTCATCTACCTGGCCTCGCCGGCCGGCGGCCTCGTCACCGGCCACGTCCTACTGGTCGACGGCGGCTGGACGGCGCAATAGGTCCAGGTGACGGCAGCCCACCATCCCTAGACACAATGCTGTGGTGGTGCTCGGCAAGCGGCATCGCTCCGCATGGATCCGAGACCGATGACGTATGGCATCTGCGGCGGGCGACGCCGAGCGCCACGAGCTCTCTGGGCGGACAGCGATGCGATAGGCTTTGGTTTCTGATGGGAATCTCGTCGTTCCGGCTTCTGTGGGGCAGAGGGTGACCAGGCCGGTGTCTGGCGAGGCAGCGCTCACCTGCGAGGCCCCCCTCGGCGGGTGTACGCCCTTTGCGTTCGGAGCTGGACTTATCGTCCTCGGTGATAGCGCTGGCGAATCTATCTTGGCTAGGCTCGTTGACCGTCCGCCTGGCTTGGTGCAGCACTGATGACGAGTCATATCGAGTTGGTTGAAGTTCGTGTCCGGGGGTGGGCACTCGGAGCACTTGCCTCAAGTCTCACGGTCGTCTGGCTGCTGATGCTGTTTCTAGTGCACGTATACGTTCCGTCGGACCTCGGCGGTCTCTCTCGGCCGATGCGGCCACTCCTTCCGTACGTCGCGGTGACCATACTTATCAGTATCTGGAGGTTCGACACGGCCAGCAACGTTGGAAGGATCGTGATCGACGACCACGGTCTTTCTCTGCCCTGGTTTTGGTGGGAAACGCATCGGCTCACCCTTTGGTCCAAGGTTGCTAGGGCCGAGGTCGATGCCGTCGCCGGGAGTGGTGTGCGGGCGCAGCGGCTCCGTCTGTTTGGACCTCGTGGGTCGGTATGCGCACTTGTTGGAAGAAGGTGGGTCGACGACTGGGATCTGTTGCTGCAAGCGGTCCGGGACCGTGACGTGGAGATCCACGTGACCCCTGCGGTGAGCGCCTGGGATGCCGCTGCCGCCGATGGCCTCATCAGGCCCCGACCTCGGTGGCTGTCTCGACGACGGAAATGACCACGCGATCTTCATCGCCGCGTCAGGGCTGGGCCGCATGCTGATTGATATCGAACGCGTTCTCGGGTTTGGTGCAAGGTCTGGCGCTTGGGCCGCCTGCCCGAACGGTAGGGGAACCACAAGCTCACCGGGGTTGTCGATGGCGGAACGCGTGCTCTTCCCCGTCACCGAGTTTCGGCGCGGACTAGGTCGATGCGACGGAACCGCTGTCGGTTACCTTCGAGCTCTCCCGTGGTGAGGACGAGCCGACGGTCGTCACCAAACGCAGGTACCCCGTCCGCTGTCGCATCGTCATATTGTGCCAAACCCGGCGTGATCGGGCGAGTTCGTGAGACGGCCACTGAGGTGGGTTCCCGCGTTGTCAGCTCGCAGCCAGAGTCTCGTGCACGGCGGTTGCCGCCAGCGCCGTAACCCGATCATCCATCGGGAAGGTGTGCTCCCCGGCGTGGACGACGTATGCACGGTCGAGCCGGAGGGTGTCGAGTGCCGAGTGCAGCGACTTGGTCATCCGGGGCGCGGTAGTGCGTTTCATCTCGAATCCGAGACGATGTCCGTCCTGGATGGTGAACAGGTCGAGCTCGGCACCGGCGTGGGTCGCCCAGAAGTACAGGTCCCGGGGAGCTGCTCCAAGCGCGGCGGCGATTTCGGCAATCAACAGCGATTCCCAGGAGTACCCGGCCACGGGGTGTGCCAGCACGGCGTCGAGATCGCTCAGGCTGAGAAGCGTGTGAAGTAGCCCCGTGTCAGCCACGTATAACTTTGGTGACTTGACCTGCCGTTTCTTCACGTTCTCGAACCACGGTTGGAGCTGCCGTACCACCAGCGCCGAGGTCAGCATGTCGAGGTAGCTGCGGACCAGGTGGCCCGATAGGCCGAGTGCTTTCGAGAACGCTGCCGCGTTCCAGGTGGTGCCGTGGCTGTGGGCAAGCATCGTCCACAGCCGGCGCATGGTCTGTGAAGGGACGGTGATTCCGAGCTGGGGCAGGTCACGCTCGAGAAAGGTTCTGGTGAAGTCTTCTCTCCACTTGAACGACGCACCGTCGTCCTCGGCGAGGAAGGAGCGAGGGAACCCGCCCCGATTCCACAGCCTGTTCAGGTGTGCGACCCCCACTTCGTCGCTGGTGAACGGGGTGAGGTCCAGGTAGGCGATCCGGCCCGCCAGAGTCTCCGACGTCTGCCGGAGCAGGGCACCCGAGGCACTCCCCAGGATCAGATATTGGGCGGTGGTACCAGGACGGTCGATCAGCACCCGGAGCACCGCAAAGACCCCGGGGAGACGCTGAACCTCATCGAGGACCACGAGTCCCGTGAGCGACGACAGCGCCAACTCCGGATCCTGCAGACGCGCCAGGTCGGCTGGCGACTCGAGGTCGAAATGGTGCACCGGACCGGTGCACGCCTCGGCGTATTGCCGAGCCAGAGTCGTCTTCCCGACCTGTCTAGCACCGAGGACGGCCACAGCCGGGTTGTGGTCGAGTAACCACGACAGGCGGCGCAGGTGCACATCTCGGGCAATCATCTCACCAGGATACTAGAAAATCTCAAATCCCCTTGCATATTTTCAAGGATGGAATCGGCGGTCTGCTCCGTGTCGGTGATCCTGCCTTGCTGGTCACTCACGTCACGGAGGACGGGCTCAGACCGATCTGGTACGCAAGAACGTCTCGAACCCGCCTGTGTCAGACCGGTAAGGGCGCATTCACTACAGCTCGAAAGCTGACAGGTCGCGGAGTTGCTCGATCCGGTGGGTGGCCTCTATGTAACGCACGGTGCCCGTCTTGGCGCGAAGGACCAGCGAGTGGGTGCTTACCGTGTGGCTTGCAAAACGAACGCCCCGGAGCAGTTCGCCTGACGTCACCCCGGTGGCGGCAAAGAAGGTGTTGTCGGAGTTGACGAGGTCGCGCGTGGTCAGCACCTGGGTGAGATCGAGACCTTCCTGGGCTGCATAGTCGCGCTCGCTGTCGTCACGAGGCCACAGCTTCGCCTGAATCTCTGCGCCAAGCGCCGTGAGGGCACATGCGGAAACGACCGCCTCCGGTGACCCGCCGATGCCGAAGAGGATGTCGACACCGCTATCGGCTTTAGCCGTGGCGATGCTGCCCGAGATGTCTCCGTCGCCGATGAGCACGATGCGGGCGCCGGCCTTACGCACCGCGTCAATGTACGGTTCGTTGCGGGGCCGGTCGAGGATGATCGCGGTTACATCCGACACCGGTTTCTCGTAGGCTCGGGCCACCTGGGCGAGGTTGTGGGCCACCGGCGCCTCGATATCGATCATTCCGGCGGCCGCCGAGCCCACTGCGATCTTGTCCATGTAGACGAGACTGCCCGGGGCGTACATCGACCCCCTTGGGGCGAGTGCGATCACGGCAAGCGCACCGGGCAAGCCACGGGCAGTCGGCCGGGTGCCGTCGACGGGATCAACGGCGACATCCACACGGGGCGGGTTGCCGTTGCCGACCCGCTCGCCGTTGTAGAGCATCGGGGCTTCGTCCTTCTCGCCCTCACCGATGACGACAACGCCGTCCATGTCGATAGTCGAGAGAACCTGACGCATCGCATCGACCGCCGCCTGATCGACCGCCTCTTTGTCTCCCCGGCCCTGGTAATGGGCGGCCGCGATGGCGGCCACCTCGGTCACCCGCACCAGGTCGAGCGCGAGGTTTCTCTCTGGCTTCTCCGGCATCGATGTCCTCCTACGAGACTCGAACGATCAACGCGTCGCCCTGGCCCCCGCCGCCACACAGCCCGGCGGCACCGATGCCGCCTCCCCGGGCGCGCAGCGCGTTGATGAGGGCGATGGTGATCCGCGCACCGCTGGCACCGACCGGGTGGCCTAGTGCGACGGCCCCGCCGTTCACGTTCACCTTCTCCGGGTCCAGTCCCAGCATCTTGGTGGACCACAGCGCCACCGCAGCGAACGCCTCGTTGATCTCGACCAGGTCGAGGTTGCTGGGATCCAATCCGGCTGCGGTGAGGGCACGGTCGATTGCCTGTGCGGGACGCTCCTGCAAAGTGGCGTCGGGTCCTGCGGTCTGCCCGTATCCGAGGATCTCGGCCAGGATGGGAAGACCGGCCGCCTCGGCGGCGGAGCGGTCGGCGACGATGACGGCCGCTGCACCGTCGGAGATCTGTGACGAGTTGCCCGCAGTAACGGTGCCGTCGGCGACAAACGCCGGCCGCAGCTTGCCCAGGCTCTCGACCGTGGTGCCCGGGCGCATCCCCTCGTCCTCCTCGACCAGCAGCGGATCGCCACGTCTTTGCGGAACCTCGACCGGCACGATCTCTTTGCCGAGGACGCCCGACTTGGTGGCATTGATGGCACGCTCGTGTGAAGCGGCAGCCCACTCGTCCTGCTCTTGCCGGCTGATGCCGAGCGTGACGTTTTTGCGGTCCGTGGACTCGCCCATCATGCACTCATCGAATGAGCACATCAGCGCGTCGTGCTGCAGTGAGTCGGCCAGAGTGGCATCTCCGAGCCGGAACCCCTGGCGGGCCCCTATCAACAGATGAGGAGCGTTGGTCATCGACTCCATCCCTCCGGCGAGGACGAACCTGGCCTCGCCGAGCCGGATTCGCCTGCCGGCCTCCTGGATTGCGGTCATGCTGGAGAGGCACGCCTTGTTGATGACGGTCGACGGCACGCTCATCGGCACGCCGGCGGCAAACGCTGCCGGTCGGGCGCTCACCTGACCCGAGCCTGCCTGGATCACTTGCCCGAAAAGGACCTCGTCGAGCTGAGCCGGATCGAGGCCGGCGCGGTCGACGGCCCCTCTCATTGCGACGGTGCCGAGCTCCGCAGCCCGGAGCGGGGTGAATGCTCCGTTGAGCTTGCCAAACGGTGTGCGGGCAATCGAGCAGATGACCGGGTTCATCCAATCCTTCCTGGTCGCTACCTGCGATGGTACCCGGTGACGGGGGCTGCGATCCCGCGTTCGGGCGACCAATTCGTCTCGTCAGCCCAGATCTCCGTCTTGCGCTGGTGGTGTGACCGGTGGCTCACCTCCGCTCTTGCCAACTAGATACACCGCGCTTCAGTGGTCGGTCTCGCATGACGATGGTGCACCTATGTGCACTCTGCCACGACGTTGACAATACCCAAGGGATGGGGATCAGATTGCTGTCACCAGAGCGGGGCTCAGGGGGAGAATCGCACAGACGCAACGTGATGTTGATGGGTGGATCGCTTGCCGACCGCGACGTCATTGCCCGGTTGCTGTCGGAGGCGGGCAGCGACGCGTACGACCTCGACTGGGTGCAAAGCGAGTCCGCCATTGTCTGGGGGCTCGGCGGCACACAGGTGATCCTCTGGCGGCTCGGCGAGGGAGCGAGGCTGGCAGAGTTCGTAGAGTGGGTCGATGCTGCCGAGCACACCGCACCGGTAGTGGCGGTCATGGATCCGGGTGAGGATGACATCGCGGCGATACGGTGCGGTGCGACAGACGCGGTGATCTTCGACCATCTCGACGCCGGCACGCTGAGTCGATCCATCCGCTACTCCGTGGAGCGGCACAGGCTGATCACAGAGCTAGAGCGTGAGCGTCAGCTTCTGCACGCCCTTCTCGACACCCTTCCCTCTGCGATCTACTTCAAGGACGCCGAGAGTCGCTTCCTGAGGATCAGCCGGAAGCTGGCCAATGACTTCAATCTGGCTCATCCATCGCAGGTGATCGGCAAGACGGACTCGGACTTCTTCGCAGAAGAGCATGCGACCAGGGCATTTCGCGACGAGCAGGCGCTCGTCGGAGGCGAAGTGGACGTGATCCGGAAGGAAGAGCGGGAAGTCTGGGCCGACGGTCGGGTCACCTGGGCTGCTACTAGCAAGCTGCCGCTACGTGACCGGATGGGCAGGATCGTCGGCACCTTTGGCATGTCCCTGGACGTTACGGACAAGAAGGCCGCGGAGTCATTGCTACGTAGTGACAAGGAGGCGGCCGAGGATGCCAGCAGGGCCAAGTCCGACTTCGTCGCCAATATCAGCCACGAGATCCGGACCCCGATGAATGCCATCCTCGGGATGACGGATCTCGTCCTCGAGACCGATCTTGACGCCACCCAGCGCGACTACCTCGAAATGGTCCGCGAGTCTGCGGAAGCTCTCATGGTGATCGTCGACGATGTTCTCGACTTCTCGAAGATCGAAGCAGGCAAGATGGACCTATCGCCGACCACGGTCGACATTCGCGCGCTATGTGCTCAGACCCTCAGCCCGCTCTCGGTTCGCGCCGATCGAAAGGGCATCGAACTCGTTGTCGACGTTCACGAAAGCGTGCCGTCACTGCTGGTTGTCGACAGTGTGCGGCTCCGCCAGGTCATTGCGAATCTGGTGGTCAACGCCGTCAAGTTCACCGACACGGGAAGCGTGACGTTCTCGCTGGCATTGGCTGCCGAGTCCGACGAGGAGGTTGTTGTACGGTTCGCCGTTCGCGATACCGGCATCGGCATTCGCCGGGCGAAGCTCGGTGAGATCTTCGCTGCATTCGAGCAGGCAGATGCGTCGACGACCCGCCGATTTGGGGGTACGGGTCTCGGCCTGAGCATCTCTTCGCGCATCGTGACGCTGATGGGCGGTGTCCTGGTGGTGGAGAGTGAGGAGGGTGAAGGGAGCACATTCCATTTCTCCGTTGCCGTTCCCAAGGGCGAGCAGCTGGCGGTGATGCCTCAGGCTCAGGCGGTCAACCGCGAGGCAGACGATCTTGCCGCGGCTCTCGCACTGAAAAGCGTACTCATCGTCAACGACTCGCACGCCAGCCAGCGTGTGCTCCAGGCCCAGCTGCAGCGCCATTCGATCCAGACGGACTGTGTTGCCGATGGCGTCGCCGCTGTAGAAGCAGTGAGGAGGGGCGGTGTCGATTTGGTGCTGATGGACGTGCAGATGCCCGTTCTGGACGGCCTGGCCGCGACCCAGCTGATCCGTCGAGAGGAGCAGGGCTCGGGGTCCCGGATTCCCATCGTCGCGGTCACTGCGCGTGCTATGAAGGGGGATCGGGATCGATGTCTTGCCTCGGGCATGGACGAGTACGTTGCGCTGCCGACGACAACGGTGCGTCTGCTCCGTGCGATGGCAGCTGCGACAGATGGTTCGCCCTGACGCGTCGGGTCGACAATCAGCTCATTTCGATCTCGTCGAGAAATCGACGAACCCGTACCGTGCTGACCTTGCCGCGGGTACCCAGAGTCTGGGCGAACAGGCTGACCCGCAATTCCTGGATCATCCATGCAGCATCCATCAGGCGTACGTCATCTGGAACCGCAGCCGCAATGCGATCCAGCTCGGCTTCGAGGCTATGAATGACCGCCATGTTGGCCGTGTCGCGGGCCGAATCTGACGCCACCCGGTCGATTCGCAGAATGATTGCCTCCAGATAGCGTGACACGTCGGCGATCCGGTCGGAGCCGATCCTGGTGAGGAAACCGGGGTATACGAGGGCGGCGACCTGGTTGGCGATATCGTCGATGACCGGGCGATGGCGCTCATCGTCGAGACGGTTGAAGGCTATCTCGGCTTCCTCGAGGGCGGTCAGCAACTCGAGCGACTCAGCAGCCACCCGGGTCACTAGCGGATGGAGCTCATCACGGGCCACGGCCAGCAGTCGATCGAACCCGGTTGCATCCCAGGCAGGGCCGCCGGCACGGGCGATGATTTCACCGAGGGCACAGCCGAGACAGTCGTCGACCCATTCGGTCTGATCTCGATGCGGTCCCACCCCGAGCGCCGCCTTGGCGTCCCGGTCGAGCATCGGGCGGAGCAGCTTGCCGGGTGAAGGTAGGTTGAGCAGCAACAGTCGGATCGTGCCCTGCCACATCGCGGCGGACTGCTCCTCCGGGGTCGCTAGCAGCCGTACACCCACCGAGTCTCCCTCGTCGACGAGTGCCGGATACGCATTGACGGTGTGGTCCGCCCCGGAGACGGCGAGGACCTGCGGCAGCTCGCCGATGCTCCATTCGGTGAGCCCGCTGGTTTCGAGATCATGGGTCGTTGCATCGACGGCGGCGGCGGTCTCTGCCCGTACGTCCTCCTTCAGGACGCGGAGATCACGACCCTCGACGACGACGCTGCCGGTGTCGTCGACGACCCGGAACGTGGGCCGGAGATGCGGGGGCAAGGAGTCGAGATCGAATGCATCCACCGGAATAAGCTCATTGCCGATCCGGTGCAGTTCACGACGCAGCGTGTGCAGCAAACCTGCGTCGTCACTATCGGAGATAGCCGCAAGCACTGTGCGTGCGGTGTCCGGCACCGGGGCGAAGTTCTTTCGCAGTTTCTTGGGAAGGCTCCGGATCAGCTCGATGACGAGCTCCTCGCGGTAGCCGGGTACATGCCATTCGAAGACCGCCGGGTCGATCCGGTCGAGCCCACGCAGCGGGATGTCGACCGTCATGCCGTCGTGTGCGCTACTCGGGTCGAACTCGTAGTCGAGAGGGAGCCCGAGATCTCCGTACTCCCAGACTTCGGGATACGCGTCAGGGTCGGGTGGGGCCACCGTGCGGTCGATTAGAACCTCGTCGCTGAGGTGGAGGAGATGGGGCTGAACCCCCTTCATGTCCCGCCACCACCGATCGAAGCGGCGAACGTCCGCGACGTCCTCGGGGATACGTGCGGCGAAGAAAGCCACGAGAGTGTCGTCGTCGACGAGCAGGTTGGCTCGGCGCTCTCTTGTCTCTATCGCGAGCACGTTGTCGATCTGGTTGCGGTTGTGTTCCACGAAGACATGTGCGGCGTCCCACTCGCCTGCGACCAGTGCGTGCCGGATGAAGAGCTCGCGGGCCGTCCGTGGGTCTATCCGGCCGTACTGAACGACGCGATCAACATGCAGTTGCATCCCGAACAACGACACCGACTCGCGGGCAACCGCGGCGCCGTGCTCGGTGTCCCACCACGGGTCGGAATAGGATCGGTTGATCAGGTGGCTCCCCGCTTCTTCCACCCATTGCGGTGAGACGCCGGCGACGGTGTGCGCCCACAGCCGGGTGGTCTCGACCAGCTCGCCCGCCATGACCCACTCGGGTGTCTGCTTGAACAGGGTCGAGCCTGGAGAGATGAAGAACCGGGCAGAGTGGGCACCGCGATACTCATACCCGTTCGGGTCCTTCTTGCCTACGTGCGAGAGCAGCCCAGTGAGCAGCGTCCTGTGAATGACGTCTTGGTCGGCCGGTTTCCGATTGCGGTGGAGCCCCAGCTCGTCGGAGATGTCGCGCAGCTGCGAGTAGACGTCCTGCCATTCGCGCACCCGCCTATAGCTCAGATACTCGTCGCGGCACAGCCTGCGGAACTGGTTGGAGGTACGAGCCCTCCGCTCGGTTCGAAGGTAATCCCACAGCGAGAGCCAGCCCAGGAAGTCGCTTCGCCCGTCGCGGAACCGGGCGTGCATCTGATCGGCTTGCTGTTCCTTGTCGACCGGTCGCTCTCTCGGATCCTGGATGGAGAGGGCGGCGGCGATGACCTCGACTTCAGCCAGGCAGTCGTTGCGATGGGCCGCAAGCACCATCGTTCCCAGCCGGATGTCGATCGGGAGACGGGCAAGTTGCCTTCCGATTTTCGTCAACCGGGGCTTGCCTTCTCCGCCGGATTCGAGTGCCCGAACCTCCTCCAGTAGCGCATAACCATCGCGGATGGAACGCGAGTCGGGCGGGTCGAGAAACGGGAACGACTCGATGTCACCGAGATCGAGGGCCACCATCTGCAAGATCACGGACGCCAACCCGGTGCGGAGCACCTCGGGTTCGGTGAATTCGGGACGGGTGGCGAAGTCGTCCTCCGAGTAGAGGCGGATACACACCCCGGGGCCGAGCCGGCCACAGCGACCGGCCCGCTGGTTGGCCGACGCCTGTGAGATCGGTTCGATGGGAAGCCGCTGCACCTTGGTGCGTCGCCCGTAGCGGGAGATACGTGCGGTGCCGGCATCGACGACGGCCCGGATGCCGGGGACGGTCAGGGAGGTCTCGGCCACGTTGGTGGCGACAACGATCCGGCGTCCGGTGTGAGCGGCGAAGACACGGTTCTGCTCGCCCGTGGACAGCCGCCCGTAGAGAGGGACGACCTCCGTGTGGCGCAGACCGAGATCGTCGATCGCCTCAGCGGCGTCCCTGATCTCCCGCTCGCCGGAGCAGAAGACGAGGATGTCCCCGTCCTTTTCGGTGAACAGCTCGACGACGGCGTCGCAGATGCCCTCCGGTTGGTCCTTTGGCTCGGGTAGCGCAACGTCGTCGAGAGGCCGGTACCGCAGCTCGACCGGGTGGGTGCGCCCGGAGACCTCGACGATCGGAGCGTTGTCGAAGTGGGCGGCGAACCGCTCCGTGTCGATGGTGGCCGAGGTGATGATGACCTTCAGATCGGGCCGCTTCGGGAGCAAGTTCTTGAGATAGCCGAGGAGGAAGTCGATGTTGAGGCTGCGCTCGTGAGCCTCGTCGATAATGATGGTGTCGTAGCGGTTTAGCCGGCGGTCGTGGTGTATCTCGTTGAGGAGGATGCCGTCGGTCATCAGCTTGACCAGGGTCCTGTCACCAACCTGGTCGGAGAACCGCACCGTGTACCCGACCAGCCCGCCGACCGAGTCACCCAGCTCCTCGGCGACCCTGGTTGCGATCGAGCGGGCGGCGAGCCGGCGGGGCTGGGTGTGTCCGATCCAGCCTTTGACCCCGCGCCCGAGCTCGAGACATAGCTTGGGGATTTGCGTGCTCTTCCCCGAACCGGTCTCCCCGGCCACGATCACGACCTGATGGTCACGGATCGTATCGAGCAAGTCCTGCCTGCGACCGGTGATGGGGAGCTCGGCCGGATAGGAGATCTTGTCGGGGAGCGCTTCTTGCCGTGCGGCGAGCTTGCGAGTCGCGGCCTCGATCTCGTGCTCGA
This sequence comes from uncultured bacterium, assembly GCA_963801165.1. Classification (GTDB taxonomy): domain Bacteria; phylum Actinomycetota; class Acidimicrobiia; order Spongiisociales; family UBA5794; genus JAAETI01. The sequence continues at coordinate 146,146 of CAWDDT010000009.1, forward strand.
GTGCATCGAGCACCCGGGCACGTTTGTCGGGCGCGGCGATCCTGGCCGCACCCGAGATCCTCCGCTGGAACTGGCGGCGGTCGGCCGGCGTGAGCCCGTCACTTCGGGCGCGCAAATCGGAGATGCGTACGGACATTCGGATCGGTCGCATGGTAATAGCGTGGCTACCGGGCCGGATGGCCGGAGAACTCTCCCGGCTTGTCCGGGGCTGCGCCGGGGGCGTAGTACCTTTATGCGAATGTTCGCCTACAACTTGCATCACGTAGCTCTGGCGGTTCGTGACCTCGATGCGGCAATCGCCGACTACGCCAGGCTGTATGGCGCCGAGCCGATGTCCCGCGAGGTGGTTGCCGAGCAGGGTGTCGAGGAGGCGATGATCCCGGTGGGCGGTTCGTACATACAGTTGCTACAACCGCTGGGATCCGATACGCCGGTGGGTCGATTCATCGAATCCCACGGTGAAGGGATGCATCACATCGCTCTTGCCGTCGCCGACATCGAAGCCGCGCTTGCGCATCTGAAGGCGGAGGGCTCCCGACTCATAGACGAGCAGCCCCGCATCGGAGGCCACGGCGCCCGCATCGCATTTGTGCATCCCAAGTCGTTCGCCGGAACGCTTGTCGAGCTCTTAGAGTCGGTCCAGTGAAGTACGAGGTATCAGGTCGTCCGAGCCACGAGGAGACCGCAGCCATAGCCGCGGTCATCGATGCGGTCATCGAGGAGGAGTCACGGGCGCTGGCCACGCCGGCGCAGGTGCCACGACAGAGCTCCTGGGTGCTCGCCTGGCGACCCCGGGACGTGCCGGCGCCGCTTCCCTCCCATACCTACGACTCCAGGTCATGGGCCGATGCTGAGCCCGTTGCCCGTCTCGAGTCGACGGAGTAGCGGTCTCAGAAGGTCCAACATCCTCCTACCGGCTCACGCCTCCGTAGACTCGACCGACTCGTCCTGTTCGTCGTCCGCGGTCTCCTGGTGGGTCGTACCGGCTTGCGGGATGATCTTCGACAGCTGCAGCGAGAAGCGGAATGAGGCACCCCTGGGGAATCGGGGTGCGTACCAGACGTCACCGCCCATGGCCCTCGCCAACTGGCGGGCGATGGGCAGCCCGAGTCCGACACCGTCGGCGGCCCGGCTGTCTCCCTTGTTGAGCTGCTCGAAGTGCTCGAAAATCCTCTCCCAGTCGCCCTCGGCGATACCCGGACCGTTGTCCGCCACTGTCACCGTATAGATGTCGGTGCCCTCCTCGCCTGCGATCTGCACCGAATCGCCCCCGTACTTCCTTGCGTTGTCGAACAGGTTGCGCAGGATCTGTCCGGTCCGGCCCCGGTCGGCCTTGACGATCACCCCGCCGGGAACGGAGGTGTCGATCTCCTTGCCGGTCTGCGCAAAGACGAGCCGCGCCGTTGCCGCTATCTCGTTGGCGAGATCGAACTCCTGGGGGCGGAGCCGGAGCCGGCCGGCTTCGATACGTGGGATCACCAGAATGTCCTCGACCAGGTCGCTCAGATGATGTGCCTCCTGCCTCATGATGATGAGGAACTCATCGATCTCTTCGGGATCTAGATCGGCCCAGTTCGACCGCAGAGTCTCCGAGAACCCGGCAATGCTGGTGAGCGGGGTCCGGAACTCGTGGCTGACCATCGATACGAATTCGTCCTTCAGCTCGACGGCACGCCGCTCCGCAGCCAGCGCCGCCCGATGGCGCATAGTGGATGCGTGGAGTGCCTGGACGGCACCGTACAGCAGTGAACCCACGAGGAGCGACATCAGGACAACCGAGACGATATCGAATACGCTCGCCTTGGTCTCACTCAGCTGTGGGTCTCCAAGCGGGGCAAGGATCGCAACCGGGATCCCGACGGCCAGCGCCGTCCCGACCAACGCCGCAGCCTGGGGAATGGGCAGCAGAAGGAGGGCACCGGTGAGCAGGTACAGGAATGTCGCCGCAAGCGAGATGCCGACTTCTCCCTTGAGCAGCTCGATCCCGGCAAATACGACCGTGTCGGTCAGCAACATCGGGAGGGCGCTTGTGCCGTGGTTGCGGCGCATTAGACCATCCCCAACGAGGTAGGCCGCGACAACCGCCGACCAACGTGAGTTGGTCTCGATCATCCCGGCGAGCGCAAGCGTCACCAGCACGACGCCGAGCAGGGCACGCACGGTGTTCACGCGTTTGCGGACCTCGGCATAGGCGACGGGCGCCTGGATTCTGGCAAGGTCAGGGGTGCTCACGGGTGTAACGCCCTTTGTTGACGGCTCCCTGTCGCTTGCAGGATACGACATAGCAGCAGCGTACTCACTGCTCCGGTGCTGGAGGGATCGGTTGCCGGGCCGCCTCGAGCTGATCGACAACATCGTCGGGGACACGCAGATCGCCCTTGCCGGAGCCGATGCGAAGGTGCGGCTTGTACTTGCCGTGATAGTCGGAGCCGCCCGTGGCGACGATGTGGAGGTCGTCGCATATTTGGGCGATGTGGGTTCTCATTTCGGGGGTGTACTCGCCGTAGTAAGCCTCGATCCCTCCCAGCCCGAGCGATACGAGCTCACGGAAGCCTGTGGCGAATTCCCGGGCGTTGAGGTTGAGCGTGTGCGGGTGGGCGATCACCGGCACTGCGCCGCATTCCCGGCTCAGTGTGATTGCCTCCGCCGCCGTGAGCCTCATCCTGGGAACGTATCCGGGGCGGCCCGCCGCGAGGTAACGGTCGAAGGCCTCGGGGACCGTCTCCACGTACCCCTTCTCGATGAGGACACCTGCGAAGTGCGGGCGACCGACAACCCCGGTGCCGGCCTCGCGGCGCACCTCGTCCATTGTGATGTCGAGGCCCAGTGCGCATAGTCGGGACACGATCTCGTCGTTGCGGTGGGCGCGGGAGTCGCGTAGTCCTGCAAGACGATCCTGCAATGCCCCGGGTCCCGGCTCGAGAAAGTACACAAGCATATGCATCGCTTCGGTGCCCCATGCCACCGAGAGCTCGGTGCCACCGATGAACCGGATACCTTGCTGCCGTGCCGCAGCCGCGGCCGCGGGGAGGCCGTCGAGAATGTCGTGGTCGGTCAATGCGATACCGGTGAGGCCGGCGGCATGGGCTTGTGCGACGATGTCCTCAGGTGTATCGGATCCGTCCGAGTACACGCTGTGCAGGTGAAGATCAACCGTCACCGGGCCTTCAGCCCCAGACTGCGTTGGCCACGATCAACAGCACGAAGAAGACCACTACCCATATCGCCACGCGTTTCGCGGTGCTGAGGACCTTCTCGCGTCGGTTCACCTTGTTGAGCTCAACTTGCTTGACGGCCCGGTTCTGCCGTTGCCGCTCGCGTTTGTCAGTCGCCATGCTGCCCAGAGCATAGCGAGCGAGCGATCGGGCTATCCGTTGATGATGACCCGTTCTATGTACAGGGTCTCGAGCGGGACGCTCTTCTCGCCGAAGGGGTTGACGCCGAGCGGGATCCCGGCGATGGCGTCGAGGGCATCGAAGCCGCCGACGACCTTTCCGAAGTAGCTGTAGTCGTTGGGAAGCGGGGCGTCGGCGAGTGTGATGAAGAACTGCGATCCGCCCGTGTTTGGTCCCGAGTTGGCCATGGCCAGGGAGCCCGTCGCGTATACGAACCCGGCTTCGGGCAACTCGTCGGGGATGACGTAGCCGGGACCGCCACGCCCGGTGGCCGTCGGGTCGCCGGCCTGAACGACGAAGCCGGGCACTATCCGATGCGACACCGTCCCGTCGAAGTAGCCGCTGCGGGCGAGGAAGACGAACGAGTTGACGGTCTCCGGTGCGATTGACGGGTCGAGCTCCACGACGATGTCGCCACACGAAGTCGTGATGGTGGCCTTGACCATCTGTGCCGGGTCGAGCCCCTGGTCTTCCGGAGCGTCGAAGGTCATCTCCCGCGCCGGTTCCGGTGCCGTCGCCCCGCACGCGGTTGGCTGGGCCGTGAAGCCCGCATAGTCGGATGGGGGAACGCTGGGGAGGGTGATCTCGGGGAGGCTGCCGGTCGTCGTTGTGGAGTCGGCCGTTCCTGTCGATGTGTCGGAAGACGCCGCGCCGGCGTATTTGTCGCCCCCGCCGCACGCCGCAGCGAGAAGGGCCACGCTGAGCGCGAGGAGGGCGAGCCGTGTGGTGTGGGAACGCATGAGAGGGGATGGTAGGGCACCCGGTCACATACAGGTGCGCGCCGCCGGCCTCGGGCTCAGTCGCCTTTACCCGTTCGGGCTCGCCAGCGGGCGAGCATCTCGGGGATCTCGGCGGCCATGAACTCGAAGAAGTCCGCCATCTCGGTGAAGCGCCCACCCGCTGCCGTTGTAGGCCCACCCAGCGTTTCCGCTCCGCGGCGAGCCCGTCCGGCGACCCGGCTGAAGAAGTCGGTCTTGAGGATCGATGCCTCGTACCAGGCCGAGTTGGGTATCGCATAGGTGGCGCGGCGGCGTCCGGGATGGGGACGTGGTACCACCAGCCCGACATCGACGAGGTAGCGGACGGCACCTGAGATGGCGGCTGGGCTGACGCCGAGGCTCTCGGCCAGCTCTCCGGCGTCGAGGGACTCCCGCTCGGTCGCCATGAGCAAGAAGAGCACCCTGCCCGGCATCCGCGGAAAACCCCACGATGCCATCAGCAGCGCCGTCTCCTCGACCAGCTCGAGGAGGGCGGGATCCTCGGGTGTTTGCTCGGCCACACCGGGACCATAGGTGAATTTCACAACCTTCACAAGTTTATGAAAGTAGTATATGTTCGGAGCATGGAAGATGTAATCGAAGTTCGGGGTCTCGAGAAGAGGTTCGGGTTAACTGTTGCCCTGGACGGTCTCGACATGTCAGTTGCCGCCGGCGAGGTGCATGGGTTTCTCGGTCCAAACGGTGCCGGCAAGTCGACGACGATCCGGGTCCTGCTCGGGCTGATCCGGGCAGCCGCCGGCTCGGCTCGTGTGCTTGGCAGCGACCCGTGGCGCGACGCCGCTGAGTTGCACAGGAGGCTTGCCTACGTGCCCGGTGACGTCGCCCTATGGCCGATGCTATCGGGTGGAGAGGTCATCGATCTGTTGGGTCGAATGGGTGGGGGCCTCGACGGCCGGCGCAAGACGAGCCTGATCGACCGATTCGAGCTCGATCCCACCAAGAAGTGCAAGACGTACTCGAAGGGCAACCGGCAGAAGGTGGCCCTCATTGCTGCCCTCGCCTCAAACGCCGAGCTACTCATTCTCGACGAGCCGACCTCCGGGTTGGACCCGTTGATGGAGGCCGAGTTCGGTCGGGTGATCAGAGAAGACAGCGGGAACGGGCGATCGGTGCTGATGGCGAGTCACATCCTCTCCGAGGTGGAGGCATTGTGCGAGCGGGTGAGCATCGTGAGAGCAGGGAAGATCGTCGAAACGGGGTCTCTCGACGATATGCGCCATCTGACCAGGACCACGATCTCGGCAGAACTCGCCGCATCACCGGCCGGGCTCCCTTCTCTCGAGGGCGTGCACGATCTGTCTGTTGACGGGGCTACGGTCAGTTTCCAGGTCGATCAGACTTCGCTCGACGCCGCCTTGAAGGTTCTCGCCTCGGCCGGTGTCGTGTCGTTGGTCAGCAGGCCGCCAACGCTCGAGGAGCTGTTCCTGAGGCACTACCAGGAGGCCTCGTCGTGAGCGAGATCGCCGGTCTCGGCCGGATGATCAGGATGATTCTGCGGCGGGACAGGATCCAGCTCCCGGTGTGGATCCTCGTCATCGGGTTGCTTCCGGCGGGGGTCGCGTCTGCGTTCACCGGGCTCTACCCGACCACTGCGGCCCTGAGCACCGCGGCCGCCACTATCGCCTCGAACACCGCCTTTGTGGCGTTCCTCGGCCCGATCCAATCTCCAACCCTCGGCGGTCTTGTCGTGTGGCGCGTGGGTGCAGCCCTCTCGGTCCTCGCCGGCGTGATGAGCGTGTTGCTCATCACCCGCCACACGCGGGCGGAAGAGCAGACAGGGCGGAGAGAGCTGATCGGGTCGACCACCATCGGACGCCAGGCGCCGCTGGCGGCCGCGATCGTGGTCGGGGCGGCAGCCAATCTGGTCGCCGGGCTGCTTATTGTGGCAGGGCTGCTCAACGCCGGGCTGGAAGCGAAAGGAGCGGTGGCCTTCGGGCTCGCCATCACTACGGTCGGATGGCTTTTCACGGGTATCGCCGCGTTTGCCGCCCAACTGCCCGACAGCAGCCGGACCAGTAATGCAATCGGCATGGCGGTGATCGGTGCATCGTTTGTGCTTCGGGTAGCCGGCGACGCGGCCGGTACCGGCGGAGCGGGATGGCTGTCGTGGATCTCGCCTATCGGGTTGGCCGCACGGGTAGGGGCGTTTGCCGGCGAGCGGTGGTGGCCCGTCCTGGTGCTGACGATCGTGGCCCTGGGGCTTGTGGCGACTGCTTTGGCAATCTCCAACCGGCGGGATGTCGGATCGGCGGTCATCCGCACCGGGCGCGGTCCTGCCGAAGCCGTGCCGTCGCTCCGGTCTCCGTGGGCGCTCGCCTGGCGCCTACAGCGCGGCCTCGCTCTTTCGTGGACGGTCGCCTTTGCCGTGTTCGGGTTGCTCCTCGGCGCGTTCGCCGAGGGTGTCGGGACGCTGATGGAGGAGACCCCCACCCTCGCCGATGTGATAGCCCGTCTGGGTGGTTCGTCAATCATCTCCAACGCCTATCTCGCCGCCATGCTCAGCGTCGCCGCGGGTATCGCGGCGGCACACGGAGTGCAGGCGGTGCTCAGACTGCATGGGGAGGAGACCGACCAGCATGCCGAAATCGTTCTCGCCGGTGCCGTCGACCGCCGTAGCTGGGTCGGTAGCCACCTGCTCTTCGGCGTGATGGCGCCGGTTGTGGACATGGTCGTATTCGGGGCGGCGATGGGGTTGGCGTACGGGATATCTACCGGCGACGCCACTGAGGTCCTCCGGGTGGCCGGGGCAGCAATGGTCTACGTGCCCGCTTCCTGGGTGATGGTTGGATTGGCCCTGCTCGTGTTTGCGGTCGTCCCGCAGCGCGGCGCCCTCGGCTGGAGTGCGCTTGGCGCCGCGCTGATCCTGACACTGCTGGGCAGCGCGCTCAACCTCGACCAGTGGCTGCTCGATCTGTCGCCTTTCACCCATTCACCGAGTGTGCCCGGGGGTGCGGTTCGTGCGCTTCCCCTGGTTGTCTTGATAGGCCTCTCCGGATCGCTCGCCTGGTCCGGGCTAATGGCCTTCGGACACCGCGACCTGGAGTGACCCGGACATCATCCGCTACATCGGCGGTGATTACTCACCTCTCGCGTACCCCGTTACACTCGCCGAATGCCGTTCGTAGTGCAGAAATACGGTGGTACCTCCGTCGCCGACGCGGAGCGTATTCGAGCCGTTGCCGCCCGAGCCGTTGCCACCCACAGGTCGGGACATGACGTTGTTGTGGTCGTCAGTGCGATGGGCAAGAGCACGGACGATTTGATCACTCTGGCTGGTGAGGTGACGCCGAACTCGCATCCCCGCGAGATGGACATGCTGCTCACGGCGGGGGAGCGGATCTCGATGGCGCTGGTGGCGATGGCCATCCAGGATCACGGGGCCGGCTCGATGAGCCTCACCGGTTCCCAAGCAGGGATCCTCACCACCGAGGAGCACGGGCACGCCGAGATCATCGGCATCCGAGGGGACCGGGTCCGAGAGGGGCTTGCCGAGGGGAAGATCGTCATTGTGGCCGGTTTCCAGGGGGTGAACCCGGAGACCCGCGACGTGACCACGCTGGGTCGGGGTGGCTCCGACGCAACCGCGGTCGCCCTGGCCGCAGTGCTGGGAGCCGACGTCTGCGAGATCTATACCGACGTCGACGGTGTTTTCACGGCCGACCCTCGTCTCGTCCCTCATGCAACCAAACTCGATGAGATCACGTTTGAAGAGATGCTCGAGTTGGCCTCGGCAGGCGCCGGGGTTCTGATGGCTCGTTCGGTCGAGTTCGGCCGCCGCTACCACATACCGATACACGTTCGCTCGTCGTTCCACGGCGGGGTCGGGACGTGGGTCAAGGAGGAAACCATGGAAGAGGCGATCATTCGGGGTGTAGCCCATGACGTTTCGGAGGCCAAGGTCACGGTCCATGGTGTTCCCGACGCACCGGGTCTGGCGGCACAGCTGTTCGAGCCGCTGGCCGATGCCGGCATCACTGTCGACATGATCGTTCAGAACGTGTCTCGGGCAGGTGTGACGGACATCAGCTTCACGGTCCCGAGGACCGATTTGGCCACGGCCGAAGATGTTGCCAAGACGACCGCCGCCGCCATAGGTGCAGCCGGTGTGGATGTCGACCACAACATCGCCAAGGTGTCCCTGGTTGGCGCCGGTATGAAGCACGAGTTCGGTATCGCCGGCAAGATGTTCCGGATCCTCGCCGACCATCACGTCAATATCGAGATGATCAGTACTTCTCCGATACGTATATCCTGCGTGGTTCGAGGCGATGACGTCGCGGCCGCGGTGCGCGGCCTCCACGATGGGTTCGGGCTCGGTGCACGCGGAGAGGAGGGTGCGGACAATGGGTAAAAGGACTGCGATTGTCGGTGCGACCGGTGCCGTCGGCACCACCATGCTCTCGATTCTCGAGGAGCGCGACTTCCCGGTTTCGGATTTGCGTCTGCTCGCCTCGAGCCGGTCGGCGGGACGGGTGATCCCCACCCGGTGGGGTGAGGTCACGGTCGAGGATCTGGCCACCGCAGACCCTGCCGGCATCGAGGTGGCGCTGTTCTCAGCCGGCGGGAGCCGGTCGAAGCAGTATGCCCCCGTGTTCGCCGGCGCAGGTGCCGTGGTCATCGACAACTCCTCGGCGTTCCGGCAGCAGGACAACGTTCCTCTGGTGGTGGCGCAGGTCAACGACCATGCCATCAAGGAGCACGAGGGCATCATCGCCAACCCGAATTGCACCACGATGGTGCTCATGATGGCGGCAGGGCCGCTCCACCGCGCCGCCGGGTTGCGGGCGATGACGGCGACCTCCTACCAAGCGGTGTCCGGGACCGGGCAGACCGGTATGGAAGTGCTCGCCCACGAGATAGACGTCCTCGGCAAGGACCGGGAGCTGCTCGCCAGGGGTGGTTGGACCGAGCCGGGCAGCGACGTATACAGCCGGCCGATCGGCTTCAACGTGCTGCCGCATGCGGGGTCGTTCACCGAGCAGGGATACACCGACGAGGAGTGGAAGCTGGTCAACGAGACGCGCAAGATCCTCGAGGCTCCCGACATCCGGGTCGAGCCGTTCTGTGTGCGGGTACCGGTGATGGTCGGGCACGGGATCGCGGCCACCATGTTCTTCGACCGCTCCGTCTCCGTGGACGAAGCGAAGGAGATTCTCGCCGACGCTCCGGGTGCTCAGCTGTGGGACGATTCGAAGGTACCGACGCCGCTCGACTCGGCAGGCATCGATGACGTTCTCATCGGTCGAGTCCGCACCACGGTGGGAACCGGGGGCGGGATCAGCCTCTGGACCGTGGGCGACAACCTGCGCAAGGGGGCGGCTCTCAACGCCGTCCAACTCGCCGAGCTGATCTAGGCCACTCGCCGGGAGTTGTCCTTGCTACTCGTCCCCGGCCGAGCTGCGCCGGGCGAGGAGGAACACGATGCCCGCCGCCAGCGCCAGGGCGGCCCCGGCGAGACCCACGAGGGGTGGAACGACGTCGGGGCCGAGCACGACGTGTCCCAGCAGCACCACTATTCCCACGGCGCCTAATCCGGTTGCGATCTTGTGTTCGGTGAACGGCATCAGTTCTCCTCTCCTCTGTCTGTCTCGGGGGCGACGATGGCGTCGCAGATGAAGTCGATCGGTCCTTTCATCGCATCGGAGTCTGTGGGCGTGCCGTGAAAGAACTGGAAGAACGCACGCTCATGACACAGGCTCAGGATGAGCGAGGACGCGGCGCCGCAGTCGACATCGGATCGGACCCGCCCTAGCTCCTGCTCGGCGCGGAGGTACTGCTCGAGGGGATGGGCGTCGAACCCTCCGGCGGCCTCGCTGCCCGCCCCGAAGATCCTCCGCAGGGCTGCGAGGAGTCCCTGGTCGGAGAAGACAGAACCAAAGAGCGGGACCAATCTGTCGAGGACGCCGCTGATCTCGCCTGCCGCCCGCCGCACGTTGGCGCCGACCGTCGCCCTGCCTGCTCGCCCCGCGATGGCCTGCAGCGGTTGCGATGCAGTGTGCGCTTGCCGGATCATCGCAGCAACGATCAGGTCGTGCCGGTCGCTGAAATAGTTGTAAAGCGTACCGACGGCGACACCCGCCTCCTCTGCGATGACCCGTGTCGAAGCCGCCGCGAGACCATCGCGGACGATGACGCGGTGGGCGGAATCGAGGATGTGAGCCTTCACGGCGTCCGAGTCGCCATCGGTCGACGCCATCAAGTGAGGTGGTAGTGGTCTAGGCATCCCGGTAACGCTCCCATACGATCGCGGCCGCCATTATCACCGCGGCATATGCGATCAGAACAACGGCGGCGGTAGCCGGACTCAGCAGGTCGGGGGTCCCGATGCCGCCGACGAGTGCTCGTCCCGCCCCCATTGGAAGCCACCGGCCGAAGCTCGGGAAGAATCCTTCGGCGATATGCTCAACCACGGCCATCCAGGAAAGCCACCCGACGATTGCGACCACCTGGTTGCGGACCAGGCTCCCCGTGGCGGCGCCGATGCCACAGAAGAGAGCGGCATAAAGGGCTGTGGCGCCGAGGGTCGACCACGAGGTCGACGGGCCGAGCGGGAAACCGAGATCCCTGACTCGATACATGAGCAGGGCCGTCGCAAGTGCGGTGCCGGAGGCCAGGAGCCCGAAGATCCCGCCGGTCGTCAGGGCCGTTGCCAGCTTCACAGCGATAACCCGCGGTCTGCGTGGTGTCGTCAGGAAAGTGTCGATCGCAGTGCCGTGCCGGTACTCGCCGGCCGAGATGATGATCCCGAGCACGAGGACGAATATGGCGCCGGCGACCGATACGCCGAGAACGTCACGCGCCCCATTCGCCGACTCCAGATCGATGCCGGCACTGTCGGCTACGAGGACTGTGCTGGCCACGGCGAGCCCGCTGAGAGTGACCGTGGTCACCAGCAGGGCCCATGGTGTTCGCACCGTTCTCAGCTTGAGAAACTCCGCGGCGAGTAGATCCCTCATGGCTTCACCTCCGTACTCGTGAGCTCGAGAAACACATCCTCTAGCTGCCGCCCTCCGGTGGCGCGGGCCAGTTCCGACAGGACGATGTCCTCGCGAGCCGCCAGCCGACCGATATCCTCGGAAGTGGCACCTCGGATGATGAGGCGACCGTCGCCGTTGCTACTGACGGTCCAACCGCTCGATTCGGCCAGCGCCGTCAGCCTCTCCTTGTCGGGGGTGCGCACAGCCACGCCACCAGCGCCTGCCGTTACCTCTGTTGTTGTGCCGCGCCGGATGACTTGCCCGTTGTTGATGATCACGATCTGATCGGCAACGGTCTCGACCTCGGCGAGCACGTGGCTGGAGAAGAGCACGGTCCGCCCCTGGTCTGCCCATTTTCGCATCTGGGTGCGGAGCCAGGCAATCCCGGCAGGGTCGAGACCGGTGGCCGGCTCGTCGAGGACGAGCACGGGTGGGTCTCCGAGGAGAGCAGTCGCAAGAGCTAGACGCTGCCGCATTCCTTGTGAGTACCCGCCGACCTTGCGCCGCTTTGCCGAAGTCAGGTCGGCGAACTCGAGAACCTGGTCGACGCGCCGGCGTGGCAACCCGGCGCCACGAGCAACGATGCGCAGGTGTTGTTCTCCGCTCCGTCCGGGATGGAACCCTGCATGGTCCAGCACGGCCCCGACTTCGAGGCGTGGTCGAGCGAGATCGCCGTAGCGTGTCGTATCGATGAGCGCGGTGCCCGAGTCGGGGCGTGCCAGGCCGAGAAGCACCCGGAGGGTTGTCGTCTTGCCTGCCCCGTTCGGTCCGAGGAAGCCGGTCACGGCGCCGGTGGGTGCCGTGAAGCTCACCCCATCGACGGCACGGGTGGTTCCGTAGGTCTTGGTCAACGAATCTATCTCTATCACGTCCCCTCCTTTATGAGCGGTCGTTCATTATCTTGTCGGGGCATTATGAACGAGCGCTCATTACCTGTCAAGGTGTTGTCCGGAACCCGATACCCGCGATAGGACCGGGGTTGGCCGTTTCCGAGCTAGCGAGCCGGGGAGTTCCGGTAGGCGGTGAGAGCGATGATGGCAAAGGCGGTCAGCTCGCCGATCCCGAAGGCGTAGGCAGCCCTGGTGAGCGGATCGGTTCCCGAGACAAGGAGCACCACCGCGGCGACTAGCGCCGCTAGGACCCATCCGACGGCCAGGTCCCGGGTACGGCCGCGGGCAACGAGGATCTGAGTGACGAACACGATGGTGAGGGCGGCCACCGCACCGGCGCCGCCGAGCCCGGCCACCAGAGGAGTCGGACGGAACTCGGCTCCATACATCACCTCGATGATCGTGGGGAGGATCGCATAGCTGGTGACACCACCGACGAGCGCAGCCGTCCCGCCGAGTGCGGCGAGTCGGGCCGCCCACTTGTGGAGCACCTCAGGTTGGTCGTCGCTCAGAGCGGTTGTCATCGCCGCAAGGAACCGTGTCGCCAGCGGGTACGACGCGGTGATCGGTCCGCGCAGCAACGTGAACGTGATGAAGTAGATGCTGACCTCGGCGGCGGTTCCGCCGATCAGGCCAACCACGAGCGGGCCGCCCGCCAGGATGAGCTGGGAAAGGGCCGAGGCGACGACGAGAAGCTGGAGCAAGCCCGTGGTCTTGGGAACCTCACCCGGGCTACGGTTCGGATGGATCTGCACGCGGTAGGGACGTACCAGCAACAGTGTCAGCGGGGCGGCTCCCAGCGAGAACGCAAACCAGAACGAGCCGGCGCTTCCGACCGAGAAGACGATGCCGAGAGTGACGAGAGCAAGCGCCTCGAGCATCATCGTGCCACCGTACGCAGTGAAGCGGCGGCGCCCGGCCATGACGCCCCGGGCGACGGTCATCAGCGTCCTGGCAAACAGCAGCAGGGCGATGGCGATGACGAAGATCGCACGACCCTCAAAGAAGCGGTCTATGCCGAGGGCAGCCACGGCGACCCCGATGGTGACCCCGGATCCCAGCGTGACGGCGATCTGACGGCGCGCATGAGAATCGAGCGCCTCGCCCGCCCGTATGGTCACGGACCGGGTCGTTGTCTGCTCGACCGGCAACATCACGATGGTGTAGACGAGGAACCCGATGGTCCACACGGTGGCGACCGGAGCGAAGCCCTCGGCGCCGAGCGAGCGGCCACCCACGACCTGGAAAACGTATGCGCTCAGCGACGCAACGATCGCCCCCACGGCGATTGCCCAGGTGCCGTCGTTGGTGCGCGGCGTGTCGGTGCTGATTACCTGGTTCATCCGGGGGACATTAACCGTACCCGGACACAGCCGTGCGTGTCGGTTTGGCCCACTGACCGACGCTTTGTCAACGCGTCCGGCCGCGGTCAGTCCCGCCTCCGGGTTCGCAGGCGCTGCCTGGAACCGGGACGAATCTGCGGATAGCCCAAGCGCTACTCGAGAGGCGCGACGCAGGGTCGGAGTTTGGTGTCGATCTTGATGATGTGATCCCGTACCCGGTTGCTCACCTCTTGCTGGGTCTCGATGGCGAGCGCATCGGTGACACCCTCGGACTCGACCCGCTCGCTGATGCCCTTGAAGACCTCGAAAAAGGCGGCATGAGCGCGGATCGACCGATGTTGGGGAAGAGCCGATCTCGCCCTTATGCGATGGGTGCAGTATGCCGATAGGTGATGTACCGTAGGTAATGCCGTGTGAGGTGGCGCATGAATACCAAGAACTCGATAGTCATCGACCGTCCCATTGACGAAGTATTTGCCTACGTGAGCAACGTGGAGAATATGCCTCGCTGGGTTTCCGGCGTGCGCAAGGCCCGGCTGCTGTCGCACCGGTTGAAGGCAGGGGCCAAGTTCACCACCGAGTACGCCGAAGGGCTGCGCAGCACCCGGATCGATTTCAGCGTTGTGGAGTTCGACCCGCCCCGACGCTTCGTCGCCAAGTCGGAGCGGGGACCCTTCTCGTTCCCATTCCGCGGCACCTTCGAGTTCCGCCCTGTTGACCACGGTACCGAGGTGATCACGGACATCGATACCGCAGGTGACAGCCTCGCCAACCGGTTGGCCGATCTGCTATTCGGCCCGTTGGTGCGGCGGGGGTTTCAGCGCCGTCTCCAGGACGAGCTTCAGGCCCTGAAGGCCGGGGTCACTCGCTCCGCCCGTTAGCCGGCCGATCACCGGGCGCCAGGCTGATCCGTGCTGCTCTCCGCGACCGAGCACGACATGGCCACATGGACGGAGACGAGAACAACGCGGATCCCTACCGCTCAGGACGCTCCGGGTGCTCGAGTTTGGCGGTCCGATCACGGCGATGCGGTCCGACCGTGAGAATCACCTGGCTCTGTCACGCGGGCCGACGTTTGTCGATGGTGCCGTGAACGGGAAAGGCCGGCGGCTGTTGCCACCGGCCCTGGTCGGGACGGCCGGATTTGAACCGGCGACCTCATCGTCCCGAACGATGCGCGCTACCAAGCTGCGCTACGTCCCGAGAGGGGTCGATTGTAGCGCCAACTCAGGCGATCTCCTATCCCAGTCTCTCCACACGGATGCGGTCGATGCGGTTTCGGTCCATCCGCATCACGACGAGCCGGTAGTCGTGGATGGTGAGCTGGTGCCCATCGCCGGGGATGTGCCCGGCGGTGGCCATGTATAGGCCGCCGATTGTCGAATAGGGTCCTTCGGGGAACTCGTGGTCGACCGCGGCATTGAAGTCGTCCATGGCCAGCCTGCCGTCGGCCATCCAGCGGCCCGGGCCGATCTTGACGATCGAGGGGATCCCCGGGTCGTACTCGTCCTGGAGCTCGCCGACCAGTTCCGACACGAGATCCTTTATTGTGACCAGGCCCTCTACTCCGCCGTGCTCGTCGAGCACGAGCGCCATCGTGAACCGGCGCGCCCGCATGTCCTGTAGCACCCCTAACACCGCAGCCGACTCGGGCACGTAGTTGGGTTTGCGGATCAACCCGGCGATCGCCCGTGGTGACGGGTCACCCGTGAAACGCAGTACGTCCTTGACGTAGAGGATCCCGATCAGGTCGTCGAGGTTTCCTCCGGTGACCGGGAATCGCGAGTGGGCGGCCTTGTTGACCGCGTCTCTCACGTCCTCGATCGTGACAGGGTCGCCGAGGGTCACGATGTCGACCCGGGGCGTCATCACGTCGCGCACCGGCCGGTCGGCCAGGGTGAATAGGGCGTCAATGATTTCCCGTTCCGCCGCCTCGATCTCGCCGCCGGCTGCGCTCAACTCCGCCAATGCGAGGATGTCGGCCTCGGTCACCCCGCTGTACGGATCGCCGTGCATCCGGAACACCCGCAACAAACCCCTCGTCACCGCGGTGAAGAGACGGGCGATCGGGCGCATCACGAGCGACAGCCGCCAGATCGTCGGCGCGACCGCCAGCGAGAACCGTTCCGGGTAGCGGGCGGCGATCGTCTTCGGGGTGATCTCGCCGACTATGAGCACGACGACCGTCACGACCAGCGTCGATACCCACGGCCCCCAGCGATCGCCGATGAGGGAGATGAACAGAGTGGTGGCAACCGCGGCTCCGAGAATGTTGGCCAGGTTGTTGGCGACCAGCAACGTCGACAACAAGCGGTCGGGCTCGGCTACCAATTGGGCGACACGCTTGCCACGCCGCCCGGTCGCCGAGATCTGATGAACCCGCTCCCGGCCGATCCCGATCAATGCCGTCTCGGAGCCGGAGAAGAACCCCGAGCTGATCGCACAGATTGCAAGGATGCCGATATAGGCAATGTGGGTTGGGCTCATGTCGCTGCGCAGTCTATGGAACCGGAGGTTCAGCCGGCGATCGCTTTCTCGATGGCCGTGCGGAGATCGTACGCAGAGAAGGGCTTGACCACCGACGCCGCTGCCCCGGCTCGCTTGGCCAGGAACGAGTCGGCCGTGCGATCGAGCAGCAGTACCACCGGCACTGCCTCCATGTCGGCCATGGCCGCCTGCTGGTGGATTTCCCTGGCGATCGCCATCCCGCCCATGCTTGCGACCTGGAGGTCGATGACCACGACGTCGGCGGGGTTGGTTGCCAGCAGCTCGACGATGGTGGTGGGATCGCTGTGGTCGATCAGTGTGAAATCGGGTTCGGTCAGCGCAGCGTGGACCTCGTTGCGGGGCCAGGCTTCGTCTGCGATGACGATTACGCGAGATGGCATGGAGGAAAGCGTAGCGCGCCCGGTCGTCGGTACCGTATCCGAAATATGTACCATTCCCAGCCGTGTTGAGACGTATTCCCTTTTTCCTACTGTTGCTCGGCACCGTGTTGGCGGCCGTTCCTGCGCTGGCGCAGGACGCCCCCGCCGCCGGCCCGATCGCCGTCGCCGACGTACGCGGGCCGCTCGATCAGCGCGCCCTCGACTTCCTGGACGACGTGGTTCTGAACGAGGACGCCCAGCTCATCGTGCTCAAGGTCGACAACCCTGGCGTGGCCTCTGGTGACATCAAGCCATTGCTCGACGACATTCGCGGTTCTGCAACCCCGGTGGTGGCCTGGGTGGGTCCTGAGGGTGCGGTGGCGTTCGGCGATACCGTCGGGATTCTCGATGCGGTCCAGGTCGCCGGGGGCGCACCCGGTGCCAGGTATGGGTTCTCCGACCCGATGTTCCACGGCGTGATCGATCGCGCCCGGCTTGAGGACGCACAATTCAATGACCTAACCGACTCGCAGCACGTGATCGAGGTGACCGACGACCGGCCCGGCTTCATCGTGCAACCGACGATCGGCCAGTTCATCGCAGCTCTCGACGGCATGCAGATAGAGACCTCGGCCGGTCCTGTGACCCTGGAGACCGCCAGGGAGGAGACCCGGCCCGGCGGCGTGGTCGTGATCACCTCCTCGGTTGATGTCCGGTTTCTCAAGCCGACGCTGCTGACCCGGTTTCTTCGGTTGGGGACCAGGCCCGATGCTGCGTTCTTCTTCCTGCTCGCCGGACTGGCCGTTGCCGCATTCGAGTTTTACGCCGCCGGCGCCGGTGTTGCCGCCGCGGTTGCCGCGCTGGCGCTGTTCCTCGCCGGTTACGGGTTCGCCACTCTGCCGGTGCACTGGTGGGCGGTTGTCACCGCGGTTGCCGGCATCGGGCTGGATACGTGGGATTTCCAGCGTCAGGAACTCGGCATCCGCACGATTGTGGGCACCATCCTCATGTTCAGTGGCGGTCTGGCGTTTGTTGGAGGGCCCCAGCAGATCAGCACCAGCTTCTGGGGCGTGCTGCTCACGGTGATCGGGATCACGTTGTTCTATCTGTTTGCCATGACGACCATCGTCCGCTCCAGGTTTGGCACGCCAACCATCGGTAGGGAGCATCTCGTCGGTGCAGTTGGAACGGTCGAGTCCGTTCTCGACCCCGACGGTGTCGTGATCATCGAGGGGGCCAAATGGCGAGCCCGCGCTCATCGGGCGACGTCAGTTTCCGCGGGGGCCGAGATCGAGGTACTCTCGGTCGAAGGGATAACGCTCCAGGTGGCACCACACGAGGTCGCGAAATCCCAGCCAGATAATTGACGGAATATTCCTGGCGTAATCTGGAGTAGATGCCTAGCGTCCGGAATCCGGTACGTCCGCATTTCACCGTTGCGGGAGGAGGAGTTAGTGACGTCGATCGACCGTTCTTGGCAACCTGTAGCCCTCTGTCGGGGGAACCATTCTCACCTCTTCTTTCCCCCGACAACCTCAGAACGCAAAGAGGAGAGGGAGCGAAGAGAACTACGGGCCAAAGCGGTGTGCCAGGTCTGTCCGGTACAAGCCGACTGCCTGGACTACGCGCTGGAGTCGACCGAACAATACGGGATCTGGGGCGGCTTCACCGAGACGGAGCGCCGCCAACTCCCGGCCGCCCGCAAACGAGTCGCAGCAGCGGTCTGACCGGCGAAGCTCCGACCCTGGGTATCCGCTACTGCCGCAGCGTCCTGACGTCGCCACGTCTGCGTGTCACGCCCTGTTTGTCGAGCCATTCCAACAGAGGCACAGCCTGGCGCCGCGTCACCCCGATCTGGTCCCGGAACCCGGCGACGGTGAACCCCTCCGGTAGTTGCCCGAGGGCGGCTCTGATCGTCTCCACCTGCTCGGGGAGATACACGAGATCGGCATCGATCCGGATCAGCTGTCCCTCGCGCACCAGGGCGTGCAGCAACTCCTGCTCCAACCCGAGGTGGCCGGCCCGGGGCACGTCGAGTCCCGCCCGCAGCATCTCCTGAGCGGTACGCCACGCCTCCTGTTCCGCAGGGGACAACCCGGGCTCGAAATCCGCAGTGCGAATCGTCGCTCCTTGATCGATGAGCCCGGCAGAGCCGGCCACCACCAGCGCTATCGATTCGGGCTCGCAACCCAGGGTCGTCGCTAGTTCGGCCTTCGGGATTCCGGGTCGCAGCCGGTGCTCCGTCTCGAACCTGCGGGTCGCCTTCACTATCTGGTCGAGTAGGTCGGCGGCCGCGGCATCACCCATCGCCCGCGAGCCCGCCCGGTAGCGAGTTCGGGGAACACCGCCGGCCGAGTCGCGGGCCAGGTCATCCAGATCGGCGGTGCCTCGAATCGACAGCAATACGTCGGCGACTCGATCGGGTCCTTCGGCGAGAGCTGCGCTCAGGGAGGGAGCTGATGCGCGAGCCCGCCTCCCGGAGCGGGGCGGATGTGGGTCGAGGACAACTCCGCCGGCGACGACCGCCCGTCGCCCGGTTTCGCGCAAGATGAATCTGTTCCCGGCGCACAGCGGTACGGCGCGCCTGGTCTGGAGGAGCCCGAGGCCAGGCTCCAGGATCCGAAGCCGAACCGGCCATGCCCCACTCCCCATGTGCAGGTGGTACGCCCCCCGTGCCGTGAGCTCATCATCGAGCGACCGCACCGCCCGGAGCGCCACAAGGAACCGATCGGTGGTCGCAATCGACCCGGGCGGGGCGAGGAGCATGCCGCGTTCGGCGGTCTCGGTGCCTGCGAGATTGAGCGCGGTGCGGCTCCCGGGCGGAACCCACTGCGCCGGGGCGTCGTGGTGTTGCAGCCCGCGTACCCGAACCGCTACCCGTCCCGGCCACAGAGCCAGGTCGTCGCCCATGGCCACCGGGCCCCCCGCCAACGTCCCCGTTACAACGAGTCCGGCCCCGGTGATGTGAAAAGCCCGGTCGATCCAGAGGCGGGGCCGTCCCCGATCGCCGGGCTCTCCGGCCGCCTCCAGTTGGGAGACAAGCGTCCGTTGCAGCTCGTCCATGCCGGTACCGGTCACCGGCGAGACCCGCACGATCGGCCACTCGCTTGCCGCCGTCCCCTCGGTCCGCTCCAGTACCTCGATCTCCGTGAGGTCGATGGTGTCGGCGTCGGCGAGATCGACTCTGGTCAGGGCAATGACTCCGTGCCCGATCTCGAGCAGGTCGAGCACGGACAGATGTTCCTCGGTCTGCGGCATCCACCCCTCGTCGGCGGCAACCACGAGGAGGGCCACGTCGATGGCGCCCATCCCGGCCAGCATGTTCTTGATGAACCGTTCGTGGCCGGGGACATCGACGAAACCCACGTCGAACCGGCCGAGCTGTGTCCAGGCGAACCCGAGATCGATGGTCAGCCCACGTTCTTTCTCCTCTGCCCAGCGGTCCGGGTCCCGACCGGTGAGTGCCTCGATCAGCGTCGACTTGCCATGGTCGACATGTCCGGCGGTGGCGACGATTGGCATCTCAGGCCAGGGTCTCCGCCACGAGCAAGTCGTCGCCGGGGTCGACGGTGCGCAGGTCGATGATCAGCTCACCCTCGCGCCGTCTGGCGAGAATCGGTGGGGTGGCCGAGAGCAATCTGGCGAACAGCTCGTCGGCGTCGCCGTGGACGTGGAGATTGGGGGAGGCGATGGTTGCCCCGGGCACGGAGCCGGCGCCCGGCACCGACTCCCCCCGGACGACGTCGCCCTTCCCGCCCAGCTTGTCGAGAAGTTGCCGGTGACGCCGCTCCAGCTCGTCGTAGTCGAGAGAGACCATCGCCCAAAACGGGATCTCCCCGCCCCGGTCGTCTGCATACAGCTCGAGGGTTCTCGCCAGCGCAGCGTGGGTGGCCCCGTCGATTCGCAATGCCCGCGCCAGCGGGTGGCGGGCCATCCGCTCGATTAGGTCGGTGCGGCCGACGGCGATACCGGTCTGCGGGCCTCCCAGAAGCTTGTCACCGGAGAAGAGGACGACATCGGCTCCGGCCTCGAGAGTCTGGCGCACCGCAGGCTCGTCGGCGAGCCAGGCGGGTGGGCTTCCCGGCAACCAGGGAACGTTCGCATCGAGCAGACCGCTGCCGATGTCGGCGATGAGCGGAACGCCGTGACGCCGCGCCGGTTCGACGAGATCCGCGAGCGGCGTCGACTCGGCGAAACCCTGCACCCGGTAGTTGGAGGGGTGGACCTTGAGGATCGCCGCCGCGGTCTCGATCTCCCGCTTGTAGTCCTCCAGCCGGGTCCGGTTGGTCGTCCCCACCTCGACGAGCCGGCACCCGGAGGCGATCATCAGCTCGGGTAGACGGAAGGAACCGCCGATTTCGATCTCCTCGCCGCGGGACACAACGGCGCTTCCCGAGCCGGCGATCGCCGCCAGCGCCAGCAGCAGGGCCCCGGCGTTGTTGTTGACGACGAGGGCGGCTGCGGCTCCGGTCAGCGCCTGGAGCAGGTGTTTCGCATAAGCGGCGCGGCTGCCTCTGGCCCCGGTGCCGACATCGAACTCGACGTTGCTGTAGCCGGTGGCGGTTTCGGTGGCTGCCACCACGGCGTCCACGGGCAAGCGAGCCCGACCGAGGTTGGTGTGGAGCAGGACCCCGGTGGCGTTGACGATTCGGGTGGGGCGGGTAGAGGCGATCGTCGTTGCGATCTCGATTGCGTGGCTGGTCGGATCGGGGGAGCCGCCCTTGCGAATCTCGCTACGGGCCGCCTCGACGGCGGTGCGGGCGACGGTGGTGGCGAGCCTGCGGGGCAAACCACGCGCACCCAGCTCGGTGGCGAGGTCGTCGACCCGGGGAAGGTTCTGCAAATCCATGTGGCAGAGCCTACCCATACCGTTATCCTCGGATGTCATGCGTCCCCGAACCTCGCTGTTCCTAGCTTTCCTTCTCGTGCCACCCATCGAGATCGGTCTCTTCATCGTCGTCGGTGGCTGGATCGGGCTGTGGCCGACGGTCGGCATCGTCCTGCTCACCGCTTTCCTCGGTGCTCGTCTCGTGTCGAGGCAGGGGCGTGGCGTGCTGGGACAGTTGCGTGCCGAATTCGTCGCCGGACAGTTCCCGGCCACGACGCTGGCCCACGGAGCGATGATCCTCATCTCCGGTGCCCTGCTGCTCACGCCCGGTTTCCTGACGGACCTCATCGGATTCTCCCTGCTGTCACCCCAGATCCGGGAGGCACTCCGCAAATGGGCGGTGCGCCGGTGGTCCAACCGGATCACCATCCTGTGACGAGCGAACCACGTCCTTCGGCGACAGCGTGTGTTCTCCACCAGACGGCTGCGGGCATCGAGGTGTTGATGGTGCGCCGCAGCAGCTCCGCCCGGTTCATGGCTGGTGCCTGGGTATTTCCCGGCGGTGCCGTCGATCCCGAGGACCACGATCCTGAGAACCTCGCATTGCTCGACGGCTTCCCCGTCGGCTCCGAGAACGGACCGTGGTTGGCAGCGGCGTTTCGCGAGGTCGTCGAGGAGACGGGGATCTGGCTAACCCGACCGCCCCGTGTCGAGCCGCTCAACGACATAGGTGTCTTTGCGACGGCGCACCGACAGGGTCGCGCTTTCGCGGCCGATGCCGCGGTGTACTTCGCCAATTGGGTGACGCCTTCCATGGTCCCGGTACGGTTCGACGCCCGTTTCTTCATCGTCGCCATCGAAGATCGCGTCGTCCCGCACCCCGACGGGCTCGAGATAGACGCAGCCGAGTACGTCGCCCCCACAGAGGCGCTGCGCCGCGCCGCCGCCGGCGAGTGGCTAGTGCCATTCCCGACGCAGCGGACGCTGCACGATCTCGCTGGATTCCGTTCCGTCCCGGCCGCGCTCGAGGAGTGGCGGCACCGCCCTGTCGTTCGGGTCCAACCCAGGCTGCGCGTAGGCGATGGTGGGGCACTCGAGGTGGTGATGCCGGGCGAACCCGGCTTTGATGAGCTCGAAGATGCCGGCCCGGATCCGGAGGCACTGGCTCAGGCGGCACGCGTCGCTGCCGGAAACGGCAGCCCGGTTGTGGAGGTTGCCCGTGGCGAGGATTGAGCGGGTGCTGGCCCCAAACCCGGGGCCGTTCACGGGCCCGGGCACGAACACGTATATCCTCGAGTCCGGTGGAGCCGCGCTGGTGCTCGACCCGGGCCCGGTGATCGTCGAGCACCTTCGCGCCATCCGGACTGCTCTCACCGGGCTGCATCCTGTCGCCGTGGTGGTGACGCATACCCATCCCGACCACGCTCCTACGGCGAACGGGCTCGGCCGTGAGCTCAACGTCCCAGTTTTCGGCTTCGCCCCCGGCAGCGAGTTCGAGCCAACCGATCTCC
Organism: uncultured bacterium; assembly: GCA_963801165.1. Taxonomy (GTDB): domain Bacteria; phylum Actinomycetota; class Acidimicrobiia; order Spongiisociales; family UBA5794; genus JAAETI01. Next base: position 168,736 of record CAWDDT010000009.1, read on the forward strand.
TGGAGGACGGCGGAGAAGTCGTGTTCGGGGGCGATCGCCTGATTGCTGTGCACACACCCGGGCACACTTCCGACCATCTCTGCTTCAGGCTCGGTCGCCACCTCTTCACCGGTGACCACATCATGGGCGGATCCACTGTGATCATCGACGATGCGGCCGCCTACATGAGGTCGCTCCGCAAGATCGCCGCGCTCGAGCCCGATCGGCTCTATCCCGGCCACGGTCCCGAGCTGCCCGAAGCGGGTCAGGTGATCGCCGAGTACATCGACCATCGGGTAGCGAGAGAGCAGCAGATACTCGTCGCCGTTGCCGGCGGTGCGGCGACGATCGGTGAGATCGTCGATGCCGTGTACGCCGGTCTCGACCCGTCGTTGCGGTTGGCGGCGACTATCCAGGTACATACCCAGTTGATAAAGCTAAGGGACGAAGGTCGGGTATCTTTGGGTGCCGGTGGTGCCCACGGGGCAACGGTCGTCGAGCGTGTGGAGACGCCGTGAAATCAGCCATACAACCGAGACGGTGGGGTCGGGTCTCTCGATACCTGACGGTGCTCATTGTCTTTTTGCTCGGTGTCGCCCCTGCCCTCACCGCATCGGCCCGGCTCGAGATCACACAGGACGACATCAAGGCGGCAGAGGCCCACCGTCGCGAGGTCGGTGCTCAGCTGGATGCCGCCACCAAGGACTACGACACCGCGGTGAACCGGCTATACGATCTCCAGGACACCCTCGCCTCGCTGGGGGCGTCGCTCTCCAATCTGGAGCGAGAGCTGGCCGTCGCCCGGGTTGCGGCCCAGGAGGTCGCCGCCCAGCGCTACATGTATGCGGATTCGGGGCAGTCGGCTCTTCTCGAGGCCGCCACCCTCGACGACGTCAGCCTGCGCTCCAGCTATCTCGATCGACTCAGTCGCCAGGGGAGCGATGTCATATTGCGGATGTACGGGCTTCAGGACAGCTTCGAGCAGCAGCAGAACGCCGTTGCCGACACGGCCAGCGAGCAGGAGGCGACCAACGCCGAGCTGGAGTCTCTGGCCGCAGGCATCATGAGCCAGCTCGACGATGCCAACAAGGCATATGACGACATAGTTGCGGCATACAACAAGCAAGAGGAAGAGCGGCGCGCCCGGGAGGAAGCCGCGCGGAAGGCCAGGGAGGAGGAGGCCGCCCGGCAGGCGGCGGCCGCGGCGGCAACGACAACGACAACGACGACGACGTCTGCCCCGTCCTCAGACTCAACGCCACCCCCGCCTAGCGGGTCGCTGGTATGTCCGGTCGACGGTGCTGTGAGCTTCACAGATACCTGGGGTGCGCCCCGTTCGGGAGGGCGCACCCACCAGGGTGTCGACATGCTCGCCTCGCGTGGCACCCATGTCGTGGCTATCGAGAGCGGCAAGATCAAGAGACTCGGCAACGGTGGTCTCGGTGGCATCACCGTCTGGCTCACCGGTAAAAGCGGGGACCTGTACTACTACGCCCATCTCGATGGTTGGGTCGATGGGTTGAAGGCGGGACAGTCGGTCACTGCCGGCGAGTTGATCGGCTATGTCGGCAACACAGGCAACGCCCGCTACACGGTGACCCACCTTCACTTCGAGTACCACCCCGGCGGCGGCCACGCCGTTAACCCCACGCCCCTCGTCGCCAGCCTCTGTCGCTGAACTAGGGATCGGGTCACTCCGGGGCGAGAGCGTCCCATCCGTCAGGCCGGCGTTTCTTCGTTAGCTTGGAGACAACCAGGAGATACGACTCGTCGACTGCCTCCCGGATCTCTTTGGAGGGGATGGCACCGTCGGTCCGTAGCGTGTTCCACCCGGAGCGGCCGATGTACGCCATCACCGAGGCTTCATCCGGGTACCTCAGCAGCCACTCGTCGGCTTCGTCACGGTCGGCACCGCATTTCACGCCCACCGACTTTTCGCCGACGAACGCAAAGATCTTCGCATCCACCTTGGCAACCGTCGTGTCCTCCCACGGCTCGTCCCGCCAGGCCCCGGGCTTGGCGAGGCAATAGGCGAGGAGGTCTTCGTAGGTCACGACGACGAACCTACTCGCCGGAGCCGGAACGGTGTATCAGATGAAGTGGCCGATGATCTGGAAGAGAACAACGATCGCAATCACCGTCCAGAATCCGACGACGTAGGTCGCATACCCCTTTGCCACCTTGGTGACGACTCGAATCGGTGTTGAGGGGCTCTCGGAGAATGGGCTGGGGACCCGAACGAGAACTCGGCTCCGGAAGGACTTTGCGACCAGGATCGCGGCGACCATGGTGAATCCGAACCCGACCGCGAACACCAAAAAGCTGAGCGGATGGGGATCCGTCACTATCGCTTCCACGAGAAACAGGAGTGCGATCGGCAGAGCGAGCCAGCGTCGCCGCCGGAACTCGTTGTCTGTGTCGCGCCGATGACCGTCGTCTGGATCACGAAATGTTCCGTTCATCTCCACCACCGTATCACGACGCCATGCCGGCAATTACGGGCGATCGGTCTTCCAGGGTCGGTTGCCAGATCAGAGATGCTCGATGAGAAACGTGGGTACGTCGAGAGCCGCGATCAGCGCCAACAATCCAACGGCGTAGATGGCAAGGCCCTTCGCCACCATCGTGAGAACCCGAATCGGCTTCGACTGGCTTTCGGTGAAGCGAGTAGGGATACGAGTGAGGACCCGCCGTCTGAGGTACATCACGGCAAAGACAACGGTCAGCACGGTGGCCGCAAGCCAGAGAGAACCTCCCAGGAAGGCCAGCGGCTGGTCGGTGGAAAGCAGAGCCACAGCTATCCAGATCGTTATATCCGCCGCCACGGCGAACACCAGGCGCATGCGATCTTGACGCTCACGATCGGATCTCGAGTCCTGCAATGGGTGCGTGCTTGGCATCTCATCACGACGCTTCGTTGCCAACTCGTGGCTACCGTCGTCCCCGCGGGCCAATGCAGCGCGGTGCATGATCTCGTTGGCCAGAGGTCGTTGCCAACCGGGATCGTGGAAGGGCATCAGAGATGCTCTGCCCGAATGGACGCCGACTTTCGAACCGTCGGTGAGGTACAGCTCCAGGAATCTAGAGCCGGCACGCCGGCCGGTGAACCGGGCGCTCGCTATCGACTCGTATCGGATCTGTTTCGTCGACAGAACCCGATACATAGACAGCTGAGATTCCCCGAGTACGACCCGTTGTCTCAGGTTGAGTTGGATCCCGCCGGCAAGAAGGAGTATCCCCAGCACAGACCACGCGGCTGTGTTCTCTCTCCCCGGCATCAAGTCGACGGTGCTCGTGACGATCCACAACGCACCGGCGAGCACGCCCACGCTCAGAATCGCACCGTTCCGGTACACCACGTCCGAACCTCGCACGTACTTCATGGAGCAACAACCAGAAGCCGGGGATCCCGCCGTGGATAATCAGATCTCATATCACCCAATGGTTGCGTCCTTCCCCTCGGATGCCTCGTTGGGGACGCCTCCTGTCGTTCATCGTATCACGACGCTCTGTCGGCACCAGCTGGCGTTTGGCCCTCTCCAAGCGTCTTGCACTCATGTGAACAATCCTTTACTCTGTGTAAAGAATCTTTTACACCAGGAGACCATCGTGCATTCTGAGGAAGTCCGTCTGCCCGACGACGACGAGCCCGTATCAATGGCAAAGGCGGAGCGAATCGCTTGGGCCTACCTGACGGCAGTGGTGATCATCTCCGGTGTCTACTTCATCGTCGTGATCTCCCGTGCCGTGTCGCAACCGATCGATCAAGTGTCGTGGGTGGCTCCGATGCTGTTGGCGATCGGGCTGGGCGTGCTGGGCACGATTGTGGGTGCGATCATCGGAAGCGTGGTCGGTGGCATCGGGATCAAGCTCCGTGGAGGAGACGCGGCAGTCGAGTTCGCCTCCGACGCCCGTGATGAGGAGATCAGACGGGTCGGCGACCGCGCCTCGATGGGTGTTACCGCCGCCGGTTTCGGGGGGGCGCTCATCCTGGCGATGCTCGGTGCCGACACATTCTGGATCGGCAACGCGCTCTACCTGGCCGGTGCCGTCGGTGCGGTGGCAGAAACCGTCACCAAGATCCGGTTCTACCGGCGCGGCTTCTGATGACACCCAAGCCAACCCGCGTGACGAACCAGATCCGTGTCCTCCGATTCGAGGCCGGGGAGATGACCCAGGCCGAGCTCGCCAGACGGATCGGGGTCACTCGACAGACGATCATCGCCATCGAGCGCGGACGCTACTCCCCGTCGCTCGAAATGGCGTTCCAGATAGCCAACGTCTTCGAACGGCCGCTCGATGACGTTTTTCGCTACGACGACGGCCCAAACCGAGAGGAGCAATGATGGACGAGATGAATCGCGCCGCTCGTCTGACCGGCCTCGCCTACCTGGGAATAGCCGTTTCCGCTTTCGTGGGCACACTGTGGATCCGCCCGCAGCTGTATGCGGCAGGCGACGCCGTAGCCACCGCGGCCAACCTCGTCGCTCACGAGGGACTTGCTCGGGTGGGGATCGCCGCCGATATCACCATGGTCCTCACCCAATGCCTGGCTGCGCTCTACTTCTTCAAGCTGTTTCGTGGGGTGAGCCTTTTTGCGGCCGGATCGCTGGCTGCATTTGCGTTCATGAACGGGGTCGTCGGTCTTGTCTCGGTCACGTTCTCAGCGGCCGCGCTGACGGAGGCGCTCGGCGGAGCAGCCTCCGCACCGGCCAACACGCTGGTGCTGTACCGTCTCACCGATGCCGTCTGGGACGCCGGCCAGGTCTTCTTCGGTCTGTGGCTGATCCCGATGGGCTGGCTCGTCTTGCGTTCGGGGTTTGCATCACGTGTCCTCGGCTGGCTCCTCATCGTTGGCGGTGTCGGCTACATCATCAGTACCTATCTCGACTTCCTCTTTGCGGTCGGCGACACCGTTGCTACCGCGCTCATCGTCCCGGCCACGATCGGCGAGTTCTGGATGATCGGCCACCTGCTGAGCAAAGGGGTGCGCTCGCGCTCAGCCCGGGTGGCCGTTGACTGAAGCGGTCAGCCGAGTTGGGCAAGCTGCTCGGCGACCAGGTTGAGCCGGGCCGAGCAGCTGTCGTCGCGGATCGGGGGGAGAAGCTCCGACAGCGATTTGGCGGCAGCCAGAATGGCGACCGCCGACGGCGAATCCGGCTCAGCGGCGACGACCGGATTGCCGGTGTCCCCACCCTCGGCGACGCGGGGGTCGATCGGCACCCTCGCCAGCAGTTCGACCCCGAGATCGTCGGCAAGTGCCTGGCCGCCACCGGTGCCGAACAATGCGTAGTGCTCACCGTCGGGTGTAGTGAATCCGGACATGTTCTCGATGACGCCGATGACAGGCATGTGGGAGCGGCGCGCCATGTCGGCCACCCGGGCGGCGACCTTCTGTGCGGCCAGCTGTGGTGTGGTCACGACGACCATCTCTGCCTGGGGCAGCAACCGGGCCAGTGCCATCTGTACATCGCCGGTGCCCGGCGGCATGTCGAGCAGGAGATAGTCGAGGCTCTGGTCCCAGCTGACGTCCCGCAAGAACTGCTCGAGCGCCTTGGACAACATCAGCCCTCGCCACATCAGGGCAGTGTCCTCGTCGTCGAGCAACAGACCCGTCGAGATCACATGAATACCGTGAGCAACCAGCGGGACGATCTTGCGGTCGTCGCCCGCCATGAGCCGTTGCCCGGTGAGCCCGAGGATGCGGGGGATGGAGAAGCCCCAGATGTCGGCGTCGAGAAGCCCGACCTGATGACCCTGCGCCCTGAGGGCAAGAGCCAGGTTGGCGCTCAGCGACGACTTGCCGACGCCGCCTTTCCCGCTCGAAATGGCGACCACCCTCGTGTTGGGGTGAACCATGGTCGGCTCAGCCTGATCCCTGGCTCTTCTCCGTGCCCGATCCATGAGCCCGGAGCGTTCCTCCTGGGTCATGGCCCCGATTTCGATCGTGACGTCCTCGACACCGGGCACCGTCTTCAACTTGCGGACGGCTTCGTTCTCGATCTGGTCGCGCAACGGGCAGGCGGCGATCGTCAGCGCCACCCGCACCGTGACGTGGCCGCCGTCGATCCTTACATCTTTGACCATGCCGAGATCGACGATGTCCGCGCCCAATTCCGGGTCGATGACCCGCTGTAGGGCTGTATAGATCTCCGTCATCTGAACCATGGTCAGAAGCGTAGACTGCCGGCGACGGCCTAAATGACCTATCGTCATAGTGGTAACTAGGTAATAGAATCCGTCCGGGCAGCAACATGTGGAGACAACATGATCACAAACGATGAGACGACCACCCTCCAGGGCGTGACCCTGAGTAGCAACGCCGCCGCCAAGGTCCGTGAACTCATCCAGGCGGAGGGTGACGAAGCGCTCTCGCTGCGTCTCGCCGTTCGCCCCGGTGGTTGCTCCGGTTTCACCTACGACATGTACTTCGACGCCGCCATCGATGACACCGACATAGTCAACGAGACCGACGGCGTACGTGTGGTAGTCGACTCGGAGAGCGCCGCAATGGTTGGCGGTGCGACCATCGATTTCCGCGACGGCGGTCTCCAGGGCGCGGGCTTTGCCATCAACAACCCGAATGAGCAGCGTTCCTGCGGCTGCGGCCAGTCGTTCTGCTGATCGAGCTGCGACTGATCGATAGCTGACGACCGGAGCGCCGCATTAGCCTGACGCCATGACAACACGTGGTGGCGGCTGTCTCAGGTTGATCCTCGGTCTGATCCTGATTCCTGTCCTCCTCGGAGGGCTTGCCTGGTTTCTCGCCGACCTCGATCGGGTACTCTCCCACGAGAAGGTCGAGGCTGTCGTCGTCGATCTCATTCCCAGCGTCGACTCGGACGGTGAGACCGTCTACGCGCCGGTCTACGAGTACGAGGTCGACGGCAGCACGTACCGCTACCAGTCGTCAGTCAGCCTCGGTGGCGTGGTCGTTCCCGACATCGGTGACCCAAAGACGCTGCTGTACAACCCGAACGATCCGGCGGACGCCAGGGTCGACAATGTCTTCCTGCTGCTCTGGCTCCCCGGCATCATGGTTGTCCTCTCAGCGCTCGTTCTGTTTCTCCTGATATCCAGGTGGGTGCGACGGTCCTGGCGTGCTCGGGAAACGGAATGGCCCCAGCCGGGGCAAGCTTCGTCGCCACCCTGGTCCGCACCGCAGCAGCCTGCTGCAACCGGGAGGGAGACGATCACGGCCACCTTCATGGGCGTGGAAGCGTCACCGATGGACGAAGAGGGCCGGGTGCGGTACCGGGTGCGGGCTCGCACGGAAGTCGACGGTGAGTACCGTCGCTACGAGAGCAACTGGCTCGACGAGGATCCGACGCTAGGTCTGATGAAGCATGGCAACCAGGTGGAGGTACGCGTCGATCCCGACAATCCGACCGACTACGAGGTCATCATTCCTGAGTAGCCTGGCTTGCAACCTAGTGGAGGTCGCCATGCCCAAGAAGATACTCGACGCACCAAGTGGCCCGAACCCGGTCGGTCCCTATTCGGTCGTCACCGAGGCCAACGGATTCGTCTTCGTATCTGGTCAAGGGGCTCTGGACCCGGCTACCAACACGCTTGTGACGGGCGGAGTCGAAGCCGAGACGGATCAAACCATGAAGAACATCGGTGCCATCCTCGGCGACGTGGGGCTTGGTTATGAGGACATCGTCAAAACCACCATATTCCTCGCCGACATGGGTGACTTCCCCAAGGTGAATGAGATCTACGGTCGCTACGTCGGCGACTCCAGACCGGCTCGCTCCACGGTGCAGGTGGCGGCTCTACCGCTCGGTATTCAGGTAGAGATCGAGGTCATCGCCGCCAGGTAGCGCCGGTAGCGAGGAGGATCACCGCACACACTGCTACTAGCGTTCGAGGCACAGATTCCTCGAGGAGGTCCCTACCGTGAACCGCGATCAGATTCTGAGTTCGCTTGGACTGGTGGATGTCAATCCCGGTGCGTACGCCGCCGGATGGTTGGATACCGGTGGAGAGCCGCTTACCAGCTTCGACCCGACGACGGGTGAGCCAATCGCCTCGATCAACCAGGCGACGGTCGCCGACTACGAGAGCGTCGTGGCCAACTCGATCGCGGTTTTCCGGGAATGGCGCATGATCCCCGCCCCCGAGCGCGGCCAGTACGTCCGCCGTCTCGCCAACGCTCTCCGCGAGTACAAGGAGCCGCTTGGAGCGCTCGTCTCGTACGAAATGGGGAAGATCAAGGCGGAGGGCGAGGGCGAGGTCCAGGAGATGATCGACATCGCCGACTTCGCCGTCGGTTTGTCGCGTCAGCTCTACGGCCTGACGATGACCTCGGAGCGGCCCCGCCATCGGATGTACGAGCAGTGGCATCCGCTCGGGCCGGTAGGGCTGATCACCTCGTTCAATTTTCCCGTCGCCGTGTGGAGCTGGAACGCGTCTGATTGCAGCGGTCTGTGGCGACACCGTCGTCTGGAAGCCGTCGAGCTCGACACCGCTCACCGCGGTTGCCGTCACCAACATCGCACGAGAGGTCATGGCGGGTTCCGGGTTCGAGGGTGTCTTCAGCCTCGTCATCGGGTCTGGGAGCAGCGTCGGTGACACGATGATCAACGACCGCAGGGTGCCGTTGATCTCCGCGACCGGTTCGTGTGGGATGGGGGAGAAGGTCGGCACAGCTGTCGCCAAGCGGCTGGGCCGGTCGCTGCTCGAGCTCGGTGGCAACAATGCCATCGTCGTCATGGACGATGCCGACGTCGACCTGGTCACCAGAGGCGCACTCTTTGCTGCTGTGGGCACTGCAGGCCAGCGGTGCACGTCGTTGCGACGTCTGATCATGCAGCGCGGAATCTCAGATCAGGTGAGCAAACGTCTTGTCGAGGCGTATGCCAGAGTGCCGGTCGGTGATCCACTAGAGGACGGTGTGCTGATGGGCCCGCTGATCAATCCGAAGGCAGTTGACACCTTCGCCGCCGCTGTCGGGATCGCCCGGGAGCAGGGCGGCGAGGTTCTCTACGGCGGCAATGTCCTCGACAGGGACGGCCACTTCGTCGAGCCGACCCTCATCAAGATGCCGGCGGGTGCTCCGATCCTCGAGGTGGAGACCTTCGCCCCGATCCTCTACATCATCGAATTCGACGATCTGAGCGAGGCGATCGCCATCCAAAACGGCGTCCAACAGGGGCTCTCGTCGGCGATCTTCACCGACTCTGTGAAGTCCGCAGAGCGGTTTCTCTCCCACGAGGGGTCGGACTGTGGCATCGCCAACGTCAACATCGGTACCTCGGGCGCCGAGATCGGTGGTGCTTTTGGTGGCGAGAAGGAGACCGGCGGTGGGCGGGAGTCCGGTTCGGACGCCTGGAAGGCGTACATGCGACGCCAGACGGTCACCATCAACTGGAGCGACGAGCTGCCGCTGGCCCAGGGGATCGAGTTCGGGTAGCCGCGTGCTATCACCCCTCCGACTCACCCCTCCGATTCACCCTTCGACACGAAGTTGATGACGCGTCCCGGGACGAACACGACGCGGTCGACCTCGCTTGCACCGGGCACGGCCTCAACCCGGGCCCGTGCCGCGCCGGAAACGTCGGCCTCCGTGGCACGATCGGCGACGACGATCACCCCACGCAGTTTCCCGTCCACCTGAACCGCAATCTCCACCTCGTCGGGGCTCGCCCCGTCGGCGATCGGCCAGGGTTGGGTGTGCACCGAAAACTCGTTGCCGAGCCGGGACCAGAGCTCCTCAGCCAGGTGGGGCGCAATCGGCGCCAGCAGACGAACCAGGACGCTCTTGGCCCGCGCCGATTTGGCCACGCCCACGAACTCCATCAGCCGGGCGATGGCCACGTTGCAGGCCAAGCGCTCCAACGCGGCGGTCACCTCCTCGACGGTCCTGGATATGGCCGGTTCGTCGGGCCCCGGTCCGTCCGGCTGCTCGATGGCTCGCCAGCAGCGGGCGTAGAAGCGCTCGATCCCGGCGATGGTGCGGTCGGAGAACTCGCCGCCACGCTCCCACGGCGCCGAGAACATCAGCGCACCGCGCAGCACGTCGATTCCATGATCGACGATGTACTCGTCGGGTGACACGACGTTGCCCCGGCTCTTTGACATCTTGGCGCCGTCCAGCACGATCAACCCGCCGAGCCGGATTCGGGGGAACGGTTCCTGGAACGGAACCAGCCCGAGATCGTGCATCGCCATCGTGACGAACCGGGCGTAGAGGTGATGACGCTGTACGTGCTCTGAGCCGCCCGCATAGAAGTCGACCGGCAAGACGGCCCGGGTCCGCTCGCGATCCCAGGGTACGTCGTCGAAGTCCGACGAGGGATACCTCAGGAAGTACCACGCCGAATCGAGGAACGTGTCGCTGACGTCGCTCTCGCGCCTGGCCGGTCCGCCGCAACGCGGGCAGGCGACGGTGAGCCACCCGGGCACCCTGGCCAGCGGGGAGACGCCCGTTGGGCGGAAGTCGGCGACTTCGGGAAGCAGGACCGGCAACTCGTCTTCGGGGACCGGGACCGGTCCACAATCGTCGCAGTGGACGATCGGGATGGGTGGTCCCCAATACCTCTGGCGTGAGATCAGCCAGTCACGTAGCCGGTAGCGCACCGCCGGCCGTCCCACCGCTCCAGCGGCGCCGTCGTCCAGCAGCGAGGCGTGCGAGACGGGAAGCCTCACGGCTGCCGCCAGAAGGGCGTCACGATCGTCGTGGGCGGGCACGCCCATGACCGCACCCGTGCCGTACGACTCAACGACGTAGTCGGCCGCGACCACGGGCAGCGGCTTCCCCGTGATCGGATGCGGCCGGGTCGATCCGACTGCCGGGTGACCCGGAGAGACGGCGACAAACGTGGCCGCAGGTAGCGTGTCGGGTCTCGTCGTGAATACGGTCAGGTCGCCAAAGTCGATCTCACGGCCTTCCGACCTACCGATCCATTGTCGCTGCAGCCGTTTCGAGCGCTCCGGCCAATCGAGGTCCTCCAGACCGGTAAGCAGCCGGTCCGCATACGCCGTGATCCTCAGGAACCACTGTGTCATCACGCGCTCTCTCACCACCGAGTCGCACCTTTCACAGACCGTCCCGTCGTGCTCGGTCTGCTCGCGGGCCAGGACCGTCATACAGGACGGGCACCAGATGACGGGGGCCTCCGCCCGGTACAGCAGGCCCGCCTCGAAGAGACGAACCAGGAGCCACTGAGTCCACCTGTAATACTCGGGCCTGCTCGTATCGATGACGCGGGACCAGTCCCAGCATGCCCCGATCTGTGAGAGTTGCTCCCGGTAGCGAGCCGTCGTCCGCTCGGTCAGGGTTCGTGGGTGCTCGCCGACGCTTATGGCGTAGTTCTCGGTATGAATGCCGAAGGCATCGAAGCCGATCGGCTGGAACACGTCGTCGCCCCGCATCCGCCGGTAGCGGCCGAAGGCGTCGACGCCCACGTAGCGGAACACGTGGCCGACGTGCAGACCCTCGGCGGAGGGGTAGGGGAACTCGACCAGGTTGTAGAAGATCCGATCGGGATCAACCGTGTCGAGATCGACGTGACCTAGGTTTGCGGCGTCCCATTCCTTACGCCACCGCGTTTCGATAACGCGTACGGGGTACGGCATTGCCATGAGAGCGGCCCCTCCCGTCGTGTCCGTCGAGTCATGTGCGTCTCCTTTCAGAAACAGAAAACCTCCCAGCGCGGGCATGGGAGGTTTGGCGCAGACCAGTGTGGTCTGCGCTAATTGATGAGAAGTCGAGTGCGTGTTGCCGGCCTCATGGTGTCAAATATAGCGGCCTCATCGCCGCAGTCGCGCCGGGAGAATCGTCTTCCCACGCTTTGCCGCCCATTTGCCGCGCTCGATCGTGGCACGGAACCGTGCTCCGAGCGTCGGGTGAGTGCCTCTCGTCTCATAGCCGAGATCGCGCAGCAGATCGCCTGCGATGGCCTCGAAGATGGCGATGTCACGGTCGGTCATCGCCTCGGACCAGTCCCGGGTTCCCGTGGTCGGAGGGCGGGCGACATTGCGGAACGCCTCGGGCTCATGAGAGCTGGCAACGAACTCGTCCGCGTTCTCGTGATAGCGCAGCATCGCCGGTTGCCACGTGAGGTCGAGGAACTCGCAGATGCGGCGCACTTCGGTCTCTGTGTCTGCCACGAGGTCTTCATAGCGAACTTCCGTATACCGTGACGGGCCGAGCGCCAGGCCCGCGCTGCGGCCTCGACTCACCCGGGAGCGCCAGTACAGAGCACCTTCGGCCAGGGTCGATGGTCCCCACGGTCGCTCTATATAGGAGAGCGCGACGTTACGACCGTCGCGTATTACGTTCACGAACCGGGCCTCCGGGAAGAGCCGGGCGAGCTCCGGGATCTGGATGATATAGCCCGGGGTCTTGTCGCCGTACCGCGGCTTGTCCTGTGCGGCTGCCCAGAGCACAAAGACGGCTCGCACCGCATCCGACAGGGTCTCCGGCGGCTGTGCCGCCATTGCTGCTTGGACCGCGGATCGTTCCAGCCCCATCCGGCGATAGTTGGGGTTCTTGTAGATCGTGTCGAGGAAACGCCCCACCTGAAAGCCGCCCGCGGTAAGCATCCGCTCCTTGCGCGCCACGGTTCCGATGAACTGGGGTTCGTGCGCCACCGCCAGGTCGGGATGGGCGTCGAAGATGGTTCGCAGCAATGTCGTCCCGGATCTGCCGCTGCCGACAAAAATCGGGAAGGCGTCTTGTTGGCTCACTACAGGACGTCGAGCTCACGCAGGATGCGGGCGAACTCGGCGCCGACCGGTTGCATTCCCTCTGCGGTGAAATGGGCGAAGTCGACCTGTTCGTCGACACCCGCTTGCTTGAGAATCCGATCGACGTCCACGACGTGGAAGTCCAGCTGCTTGGAGAGCTCGAGAAGAGCGATGTGGAACTCGCGGCGGCGGGTGACGTTGGCCTGCTTCACGAGCTGGTAGTTGTGGGTGAGGTCTTGTGGGTCAACCACCAGGGTCGTGTAGACGACCGGCTCGGCGTGGGCCCGGGCGCGCAGCTCCTTGACGATCGTTCTGACGTTTGCCATGTAGTCGTCGATCGAAATCCGTCCGACCTTCTCGTATTCCTTGCGAAACCACTGTACGTTGTCGAGGTCGCCGAGTACCTCGTTGAGGTTCTGGTTTAGCCACCAGCCACCGGGGTCAACCACAAACCCGTGCTTCTTGTTGCGATAGAGGGTGCGAATGACATCGGTGCCACCCGACATCACGACGACGTTGCGAGGGAACTCGCCGTACCGCTTCTCGAGCGGGTATTGCAGCGAAGACCCGAAGAACGTTGGTTTGAATTGCTCGGGCCTGATCTTGAGACGGCGGCACAGCTCCTCGATGGCGTCGCGGGGAATGTTGCCCAGGGTCTGCACGACCTGACTGGTGGCATATGCACCGACACCCCCGCCGCGCTCGCGGGATATGGCGAGGCTTCCCTTGATGCCCTCACGCATCAACGGAGCCCCGGTGAACACCGAAGGCAGGTCACAGCCCCCCCGGAGGGCCACGCCGCGTCTTGGTCCGTCGAAGGCCTCGTTCTCGCCGATCAGCACGAACCCGTTCCCGGCCTTCTGGACCCACCCGGGTCCCGACTCCGTCGCCACCCTGCCGCGGGCCTGCTTCATATAACGCCGTTTGAGGAAACGTTCGACCTTCGAGTCTTCGCCTGCCACCGACCGCAAGGCACGGTGGCCCAGTTTCAATCCTTTGGAGACGGGCATCTCACTCCTCCTCGATGTCGACGGCGTTGGCGACAACCCTGATGGACGGAAGCGACGCGATGTCCTGGGCGGCTTCCCCGCCGGGCTCCCCGCCCGACGCGAGCAGCGCCAGCGTGTCCCCAACCTTCATCCCCCCGCCGGTCGCAACCAGATGCTCGAGGACCACACCGCCCTCGGACGCGACCAGCTGGAAGCGGAGACCGGATGTCTCACGTGTCTCCACCTCCTCGCGCACCTTCTTCTTGCGGCGCAGCGACGTGAGGATGCTTGCCTGCTGGGTCTTGCGCAGGGCGACTACTTGCTCGATGGAGACGACGCAGAGCTCGTCGCCAAAGATGAAGGATTCGCCCGGGGCCTTTGACCACTTGATCACGCGGCCGCCCTGGAGCTGGGGACCGACCGAGGGCATCTGGAGGGTCAGCTTCATTGCCGTTCCCCGCGGGTGCCAACCTGCGCCACCAAAGTTCGCTCGTCGAAGAACCCGTAGTCCGCGAGAACTCGCAATGTCTCGTCCCGCACCATCGCCGACCCCTCCGGCGAGAGCTCCAGCGGCCCGGGAACGACCTTGCCACCGCCCGCTTCGGCGACCAGCCGGTCGACGTCGATTACCGAGAGCCCGACCTCGTGGGAGGTTTGGAAGAGGGCAAGGTTGATGCGATGGGCACGAAGCATGATCGGCTCGACTGAAAACCCATGGAAATTGGAAACCGGGTCACCGGGGTCGAAGCTCGATACCCCGACCACGAGCACATGGGCACCGCAGTCTCGCTTGATCGCGTCGAACACGGCGACCAGGTCGTCATGGAAGCCGGCAACCGCATCCCGCGGGTCCTTCGCCCGGTTGGTGAGCTGCTCGGCCTCCCCGCTCACGTCGAGGACCACGACATGTGGTGTAGATCCGTAGATCGATTCGAGGGTACCGGCGTCGAGCCGGGTGCGCAGGTCGCCTAGACCCCCGTACTCGTCGTATGTCACGGCCAGCTCGACGTTGGACGGTGTGGTGTTCAGCTCGGTGGCCAAGCCGTGATCGAGATGGGCCCCACCGTCGTTCTTGGCCAGGAACGCGTTGCGCACGACGTCGCCACCAAGCGCCAGCACACGCATCGTTTCGGTCATTGGTACTCCCCCTCAGAAGTTCTATCCGCCCGTCGATGAGCGTAGCAGCGGCCCCATTCGGTTCGGGACAGGTTTTTCTAAATGCCCCAACCCAAGTCAAAGTCCAGCAGTTGTTCCAGATCGCGGTTGGAGTCGGCGTAGCGTGCTGCGAGCTCGGAGCCGACCGGCTCGGGAATGTTGGGCTTCTCCAAGGGCTTCCTGGCATAGCTGTAGTTACGGAACTCGGACGGCGACCAGCGGGCGGCACCGACGAAGTCGAGTATCTCCTGGAGCACCGCACCGGGGTCGGCGAAGAACTCGGAACTCTCGAGGATGAGGAAGTTCTCCCTCGGAAAATGCTCGAACCAGCGACGCAATTGCTCGGCGTAGAACCCGCGCGTCGCATACGAGTAGCGACGAAACGGCATCACCCTCGCCAGCGGATCCCGTTTCATCTCATCGAGCTGTCCGGCGAGACGATCCTGCTCGGCAGCAATTGCGTCGGGGAACGACAGCTCCTCCAAACCGAGGCGGGCCATGTGGTGGTAGTGGGAGAAGGCCCGTTCGACGGGCTCGCGCAGCAAGACGACGAGCTTGGCGTCGGGAAGCAGACTGCGGAGACGCTCGGGAGCCCGGGGATCGAAGAGGTAATCGGGGGTTGCCTCGAACGTGAGCAGCGATCTCCCCATGGCCCGGTGCAGCAGCCGTCTCATCTTCAGGGGATAGTGGGCCCGGTACCAGGCTTCCCCCCGGCCGTAGCCGATGGTGAAGTACTCGATCTCCTTGCGCAGCGACGGTGCTATTTCGGGGTGCCGGCCGAGGTACTTGTACAGAGAGCTGGTCCCGCAACGCTGCCCACCGATGATCACGAAGTCGGGGAGCATACGGTACCGGGCCGTGAGAGTGCGCAGACGCAATCTGATGCGCACCAGCTTGCGGCGAGCAGCCATGGGCGTGACGGTCTTCAAGGCGTCGACGGCCCGCTGCCGCCAACTCATCGGCGAATACCAAACATCACAAGCCCCTCCCACCCCGGCGGTTGAGCGGGCAGCGTAACATCGCCGGACCGGTCGCAAGGGCCGGATGCCCGATACTGTGGGGTCCGCGGGGCAGCCGCGCGACCGCCTCCTATAGTGACCAGGAATCATGACCAACCAGAAGGTCTTTGGCATCGGTTTTCACAAGACCGGGACGACGTCGCTGGCCCGTGCGCTCCGGGTTCTTGGCTACCGTGTCGCCGGTCCGTTTGGCGTCCATGATGCCGACATCTCCGCCACGGTGGTCGCCCGTGCGATCGAGACCGCCGGTGAGTGGGATGCCGCCCAGGACAATCCATGGCCGATCGTGTTCCGCGACCTCGATCGTGCGTTCCCCGACTCCAAGTTCATCCTCACGACCCGTGTCACCGATGATTGGCTGCGCAGTGTCGTTCGGCACTTCGGGGGTACGACGACCCCGATGCGGGAATGGGTGTACGGGGTCGGCGACCCGGCCGGTAACGAGAGTGTCTACAGGGAACGGTACGAGCGGCACAACCGTGAAGTCGTGGAGTATTTCGCAGAGCGACCGCAGGACCTGTTGGTGTTCCGGCTTGCGGATGGTGACGGGTGGGAGGAGCTGTGTGGATTCCTCGGTGTTGCCGTACCCGAGCAGCCGTTCCCGCACGCCAACGCTCGCGGGGAGCGAAGCACGATGCGCGTGCTGACTCGTCGGGCACGCCGCATACTGGGACTTGGTCCTAGGCGCCCTTGATCGCTGCCGCCAGCCAGTCGGCCGATTTGTCGGCGAGAGTGTTAGCAGCGTGATGACGGTCTTGCGACACCTGTTCCGCCAGCCACCACGGCTCGCTGCCGGTGCGGTCTTGATTTGCCACGTCGATGCCGGCGTGTGACCACGCCTCCACGATCGGTTCCATGTTGAGCGATCCAAAGGGAACGATCATCACCTTGGTCTCCAGCGGGGTGTAGTCGCTCAGTTTCTTTCCGGCGATGCTGTTGTGAAACGCCGACGTGATCTCGTAGCCGAGCAGCTCGACCACTCCGTCCTGGTCCAGCCGCTTCAATACCTTGTCCAGCGATTCGGGCTTGGCCTCGGCTTTGAGAGCCGCGATCGCGTGGCTACGCACCGCATCGCGAATGAATGCGTCCGTGTCCGGAATAGGATCCCACAGCAAGATCGCGGTGCCCGCCTCCTCCTCGGCGAGCGCCGCCGCGGGGTAGGCGCCCAGCCGAACCGCGGCGTAGCCGACCCGGTCCAACCCGGTTCGTTCCTTCAAGCGCGACCTCACCTCGCGACCAGCGTCGATCATCGCCGGGAGCGTGAGGTCGGTGTCGAGCCCTTCGCTGTTGCCGTCGCCGCGGTATTGGAAACGATGGACTGCGATGCCGCGGGCCGCCAGAGCGCGGGCGAGTACGACCTCGAGGTGATACGCCTTGAGCATCTCGGCATGGGTGGAGCTGCAAATGACTACGGCGCCTTCGATCTCGCCGGCGGGAAGGTGGATGCTGCCCAACATCTGGGGGGCTTCGCCGAAGTAGGCGATCTCCTCGGTGATCCCGGTGATCGGGTGGCGACGGGTTGCAGCGACGTTCGTCGTCATGGGGTCATCTCCTCCACCCACGCCACCGAGGTCTTGATGACGATGTCCTGGATGCGTACCGAGAGGAAGCCTCTGACGACTCCGGGCACGACCTCGACCGCGACCAGATCGGCGAACCGTTCCAGTTCCCTGCCCAGCCGGGCCTCGCTGGCCTCCTGAAACTCGGTCCAGAAGAAATCATCGTCGCCGTAGAGAAAACGGACGGGCACGCCATCGCTCAAGAGCCGGCGCAATGGGCGGTGAAAACCGGGGTCGGCATCTCGGGGGTCGGAATCACCGGCCGTCTCCTGCCTCTTGTCCGCCGCGTCACGGGAAACGCCGAGCTTCCTGGCAACGATCCGCACCGCGGCCTTGCGTGCGGTCGGATTCTTTGCCAGCTTGCGGACGATGCGTTTCGAGAAAACCCTTTTCGCCAACTCCCCGGTGCTGACGTGCTCGGCGAGGTGGTCTGCGCCACCTACCCCTTTGGTGCCACTTCGGGTCGGCGGAGCGAATAGGTACAGACCGCGGACCCTCGGGTCGCCGGCCGCCCCGTGCAGTGCTCCTCTCGACCCGTAGCAGGTGGCGATCACGAGTATGTCGGTGACCCCACGCGAGGCGAGCAAATCGAACGCAGCCTTAGCTTCGGGTACCGCGGGGGTCTCGAGCTCGTAGCAGAAGGGCTCGCCGATGCTGTCGCCGAGACCGGTGTAGTCGAGACGAAGGACCGGGTATCCGCGCTCGGCCAGCGATCGAGCCAGCTTCAACCACATGCGGTTGCGCCCGAGCGTTGTGGTGCCGCCGAACGTGCCCGACATCAGCAGCACGCCGGTCGTTTTCGGCTCGACTTTGGTTGGCTCGCTGAGCAAGCCGAAAATCGTCTTATCCGGTTCCGGGAAGAAGACCGGCATGTCTCTGGACAGGGCCTCAATTGGCTGGTCAGTGCTCACATCGACCGTCACGCGCAAGTCCCCCTTGCCTGGCTTTGCGTGCGGGGATTGTATATCGCCACCTCTCTGGCCCACTACAAGTTGCACGTCGCTGCCCTGTAGTCGGTCCCCCGGTTAGTATCGCTCGCTCATGGAGATGGCGAAGCGCGCGCGTATGATCTTGTGGCCGGCACTCGCTGCGGTCTTGTTGGTGACAGCATGCTCGGGGACCACCACTGCGACGACGACGTCCTCTACCGAGCCGCCCGGCACCTCGACGACGGTGGCCGACACCACAACTCCACCAACTACCGCAGCGACGACGACATCGACCACATCTACGACGGCTGCGGTCACTCAGGAAGGAGCGGGACACGGGTCCGGGATCATCGGGATCGTTGGGTGCTCCAACTCGGCGATGGCCGCAGCCGGCTACGACGTGGTCTCCGCCAAGGACTATCTGACGCAGGGGGGTCTCACCGGGGGATCCATTGCCGTCTGGGGCAATCCGGGCCCCGCCCGGTACGACCGCTACTGGGGGCTGTACGACGACCGGCGGCCCACCGATGGCTACACCGCCACCTGGTTCCAGCTGTGTATCCGGACCACGGAGCACAAAGGGAGCTTCAACGACGAGATCAAGGGCTGGATACAGCACGTTGTCGACCAGATCCACGAGCGCGATCCCGGGATCCCGATCTGGATCTCCCCGGTCAACAGCTACACCGATGGACTGGTGTGCCCCACGATCGGAGAAGAAGGTGCGGCCATCGCCACCGAGGCTGCTGATTGGGCGGCGGGGAACGTCTCCGGGGTGGAGCGGGGACCCGACCTGGGCCCGATCCACGCCGACGAGCTCGACCCGGGCGAGCAATGTCATCCAAATCTGACGGGGCAGAGCGCCCTCGGGGAGCAGCTAGTCGCGTTCTTCGATTAGGAGCGTCAACTGAACACCTCGCGTTCACGCAGCACCCGTACGAACTCCTCGGCAATCGCCTTCTTGTGCTCGGGCATGTACTTGACGAAGTCGCCGAGCCCTGACACACCGACCCCCTTCAGGATGCGGTCGGCGTCGACAATCGAGAAGTCCATCTTCCTCGACAGCTCGATGAGCGCCAGCGCGTACTCCCGGCGCCGGGTGCGATGCGGGCTGTGGCTCAGCTTGTAGTCGAAGACTTGTCGTCCTGGATCAACCGTCAGCGTGTTGAGGTAGACGACCTCGGCGCCGAGCCGCTGGCGCACCAGGTTGACGATCCGCTCGAAGTTCGCCATGGATTCCTCGAGGGGGAGCCGGCCGGCCTTCTCGAAGTTCTTGGCGAACCATTTCACCGTGTCGAGGTCGCCTAGCGCTTCCTTGATGTCGGCTGCGAGCCAGAACCCGCCCGGGTCGACGAGGAAACCGTGCTCCTTGTGCCGGTACAGGGTTCGGGACAGATCCGTGGACATAGTCAAGACGACGACGTTCTTCGGAAACGCACCCATCTGCTCATGGCCGGGCACTACGAACCCGGGCTCGAAGAGCACCGGTTGGAACATGTTCTTCTCGAGTTGCAGCCGCTCAGAGACCTCGGCGACCGCGTCGGCGTCGACTCCGTCGACGGTCTGGAGGATTAGATCTGATCGCGTGAATTGTGCCCGCCCCGCGGCCCAGGCGGCGCCGGTTGCCGATGTGGCGCGGCGCAACCACGGGCCGGACTCGGCGATGATCCAGGTGTCGCAGCCACCGTACCCGAAGACACCGATTCTCTTCTCGTCCCCGCGGAACACCACGTAGGTTGTCTGCTTGGTCATCCCCGAGGTGCGCAGAGCGGTGCGGTTCCTCATCCGACGCAGCTTGGTCTCGATGGCGCTGTCGTCGCCGGCGAAGCGGCGCAAAGTGCGCACGGCCCTCTTCTTCAGCTTCATCTGACGTTCCTCACTCTGCCGTCCTCGTCCCCACCCGGAAGTCCGCACCTGCCAATTCGCTGCCCGCGTCACCCTCAGGTGATGTCACCATGACCCCGGCGACGTCACCGGCGGTGGCGGCCGCACCGTGGGGAACCGTGATCTCTCGCAGGTACGCGGCGCCTCCGGCCACGACGGTTATGTCGATCGAGCGCACACGCTCGGCCTTCCTGGATCGCCCACCGGTCTTCTCCGGGTTCGTGTTCTCATCCTCGTGTCCCATATCGAAGCGATGCACCCGCGTCTCGAAACGAAAGTCGAATAGCGGATCGCCGTCGGCGACTGCTGCGCCCGGGCTCACGTGCCATCTGGTCACGGTGCCTACCCTCGTCCTGCGGTCGAAGCTCGGGATGACGAGCCGCATCACCGGTGCTTGCAGCGTACCTCCGAGCGCTCCCGATTGATCGATGGCCGTCACCGCCTCCTCGGTAAGGAAGTCTAAAGCGGCGCCGGTCAACTCGCCCGGGCCGGGAACAGTCTCGATTCCGCCCACTTCGGCGACGGCGCCGTCAACGTCGATCACCTGGATGCCGGCATCGCCGGCCCGGTGCTCGAGATTGGCAAGCAGCCGATGCGCCCTCATGGCGAACGTGTCGGGCACCCCGCCGTATCTATGTACCCGCTGGGTCGGGTCGTAGGTCGAGACCGTGAACAAGAACAGCGTCACGTCGTATCCGGCGAGCAGCTTGGCGACGGTGACGAGATTGTCGATGGTCTGGTCCGGCTCGAGCGGATCGGGTTGGAAGAGCTCCATATGAAGCGAGGTGATGAGCGCGCCGGCAGGTATCGTGTTCGCACGCACGTACCGCACCAACGCATCGCTCCGCATCGCCGGGAGCCTGGTGATCGCGGCTCCGGCCCGCTCTTCGAGCAGACCGGGGCGACCGATGGTCGCGACTATGTCAGGCGACTCAGTCAACGTGACCGCGCGCTCGCCCACCCTGGATGTCGTGTCGTTCAAAGCCATCATCCCCCACGAGTCTGTCGTGAGAATAGCCACGGGTTCTGCCTGGTAGAGGGCGAAGCCGATGTGCATACCCAGGGCGCGTTACCGCCCCCCGGCAGGATCGCGTCGGGTGTAAGGTCTCGACTCAGTTCAGTCGCACCAGGCGCGATCACGAGGGATCGATGAGTGTTGTCACGTACGGGGATCGGGCATTTCGGCGCGCCACGGCGCCGCTGCGGCACTACCCCGGATTCCTGATTATCGGTGGGATTCGGTGCGGCACGACCTCTCTGATCCGCTACCTCGGTGAGCACCCCGAAGTCGCTATCGCCTCGACCAAGGAGCCGCATTTCTTCGACTGGAACTTCGGGCGCGGCGACAACTGGTACCGATCCTTCTTCCCGCTGCGCGTAGCCGGCAGGCATCTCGTCGTGGGTGAGTCGAGCCCCGCCTATCTGATGGACACGCGGGCGCCGGCCCGGTCGGCCGCCTCGATGCCGGAGGCCAGGCTGCTGTTGCTCGTGCGCGACCCGGTGGAGCGAGCGCACTCTCACTACCGCTACCGGTACGAACGGGGCCACGAGCCAGCCGCCACGTTTGAAGAGGCGCTGGCGCTGGAGGAGGAGCGCTTGAAGCAGGCTGTTGCCTCAGGCCGGGGACAATCGCTGCTGAGCGGATACTTCCATCACGGGCTGTACGAGACCGGTCTCAGCCGGTGGCTCGAGCATTTCGACCGCTCCCAGATCATGACGATTGCCAGCGAAGATTTCTACGCCGACACCAGTGGCGTCTTCGCTCGCATTCTTCGCTTCCTGGGATTGACCAACTATGAGCTAGACCATTACGCCGTGCACAACGCCGCCGCGAGCGCCACGATGGATCCTGTCACCAGAGCGAGCCTCGTGGACCGCTACCGGGAGCCGAACGAGCGGTTGTACGAGCTGATTGGCGTCGACCTCGGATGGGCCCGATGACGAAGCTGACGTCGGTGTTGATCCTATCCGACAAGTCATCGGGGTCGAGTGTGCTCCAGCGCGAGCTCGCCCGACACTCTGGCGTGAACACGATGCGGAAGCCGCCCCACCAGGAAGGGGAGACCCTCTATTGGAGCAAGTGCGCGGCCCTCCTCGGCCTGCCGCAGCCGGCCATGATCGACTCGAAGCTCCTACCGATGTCGGCCGGCCGGGCAAGCTCCGCCCTGGCGAATCTCATTGCCGCCAATCTCGACGGCCCTGTTGCGACGCCGGCGACCCGTGCCGAGGTCTTCGCCGTGTGGCGTGCGCTCACGGAACAGTACGCACCTGCGTTCCTGGAGAAGTCGCCACATCACCTGCACAATCGAGCCGTTCTGGAGCTGTTGCTCGACGCCGCCGCGAGTCTCGACGACGTCGATTTTCGTTTCATCGGTCTCGTGCGCAACCCACTCGATACTCTCTACTCCATGTGGCAGCGTTGGCGCACCGTACCCGAGGCGAGGGCCGGTGAGTGGTGCCGGGCATACGAAAACCTTTTGTGGCTGCAAGACGCTGTGCCGGGAGCAATCCGAATCATTCGCTACGAGGACATGGTCACGCAACCGGCCGTAGTCACCGGTGTGCTCGATTTCATCGGTGTGACGCCGGATCCGATCGTGGGTGAGGGATTCCACCGTGGATCGCTTCACGCATGGAGAGACGACTCGAGGTTCGGCTACCAGCCGGATTCCCGACTCCGTGCACTGGCCGGCGCGTTTGGCTACGGCCCGGACGATCTCGACAGCGGCGCCAGCCGCTTGTGGCCGTTCGAGCGTGAGCTGCTGCACAGGGTGCGCCGGCTCCGGACGAGGGCGGGGTCGATCTGGCGGTCGGGTAGACATTGAACGGCGATCGACTCTCCCCAGCGGGAGCAAGCGGGGCCTGCTGCGCCGTGGCCGGTGCTCCGATACACTCCCGGTCGGGGGGAAGCGCAGAGACGACTTGGTCGGTCAGCATGAGGGGTAGCGGAATGCCAGCAGACGGCTCCATCAGCGGTGGCGAACCGACTCGCGCCCGCTCGGCGGCGGAAAAGGAGTGCCGGCACGTCGCCTCCGTGGGTCTCGTTGCGATCCTCGCTACAGAGGTGATCTACACAATGGTCGCCGCCCCCTCGTACCGGTTGGGCTTCTGCCGGGCGGGGTTGACGATGCCGGTCGGTCGGCTAGCTCCCGGACCCACCGCGGCTATGACCACGGTTCCCGGCAGTATCGAAGTCTGAGCCACGATGTCGCCGGAAACCGTTCGGTTGCTCACGTCGCACAACGCCGCCGTCGGGTATCTGCTCGGCGTCGTAGCGCTTCTAGTCGTCGGAATCGTCGCAATGGTGCGCCCGCGCCCGGTACCGGTAGCGGGCGTCGTGATCGCCGCCGCCGGCGTCGTCGCCGTCCACCTCGCCTATGTCGTTCCGCCCGAGCTGGTGGCGGGGGTGGGCTTGCTGGCATTGACCGGTCTCATTCCGGTGCGATCCGATCTTGCTGCGATGGCCCTCGCGCTACCGGGAGCGGCCGTGCTGGGATACACCTTCACTGCACAGGGGGGGCTGGGGCTGATCCTCGTCGTCGTCGGGTCGACGGTTCTGGGTCCGCTCGTCGCCCGCTTTGATTCGACCCACCCGGACACATCCGGCACCTCGCTCATGGTCGTGGCGTACGGGGCAGCGCTCATCCTGGTGCCTGACACAGACTTGATCATCGTCGTCGTCGCCGCCGCGTTGCCGCTGATCGTGGCCGGTCATCCCCTGCGGCTGGCGCGACTGGGGCGGGGTGGGGCGGTCGCAGCGACCGGTCTGCTGCTGTGGACTGCTGCAGGCGGGGCTGAGGCACGGTCGGCGGCGGTGGTCGCCGCCTCCGGTGTGCTCGGCCTGCTGGTTGCCGATCCGGTGATGCGCCGGCTCCGGGGAAGCCGGGGAGGTTTGACCAGAATCGGCGAAGCTCCGCTTCTCGGCGTCGCGGTGCAGATCGCGCTTGCGCTCAGCCTGTCATTTGTCGCTGGCAGCGTCGATCATGCGGCGCTGCTCGCGATCATCACCTTGGCGTTGTTGAGTGCCGCGGGATTCTGGTCGAGTTCGCCGGTCTGATCGTCACCGGGAACGAGATGCTGCCGCCTCACGCTCGCGCAGGTGGGTGCCGGTCGTTCTTTGCTTCGGCGCGGCCTTGCCCGGCGTCTCCTTGCCGTTCTCAGTGTCCAGACTGGGGCGCATGGCAGGGTCGAGCCCCACGAGCAAAGCTGCGAAGTAGGGATACACCTGCGATCGCTGTCTGGCCAACAAGCCGAAGTTGTTGAACGAGCTGAACGCCACGATGAAACCGAAGGTGAACGCGAGCGCAAAGATCATATAGGGCATACCGCGGATCTTGACCAGCCCTTTCATAATCGGGATGAATCTCCATGCGAACAGCAGGACCAGGAACACCCCCTCGAAGCTGCTGGCGAGCGCCTGAGCGTTGTTTGCCTCCTGTGGGAACGGCCGGAATAGCACCTTCACGAACCCGGCGGGAAAGTCAGCAGGGCTGCGGATGCCCGTGCCGACGACGCCGGATCCGCCCTTGCTCGTGGTGTCCTCGACATTGGTGAGAACGTTCTCGAAGTCCTCGGTCGCCGTGAGACCTGAGGCGAAGTCGATGCCGAATTTGGATGCGGTGAAGATGCCGACGACGACGAGGACAAGACTTATCAGCACCGTTGCCACGAGCTTGCGGCTGCGCAGAGTCCTGTCGGCAACCTTGCCGAATAGCAGAGCTACCACGAGTGCCCCACCGAGGAGAAGGGCCACGTGCGGTCGGATAGCCGCGGCTCCTACCGATCCTATGCCGAATAGGAAGATCCACCGCAGCCGGAAGTCAACGAGCAACCTGGCTGCACCGAGCGAGCCGGCGCCGAGGAAGAGAAACATCAGCGACTCTTTCCCGATGCTCGACGGCCAGTAGACGATGGTTGGGAGGAACAGCACGGCGAGGGCGTACCAGCCGGAACGTTTTCCGCCCGTGGAATGGCGGAACGCGGCTAAGAGCATTAGCTGCCCGAGGTAGGCAAGGGTGGCGAACAGGAGAAAGCCACCAAGGAACGTGGGGACGTAGGGGATGTATAGAAACCCGGTTGCGGCGTTGACAAACTCGGTACCGATGCCCATCGGGGGTAGGTGGAACGATCGCCAGATTTGCACCAAACGGGTCCCGGATCCGTGGTAGCCGGTGGCGTCGCCTCCGCCGCCGTAGAGGAACTCGAGAACGGCAAACCGCCCGAAGGAGGCGATCAGTTTCACCGCGAACCCGGCGAGCACGACCTGAGGAAGCCACTTCTTGTCGGACTCGGTGGCCATGCCACGTCCGATCGCTCCCACCACCAGGACCGCCAGCGCGGCGTAGATCAACGTGGCACCCTCGATGTAACCGAGTGCCAGAGCCAGGACACCGGACAGCAATAATGCCCCGCTCAGACCCCATGTAGCGCCGGTGTTCACAGCAGCTCCAGATCGCCGAGGGAGATATCCCACTGTCTCAGATCGGTGACGTCGAGCTCGAGCGGCCTCAAGGGTCGCGCCATCAGTGTCATCGTGGCTCCGGGTACGGGAAGGAATCCGGAGCGTAGCAACGCGGCTCGCTCGGGTGACCCGTTGCTGAAATACGCTCCCACGTACGACGATCTCGCCCGGTTGCGGGTCTTCCACAGGGCCCGGATCGGCCGGGAACCATAGAGCTCGGACACGAGCAACTCGCGCCGGCTCCCCCGAAACGCCATACGGGCGATGGCGCCGCTGTCGTGCGCTTCGACCAGCGTGTAGCGGGCGGTGGGGTGTCTGGTGAAGCGCCACTCCTGGTATGCCGCACTCCGAGGTGTCCGCAGACCCCTCGCTTCCCTGTCTGGAAACGTGTGTTTTCCGACCTCTTCTGGTGACTTGATGAAATCGGAAGGATCGGGCAGCTCGCCGGTATCGGGAGCGTGCCGGAAGACGGCCAGGGTCGGGGACGCCAAAGGCCGGATTGTCCCGACTTGTGACCAACCCATCGCCAGGTAACCGGCTCCGGAGCGGGGATTAGGCGTGTTGAACACCATGTCGACTCCGTCCTCAGACGCGGCGTCGAGTGCGGCGAGGGTCAACTGGCGGAATATGCCGCGCCGTCTGTAATCGGGGTGGGTGGCGGTATCGACCGCCCGGACACAACGCAGCTGTGCTCCGTCGCGCTGCTCGAGCTCCCAGCGCATGAACGCCCGGAAGCCGGCAATCGTGTCACCGTCGACGGCGACAAGCATCAACGAACGTCCGAAGGGGTTGCTGATGTGCTTCCATTCGAATAGCTCGGGCGTTCGCTGCAGCGAGGCCGTCTCACCGAGAGAGGCACGCAGGAGCTCTAGCACGTCGGGTAGATCGTGCGGCTGGAATGGGCGGATCTCGAGGTCGAAGTCAGCCACGGAGAACCTGCTCGTACACGGCCTCGGTGGCACGCACCATGGCCTCGAGGCTGTATTGGGAGCGGATGAGATCAGCCCCCTTGCGCCCGAGCTCAGCCGCATACCCCGGGTGGTCGAGAAGACGTGCGATACCGCCGGCCAACGCCGCCGGGTCCCGAGGCGGCACCAACAAGCCCGTCTCGCCGTCTCTGATGATGCTCGGGACCCCGCCAACGGCCGTCGCCACCACAGGGCGCTCCAACGAGAGCGCTTCGAGGATCGAAACCGGCAACCCCTCCACGTCGGCAGGGTTGACATAGACCTCGGCGGCGGACATGAAGCGGATGGCGTCGGGCCGGCGCCCGAGAAAGCGGACCTTCTGCTCGACCTCGTTGGCGGCGGCATAGCCGCGGATCTCCTGGAGATCACCGGCGTTCTTCTCGCCGCCAATGGAAACGATCAGGTAGTCGTCGCGCTCGAGTCGGGCGGCGGCCTCGACGAGGTTTCGGTGTCCCTTGAGCGGCCGGATGTTGCCGACGTGGACTATGAGCCGGGTGCCGTTGTCTATACCCAATTCGTCTCGGACCCCGGATGCGTCGACGTCCGCGGGCACAGAAACTCCGTTCGGAATCACGCTTCTGGAACGGGCCGTATAGCCGGCGATCGAGTCGGCAACTGCATCAGAGACTGCGATGACGGCCCGATTCCTGAAGTATGTGAACCGGTTGGCGATCTGGACCGGCAGGCGGTACGAGTCGGCGATGTTGTGCTCCGTGTACACCACCGGCACTCCGGACACGAGCCTGGCCACCGCCCCCATCGCGGGAAGATGGGCATGAACGAGAGACGCGTTGGCAGCGTGCACCAGGCGGCGGAATCGCATAGCCGCGACGGGCGTCATACCCCGTTTCGTGCCGAAACACTCAACCGGAAATCCCAGATCGCGCAGAGGGGCGGCCAGCTGATCTTTCCAGGGGAGCGCATAGGCAACCCGGTAGTCGTATCGATCAGTGTTCCAAAACCGTGCGCCTTCCGCGATCAGCTTCTCGGCGCCGCCGATGCCGAGACCCTTGATTGCGATTACGACGGTAGGACGAGCAAAACTCATGTCAGGAACCCCACCGGAACGCCCCTTCCTCGTCGGCGCAATGTACTACGGGCACCCACCCACGGCGAGCGGTTTTGAGGCTACGCTGGCGTCGTTGACCATTGGTGGGGGTTGTGAATAGTCCACAGGATCAGGGAATGCGATTGTGGAGCGCATGATTGTGCTCGACACGGCAAAGCGCGGGGCCCGGTTTGCCGCCAAGACCGGGTTTGCCGCGGCAGACCTCTTCTCCCGGCGGAGACCCGGTCCGCGTCTGCTCATATATCACCAGATCGAGGCTGGTCTGGGGCGACAAATGGAGGTCACGGAGCGTGCCTTCCGTCGTCAACTCGGTTGGCTGCTCGACAACGGCGATGTGGTGAGTCTGGACCGGGCCCTCGCCGACCGGGGGCGGCCCGAGTCGAACCGTCAATCCGTGCTCACCTTCGATGACGGATACCAGGACGTTTACGAGCGTGCCTGGCCGCTGCTGCGGGAACATGGGCTGCCGTTTGTGCTTTACCTGACGACGCATCCGACGGAGTCGGGGGAATCACTTACACCGGGTGGCAGGGCCGAGCCAATGACGTGGGCACAGGTCGAGGAAATGCTCGGATCGGGCTTGATGACCCTTGGTGCGCATACCCACCGGCATCGGGACCTCGGGGAGATGCCCGCGGCGATGATCGAGGAGGAGATCGAGGTTTCCAACGACCTCATCGCCAGGCGCACCGGGGTGACACCGATCCATTTCGCCTATCCGTGGGGATACTGGTCCGCCCGAGCCCACCCCGTGGTTGCGGCAGCTTACGAGACCGCGACGCTCGGCAGCGGTCCGCCGATCACCCGGGACACTGATCCCCTCAAGCTGAACCGGATTCCCGTCCAGCTCAGCGACGGATTCTTCTTCTTCAAACAGAAGATGCGCACAGGACTGCCGGCCGAGGATTGGCTCCGGCGCCGTCTGGCGCACTACGACGGTCCATGACGGCGCCGCGGACCTTCCTATTCGTCATCAACTCGCTGGGTGCCGGTGGCGCCGAGCGGTCGCTGGCCGACATCCTGCCTCACCTCCCCGAGCGGGGAGTGCGTCCCGTAGTCGTGTGTCTCGCGTCGCGTGACGTCGGATTCGAAGAGGAAGTGCGTGAGACGGGCACCGAGGTAGTAATTCTCCCCGGCAAGGGCTTGCCCGGTCACATTTGGCAGATGCGCCGGATCATCAAGCGGGAGAGCCCCGCGCTTGTCTATACGGCGCTGTTCGATGCAGATCTGGTGGGCCGGATCGCGGCGGCGGCGACGGGGGTGCCGGTGCTGACCAATCTGACCAATGTCGCCTACGACCCGGCCCGGTACGCCGACCCGAACGTGAACGCACGCAAGCTGCGTGTGCTCCGGTACCTCGATGGTTGGACCGCTCGGCATCTGACCACGCACTTTCATGCGGTAAGTGAGGCCGTCAAGGAATCGACCGTGGAGCACCTCGGCGTAGACCCGGACGACGTCACGGTCGTTTACCGGGGCCGCAGCCGCGGCCGGCTCGGTGTTCCCGACGAGGGCCGCCGCAGCCGGGTCAGGGCTTCGCTGGGCATCCGGCCGGACACACCGGTGTTGATCACGGTGGGGCGACGTGAATACCAGAAGGGTCAGCGCTACCTCATCGACGCCGTGCCCCCGCTACTCGAGCTGTTTCCCGATCTCGTGGTCTTGGTCGTGGGCCGGGAGGGCCACGCCTCCGCCGCGCTCAATGATCTTGTGGAGAAGCTCGATCTGGGTGGCGCGGTGCGATTCCTCGGCCACCGCTCCGACGTCGGCGACCTCCTCACCGCTTCGGATATATTCGTATTTCCGTCGGTGTACGAGGGACTGGGTGGGGCGTGTCTCGAGGCACTCGCCATGGGGTTGCCACTGGTGGTCTCCGACATCGCAGCGTTGCGCGAGGTAGTGACCAATGGCGACAACGGAATGCTGGTCCCACCCGCCGACCCGGTGGCGCTTGGCGACGCGGCGGCGGTTCTTCTTGCCGATCCGGAGCTTCGCCGTCGCTACGGCCACCGCAGCATGGCCGTCTTCGCCGAGCGATTCGATGCCGAAGACGCCATCCCGCAGGCAATCGATCTGATGCTGCGAGTCGCCCGCCGATGACGGTGGGCTCTCCTAGTTGCCGGACCGGCTGTTCGCACGCCGTTGCCTCGCCTGCTGCAGCACCGAGTTGGCTGCCTTCGATGTGACGTCGCCTTCGGCCGTCGCATCGGCGATGGAACCTGGTTCCGGCTCCTTGGCCTTCGTATTCCTCCCGGAGCCGGAAGGCGGGGTGGCGGGCGACGGAAGCGAGGGCTCATCATATGTCGCATCGATGTCGACTTCGATGTCGAGTTCGGCCTCGGCAGTAACCTCGTCGCGCGAGCCTCTCAGATAGGAGCGCACCTGGTCGCTGAAGGGGATCCGGCGCCCCTCGAGCAGGACGACACCGGCTACTTCGGCCTTGCGATCCGAGAGCGCCCCCGCCGCGTTCTCGATCACTGCTTTCTTGGTGACGCCTACGTAGCCCACCAGAGCGACGAGCTCCGTACGGCGCATCACGGCATCGGCCAGCGGGTCGGAGATGTCCGGTCCGGCGATGATGACCATCTCGTACCGGGCCAGCGCCGCCTCCATGAAGATGCGTGCGTTGGTCGAGGCAAACACGTCGACCGGGTCGTTGAGCTCGGCGTTGACGTGCACCGCGGTGAGCCGGGGAGCCGACGGCATGGCGTGGTCGAGGAAGCTGTTGATCCTGGCCGCCGCCTCGTCGGGGGGAGCCGGGCTCATCAGTATCTCGTTGAGAGCGTTGTGGCCGTCGCCGAACTCCGGGATGATGTTGGGGTGGAATGAGCTGCCGTCGATGAGCAGCACCCGACGATCGCTCACCGAACACGACATGGCCAGATCGGCCGCCAGCTCGCCCACCTCCTCGCGAGAGACGCCGACGCCGAACAGGCCCAAAGCGGTCGGCTGCTCGTTGGTGATGGCATCGACAGCGGTGCGCAGCGTCTGGATGTCGCGCCGCCGCTGGGTGAGGGCGGTCGGATACCACACAGGGTGCTCGACGTCCGTCTCGCGCTTCCTATTGACCAGGGCCAGCGATATGACATTCTCGAGGTCCGCAGTCGCCCACACGGGCTTGCGGATCTGATCGTGGCCCACGATGGCGAGTCCGGCTATGAACACGCCGACCACCAGACCGATGCCCCCGGTCAGCGCCATCGATCGCGGGGTCTGGGTTTCGTCGGTGACGATCGGTTCTTCCGGGAACACGCCGGGAGGGTTTCCGTCCAGGCCGCGCAGCAGGTCGACGTACTCGGCTTCCAGGTCGTCGAGATCCTGTTGGAGCGCCTCGAGCCGTAGTGAGCCTTCGTTGTCGAGTTCCTCAGCCACGGGTGGTTCCGGAACGTCCTTCAGCGCGTTCTCGAGCCGGAACAGGATTATGTTGTTCTGGCTCTGCTCCCCCTGGAGAGCCTCGAGCGTTACGACAGGGTCTTCCTCGGTCGTATCCACCGTCGTGTCCTCGGTCTGATTGGGCCGGCTTCCGGTCTGCTGGTCTGTCCGGGATGTCGATGATGAGGAGGACGTATCCTGCCCGAAGAACTCCGACTCCGTTGGCCGGATCTCCGGGTTGTCGATCCAGATACCGATCTGGGCCTGACGCTGGGCGAGCTCGTTGATCTGCTCCTCAATCGTGGTGCGCTGTGCGGTTACCTTTGGATCCTCTGGAGTCGGATCGCCGACCTGGAGATCCGACATTTGGGATTTGACCGCATCGATGTTCTCGAGCACCGTCGCCATGGTGGCTTTGATCTCGTCAACGTTGATTACGGTCACGGATTTCGACTGATACTCGGCTCGCAGGGCGACAGCGTCATTGAGGGCTTGTTGGCCGTCACGGCCGAGCGCAACGAAATACAACGTATTTGTCTCCCGATCGGCTTGGATCGTCACCCGTGGGTTGGCAGCGAGAGTGTCCTCGAGGAGCAGGCCGGCCCGCGTCCGCTCCGCTTCAGCGTCGGTGGCCGTTGTCGGGCTGTTGCTGGTGTTGCGGCTGCTGGTGCTGCCTCCGCTGTTCCCCGAGGAAGACGACTGGTCATCTGCTAGAGCGAAGAAGGTCATCGGTGCCTGGGCACGGAAGCGAGGAGTGATGCCTTCGTTGAAGTTGCTGGTGAGGATGGCTCCCACGGCAGCACCGACAATCGCCAGCAGCACGATCACCGGCCACCGCGCCTGCAAAGTCTTGATGACGCGCCTTAACTGCATCTGAATCGCACCTTCTTTGTCTGCTAGCTGGCTTCGTTCACGGCCGCAAACGAACCCGGATCGATGAGCGTGATCGTCTCTTGAGGAGCCCAGTCACGGTTCGACACGCCGAGGAGAAACTCCCGTATCCCCTCCGCGGATCCGCGCTCGGTGAGCCGTTCGAGGATCCTGGTCATGTCGAGGAGAGTCACGATACCCGGATAGCCCGGCTTTGTGACGTGGATCTTGTTGTGGTCGCTTTGCTCGAGGGGCTCAACCGAGAGTACCTCCGCTTTCTTCTCACCGGGTCTCGCCCCGGTGATCTGGACCTCGATGTCGCGTCCGGGAACCAGGCCGGCGAGCCGGATCATGCGTCTGGCGAGGTCACCGATGCGGACCGGCTCGCCCATGTCGAGGACGAAGACCTCTCCGCCCCGGGACAAAGCCGAGACCTGGAGGACTAGCTGGACCGCCTCGCCGATCGTCATGAAGTAGCGGAGCATGTCGGGATCTGTGACCGTTACGGGACCACCCGCCCTGATCTGCCGCATGAACGTAGGAACGACGCTCCCCCGGGACCCGAGCACGTTGCCAAAGCGCACAACCGTGTGGTTGCAGTGACCGCCACTCTGTTCGGCCGCAGACTGAGTCAACATCTCCGCGATCCGCTTGGAGGCCCCCATCACACTTGTCGGGTGTACGGCTTTGTCGGTGGAGATGAGGACGAACTCTTCGACGCCGTACTCGCGGCAGGCATCGAGCACGTTCTTGGTCCCGAAGATGTTGGACTTCACGGCTTCGTCAGGGCAGGTCTCGAGGATCGGCACGTGCTTGTGAGCGGCCGCGTGGAACACGACGTGCGGCCGATATGTGCTGAAGATGTGGCCGAGACGCTTCTCGTCCCTGATGTCGCACAGTACCGGCTCGAGATCGGTTGGGTAGTCTTTCCATGTGAACTGCCCGTCGTGGAGATGAGTCTCGTCGTGGTCGACGGCGATGACCAGCTCGGGTGTGAAGCCGAGCACCTGGCGGACGATCTCCGAGCCGATCGAGCCGCCTGCGCCGGTTATCAGGACCCTCTTGCCCGCAAGCAGCTGCTCGATGGGAGCGAGATCAGTGTCGACCTGTGGGCGGGGCAACAGGTCGGACACGGAGAGGTCCCTGACGTCTTGCAGCGTCCCGTCGGAGCTGAGGACGTCCTCGAGTTGGGGAATGATCCGGAGCCGGACATCGATCTCGATGAACCGGTCGACGAGGTCCCTCAGCCGTGTCGGTTCGAGCTGTTCTGCGATCAGTACTTGCTGGATCTGGTGCTCGGTGACCACATCCTCGATCTGGTCGAGGGTGCCGAGAACCGGAAGGTCCGCGATTCGCTTGGTCGTGCGGTGTCCGCCGACGGCGATCAGGCCGATGACCCGCATCGGTGTCTTGCCCTGTTTGCCGCTGCGGGCCAGGTTGGCTGCCGTCTTCCCCGTGCCGACGATGAGCGTTGGCTCGGACTTGACCATGCCGAGGGCATGCCGGAACGAGAACATGCGAGCACGAAAGCGCGCTGCACCCATGCCGCCGAGCGCCAGGATGCTGCCGAGGACGATCACACCGATAGGCACCAACCGGAGGTTGGCGTCGGTGATTCTTTGCACGAACAAGATCGACGCCAACAGCAGTGATGCTGCGCCGGCGGATGCGAAGAAGAGGCGCATTGCCTCTTCGACCGAAGCGTACTCCCATTCGTGTCCGTACACGCCGGCGACGAAGTTTGCGGCGAGGTGGGTGAAGACCACGACCGGGAGCAGTACGACGAATCCAACGCGGTAATCGGCGACAGCGGCGGGGGCGTCGAGAGCACGAAGCGCGAGCGCGGCGGAATACGTCACGAGAACAGTGACGGCATCCATGGCCGCAAATGTCAGATCCGATCGCAGGCGAGCGGAAGCTCGTGCAAAACGGGTGCCGAATCGGCGACGACCGTCAACGTTGTTATTCCCTACCATGCTGCTGGTACCCCCCACCAGTAACCCCCGTCAGTTGCAGGACCGGAAAAGTAGTGGCCCCTGTCCGATGGCGAAGGATGGTTGTCCCACGCACATCGTGACTAGTGAGAGTCTATAAGCGGTCCTGGCAATGGGGGAGGGATCCTTGTGATTCTGCGATGTGGCTAGATGAATAGCCCATGACTAGTCAATCTTGCGGAGAAACCCCGCCTGCCAGGCCGCCGCAATGGCAATCAGCGCGCTACCGAGCAGGAGCGCGCACGCGGTCGTCGGCCCGGGTTCGGTAAGCGCCAGGCCAACGAGACAGGCGACCAGGATCGCTTGCGTCGCCGCTGCCGCGACCACCACCCTTCCCGTCGACCACCCCCGTTCTCGTAGCTGGTCGTACACATGGCTTCGATCTCCCGCAAACAGCGGTCGGCCGTTGCGCGCCCTTCGGAGGACGGTCACGGCGAGATCGATGACGAATATGCCGAGCAGTCCGGCGGTAACCAGCAACATCGAACCCGTGCCATGCGGTGTCGTCCGCAGGCCCCCGTACGCCAGTGTCATCCCGACGGTATACGAGCCGTTGTCACCGAGAAAGATTCGTGCCTGCGGCCGGTTGAGCATGAGGAATCCCGCCAGAGCAGCTGCCAGGGTCGCCCCCAGCTCCCAGTCGCCCCGACCGGCGGCTCCGGCCCATACGACACCGAGCGCCGACACGAATGCGGTCGATCCGACAAGGGCGTCGAGACCGTCGAGGAGGTTGACTGCATTTATCGCAACCACAACCACGGCAATGCCAAAGACCACACCGGCAGGATTGCGAAGCCCGCTGTCCATGAGACCAACCAGGACCGCCGCTGCAGCCAGCTCGGCGATGAGACGGAGCCTCGGGGCCAGATCGAACCTGTCATCGGCAAGACCCAATGCCAGAACCAGCGATGTTCCGGCAATCAGCGACGTGTCGGCTGCTCCGAGGACGGCCATACCGACGTGGAGGCCAGTAAAAACCGCGACACCGCCGAGTAGGGGTGTCGGCCGTGTGTGTACCTTCAGGGCATTGCCCGGCCGATCGACCAGACCGACACGGGGACCGAGCCACATAGCGAGATACGACAAGGCCAATGCCGTGACGAAGGCAACCGCTACTCCCGCCACGTCATCACCAGGGAAGGTTCGCCCTCGTGAACCTGGATGGTCCCGCTCGGAGTGAAACCGATCTTGCCGTAGGTGGCGATCGCCCCTGCGTTGCCGGCGCCAACGACGACCCGGACCGAACTTGCCCCCTTGTCGTGGAGTCGAGCCAGGAACTCATTGCCCAACCGCGTGCCGAGACCCCGCCCCCGCATGGCTTCCATCACCGCGGTGGCCAACAATTCCGCATCAGATGTGTCCGTCCCCTGCACCTGCGGACTGGATGTGTACCTCAGGCTCTCCCACACCCGTCTGCTGGTTTGCGGTTTCACAGCGCGAGGAAGGGCAGCGAGTGCGGCGCGCATCCCGTGGCGACGAATGAATTGTCGGTAGAAGGCACCGGTATCGAGCACACCTGCGACGAATCCGACCGGACCGTGGCCGTCGTCGGCGACGAGTACCACCCCTTCGTCATAGGTGACGAGTGCTTCGTACAGGCGGGTCATGAACCGCATGCCGAGACTGGGGAGAAAGCCGGTGCTGATACCTTCGCTGTGAAGCCGGGCGAGCACGGTGGTGTCGGCGCTCGTTGCGTGGCGCAGCGCGATCTCGGTTTCGACGTCCGGCGGTAGGCTCACGCCTTTCCGTCTGGCTACCCTCCGGTAGGCGTCGATGACCCTGGCGACTACCCGCCGCTCATCGAAGTGGTCGAGAGCCCGCTGGCGCCCTTCGCTCCCCATCCTGCCGCGCAGCCCGGGGTCGTCGCCGATGCGCCGGATGGCTGCCGCCAGGGCCTGGGGATCTCGCACCGGAACCAGCAGCCCGTTGCTCCCGTTGGCCACCACGTCACGACAGCCGCGGATATCCGTAGCGATAACTGGAAGGCCCATCGCTGCAGCCTCCATTGCGCTACGGGGGAAGCCCTCGCGGTGTGAGGGAAGGACGAAGATGTCCATCGCCCTGTAGAGCCTGTCGACGTCGGTTCGCATACCGAGGAAGCGGACGCCGTCTCGCTGCGCCTCTCCCACGAGCTGGCGCGGCAAGGCATCGGCTTTCTCCTCGTCGTCGGGTCCGATGCAGACGACGACATACCGGTCGTCGAGCGTGCGTGCGGCCTCGAGGAACTCCGGATACCCCTTCTCGGCGACCAGCCTTCCCACCATTCCGACCACTATCTGCCCAGGTCTTGCGCCGAGCTCGCGGCGGGCATGGAACCGCTCATCTTCGGAGAACCGATCAGGATCAAACCGGGTCAGATCTACGCCGTTGCCCAGGTGGGCGATCCGGTTGGCCGGTGCGAGCCGGTACTTCCGCATCGTCGCCACGTCTTCTTCGCTCTGTACCAGCTCGGCGTCCGAGAACCGTGAGGCAATCGCCTCGAGTGTGTAGACCACCGCCCGCTTGGCCCGGCTGTCGTTCGCCGTCGCGTACAGACCGTGCACGGTGTTGATGACGATCGGCACACCGGCCAGCCTTCCGAGAACCCGACCGTACAGGCCGGGCTTCGGGTTGTGCGTGTGGAGGATGTCCGGCCGCTCCGCCCGGAGCACGCGCCAGAGTTGGGCGGCGGCCCTGAGGTCTGCGAGCGGATTCATACCCCGCGTCGATGAAGCAAGCGCCACGTGGCGGATCCCGTCGGTCTCGAGCCCGTCCACCCATGGACCGGGAGCGCTTATGCCGACTGTCTCGATCCCGAGGTCCCGGGTGGCGGTCAGCTGGGGGAAGACCAGATAGCGCAGACTGAGATCGACCGTCGTCAGGTGGGCGACCTTCACAAGAGGGCTCCCGTGAGTAGTTGGTCAAAGCGGGCAATCGCCCGGTCCAGGCTGTAGTTGCTGCGAACGTGGTCACGCTGTTCCCCGCCCATGGCTTCGAGCAAGGCCCGATCGGCGGCGAGGCGCTCCACCGCGGCGACCATCGCGGACACGTCTCCCGGGGGGACGAGGATCCCGCTGGTCCCGTTGACCATGGTCTCGCCGGTGCCACCGACGTCGAACGCCACCGTGGGAACGCCTGCGGCTCCTGCCTCGAGCACGGCGCCGGGCAAGCCTTCGGTTCGTGATGTGAGCAGGAGGAGGTCTGCCCAGCGCAGGTGCGGGGTCACGTCCTCGACCGAACCCGTCAACTCGATGGTGACCCGCTCGGAGGTCTCGGCGCCCCACGCGGCGATCTCAGCCTCGAGCGGACCGGCGCCGACCAGCCGGAGATGGACGTCGTGGCTCTTTCCGATCTGGACGGCGACTTCGACGGCGGCGAGTGGGTCCTTCTCGGGCGAGAGGCTGCCGAGAAACAACATCTGAAGCTGCTCTAGGCGCGGCTCCGACGCCACGAAGAACTCGGGCGGCACGCCGGTCGGTGCGACGTGAACCCGATCGGGCGGGATGCCGAGATCCGAGACGAGCTGGCGCCCCGTCGTGGCGGAAACCGCCAGGATCGTGTCGGCTCTCCTGTGGAGAAATCGATTGAGGCGGAGGTGCCAATTCGACCTCATCCAATAGCGTGGCTCGCCGATGCTGCCGTAGGCCAGGATGGGCCGGTGGAGCAGCAAGGAGCGGGCGGCTACCGCATAGCGGAGCGTGGCGCCACCGTTGGCGAGGACGATCGCCGGTCTGGTCCGGGCCATGCGCCGTCGCAGCGACAGGACTGTGCTGACGTCAAACCTGGCCCGAGACTCGCCCCCGGTGAGCGTGATTGCGTCGACGACACGCTCGGTGTTTGCACCCTGAATCGCAACGAAGTCCACATCCCATCCGAATGCAGGCAGCCCGGCGGCGAGTCGTTCTCCGAACACTTCGGCGCCGCGGCGGCGATTGCTGGCTACCAGCAGCATCAGTGTCTTGCGTCCTGTGCTCACTTCTCCCACTCCGGACCGGGTCGGCGCCACGCTACAGGACACACCTCCGGCCCGCAGATCACGCGGGGACCCGAACCAATGTGAGTCAGACGGGAAGCTAGGCGGAGACCCTGGTTATGCTGCGGGCTCCGATGTCTCACTGGTGGGGTTCATGAACAAGCACAGGGCTGCTGCCTTCTTCGTCGCATTACAGGTCATTCTCGCGGTCACTATGACTGTTCCGGTGGCCGCTCAGGAAGGCGGGACGAAGGACTGTTCCCAGACCTCGACGGGCCAGGTTCCCATCATGGACCTCGGAACCGACACGTACCAAGGTCAAGAAGGGGGGCTGTACCCGGGTGGCTCAAACGAGGTTCCCGCCGATCACGAAGCGCTCGGTTTGTGGCGTGCCTCCCAGATCGTGCCGAGAGACGCCGCAGGCGACCCCGATCCCGGTGGGACCATCGTTCTCCTCTCGATTGGTGTCTCCAACACCAGGATGGAGTGGCAGAACCTTCGGCGACAAGCCGTGGATGCCGTTGCCCCGGATGTGACGATTGTCAACGGCTCTCAGCCCGGTGAGGACGTGAGCACGTGGCAAGACGTGGCGGGTGAACCCTGGATCGGTATCGAGGGTCTGCTGGCCAATAACGATGTCACTCCCGAGCAGGTGCAAGCAGCGTGGATCATGCTGCCCGAGTCCGTCGACAGCGTCGCTGAGATCCCGCCGTTTCCCGAGGACGCCCAGACCTACCGTGATGAGCTCGCGGTCGTTGTGCGCAACGCCATGGATCATTTTCCCAACCTTCAGGTCGCCTACCTGTCGAGCCGTATGTACGCCGGCTACAACACGACTGGACGGCCCAACCCGGAGCCGCTGGCCTACGAAGAGGGCTTCGGAGTCAAGTGGCTGATCGGCGATCAGATTGAAGGTGACCTGAGCCTCAATACCGACGAGCGGCGCGGCGAGGTCGAGGCGCCCTGGCTCGCCTGGGGCCCTTACACGTGGGCTGACGGTATGAGCCCGCGCAGCGACGGGCTGATCTGGGAATGCGACGACGTGCAAGACGACGGCATCCACCCCTCGCCGAGCGGTGGCGCCAAGATCGGGGCCATGCTGCTCGAGCACTTCACTACTGCGGCGACGGCGGCACCCTGGTTCTCGGGGGTCGGGGAGCCAATCGGTGCGGTGACGCTACCGCCGGTGGTCCCGGGTGTCACGACGACAACCGCCGAGACGCCGACCACATCGACTACTACTACCACCGCCGCGTCCGACGTCACTACCACGACAGAGCGCAGCTTCTCCGGTTCGGATCGCCCCGGCCCGCCCGACCGTACCGACCGTGAGGCGGAGCGTGCCGCCCGGGCCGACGAGCGAACCGCATCTCGATCCGACATGAGCTGGTTGGTCGGGACGGTAGCGGCATTGGCTCTGATACTTGCGCTGGTGGCGCTTGTTGGATCCAGAAGGCGGCGTCGCAATAGGGACGTGGCCTCGGACAGTACCGGCGGTGGCGGCGTGGCGAGCCCGGGCGATGGGCAGGTCGGGCCGACAGGCAGCAGCTACTCACCTTGAGCCATGGCTGCCCGGG
Source organism: uncultured bacterium (assembly GCA_963801165.1). Classification (GTDB taxonomy): domain Bacteria; phylum Actinomycetota; class Acidimicrobiia; order Spongiisociales; family UBA5794; genus JAAETI01. The sequence continues at coordinate 208,209 of CAWDDT010000009.1, forward strand.
GAAAGCCATTGACGGAGCCTGGACGACCTGGCACTCTTGCGGCGCACAACTCAGGGAATGGGGGAGGCGGATGCCGTGACAGATGTGATCCTCCTCGGCAAGGCGCCCTGGTCGGCACTTCGGTGCTGGGGCGGTGGCCGGGATGACCCATCTGCTCGGCGTCGGGGCAAGCTCGATCGCCACGCAACCGCACGCGGGAGATCTCGGCTCGATGGTCATCCTCCGGCGAGAGCGGCACGGATCACCCGTGGCGGGCGCACCTCACGCACATTCCGATTGACCCAATCAATATTCACCCGATAAACATTCACCCGATAAACATTCACCCGACAAGTATTCACCCAATCAATAAGGAGCCATCATGGCCGTTGAAGTCCGTCCGATCATCGCCGAGTACATAAAGAGCGAGTTCGCCTCCGGGAGCGAAGTCGACGTCGACTCGGTGAACCTATTGGAAGAGGAAATCATCGACTCGCTCGGGATCTTCACGCTGGTCAGCTTCATCGAGGACAAGTTCGGCGTGTCGGTCGAGCCCGAAGAAGTGAATCTGGACAACTTCGAGACCGTCGACGCTGTTACCAAGCTGGTGGAAGGAAAGCTCTAGAAGTGTGCTGGTTGATTCCAGTTCAGGCTTGACGCCCCGGTCGACAACCTCGAGACACCGGGCCGTCTGCGGGGCCTGCGCGGCGATCAATTACCGCCCCGCCAGCGGCTCGGGATCGTCGTCGCATTTAGCACCCGGCGCGAGCTACCCTCGGTGGCTGTCATGAAAGCCCGTTCCTTCCCACCACGACTGAGCCCCCGGCTGTGGGTTGCACTGGTGGTCGTGCTTGCGACGGCGGTGTTTACCCCATTTCCCGGGACGACAACTCGCGCCCATGCCCTCGGCGGTCTTTGCTCGAACACGTCGACCGGGTTCGTCCCGCTGATCGACGGCATCGGCCTCTACGACGGTGGCAACGACATGCCCGCCTCCCTTGCCGGGCAGGCACCCGAGATCAAGCCGATCAACGGCGTTATCGGCCTCGTGGTGCTGGGGATGTCGAACGGGTCTCAAGAATGGGGGGCGTTCATGGACCTGGTTGCTGCTTCGAGTGGGGTCGCCTCGGACGTCAAGCTCGCCAACGGTGCCATCGGCGGCCAGACCATGGCGGAATGGGCGGTGCCGGGCGCTCAGGTGTGGTCCGACTCCGCGTCCCGCATCCAGGACGGCGGTCTCGCGCCGAATCAGGTGGAAGTCGCTTGGATGAAGATGGGCTCGCAGCTCGGTCAGCTGGCTCCGACAGAAGGCGAGCGGACCGAGCAGGAGCGCGCCTGGCTCGAGTCGGTGATCAGCAACGCCCACGACACGTTCCCCAACCTGCAGCGTATCTATATCTCTTCACGGATCTACGCCGGCTACGCATCGACGCCCGACCACCACGAGCCGGAGACGGGATGGGGCAACGGTCTCTCGGTCAGAGCGGTCGTGTCCGACTCCGTCGCGGGCAGCACCGCGATCTGGACTGCATGGGGCCCGTATCTGTGGGCGGACGGTCTCACCGGGCGGAGCGACGGCCTGACCTGGGAGTGCAGCGACTTCGAGGGGGACGGCGTGCACCCCGCCGCTTCGGGTGAGCAGAAAGTGGCTTCACATCTGTGGGACTTCTTCGCCGGTGAGCCTTCCGCCTGTGAGTGGTTCCTGAGTGACTCGTCGCAATGCGGCTCCGTCGGTGGCGGCGATGGTGGTGGTGGTGGTGGTGGCGGCGGCGGCGGCGCAGGTGGTGGAGTCACCGGTCATTTCGACGACGTCCCGACTGCCAGCACGTTCTTCTCGGACATCGAATGGCTCGCCAAGAGCGGCATCACTGCGGGATGCAACCCACCCGACAACAACCTGTTCTGCCCCGACGATCCCGTGACCCGCGGCGAGATGGCGGCGTTCATCGACAGGGCACTTGACCTGCCCGATGGTCCCGATGCCTTCGGTGACGACACGGGATCCGTGTTCGAAGGTAACATCAACGCCATTGCTCGGGCGGGGATCACAGAGGGTTGTAACCCGCCGCGCAACTCCAACTTCTGTCCCGACGATCCGGTCAGTAGGGGCGAGATGGCCGCTTTCCTGGCACGCGCCTTTGATCTGCCACCAGGCCCCGACGTGTTCCGCGACGACGACGCTTCGGTGTTCGAGGCTGACATCGACGCGCTGGCCGCGTTGGGGATCACCTACGGCTGCAACCCTCCGGCCAACGATCGCTTCTGCCCGACGGCTTCGATCACGAGAGCGGAGATGGCCGCTTTCCTCCACCGATCCGAGGCATACCTGCCCTAACACGGCAGAAACCCTTCCCGGTAGGCCGCGCTTCGTACTACTTTCCAGCGTTAGCGGGGTGGTGTTCAATCTGGGGAAGGAGGGGCAGCCATGACAAGAAGGCTCCGTTCGGTCACTGTCACCGGGCTATCGCTGGCCGGTATGCTCATCGCCGCCCTCCTCGTGGCAGTGCCGGCTCCACCCGCTGCCGCGGCGGCAAGTCGGGTACTCCACGACGGTGAGAGCTTTCCCAACGGTTTCACCGTTCCGGCAGGGGAGGTCTGGGAGCTCGATCCCAACGCCGACACCAAGGTGACCACGTCCGGCAACGTTGTCGTGCTCGGCACATTGCGGATGCGGCCGAATTCAGCAGACATCGAGCAATTCCTTCAGTTCACCAATATCGACGAATCGAAATTTGTCGGAGGTGGTTCGAGCCACAACGACACCCCGAACGACATTGGGCTCTGGGTCGAGGACGCAGGCGTTCTCGATATCTCGGGCACCCCCGTCGTTCCCTGGTCCTACGACTGGCAATCGGGCTGGTCGGCTGCAGATGACATCGTCGCCGCACCGAACACACCGGGCGACTACACGACGTTCAGCCAGGTGGACGGACCGGGCGACGTGCCTGCACCGAATACACTCGGCTACAAGACCGAGTTGCTCAACTTGACCAGGAACGTCCGGATCGAAGGTACACCCACCGGGCGGGCTCACGTCCTGATCCACTCGTCCTCACCGCAGACCATCCGCTACGCAGCTCTTCGCTATATGGCACCGTGGATCGGTAAACACGACTCGGGGCGCTACGGGCTGCATTTCCACCACAACCACGATGGTTCCCGCGGGTCGGTCGTCGAGGGCGTTGTGATCCGCGATACGAACAACCACGCCTTTGTGGTCCACGCCTCGCACGGGGTGACAGTGACCAACACCATCGCCTACAACGTGACGTCCGAGGCCTACTGGTGGGACGAGTCAACCAGCGAAGCTTGCGGCGACAACACCGGATGTAACGAGACCTTCGATCTCGTGTACGACCATATCGTCGCCGCCAAGATCACTCCGAACCCGGACCGCCCTCATGAGGCTTCTGCCATTCAGCTCGGGGGTGGCGAGAACATGACCATCACCGGGGCGGTAGTCGTGGGCATGCTCGACAGCGGCCAGAACGTATCTGCATACACGTGGCCGTCGAACGACAAGGGGATCTGGAACTTCACCGACAACAAGGCGCACAACAACCAGAGCCACGGGGTCTTCGTGTGGCAGAACTCCGCCGGCGAAGATGACGAGAACCATCTGGTCGACGGTCTTACCGCCTACTACAACGCCAAATCCGGCATCAACCACGGCGCCTACGGAAACTCCTACGTGTACCGGAATCTGACCCTTCTCGAGAACGCCCAGGATCCCTCGCTCGGTGAGCAATACGACGCCGCCATCAACTCGCACGCCCTTGGGAAGAAATCCCGAACGACGACGGGCCCGGGCGCCACCGACACGCAGGAGTGGAGCGGCGTCAACACGGGCGGGGCGAGGCTGCTCATTCTCGGGCACAACACCCCCCTCGAGCACAACGTGCGTTTCATGTTCTGCGATTTCTCCGAGATCCTGTTCAACGAAGTCGGCGGCAACAACGGTGGCGGCTACGACTTTATCGAGTGTGGCCTCGACCCGACCGACTTCGATCGCACCGGCATCCACCCCGACACCGTGATCCGGGTCCAGGACGGTGACAGTGCATACCAATTCGTCGGCACTGGCCCGGTGCAGACCATTTCACCGTTCTATGACAACCCGCAGCCGCCCCCTCCTCCTGGTGCGGATCCCGGCTTTATCGATACGAGCGCCTCGGTGTTCCGCGCCGACATCGAGTGGCTGGCTGCCGAGGGGATAACTCAAGGGTGCAATCCGCCCGTCAACAATATGTTCTGTCCCGACCAGTTCGTTACACGAAGCCAGATGGCTGCGTTCCTCACCCGGGCTCTCGACCTTCCCGCGGGTGCCGGCAATCCGTTCATCGACGACGATGGCAGTGTCTTCGAGGGCCCCATCGAGTCACTGCAAGCTGAGGGAATCACTCAGGGCTGCAATCCGCCGCTCAACAATATGTTCTGTCCCGGTGATTATGTGACCAGGGGCCAGATGGCGGCGTTCCTGGGACGTGCGCTTGCTCTTCCAGCAGGGTCGGGCAATCCGTTTGTCGACGACAACGGGAATCTATTCGAGGTTGCGATCGAGTCGCTGGCGGCATCCGGGATAACCCATGGCTGCAACCCGCCGATAAACGACCGTTTCTGCCCCGACTCGTACGTGACCAGGGGCCAGATGGCGGCATTCCTGCACCGGGCTTCTCTTTACTTCTAGATGCCCCCACTGCCGGGACCGGTCACGCGATGTGCTGCTTGAGCAATGTTTGCCGGTCGATCTTGCCGGTGGAGGTCTTGGGGAGCACCGTTGTGACCAGTATCGCCTCGGGAACCATATATCGCTGGATCCGTGCTGCACAGAACGAAGTCAACTCCCGTTCCGTGACCTCGCCGGACACGGAGACGTAGGCGACGATCCGGTTCGAGATCATCTCGTCGGGTATCGCAAGCGCGGCGGCCTCGACCACCCCCGGATGGGCGTTTAGCGCAGCCTCGATATCGCCGAGCTCGATGCGGTAGCCGCGGCTCTTGATCTGGTTGTCGCGGCGTCCTAGGAAGCGGTAGTTGCCGTCCGGCATTTCCTCAACGAGATCACCGGTGCGATAAACCGGATCGCCGTGATGGCGGGCGACCGGACTCGTGATCAGCCGGGTCCTGGTTCGCTCCGGATCACCCCAATAGCCGGCCATCACGGTCGGGCCTCGTACCAGCAGCTCGCCGACCTCGCCCGGTTGGACGAGGTTGTCCCCCTCGTCGACTACGAACGTCTCGACATTGGTGATCGCATGACCTATCGAGATGGTTGGCCCGTCCTCGTCCGGTGATTCGGGCACAGAATAGGCAGTGCACACGTTTGTTTCCGTAGGCCCGTAGAGGTTGGCGAAGGCCACGTGTGGCAGCCGTTTCATGATCCGGGACAAGTACTTGGTGGGGAACACCTCTCCGGCAAATAGCATCTGCCGGAGACTGGGAAGGTCACCGACCTCGAGACCGCCCTTTTCGATCAGCATGATCAATATCGACGGCACCGAGTACCAGACCGTGATCTCGTTGGTCGTGATGAACTTGGCGACCTCGGCCGGGAAGAGTGCCGCCTTTGCCGGGACCAAATACACGGGTGCACCCGACAGCGCAGCCGAGTACAAATCGAAGGTCGACAGGTCGAAGTGGAACGGCGCATGGCTGGAGATGCGATCCTCGCTCGTGATCGAATATTCGTCGATTGCCCACTCGACGAATGCTCTGCAGTTGAGATGCGACAGCATGACGCCTTTGGGGTCACCCGTCGATCCGGATGTGTAGAGGATGTAGGCGAGATCCTGGTCGATGATGCCCGGGTCGCGCGGTATGCCACCGGCCTCGATCCAGCTGGAGCGGTGTATGGATACGCCCGCCGCCGAGGCGGGCGTATCGGTGTCCATTGCCAGGACGTGCTCGACACCGGCCGTGCCCAGCCCCCCCCAGGCGCCGGCGCGCTTGGCGCCGCTGATGACATGGCGGATCCCGCAATTGTTGGCGATGTACTGGACCCGGGCTTCTGGGGCCGACGGATCGATCGGTACGTACGCAGCTCCCGCCTTCATAGCGCCGTAGATGCCGATGACACCCTCCGCAGCCTTAGGAAGGTAGATGCCGACGCGGTCACCGGGTTGCACGCCCAGCTCGACCAGCCTGGCCGCTACGGCGTCGGACCTCTCGTCAAGCTCACGGTACGTGAGCTGCCGGTCCCGGTCGACGAGTGCGATCGAGTCAGGCGCCCGTCGCGCCGAATCGCGTAGGTAGTGATGCAGGAGGTACTTCATCTCATAGTCCCATGTGGCGGGCGATGATGTTCTTCTGGATGTCGTTTGTGCCCGAGTAGATTCGCCCGGCAATGGCATCCCGGACGTCGCGCTCGACTTCGGTCTCGGTCATGAACCCGAGTGCGCCGTAGATCGACACCGCATCGAGGCTGGATTGCAGGAACGACTCGCTGAGCTGCTGTTTGACCATGGCGGCGTCGAGTGCCGATGTCTCGCCCTGATCGAGGACCCATCCAAGCCGGTACAGCAGCAGGCGTGAGGTCTCCAGCCTGATCTTCATGTCCACCAGGCGGTGCGAGACAGCCTGGAACTTGCCGATCGGTTCGCCGAACTGACGTCGCTCTTTCGCATACGCGACGGCCTTCTCCAACTGGCGCTCCATCGTTCCGACCGCACTGGCGAGGATGCAGCTGCGTTCCCACTCGATGGAGTGGTTGAACACCATCATGCCGGATCCGACTCTGCCCAGCAGATTCTCCTTGGGTACCCGGCAGTCGTTGAACGCAAGCTCGGACATGGGTGAGGTCCTGAGCCCCATCTTCTTGAAGTTGACGCCAACGTCGAGACCGGGCGTCCCCTTCTCAACGATGAAGGCGCACAAGCCGGCCCAACCCTTCGACCTGTCGATGCTGGCGAAGACCACGAACAAGTCTGCAACCGGAGCGTTGGTGATGTAGGTCTTCGAGCCGTTGAGCACGTAGACGTCTCCGTCCAGCCGTGCGGTCGTCTTCAAGCTATACGCGTCGGAGCCCGAGTCCGGCTCGGTCATCCCCTGTACCGAGATCAGCGATCCGTCGTTGAGGCCCGGCAGGTATTTCGCCTTCTGCTCCTCGGTGCCGAAGCGATGAATCGGCATGGCCCCGGACCAGATGTGGGCGTTGATCGAGAAGATGAGTCCGTTGTCGGCGCAGCCGTAACCCAGACCCTCCATGGCCAGGATGGTGGTTAACGCGTCCGCTCCCTGACCGCCGTATTCCTCGGGAAATGGAAGACCCTGGATACCAATCTTTGCCGCTTTGACCCACGCTTCCCGAGAGAACTCGCTTGCCTGGTCGCGGTCGGCGACCCGATCGTTCAGCTCTTTCTGGGCAAACTCGACTACGGCAGCCCGATACGCGAGCTGCTCTTCGGTCCAACGGAAATCCACTGCGTTTCCCCCTCTCCCGGGTGCGGCGGAAGTGTAACCATGGCTGCCCAGCGCTGGGCATGAAAAAGAATCCCTAGCCCATCGGGTGGTCTGCGTGCTTGAATTGCCGAGCCAATACGGCCAAACGAGGGGAATGCTTTCAGTTGAGTAGCACGGGTGGGTATGCCCGCATAGTCGTCGACGAGCTCACCAAGGTGTACGAGCCGTCGCCGCTCTGGATGCGGGCGTTGGTCAGAACAAACATCAAAGAGCCGGTCCACGCGCTCAATGGAGTCAGCTTCACCGTGGGCACAGGCGAAATTGTCGCTGTTGTCGGGCCGAACGGCGCGGGGAAGACGACAACCTTCAAGATACTGGTGGGCTTGACGACACCGACAGCGGGCTCGGCCAGCGTGATGGGATTCGACTCCATAAGGGAATCAGTCGAAGTGAGACGATCGATTGGTTGGATGCCCGGCGATCATCGCAGCTTGCTGATGCGACACTCCGTCATCGAGAACCTGAGGTTCCATGGCCGATTGCAGGGCATGTCCGGGCAGCCGCTGATCCGGAAGATCCGAGAGACCCTGGAGATGGTCGGGCTGGAAAGGCGTGCTCGGAGCAACGGGTTCTCGCTGTCGGCGGGAATGCTGGCCCGGCTGCAACTCGCCAGGGCTCTCCTTCACGACCCGGAGATCCTCATTCTCGATGAGCCGACTGGTGCCGTCGACCCGGTCGCCGCGCATGACCTCATCCAGTTGATCAAAGAGATCGTTGCCGAGAGGGGTATGGCGGCGCTGATCAGCTCGCACCGTCTGGAAGAGATCGAGACTCTGGACTCGCGCGTGCTGTTGCTCGACCACGGGCGGATTCGCTACGACGGGCGTCTCGACGAACTGCGCCGTATCTGGGACAAGCCCACTCTTCAGATCGGCTTCCGTTCCACCGCCAGTGCCGACGCAGCAGCACAGACCTTGAAGGAGGCCGGTTTCGCCAGCGTGAGTCGCAAGGACGGCTCGGTGACCTTCCCCTTGGAGAGCGGAGTCTCCCATGCCGACGTGCTCGCCCGGCTGCGCGGCCAAATCGAGGATATGACCGATCTGAGCGAGTCCCACCGACCGCTGCAGACGGTGCTCGCCGAGCTCTATCGCACCGACCCCGAGGGCAGTGAAGGCGGCGGCCCGACCGGCGCACAGCCCGGCAACAGCGGTCAGGTGTCACCGGTCTCGAGAAGGGAGCGGGCCCGACCGGCCGATCTCCGGGGCGACGAGGGCGCGGCGGATCCAGCGTCTGTAGAAGGCGGCGAGGAGGTAGAGCGATGAGCACCCGCAAGACACAAATGAGCACGCGTCAAGCCGTGGTCGCTACAGCCACCGCGTTCTTCCGGGTCGATGTGATCGAGGAAGCCAACTACCCGATCTCGTTTGCGATGCGTCTGCTCGGCGTGGTCGCACCGCTGATCCCGTTCTTCTTCATAAGCAAGCTCGTGGGCAACTCACCCGAGGTGGGTGGGGACTACCTGACCTTCACCGTGATCGGTCTGGCCATGACTGCTCTTCTGACGGCCGCCATGGTCGGCTTCGGAAACACCCTCCAGCAGTCCTTCCAACGGGGAACCATGGAGACCTTCCTGATCGAACCGGTTCCGTGGACCGCCATCCCGCTCGCGATGAACCAATGGCAGGTGATGAACGGGCTCATCTACACGGTGCTCCTGATGGGTGCCGGATGGGTCCTCGGCGCCCACTATCAGCTGGGCGGCGTCGGGGCCGCAATCCTGATCGCCCTGCTCGGAATCACAGCCGGTCTGGCGATCGGGATCGTGTCCGCTGCGGTGCTGTTGCTGACGTTGAAGTCGACCCCGGTGATTCGGATATATGACATCGCTGCTTCGCTGCTCGCCGGGAGCCTGTTCTCGGTGGCGCAGCTTCCGGGGTGGGCCCAGGCGCTCAGTGTGGTGTTGCCGCATACCTACGTGATCAACGGGGTACGGACGGCGCTGATGGCGGACCCGGGGTCGTACGAGATCTCGTTGACCCGAGCGGTCGTTTCACTCGGGGTCTTCGATGTGGTCGTCTTCGCTTTCGGGATCTGGCTGTGGCGCCGAACCCTCGAGTACTCGAGGAAGATCGGCCTCCTGGGTGGGTACTGAGCCGCGCGACACCGTCCTGTTCGTCTCGCTGCCGCAGGCGATCGGCGGCAGCAACCGCAGTCTGGTCACGCTGCTCGAGACGATCGAGGGCAAGGTCCGGCGGGTGCTTGCCTCGCCTCGCCCCGGGGCATTTGCCGACTTAGCGGCCGAGCGGAATGCGTTCGACGAATGGTTCGACCTCGCCAAAAAGGGTCGGCTCGGTCGGGTGCGCCGGCTGTGGGATGGGCTCCAGCTCGCGGTCTGGGCATTCCGCAACCGGGCGCGGCTGGCGGCGATACATGCGAACGCTATCACCGGTCTCAACGCGGTGGCCCTCGCCGCAATCGTGTCCCGGCGCCCGGTGGTCGCTTGGATTCACGACCCGGTCTCGACCCCGTGGAGCCGTAGGCTCGGGCCGTGGGTGCGCAGGCTGATTGCCGACCTTCGCATAACCGCGGTGTCCCCAACCGCTGAGGCGGTGGCGGTCGAAAGCGGTCTATGCGACCGCGGTACCGCGATCATCGTCCCCAATCCGCTCGACCCCAAGGACGTCGTCTTCACGAAACCGGAATATCACGAGGGTGTGACCATCGCCGTGCTGGGGGGCTCCACGAACCGCAAAGGCTTCGACCTGATTCCCGCGGTCGTCCGTGAGGTCGACGATCTGGCAGTGCAGTGGCGGCTGTACATCAAGCACGCCCCGACGCCCGAGAACGAGGATGTCTGGGCGCAGCTCGACGCCATGGGTTCCGTCTCGGTACCCGGGCGGATCTCCGATGTACGTCAAGCCTACGCAGGCGCCGATATCGTCTTTGTTCCTTCGCGGGAGGAGTCGTTCTGCCGGATCGCGGCGGAGGCTATGACCAACGGCGTCCCGGTGGTGGCCAGCGATATCCCTCCGCTGCGTTATCTGCTGGGCGACGGTGCGGGGCTGTTGTTTCCGGTTGCCGACGTCAAAGCTGCTGCTGCGGCGCTACGTGTGTTCGTCACCGATGCAGACGTCAGGCGCCACGCCGGCGCCATCGGCGTCGAGCGCGCCGCCAATTTCCAGCCGGACGGAGTGGCCGCCCAGATGCTCGAGCTATATCGGTTGCCCCGGCGATCAAGACGCACCGGGGAAGTGACCACCTGAGCCGCGCACTGCTTCGAGCCCCGTTCAGGGTATCCCGGCTACTCGCTCAAGCTGAACGGCGGATACACGTCCGTGATGCTGAGTATCCAGGCCTGAGCCCGCGTTGACCACCTGATGGCGCCGACGGTGAAATCGAAGATACCCCGCGGGTACTCCCCGGTGAAAGCGATGATCCAAAAGGCGATCCAAGCGGCGATCCCGGCGACGATCTGCACGAAATAGAGCAGGAACAGGTGGGGTATGAGCAGAAGAGCCTTGAGGAAGAACACGACGCCTGTCCACGCCAGACCCCTGCTCCGCACCAGCGTCGGTTCAGTCACTACCACCTTCGCCTGATACTCCGGCTGCTGCATTGCGAAGGCAGGGTATTCGTCACGCCACGACGCCATCCAGGCGGTGGTGCGCGTTGTCCATCCGAGGTAGTTGTGCACGTACCGGGCGATCCCCTCCGGGAGGTTGCCGGTGAGGGCGATTGCCCAGTACCCGAACCAGGTGGCAAAGAACGCACCGATCCCGACGAAGTAGAGGATGAAGAAGTGGGGGATCGCCAGCAGCGCCTTTATCGGAAACAGGATGCCGCATACAGCCAGACCCCTGCTACGTTGCCCGTCCCCATAGTCCACTTCCACGTTTACCGGATACGCCATAACAATTCCCCAATCGTCGGTTGACCAGACGATACCGGACGTGGGCCTCCGGCACTACCCGAACCGGTAGCCGACGCTGCGGACGGTGGTTATCCACGAGGCCCGTTCCTCGCCCAGCTTGGCCCGGAGCCGGCGGATGTGGACGTCGACGGTCCGGGAGCCGCCGAAGTAGTCATAGCCCCAGACCCGGTTGAGGATCTGATCACGGCTCCATACCCGGGCGGGGTTCTCCACCAGGAAGCGCAACAACTCGTACTCCATGAAGGTCAGGTCACGGAAATCGCCGCCGACGGTGGCCTGGTAGGTAGCGGTGTTGAGCTCGAGATCGCGGAACCGGATGATCTCCTCCTCGGTTATCGACGTATTGACAGCATGTAGCCGCCCCAGCCTCACCCTGAGCTCGGTGCGGTCAACCGGCGAGAGGATGAAGTCGGTGAACCCGGTCTCCCCGGCGATGTCGGCCGTCATGGTTCTGTCGATCAGCAGCAAGACGGGTAGCCCGTACTCGTCTGTGATCTTGGTGGCCATCGCCAGCGATCGGCCCAGATCCGAAGTGACCTCCACGACCGCAGCCGTCCAGCCACCTTTGGGGATGCGATCCTCGATGTCTGAGATGGTTTCGATCGGCACCGGCTGGTACCCAGCGTCCAGCAAGCCGGCAATCAGCGGCTGGGTGGGCGACGCCGGGTAGACCGCGAGGAACATCACAACACCGGAAGGTACTGCTCTAATTCGAACCGTGAGACATGGTGCTCATAACGTTGCCACTCCAGTCTCTTGTTGCGCAAGAACCAATCGAAGACATGCGTGCCGAGTGCGTCCTTGACCAGCGACGACGACTCCATGGCATCGAGAGCCTCTGCCAGGCTGGTCGGCAACCGTTCCGCATGGGTGTCGTCCCGGAGCTTGTAGCCCTTCTCGATTCCCTCGAGCCCTGCCGCCAGGATCACCGACAGTGCTAGATACGGGTTGCACGCCGGGTCGGGTGCCCGGTACTCGATGCGGGTTGCGCCGGGTCGGTCGGTTCCGGTGCTCGGCACCCGGACCACGGCGGCCTGGTTGGTGCGGTCCCAGGTCGACAGCACCGGGGCGTCGAATCCGCTGACAAGCCGTTTGTACGAGTTGACCCACTGGTTGGTGACTGCGGTGATCTCCCGGCCGTGGCGGATCAGCCCCGCTATGAACGCTCGCGCCACATCCGACAGATTATCGGCCCGACCGGCGTCGTAGAAGGCGTTGTCGTCGCCCTGGAACAGGGACAGGTGGAGATGCAACCCGGAGCCGTCGTGACCCTCGAGTGGCTTGGGCATGAACGTCGCGTAGATGCCGTGCTCCATGGCCACCTCTTTGATGGCGAGCCGGGTGGTGACCAGATTGTCGGCCATCGTCAGGGCGTCGGTATGCCGCAGGTCGATCTCGTGCTGGCTCGGCGAGACCTCGTGGTGTGACGACTCGACCGGGATGCCGAGCCGCTCGAGCGCCATGATGGTGCTACGTCGGTATTCCTGGGCGACATCGAGGGGGGTGAGGTCGAAGTACCCGCCCCGGTCGAGGATCTTTGGCTCGGTCCCGCTGTCGGCGAAGTAGAAGTACTCGACCTCGGGCCCGACATAGAACGTGAAGCCGTGGTTGCGGGCTCGATTGAGGTTACGGCGCAGAACCAGGCGCGGGTCACCCGAGAACGGCTTGCCGTCGGGACGCACGATGTCGCAGAACATCCGTGCCGCCCCGACGTTGCCGTGGCGCCACGGAAGGATCTGAAACGTGGTCGGATCGGGTTTGGCGAGCATGTCGGATTCCTGGTCACGGGAGAACCCGTCGATGGAGGATCCGTCGAACCGCATGCCGTGGGCAAACGCCGTTTCGAGCTCGGCCGGGGTTATCGCAAAGGACTTGAGCAGTCCGAGGACATCTGTGAACCACAGCCTGATGAAGCGCACGCCGCGCTCCTCGACGGTTCTCAGTACGTAATCCTCTTGCCTGGCCATGTTCGGTTCACCTCCAGGGGGGCGATGGTAAGCCAGATTTCCCGGTATTGACAGTCGAAAGGCCATCCGAAACACAGTGTTCACATTCCTGTTACTCGAAGGAAACCATCAATTGGGATACTTGTCTCCGAGCACCGGTCCCCCGGTGCGTTGTCATGACCAAGGAGCTCAGGAATGGTTTACAGAGCCGAGTACATCTGGATCGACGGTCAGCAGCCGACCGCAAAGCTGCGATCGAAGACCAAGGTCATCGCCGATGGGGAAGAGCCACCGATCTGGGGATTTGACGGCTCGAGCACCGAGCAGGCGGTCGGCAGCTCGTCCGACTGTGTGCTGCGGCCGGTGCGTGTTGTCCCCGATCCAATCCGCGGCGGCGACAACAAGCTCGTGATGACCGAGGTGCTCAACACCGACATGACTCCGCACGAGACCAACACTCGTGCCAGGTGTTCCGAGGTCGCCGAGAAGTACGCTTCTTTCGAGCCGTGGTTCGGTATCGAGCAGGAGTACACATTCTTCAAGGACGGGCGTCCCCACGGGTGGCCGGCCGGTGGCTACCCGGCCCCGCAGGGCGGCTACTACTGCGGTGTCGGCGCAGACGAGATCTGGGGCCGCGACGTCGTCGAGGCGCACACCGACGCCTGTATCGCCGCGGGTATCACCATCTCCGGTACCAACGCTGAAGTCATGATCGGGCAGTGGGAGTTCCAGATCGGCCCGGGTGATGCCCTGCAAGTATCGGATGAGCTGTGGCTTGCCCGCTGGTTGCTGTACCGGATCGCCGAGGACTTCGACATCTCGGCGCACCTCATGCCAAAGCCGGTGGCGGGTGACTGGAACGGAGCCGGTGCTCACACCAACTTCTCCACCAAGCAGATGCGAGAGAGCTACGACCCGATCATCGCCGCTTGCGAAGCTCTGGGGAAGAAGGCGGACTACCACATCAAGCAATATGGAGCAGGCATCGAGACGCGGCTCACCGGTCTTCACGAGACCGCTCCATGGACCGAGTACAACTACGGGGTCTCCGATCGAGGTGCTTCGGTACGTATCCCATGGCAGGTCGCCCGCGACGGCAAGGGCTACATCGAGGACCGCCGTCCCAACGCCAACATGGATCCGTACATCGTCACGGCCCTGGTCACCGAGACGGTGTGCAGCGACGCTGTATCGAGCGGCTGAGCCGTGCCGTAGCCGATCGCGCCGGGTCCTCATCCGGTGGATGGGAGAAGGGTGAAACCATTACGGTTTCACCCTTCCTCGCGTTCGCGTGGATACCCGGGTCCGACAACCCGCAACAGTGGATTGAGCCGTCCGCGCGGGTTCTACCCGCCCGAGTCTGCGGGTGCCGTGGCCGCCTGCTTGGCGGCATCGATCTCCTGGGCGAACGTTGCCGTTGCGGTCTTGAAGTCCTCGAGCGAGCTGAGCCTCTTGTCCGGGCCCGGGGTGTTGGTCAAACCATCGAACATGGCATCTGCAGCAGCTTTCATAGCGGCGGCCGCAGTCATGACATCGGCCCACTTGTCTTCTGCCCCGGTTGGTACGTTCACGGCCACGACGCTGTCGTCGAAGTCGCTCGCGTCGGTGCGCAGGCTGCTCAGACCGTCCCGAGCGGCCTGGTAGTCATTGCTGGTGTCGTAGTCGTCGTTGACGGTCTGGGCACGATCGCTCAACTCCGTTGCCTGGCCGGCAAGGGCTTCGGCGGTTGTGACGAACGTGACTATTTCGGGCGCCAGCGTCGTGGTAGTTGTGGTTTCCTCTTCGGGGGCCGTCGTTGTGGTTCGGCCACCGGCTGCGCTGGTGGTCGGCGTTGGTGTCTCGGCAGGCGGGAGGTTGTTCACAAAGGTGTATGTGAACGCCACAAGTGCCAGGACAACCAGTGGCAGAATCCAGCGGCCGTGTTTTGGGTCTTCCTTGCTCACCGGCGCAAAGATAGTCCTTCCCGGCATCTGTGCCATTTCATGTCGGTTGTGGCGTTACTCTGCGGCCATGGAACTCGAGGGACGTGTTGCACTCGTGACCGGCGCCGGACGCCGGGTGGGCAGGGCATTGGCGCTCGGCCTGGCCCGTGCCGGTGCGGACGTCTTCGTGCACTACAACGTCTCCGCGGAGCCGGCCCGAGCCGTTGCGGCCGAGATCGAGGCGATGGGCCGCCGGGCAGCGGTGGGGTCGGTCGATCTGGCTGATCCGGGCCAGACGGCCCGTCTGGTCTCCATGGCGGCGGAGGCGTTGGGCGAGGTTTCGATCCTGGTCAACTCGGCCTCACTGTTTGCCACGGACACCCTGGACGACGTGACGGTCGAGGGATGGCGGCGTAGCCAGGATCTGACGTTGGCCGCTCCTGTGTTTCTCACCCAGGCGTTTGCCGCGGCATTGGATGACAAGACGGGAGGTGCGGTACTCAACATCACCGATGTGCGTACCGCGTATCCATACCGGAAGCACTTCTCCTACGTGGTCGCCAAGGGGGGCCTCGACACGTTCACCAGGGCGGCGGCTTTGGCGCTCGCGCCGATGATCCGGGTGAACGCGGTGGCCCTGGGGGTGATCCTCCCCCCGCCCGGAGAGGACGACGGGTACGTGCAGGCTCTCGCCGAGACGTTGCCGCTGCGCCGGGTGGGAGGCACCGACCCCGTTGTCGCGGCGGGACTCAGCTTGATCCGCAACGACTTCGTCACCGGCGAGATAGTCCGTGTGGACGGCGGTGGTCATCTGGTCTAGGCGTCACCTCTCCTCCGGAGAGGTGACGTTCGAGTTCTGCTGTGCAGAGCTCAGCGGGGCTGCGTGAGGTCGACGTTTGAAATTCAGGCATCCAGCATTCGTATGAAGAGGCCGCTGGTGATCTTGGGGAGGAACCAGGTGGATTTCGGGGGCATCACCAGACCACGGTCGGCGATTGCCGCCACCTGATCGATGGTCGTGGGATGGACCAGGAAGAAGACGCTCGGTTGTTCGCCGGCGACTATGTACTCGAGGGGGACCGTGCCCGGTACGTATTCGAGACGCTCGCTGGTGCGGGGATCGCTTATGCCGAGGATGGGCCCGAGGATCAGGTTGTTCAGGATGACGACGTCGAGCGCGGAGTACGGGTCGCCGCCGTCCAACATCTCGTCGGGGACCGTGAGCCGGTACCACTTGGTTCCGACCCGCATGCCGAAGACACCGGGCCGGTCGGGGCGAGCCGTCTCGGGATCCTGGCTGTGGATCCGCTCCACGTTCATCTGCTCGCTCACCTTCTGGACGAACTCGACATCGCTGAGCCCGTCCAGGTCGGAAACGAGTCGGTTGTACTCGACGAGCTTGAGCTGCTGTGAGGGGTAGATGACTCCCATCATGTAGAAGTAGGGCTCCATGCCGGTCGCGTCGGGATGGTTCGCTGCCGCCTCCCGCGCCAGCGCGGCCCCGGCGGCGGCCCGATGATGGCCATCGGTGATATATAGGACATCGATGTGGGACAGACACGCCTCCAGCTCTGCACGCTCGCCCGGCGAGTCGACCTTCCACACGGTCTGTTGGACCCCGTCCTGCCCGAAGAAATCGAGCATCGGCTCTGCCGACGCCAGCCGGACGATCAACGCGTTCACCCCGGCCTGTTTGTAGGTCAGACACATCGGGTAGGAGTTGGCGCGGAGCCGGGTAAGGGCACCGATCAGCTGTTCCTCCGCCCCCGGGTGCGTGTGCTCATGCCGTTTGATCAAGCCGCGGTCGTACGCATCGGATTCGACTTCTGCGACGATTCCGGTTTGGCTGTGTACCCCGTCTGAAACCCGGTACAGGTAGTAGGCGGGATCGTCGTGGTACTCGTATATGCCGCGCTCGATCATCATGTCGAGCCGGTTCCTTCCCACAGGTGTGGCCAGGTCGGGTTCGTTTCCCTGGGTGGGGATGATGTCGCGCATCACCAGATCAAAGGAAAATGGGTTGGTTGCCTCCAGGTCGCGCCAGTAGCCGGCAGGCACGGAAGGCTTCGGCACCACTGCTACCCGGGGGGCGTAGTCTCGAGTGGGCAGGTAGAGCCGTACCGGCCTGACCAGGGGCCGCTCGATCATCGTCTGCTGACGGAGACAGCGATTACGTCGTCTACCGCCTCCAGCCTGGCGGCTGTCTCGGTGGAAACACCGCCGGTCACGTGGATGAGCGCCGAAGCGGCCGCCCCGCCGGTTAGCACGAAGTTCTCCATGTGCTCCACGTTGAGACCGGCTTCCCGGAGCGTGGTGAGAACACCGGCGAGCACACCGACCCGGTTCCGATGCCTGATGGTGATTGTCGCCGCTTCGCTTGCCTCGCCCCCCAGGTTCACGCAGTTGAGCAGTCTGCCGTGGTCAAATGCGTCGATGGCGTCAACCACGGCGTCGGCAATGGCGGTCTGGGCCTGGTCGGTCGATGCCCCGATGTGGTGGGTTCCGTAGACGGAGGGATGCTGCGCCAGCTTGGACTCGAATTGGGCATCGCCCCCGGCGGGCTCGTTGCGATATACATCGAGACCGACCCGGAGGTTCTTCTCCTCGATTGCGTCGAGCAGTGCGTCCTCATCGACGATGCTCCCGCGCGATGTGTTGACGATGACGGTTCCAGGCCGAACCTGTGCCAGCAGCTCTCGTGACACGAGCCCGTCCGTCTCATGCCCCGCCGGCACGTGGAAGGTGAGGATGTCGCAAGATCCGGCCAGAGCAGCGAGATCCGCTTCGAACCTGACCTCCATGGCGCGAAGCTCGTGAACCAGCTCCGGGTTCCGGCCGGGCCGGTCGATCACAGCCAGTTCCATGGCGAACGCGTGCGCCCTTCGTGCCACCTCGAGCCCGATGGCTCCGAGACCGACGATACCCAGGGACCGCCCGGCGAGACCGCTGGTTTGCCCGTAGCGCTTCTTGTGCCACTCACCGTTGCGGAGGTCCCGTACCTGGTCGGGAATGTTGCGGTCGATGGCGAGGATCAGACCGAGAGTGAGCTCGGCGACCGCCACCGAGTTCTTGCCGGGCGTGTTGCAGACAAAAACCCCCTTCGAGGCGGCGTGTTCGATTTCGATCGTGTTGACTCCCGCCCCGGCGCGGAGCACGAGCCCGAGCCGATCACCGGCATCGATGGTCACAGCAGTGACCTTTGTCGAGCGGACCACCAGCACCTCGAAGCCGGGTATGACCCCCGGGAGGTCGTCGGCGGTAAGCCCGGGATCGAGCGTCACCTGGTGTCCGAGGTCGCCGAGCCTGGCGAGGTGGGTCTCAGAGAATTTGTCGGCGATCAAAACCTTCACAGCAATCCTCCCGATGTCGGGGTGGTGCGCCGGGGTGGCGCGCTCACCATCTTTACACTTTGTTCAACAAGTGCCCAGTTGGCTCATCGCGGACGCCGAATCCGTGGCCGCCGGCGGTACTGTTGGTGACGGGCCCGGTTTACAATGGTGATATGGGCAATCACCCCGGGAGCCCTTGTTGTCGTCTACGACGGAGAGTGTCTGCTCTGCCGCAGATCCATGCATTGGCTCCAGGCTCGAAGCACCTATGTAGACGTTGTGCCGGTGCCGGCGGCCAGACCGGATATCGCCGCCGCACACGGTGACAAGCCGGGCTATGGCGACAACATCATGGTGATAGCCGACGACGGGCGTTTTTGGGCCGGACCCCCCGATGCCTATCTGGTCGTCATGTGGGCGGTTCGGGGGCTGCGAGCGGCGTCGTACCTGCTCTCGCTGCCTATCCTCAAAGCGCTGACGAACCGGGTGTTCCAGTGGGTCGCCGGCAACAAATATGCGTTCAACCAGCACAGCGAAGACGTGTGCGCCAGCCGCTTTGCCGTGACGGTATAGGGGCTCGTGACCGAGCCCGCCTGGGAGGGTTTCTAAATGAGTGACAGAGAGCGAGTTCGCGTCGAGGTCGGTGGCCGCCGTGTCCGCGTCTATCTGGCCGGCCAACTGGTTGCCGACACGAAGCGACCGCTGCTGGTCTGGGAGAAGCCCTATTACCCGGTCTACTACTTTCCCCTGGACGATGTTGTCGCCGAACTCACCCCAACCGGTGAGAGGCTGAGGTCCCCCAGCCGTGGGGAGGGCACGCTCCTCACTGTGTCGGTCCCCGGGGCCAGGGCCGATGGCGCCGCCTACCGGCATGTCGATTCACCGGTCGAGGAGGTGCGCGGCCACGTTGCGTTCCGGTGGGACGCGATGGACTCGTGGTTCGAGGAGGATGAAGAGGTCTACATCCATGCTCGCAACCCCTACACCCGGGTAGACATCCTGCAGAGCAGTCGCCATGTGCGGGTCGAGATCGATGGTGTGACCGTCGCCGAGACGTCCATGCCGCGACTGCTCTTCGAGACGAGTCTGCCGACCCGGTACTACTTCCCCAAGACCGACGTCCAGATGGATCTTCTCGAGGAGTCGGATCTGCACACCGGATGTCCTTACAAGGGCACCGCCAGCTACTACCACCTTGTGCTCAGTGGCAAGCGCTACGACGACCTCGTCTGGTGGTACCCGTTCCCTGCCCGGGAAAGCGAGCACATCGCCGGGTACGTTGCGTTCTACAACGAGAAGGTGGACATCTACGTCGACGGCGAGCTCGAGACACGCCCGCACACGGTGTTCTCTTAGCCTGCCGACAATCTGCAACCGTGGCTTCAGGTTTAGCTAGCTAGGTGGCAGGATGCCCGCATCCGTGAAGCCGCGCAGCAGCACGCCGGTGAGAAGCCTGCGGCGATAGGTGGCGGAGGCCCGTCCATCGCTGATCGGCATCGCCGCCGACCGTGCCGCCGCGGCTCTGATCAGCTCCTCGCTCAGCGGTCCCGACTCGAGGGCGGCTCCGACCCCCGGATCTGTAGTGACGACAGGCGAGACCGCCCCGTAGCTCACCCGCACGTCGCGCAACCTCACACCGTCGTAGCGGGCGCGCAGCGCCACGTTCACGATGCTGATCGCCTGTGCCTCCCGCGGGCCTACCTTGACGAAGAAGGCCAGCGTGTCGGGAGAGGTCTTGGGCACGACAACCGCGGTGATCAGTTCGTCCCGTCTGAGCACGGTCCGCCCCGGGGCCGTGCAGAAGCTCTCGATGGGTACGGTGCGCTCAGTTGTGGCGGAACGGAGCTCCACCCCGGCATCGAGCACGGCAAGCACCGGCAGAGTGTCGGCGGCGGGTGAGGCGTTGGCGATGTTGCCGCCGATGGTGCCCTGGTTCTGGATCTGACGACCACCGATCAATGCGGCGGCCTGCGGCAACGGTCGGCACCAGGTGTGGACCGCGGCGGAGGCGATGAGCCCGGTGAAGGTGATGCCGGCGCCGATGCGGACCCCGGTTCCGAGCTCGCCGACTTCGGCGAGCTCGGGCAAAGCGGTGACGTCGACGACCGGGCCGCGGTGATCGCCACGAACGAGTAGATCCGTGCCGCCGGCAAGGATCGTGTGGTCGCCGTCCGCAAGGAGCGCCAGCGCCGTCTCGAGATCGGCCGGGCGCTTGTAGCCGGCCGTCATCACTGCGCGGGGCCGGTCGTGCTCGAGAGCCCGGAGCGGCAATCCGGCCGTTGCCGTCACCAGGGGCCGGTAGCCGGTGCACCGGCACAGGTTGCCGGCGATGGCCTCGACCGCAGAGGCCGATGTCGATGCAGACGCCCCGGCGAGAGACACGACCATGCCCGGCGTACAGAACCCGCATTGTACGGCGTCTCCCGCCGCAAGAGCTTCGATCACGTCGATCGCCGCGGGATCGCCCTGGAGCCCCTCGATGGTCGTTACATCACGATCGGCGATCGTACCGACCGTGGTCAGGCAGGCAAGCCGGGCCTCACCGTCCACCAGCACTGTGCAGGCACCGCACTCGCCCTCGCCACAGCCGTACTTGGTACCGGTGAGACCGAGGTCGTCGCGCAGCCAGTCGAGCAACAGACGTTCCGCTCGGTCCGTCTCCCGGGTGCTGCCGTTTATCCGGACGCTCACAGTCATGGCCGGCCGTCCTCGCCGGTGAGGGCATCGAGGATGTCCTCCGGTCTGATCGGGAACCGATCGAAGCGTTTCCCGATGGCGGCTGCGATCGCATTGGCAATCGCCGGGGCCATGGGCGCCAGCCCCAGCTCGGCGATCCCACGCACGCCGAGCGGGTTGGTGTCAGCGGGCGTCTCGACAAGCGTCACCGTGACCGCTCCGGTTGGTATGTCGGGCGCCGTCGGGATGATGTAGCTGGCCAACCTCGTGTTGACCGGGACCCCGTTCTCGTAGACAACGTCTTCGAAGAGGGCGAATCCGATGCCCTGCGCTACGGCACCCTCGACCTGCGAGCGAACCGCGGCGGGGTTGATGGCCCGCCCCGGATCGATGACCGCGTCTATCGAGACGAGACGGACGGCTCCCGTGAAGACATCGACGTCGAGACACACCTCGACGACGCCGACGGCGTATCCGTAGTGGAGTAGCCCGGGTTGTGGAGACCCGGCGTCCGTGTTCGGCTGGAAGCTTGCCTCGACCGTCATCGCGCCCGCGAATGCGGCCACCTCTTCGAGCGACAGCACGCGGTCACCCGCCGTCACGCCGGCGTCGGTGAGGGTGACGTCGTCGGCAGGGACATCGAGCTTCTCGGCGGCGGCGGCGCACACCAGCTCGCGTAGCTGGAGCGCGGCCGCCCGTACCGCGTTCCCTACGATGAACGAGCTGCGGGATGCGTTGCTCGACCCGGTGTCGCTCGATCGGGAGTCACCGGAGTGCACGAGGACCGAGCCGGCGGGAACGCCAAGAGCGTCGCCGAGGAGCATGGCATACGATGTATGCACACCGGTGCCCATGTCTGGCGAGCTGACCTCGACCTCGACATCGCCCGAGTCGGTGAGCCGGGCGACGACGGTCGCTCCCGCCTCGACGCCGATACCGAGCCCGTAGCCCTGGGTCACCATGGCCAGCCCGACACCGCGCTTGTAGCCGGGCGGTGCGTCATCCGGGCGTTCGCTCCACCCGGCGGCAACGTCGAGGACGCGTTGGGCGGAGTCGGGGTCAACCCGGAGCATCCCGCCGACCCCGGTGGAATGGCGGGACGACAGGTTGCGCCGTCGCACCTCGATCGGGTCGAGCCCGGCGGCGGTCGCGATCATGTCGAGGTGCTGCTCCAAACCGGCCAGCATTTGCGGGTTGCCGAATCCGCGGAAGGCGCTGGAGATGCCGTTGTTGGTAAACACGGCCTTCCCGTCGACGCGGACAACGGGGATCGCGTAGCCGCCTGCGGTGTGCTCGGCGGCGAGCGCGATCACCGCAGGGCTGAGCGCGGTATAGGCGCCGGCGTCCGCCACGAACCGCACATCGAGTGCATGGATGCGCCCGTCGCTGTCGGCACCGGAGCGATAGGTCACCCGGAACGGATGTCGTTTGTATCCGGCGATGAGCGACTCGGTACGGTCGTAGACGTAGCGGCACGGCCGGCCGGTTGCCTGCACAGCAAGGGCAAGCGGGATTTGGACGGAGGCGTCTTCCTTGCCGCCGAACGCACCACCGGATGGAGCGTTGATCACCCTGACATCGCCGGGGGCAACGCCGAGCGCCGCGGCGACCTGGCCCTGATCGACGAGCGGGTTCTGCCCGCCGGCGACTACGGTGATCCGGCCGTCCTCGAACCATGCCGCCCCGCCTTCGACCTCGAGGAAGGCGTGTTCCTGGCGTGGGGTGACGTAGGTGGTCTCGTGGACGAGAGCGCACGCGGCGAGGGCGGCTTCGACTTCTTCCGGGCCGGGCCCGAGGGTCACGGAGGCACACAGATTGCCGCCGGCGTGCAGTGAAGGTGCGTCCGGCCCGAGGGCCGTGGCCGGGTCGGCCACGACGGGGAGCGGATCGAGCTCGACGGTCAGGGCGGCGATCCCGGCCCGAACGGCCGGTTCGGACTCGGCAACGATCAGGGCTACCGGATCCCCGACCCGTCTGACTACCTCGTCACAGAGGATGGGCTGGTCCGCGACCAGGATCCCATAGTGGCGGGCCGCAGGGAGGTCGGCTGCGAGCATGACGGCGATCACGCCGGGGACGGCCCGTGCCGGCCCGGCGTCGATCCTGCGGATGACGGCATGAGGGAGCGGCGAGCGCACCAGCTTGACCCACAGCATGCCGGGACGGGCGTAGTCGGTGGGAAAGCGGTGGCTCCCCGACAGCTTGGCGGCGGCATCGATCCGGGCCACGGCATACCTCCGTTGTTGTCCGTCCGGTGAACCTCGCAGTATCGCTACTCGCGGACGAACACCTGGCCGCTGCCGGACGGGGAGGCGTTTGCCAGGAAGTTGCGCCAGCGCGGGTAGCGGTCTCCGAGGTGGTGGAACCACTCGGTGTTGATCAGCGTGATCATCAGGATCATCAACAGGAAAGGAAGCTGGGTGAGCACCTGGACCCAATCGGGGAACTGCGCCTGGAACTGACCTGCCACGTAGAGGAGACCCCGGTACAGGTAACAGGCCATGGCCACGCGGTAGGGATGCCACCCGCCGAAGATGACGAAGGCGAGCGCGATCCACCCCAGGTTGGTGGTCAGGTTCTCCCGCCATCCGGCGATCTGGTCGAGCGACACGGCGGCTCCGGCAACGCCGACGAGAGCGCCGCCGACGATCGTGTACAGATAGCGGAGCCGGTTCACCTGGATACCACGGGCAAACGCCGCTTCGGGGCGCTCGCCGACACCCTGCAGGATCAATCCGTGTCTGGTCCGGTAGATGAACCAGTAGCAGAGGAAGATGGCAATGTAGCTTCCATACACCGACAGGTTGTGCTGGAAGAACACCTCACCGAAGAAGGGGATCTTCGAGAGCAGCGGGATATTCCACGACGGGACCTTTGGGCCGTTGACGCCGACGTACGAGTTTCCGAGGAACAGGGCGAGTTGTCTGGCGAAGAGGAACAACACGAACCCGACCGCGATCTGGTTGAGTCGCAACTCGATGCTGGAGAACGCGACGATGGCCGCGACGGCCACCCCTACAACAATGGCAGCGAGGAAACCCACGATCACACTGCCGGATACGTACGCCGCGGCAAAGCCGGTCATCGCGGAGAGGAGGATGCTGCCGTCGAGCGAGAGGTTGATGACGCCCGCCCTCTCAGAGAGAGTCTCCCCGATTGTGGCGTATACCAGCGGGCTGGCGGCAGCGATGATGCCTGCGAGTACTCCCATGTCAGTCGGGTCCTCCCCCGGATTTAGGTGCGATGAGCGATTCGATAACCGCTCCGCCACCGCGGCGCGTTCGGCGTGCTTGCCATCCGCCGACGAGCAATATGAATAGGACCAGCATTCCCTGGATGACACCCGCAAGTGACGAGTCGATGTCGAGGCGGAGCGACAACTGGGTACTGCCGACCAGAACGGCGGAGAAGAACAGGGCGATCGGGATGGTCCATACGGTCCGGAAGCCGGCGAGCAGGACCACGAGGATGGCGAGGAAGCCATAGCCTCCGGAGACGGAGGGGACGAGCTTGTGGTGGAAGCCAAGCGCCTGGACGGTGCCGGCGATACCGGCGAGCGCACCGCAGACGGCGAACGCCGAGAGCATGAACGCGTCGGTGCGGATCCCCATCAGGTAGGCACTCTCGCTGTTCTTGCCGACTGCCTTGAGACGCAATCCGTAGCGGGTGCCACGCATCAGCACGGCGATCATGGCCACTGCGAGGAGGGCGACCAGGATCGCCAGCCAGGAGTAGCCGTTGGCTCCTGCAGTCGGCAGCCAATAGCGGGTGTCGAACGGGTCGGTGCCGCTGGTGGATGCGATGCCCGCCCGCGACCACGGGCCGATGATGAGGAACACGGCAATGGCTCCTGCGACGAAGTCGAGGGCAACACCGGAGAAGATCTCATGCACCCTGAACCGGGTGCGGAGGAATCCGGGGATAAGCGCCCAGATGATCCCAAACA
Source organism: uncultured bacterium (assembly GCA_963801165.1). Lineage (GTDB taxonomy): Bacteria > Actinomycetota > Acidimicrobiia > Spongiisociales > UBA5794 > JAAETI01. The sequence continues at coordinate 233,336 of CAWDDT010000009.1, forward strand.
GGGCGCCGGACACAAAGGCGAGGAAGATGACGATGGCTGCGGGCCCGGAGATGCGGCGTACTACCCAGGCGGCGCCGATGGCACCCATCACGATCTGCCCCTCGATCCCGATGTTCCACATTCCTGCCTGGAAGGTGACGATGAGACCGGCGGCGGCGAGTACCAGTGGTACCCACGTGATCAGAGTGTCAGGAATCTTGGCGGCCCTTCCCAGGGAGCCGTTCCATAGTTGGTAGAGGGCCTCGAGCGGTGGGGCACTGACGGCTATCAGGAGCAGCAATGTTGCCACCAACGCCAGCGCTATCGACAGGGCAGGCACCCGGACACGTTCTAGCCAGGCCTTCATACGGTCACCTTCTTGCCCCCGATCAGGTATCCGAGCTGATCAGGGGTGGTGGTTGCGGCGTCAACGACGGCGAATACGGTGCCGTTGAAGAAGACCGCGATGCGGTCGCTGTACCGCAACAGCTCGTCGAGATCCGCAGAAGCGAAGATGATCGCGGTTCCGGAATCGCGCCGGGCGAGCAACTGAGTCCAGACCCAGTCGGCAGATTCGATGTCGAGCCCGCGGGTGGGATGCTCCATCAATAGCAGCTCGATCTCATCGGGCATCATCGCCAGCAGCAGCCGTTGCTGGTTGCCGCCGGACAGCGACTCTGCGGTGGAGTCTTTGGTTCCCTTGATGAAATGATCGGCGATGTCGCTGGTGGCGGTGTCGGCAGCATTGTCCCAGTCGACGAAGAACGACTTGCGCCCGCTTACCAGTTCGAAATGCTCGGTGATTGTCATGCCGGCAACGAGACCCTCCTCGAGCCTTCCCGCCGGCAAGTAGTGGACCCCGGAGCGGAGGAAGGTTCGGTAGCCCTTCCCGGTCAGGTCGGTCCCGTTGAGATGGATTGTTCCTTGATCCGGTCGCAGCAGCCCGGTACACGCCTGCAGGAACGTCCGCTGCCCGCTGCCCTCCAGCCCGGCGAGACCCAGAACCTCACCCTCGGCCACTTGCATGCTCAAGTCGGTGACGGTGGTGAGACGGTCGCGGACGGTCAGCTGGTCGAGGGACAAGGCGGTTGCACCGAGAGTTGCAGCGGGCCGCTCGCCCGCCACGACCACCTCACCGAACATCATCTCGACCAGACGATCGGTGGTGAACGGCGCCTTGATATGGCCGATGACCTGTCCTCTGCGCATCACAGTGACGCGGTGGCAGAGCTGCTCGATCTCTTCGAGCTTGTGCGAAACGAAGATGACGATCATTCCCTCGTCCGACAACCGGCGCAGGATCTCAAACAGCTTTTCCCGCTGGGACGCCGAGATGCCCGTCGTCGGCTCGTCGAGGATCAGGACGCGGGCGCCCAGCCACAACAGCCGGGCGATCTCGAGTTGTTGGCGTTCCCCGACCGTCAGCGATTGTGCCAGTGCGGCCGGGTCGAACGTGAAGCCGTAACGCTCCGCCGCCGCCTGGAGAGCCTTTGCGCCCTCTTTGCGATCCAGCCGGACTTTGCCCGGCCCGCCGAGCAGAAAGTTGTCGAGGACGGTGAAGGGCAGGAACACGAGGGGATCCTGATGCAGCATCCCGATGCCTGCCTTGATGGCATCGTCCGGTGATTTGAGGTTGAGGGTGTTGTCGTCGAGGACCACCTCGCCGGAGTCGGCCTCGATAAAGCCCGAGAGGACCTTCATCAGAGTCGATTTTCCGGCGCCGTTCTCTCCGAGCAACCCGTGGAGCTCACCCGCCTCGACGTCGATAGAGATGCCGTCATTGGCGCGTACCGCTCCGAAGTGCTTGTGGATGTCGCGAAGGGAAAGAGCCACCAGACGATGCTAACCGTTAATAGGGGGCAGGTGCCGGAATCCGGCACCTGCCCCGCTCGAATGTGGTCGTGGTCGCATCGACCTACCCCTGCTAAGCGCTTGCGCCCTCTATCCCCTCGAGCAGCTGCTTGGTGTACCAGATCTGCACGTCGCTGGCCTGCTCACCGTCGGCCAGCCACGGCGTGCCGTCCTGGTAGTTGATCGGACCAACCCAGAGGTTGATCGACCCGTCGCCGAGACCGGAGATGAAGCTGTCGAGCGACGTCTGGGCATCGGCCGAAAGAGCGTCGCCGGAGAGCCAGCCAATATTCGACGTGTCCTGATCGTTCAGGTTGTTCCAGTCGGGTCCTGTCCAGCTGAAGCTGGGGGTGAAGGTGCCATCGATCACGGAATGGGCGACTGTCAGATAGGACGGCCCCCAAATGAAGTATGGGACACCGAGACACGCAGACGGAGCCTCTGAGCATGCGTCCTGATAATCGTAAGGAACGGCCCACACCGAATCGCCCGACTCCTGAGCCTGCCCGGCCCGCACCAGCGCTTCGGTCGTGTCAATCCCGGAGAGGACGACATCGGCGCCTCCCGCCAGGAACTCGTTGGTCACCTGAGTCGGGTCGAGGGTGAACCCGGGGATGTTGAACCAGAACCCGATCCACTTGACCTCGAACTGGAGTGTGGCCGCGTCACCACCTGCATAGTTCTCGTAGCAGTACTTTGCGCCGAGGTACGCAGAATTGACGAGACGGCGCGTCTCATCGTTGATCAGCGGACCGAGGTACGCGATGTGGCCGGTCTGGGTCGTCAGCGCCGCCGCACAGCCGGCGATCGCCTTGCCGTACTCCATCCGGCCCATGACGTTGCCGAGATTGGTGAGTTCGGGTTTGTAGTCCTCGCCGTCCGCCCAAGCGCTGTCACCAGATGACCAGATCATCGGGGTGTCGGGGAACTGGGCGGCAGCCTCGAGGATGCCGTCCTTCATGTCGTCGGATGTCGCAAAGATGAGATTGGCGCCCTGGTCGATCATGTCGGAGACGACATCGGGGATCTTGGTCTCCGGCCGGTCGGCCGTGTTTACCTTGTCGAGAACGATCAGGTTGTCGGCGGGTAGTCCGAGCTGATCCATTACGTACAGACCTGCGTCGTAGTTGGCCTGCGACCATCCGTGATCGTTCTGCGGGCCTACCAAAATCATGCCGATCTTGAAGTCCGCAGGGGCGGGCATCATCTCGCCCCCGGCTGTCGTTGTGGTCGACCCGCCGCTGTCGGGGGCCGCCGTTGTTGTGGTCGTCCCGTTGTCGGGGGCGGCCGTAGATGTGGTCGTATCAGTGCTATCGCCGCCGCACGCCGCCGCCAGCAAAGCAAAGACGGCCACGATCAACACCGTTTTGCGAAGATATTGAATCATCTGTTTTCCCTTCTGATCTCCTGCATCGAGTGGAGGCCCGGCTGAGGCGACAGCGCCTGGAATACGGGGTGGCATATGCCCACCACGGGGAAGTTTCTGCCCTTGCTGCCCTTCCGGCCTATGGCGACTCCTTCTCGCGGGAGTTAACGCATTGTAAACCGGTGTTGAAAAACAGACCCATTCCTGGAGACCCCAACTGCCATCTTCTGGCTGGACCTGCCACAGGTGACGGCGCGTCGGACACCATGTCGGGTCAGCAGCGTCCGCCATGAGATCAATGTCGAATTGGTGCGGCGCCACAGGGACGGTCGACAGCGTTCATCTGAGAACCTGCGTCGGCGCGCCGAAGTCGCCGCGTGACTGCGGATCGGTGAGGTGCGTGGCGAGGTGTTTGGGTGGGTCGGTTCGGCCGAGATCGGTGGTCCCGAGTTGGGCGGGGACGTAGGTGAAGGCCCACCGCGGTGGGTCGGATCCGTCGCCGGGTGCGATGAGTCTTCGACAGCCGGGCGGGTCGCTGGTACGTGCCCGCGGTCCGAGCTATGCCTCCGCCCGAGGAGCCTTCGCCCGAACGGGCATTCACCAGCAAATGGGGCTGTGGCGCATGGTGGTGGGGGCGTCTCGTCGGTTGTTTGGCGTGGTCTCCGCGGAGTTCAGGTCGGCCAAAGCCCGCGCCAATCAGTTGTGTCGGTCTATTCGAGGAAGTCGACGAGTATCAGGGCTGTGCCGGGCCGTTCCCGCAAGGTGCGCTCGCCGAGCGGTTCGGACAACTCTCCAGCCGGTGTTTTGGTCATGGTTGTGGCAGTAGTCAGGTTATCGTTAGCCACGTGACTCCGGCGACGATTGAGACCCTCTTCGGCTACAGCTACTGGGCAACTGGCCAGATACTCGCCGCTGCACAAGGCGTCTCTGACGAGGTGTTTCAGGCTCCCGCTGAGTTCAGCTACCGCGGCCTGCGCGGCACCCTGGTCCACGCCCTCGACGTAGAACGGGGTTGGCGGCTGCGAATCCAGGGCCAACCGGCCGAGGTCTATGACGCTGAGCTCCCCGAAGAGGAGTTCCCCGATGTCGCCTCCCTCGCCAGAGCATGGGCTGAGGAGGAGACCGCGATGAGAGCGTGGCTGGCGACGCTCGACGACGGAATTCTCGATGCGACAATCGACCTGGGCCCGAGAGATCGGTTTCCTCTGGCTACCTTCCTGCTCCACATTGTCACCCACACAGCCCAGCAAAGACGCGACGCCGCTCTCATCCTCGAGCGGGCGGGTTGCTCACCGGGCGAGATCGACTTTCTCTACTACGCGGATTCCTTGAACGCCACGTAAGACGGGCGCATCACCTCGGCGGAGGCTCACCGCCGTCCGCCGCTACCTCTTCTTTGCCCACCGCAGCGAGATCCGACGCTCCCCACCTCGACGACCAGACTACCCATGCGCGTCAAAACGGTTGGGCTGGGGACATATCGGGTTCGACGCGCACAACCCAGCTCGTGTGGCACGGTTCTGGGCCGACCAGCGCCAGCCCCGCCGACCAGCAGCAGACGGTGGCGACGGCACTGGATCTCGGCGTGTGATGTCAACCGGGAGACCACGGCCGCCCGCCCTAGCTCGCTGTGAAACTCGCTACATACGTGTCGAGCTCGGCGAGCAACCCCGTTTTTTCCGCCGGTGGGAGAAAGGTCGCCTGCAGCGAGTTGCGGGCGATCGCAACCATCTGGTCCTGCGACAGGTCGAGGGCGCGGTGGGTCTCTGTGTAGACGGCGCCGACGTAGCCGCCGAAGTAGGCCGGATCGTCCGAATTGATCGAAGCGTTCAGACCGAGATCGAGCATCCGGGGAAGTGGGTGATCTTCGAGCCGGGCGAAGCCTCCCAGCTTCACGTTGGACAGAGGGCAGACCGTGAGCGGGACCTGTTCGTCCGCGAGCCGGGCGACCAGCTCGTCGTCTCCGAGAGCGCGGATGCCGTGGTCGATTCTCTCCGCATGGAGCGAATCGAGAGCCCCGGAGACGTATGCGGGCGGTCCCTCCTCGCCGGCATGTGCTACGAGATGCAGATCCTCTGCCGCCGCCCTGGCAAACACATCGGTGAACAGCTCGGGCGGGAAACCGACCTCGGATGAGTCGAGGCCGACGCCGATGAACTTGTCCCGGAAGGGCAGGGCGGCCTCGAGCGTCTCCATCGCCGCTGCGGCCGGCAGATGGCGGAGGAAGCACATGATCAAGTCGACGGACATGCCCAAGTCCGCCCTGGCGGCGTTCACCGCTCCATCCATCCCGCCCAGGCACACCTCAAATGGGATTCCCCGCTCCCTATGGGTCTGTGCGTCGAAGAAGATCTCGGCCCGGCGCACACCGTCGGCGGCAGCCCGGCGTAGATAGGCCAGCGTCATGTCGTAGAAGTCGCGCTCGGTCTGCAGCGCGGCGGCGCCGACGTAGTAGATGTCGAGGAATTCCTGGAGGTTGCCGAACTCGTAGGCAGCCCGCAGCTCTTCCACAGATCGGTGGCTGGTCAGAAGGCCGTTGCGTCCCGCGATCTGGAAGATGAGCTCCGGCTCGAGCGTCCCCTCGATGTGCACGTGCAGCTCCGCTTTGGGAAGTCCGAGTAGGAACTCATCCGACGGCATGCGCCCCCACCTCCTTAGGTATAAGTTTTCCGATGCTAATCGCGGGATTGCGGTGCCGTTCCGATAAGGTTCGGGTTGGGAGGTGCCATGGCATCCGGTTTCCGATTCTTTGTAGGTCCGTCCCGACAGTACGGGGCTTTTCGCTGGCGTCTCGATGAGGACGCGCACAAGACCGCGATGCGCGACCTCACCTGGGATTTCGCCGAGCCCGACCAGTATCCCGAGTTGGTGGCCCGCCAGAAGCCCGGGTTCATGGCGTCCAAGGGGGAGAAGGCATTTCACGATGCGGTGAGTACGGCGGACCCCGACGAGATGCTGCGGGTCGCCGGGCAGAACCCCAAGTACATCGCGGCCGCCAACGTCATCTCGGGTCTGCTCACGCTGGAGATGTCGTTGCATCGAGGCATGGAGCTGCTGCAGACCGCACTCGGGGCGGGTGACATAGGAAAGGACCACTTCGTCCACAAGTACCTTCCGGAGGCCGGGCTCAGCGTTGTTATCGCGGAGGGTCTGATGGTGCGGCTGCCCTTGCAGCGCAACGCTATCGTCCTGCTGCTCGCCGAGCTGTTCCAGGCAGAGGGACGTGCCGGCGAGGCGCTTGCGCTGCTCGATGGAGCTGAGCCGACTACCCACATCCTGCTCTCCAAGACCGAGCTGCTCTACCAGGACGGACGATACGACGACGTTGTTGCCGCGACGGAAGGCGTGGTCAACGACGACGACTTCACCGCACTACGCCTTGCGTACCGGGGACGCGCTCTTGCGGAGCTCGGTCGCGCCGACGAGGCCGTCTCCGTGTTCGCCCGGGTCCTCGAATATCCGAACCGGGCACCGTCGGTCAAGGTGCTGGCACTGGTGGGTCGGGGGATGATCAACCAGGCTCGCGGCGAGCTGATCCTGGCCGAGAATGACTTCACCAGGGCTCTCATCGAGATCCCCGACGATGCCGAAGCGCGGCGTCACGTCGAGGCCCTCATGAGGCATCAGGGGGAGCAGGGAGGCTAGGGATATCGGTTACCCTGCTTGCGTTTCCCGGCGCATGAGTGTGAGGAGAGGCGCGTCTTGCAGGATCATCCCATCTACAAACTGAGTAGCGATATCGTCGACGAGCTGGCCGCGTCGTTCCCCGATGTTGCCACCGAGATAGGTATTGCAGGTCACGACGATCGCTGGACAGACCTGAGCCCCGAAGGGTCGGAGGAGATTGTCCGCAAGCTGCGTGTTCTCAGACGCAAGGTCGACGCGCTTCCGGAGCCGCAGGACGATTGGGCCCGCCTCGCCATCGAGCTCGCCGAAGAGACCCTCGACGACGAAGCGTCCTTCTTCGAGTGGGGCGATCACTTGCGCAACCTCAACCCGATCGCATCGGCCCTGCAGTCGTTGCGCGAGGTCTGGGACCACATGGGGACAGAGACAGACGAGGATTGGACCAACATCGTCTACCGGCTGGAGCGGCTCCCGGACGCCATCGAAGGCTACCGGGCCAGCCTCGACGAGGGCCGGCGCCAGGGTTTGGCGGTGGCCGAGCGCCAGGTCCGCTCCGCCGTCGAGCAATGCCGGGTGAGTGCCTCCGGAGACTCGCGGCTGACCCGGCTCCTGGCCACTCACGAGGAGGCCAACGGGGCGAGCACCATGCAAGTGAGACTCGAGCAGGCCGTCACCGACGCTCGGGCCGCCTACGCCGAGCTCGGCGATTACCTGGCGTACACCTATGCGACCGATGCGGCGGACAAAGACGCCGTCGGTGAGGAGAGGTACATACGGGCGGCTCACAAGTTCCTCGGTCTCGATATCGATCCGGTCGCCACCTATGAGTGGGGCTGGGAGCAGGTCGCCGATCTGTCGGCCCGGATGAGAGCCGTCGCAGCCGAGATCCTTCCCGGGGCGTCGATGGCCGATGTGGATCGGCTGCTGCGCACCGACAGCGCCCGCACGGTTCCTACCCCGGATGCTCTCGCTGCTTTCGTTCAAGAGCGGCTCGACGACGCCCTCGACCGTCTCGCCGGAAGTCACTTCGACGTGCCCGAACCGATCCGAACGGTCACCGTGAATATCGCACCACCCGGCGGCTCCCTAGGGGCGTACTACGTCGGACCGTCCGAGGACTTCACCCGGCCGGGCAGCGTGTGGTGGTCGCTGACGCCGCAGGGCCCGTACCCCGTATTCGACGAGGTGTCGACCGCATATCACGAGGGGTTCCCCGGTCATCATCTCCAAATCGGTGTTCAGATGGGTCTTGCGGACAAGCTGTCCAGGTTGCACCGGCTCTGGGTGTGGAAGCCGGGCTCGGGGGAAGGCTGGGCCCTGTACGCCGAGCGGTTCATGAACGAGCTCGGGTTCTTTGAGAAACCCGACTACGTGCTCGGCTGGTTGTCGGGTCAGATGCTGCGGGCGTGCCGGGTCGTCATCGACATCGGCTCACATCTCGAGCTGCCGATCCCGGTGGGACAGCCATTCCATCCCGGGGACTCGTGGACCTTCGATACCGCGGTGCAGATGCTGGTTGAGTACGCCGCGCTCGCCAAACCGTACGCCGAGTCCGAGGTCACCCGCTACCTGGGCTGGCCCGGCCAGGCGATCGCCTACAAGGTTGGCGAGAATGCCATCCTCGAGATGAGGCGCGACGCCGAGGTACGGCTGGGGTCGGGCTTCGACACGAAAGCGTTTCACGCCCGGCTGCTCGAAGTGGGTCCCGTCGGTCTGGACTTGCTGCGCAAGGAAGTCGCCCGGTAGCGATCCACCCGATCTGCAACCGGTTCGGTACGCCCGGGGTTCTTTCGGGTGTAACGGAATGTGGGAAGGCTGATGACGAGCACTGCACTCAACCGGCGGCTGAGCACCGACCTCGACAACACGTTTCCGGGCTTCATGGCCGAGATGCAAGGTGCCGTGTTCAACGGTGCCCGGCGCTGGTTGCCGACCCGGCAGGACGCCGAGGACGTCACCCAGGAGGTCTTTGTCCGCGCCTATATGGCGCTCCAAGGGTATCCACCCGAGCAGATCGCCGGGCTGCGGCTACGGCCATGGTTGTTTGCGATAACGCTCAACCTGTGCCGCAACCAGGCCCGCGCCAGGAGCCGGCGTCCGGTACAGGTAGCCCTCGGGCACACCGACGATGCCGCGCCCGACGGCACCGAACAGAGCGCCATCGACGGTCTGGCCGTAGATGAATGGCGGCGACGCCTCACCCGGCTAACGGGCCGGCAGCGTGACGCCATCGTGCTCCGGCACGTTGTAGAGATGTCGTACCAGGAGATCAGCGAAGTGCTAGGGCGGCCCGCAGGAACCGTCAAGTCCGACGTGCACCGCGGTCTGGAACGGCTGCGCGCCATCATCGACTCAGAGGAATTGTCATGACTACACAAGAGCAGATCCTGCGCACGCTATCGCAGCAAGAAGAGCCCCCGGAGTCCATCGCTCGCGATGTGCTGGTGCGTACCGCGCTGGCCGACTTGTACACCTTGGTGGACGGTCCGGTCGGCCCCGTGTATGTGTCGTTCACGCCGATCGGGGTGTCCTCGATCGTGCCGACCGAGGACGAGAGTCGGTTCCTCACCGACCACATGAACCGGGTGGGTCGCAACGCGTACCCGGGCGACCTACCCGTCAAACTTGCCGTGCGGCTCGCCCGGGTTTTCGAGACCGGCCGGCTGGGCACGCTCCCCGTCGACCTGCGGGTGTTGACGGACTTTCAGCGCCACGTGCTCGAAGTGACCGCCTCTATCCCACCCGGGCAGGTACGGCCTTATGGCTGGGTCGCCAGGGAGATGGGCAAAGACAAGGCGGTTCGTGCGGTCGGGTCGGCGCTCGCCCGCAACCCGGTTCCGATCGCCATCCCGTGCCATCGGGTGGTGAGAAGCGACGGGAGCCTCGGCAACTACGCCTTTGGTGCGCCGCTCAAGCGCACGCTTCTCCAGCACGAGGGCATGACTGAGTTCGACGAGGACGCCTACACCGGCTGCACCACGACCGGCATTTATTGTTTCGCAACCTGTAGCCATGCCCGCCGCGTGGCTCCTCGCAATCGGGTTGCCTTCACCAATCCGAGACAGGCCGAGAACGCCGGATACCGCGGCTGCAAGGTGTGCCGACCGGCACCGGCTCAGTAGCGGCGCTGCCAGAGCATGCCGACGACAGCGCCGATCCCGGCGCCCACTCCGATCCAAATCGGATTGTCCGACCCCGCGAAGAGGGCAGTGCCGATGCCCGCCCGATAGCAATCGCGCTTCCCAAGATCAGGTTGCGCCCCTGCGGGTTGTTCTGATCCGCCATAGTCGAACGGTAGACGATCTCTTGATGGCCAATCCAGTTAGATTTGTCGGATGGACTCCGAGCAGCTCATCGAGACGATCCGGGAGTCGGTCATCGGCAAGGACGAGGTGGTCGACGGGCCGTTCGGCCCGCGCAAGGTCACCTATGCCGACTACACAGCATCGGGGAGGTCGCTGACCTTCATCGAGGATTACATCCGCGAGGCGGTCATGCCGTTGTACGCCAACACCCACACCGAGTCCTCAGGGACGGGGCTGCAGACGTCCCGTTTTCGTGAGGAGGCCCGGGGCATCATCCGCCGCTGTGTCGGCGCCGGCGACGACCATGCTGTGTTGTTCTGCGGTTCGGGGATGACGGGGGCGATTGACCGTCTGATCCATGTGCTCGGGATCCGCATCCCCGACAACCTCGAGGATCGGTACCGGCTTTCGCAGTACATCCCACCCGACGAGCGACCGGTCGTCTTCATCGGCCCTTACGAGCACCACTCCAACGAGCTGCCCTGGCGTGAGTCCATCGCCGACGTCGTCACCATCCCCGAGGATGCCGACGGCCATATCGACCTGGCGCGTCTCGAGGATGAGCTGACGCACTACGCAAACCGGGAGGTCAAGATCGGGTCGTTCTCGGCGGCGTCGAACGTGACCGGGATAATCTCGGACGTCCAGCCGATCTCGATACTGCTGCACCGTCACGGTGCACTGTCTTTCTGGGATTTTGCCGCTGCGGCGCCGTATGTCGACATCGACATGAACCCGCCCGCCAACGGTCCGGATGCAGGCCTCGCCTACAAGGACGCCATCTACCTGTCGCCGCACAAGTTCATCGGCGGGCCGGGCACTCCCGGTGTACTGGTAGCCCGCAAAGAGCTGTTCACCAACCGGGTTCCCGCAGTGCCGGGGGGTGGCACCGTTGCCTACGTCAATCCGGTCGAGCACCGCTACCTGAGCGACATCGAGCACCGGGAGGAGGGGGGAACACCGGCCATCATCGAATCGATCCGTGCCGGCATGGTGTTCCAGTTGAAGAGAGCCGTTGGCGTCGCTGCCATAAAGGCTCGCGAGGAGGACATGACCGGCCGGGCGATCGCTTCTTGGTCGGCGAATCGCCACATCGAGATCCTCGGCAACCCCAGGGCCGACCGGCTGTCCATTGTCTCTTTTGTGGTTCGGTACGGCGACCGTTACCTGCATCACAACTTCGTCGTTGCCCTGCTCAATGATCTGTTCGGTATCCAGTCGCGAGGCGGCTGCTCCTGCGCCGGTCCCTACGGTCACAGGCTGCTCGGGATCGATCTCGACAAGTCGCGCGAGTTCGAGCGGGAGATCGCCAGGGGGTGTGAAGGCATCAAGCCGGGCTGGGTGCGGGTCAACTTCAACTACTTCATCTCCGACCAGGTGCGTGCCTTCATCCTTGATGCGGTCCATTTTGTCGCCGTCGAGGGGTGGCGGTTTCTGCCCTACTACCGGTTCGATCCGCAGAGTGCGCTGTGGCGGCATCGCCAACCCCTGGCCGAGCCGCCCCTCAGCCTCGACGACATCGACTACTCATCGGGGGAGATGGCGTACCGGCGCCGACCCAAGTTCCATTCCGATGATGCTCTTGCCGGCTACATCGAGGAAGCACGCAAGATCGTTGCCGGGTTGGAGGATGCCGAGGCCCCGGAGCCGCTCGGGGCGCCGGTGGTCACGGCCGACTTCGAGCATCTGCGCTGGTTTCCTTTCCCGGACGAGCTGCGCGGCGTGGTGCGGGTGACTGAATGACCGCGGTTCCCGACTGGTTCTACCGGGCGATGGCCACCCCGTTCGACGAGCGGTCGATCGATGTGGATGGGGTACCGGTCCATTACCTCGAGTGGGGCGAGCGCGGCCGTCCCGGGTTGGTTCTCGTCCACGGCGGGGCGGCCCATGCCCACTGGTGGACCCATCTCGCCCCGATGTTCGCAGAAGACTGGCATGTGGTCGCTCCGGACCTGTCCGGCCACGGTGACAGCGGGTGGCGGTCCGACTATTCGCATCGGGCGTGGGCCCGCGAAGTGATGACGGTTGCCGACGACGCCGGTTTCCCCGGGCCGCCGGTTATGGTCGGTCACAGCCTCGGGGGAATGGTGACCATCCAGACGGCTTCCGACTACGGCGACCGGCTGCGGGGAGCGGTCCTCGTTGACACCCCGGTGCGCCGGCCCGCCCCCGAGTCCGAGGAGGGCAGCCGCGGCCAAGCATTCAAGGCGCCCGGCACCTATCCGGACATCGAGACGGCCCTGCACCACTACCGTCTGATCCCACCCCAACCGTGTGACAACGACTTCATCGTCGATCACATCGCCAGGCATTCCCTGCGGGAGACCGACGACGGGTGGACGTGGAAATTCGATCCGACGCTATTCCAACACACACTTGTCTCATTGCGCGACCAACTGGCAAGCGTCAAGTGCCGGGTTGCGCTGTTTCGCGGACAGCACTCGGTGACCGTACCCGAGGACACCGCCTGGTACATGTACGAGCTTATGGATCGCAATGCACCGGTGGTCACCATCCCCGAGGCGCATCACCATCTCATCCTCGACCAACCACTCGCCTTCGTCGCAGCTCTGCGAACCCTGCTCGCCGACTGGGACCACTCGGTCCCGCGGAGGAGATCCCTGGCCGAGGGTGGCTGACTCTCCCTAGAACTCCTGCAACCCTGCCGGTGGCGGGGTGGGCGGGTTCGGATCGAGCGGGATCCATATCGTGAATGTGGACCCGCCCGTCTCCCGGGCGGCGACCCTCGCCCGGCCGCCGTGGGCGGCGGCAACGTCTTGGACAATCGCCAACCCGAGGCCGAGATGAGAGTCGTCGGCTCCGCTCGCCGCCCCACGTTGATATCTCTCGAAGACGCGATCGGCCATCTCGGGTTCGATCCCGGGTCCTTCGTCGGAGACCCCGAGCCAGGCCCAGCGGTTCCGCCGGCCGGAGCCCACACGCACTGCCGCCCGCGACGGGGAGAGCCGGATCGCATTGTCAACGAGGTTGCTCAGGGCCCGCTTCAGCGCCCCTCGATCGCCGGTGACGGTCACAGGGTCGCCCGAGATGGCGGTCATCGAGACCGAGCGGGCAACGCCGCTTGCCGTCATTTCGGTCACCACCTCCGCCACCAACTGGTCGAGGTCGACCATCTCACGGGCCACGACCCGTTGCCGTTGCCGTGCCGTTGCCAGCAGATCGTCGACGAGCTCCGACATGCGTCCGGAGGTGCGCCTGATGATCTCGCCGGTGTGACGCCAATCGGATGAGGTCGCCTCGGGATCCTGGAGGGCGACTTCGACGTTGGTCTGGATGACGGCCAGCGGGTTGCGCAGGTCGTGCGACACGTCTGCGATGAACTCCCGCTGCCGTGCGAAACCCTGGTCGAGCCGGTCCAGCATCTGATCGAACGTGTCGGCGAGCCGCCGCAACTCGTCGGGGGGACCGCTGAGACCGATGCGGCGGGACAGATCGGTGGACTGGATGTCGCGAGCAACGTCTGTGATCTGGTGGATGGGACGCAGGGATCTACCGGCGACGAACCAGCCGATCAGCAAGCTGATGCAGAACAGCACACCGAGAGCGATGAAGGAGTACGCCGAGAGACGTGCCAGTGTCTGTTCGTTGACCAGCCGCTCCAGGCTCTCCACCTCGGTCAACTGCAGCTGGGCGAGCGTGACGATCTGCCCGTTGCGAATGGTGTAGGTGGGGGAGACGAGCAGCTGGTTGAACACCGGCTGGCGTTCCAGCGCCATCTTCAACCCGAAGTAGATCGCGCCGACTACGAGTGCGCTGGCGCCGAAGAGCAAGCCCGAATAGAGCAGCGACAACCGGAACCGGATCGACTGCATCCACAGGGGACGATGCAGACGGCTCATGCCGGTTCCCGCAGCCGGTATCCGATCCCGGCGACGGTTTCCACCAGCTGCTCGGCGCCGGCGGCGTTCAGCTTCCTACGCAGGTTGGCGATGGTCACCCGGACGGTGTTGGTGAAAGGATCGGCGTACTCGTCCCACACGTGTTCGAGCAGGGTCTCCTGCGAGAGCACCTCGCCCGGGTGAATCATGAAGAAGCGCAGCAGCGCAAACTCCTTGGGCGTCAGCCCGAGATCAGCACCGGCGTAGTCGGCCTCGTGTCTGGCATCGTCGAGGACGAGGTCACCGACCTTCAAACTCGCTCCTCCGGACGCTCCCTCCCGGCGTAGCAGGGCCCTGACTCGGGCGGCCAGCTCTCCGAAAGCGAAGGGCTTGACCAGGTAGTCATCCGCCCCGGCATCGAGACCGGAAATCCGGTCAGCAATCGCGTCGCGGGCGGTCAGCATCAGCACCCGGGGCGGCGGTGCGGTGTCGATGACGACCTCGCCGCGCCGAATCATCCCGCAGATGGACCAACCATCGATGTCGGGGAGGTTCCAATCGAGGCAAACGAGGTCGTACTCGTTGCCGCTCAGCCGATCGATGGCAGACCGGCCGTCGTAAGCAACGTCCACCGCATAGTGCTCGCGACGCAACCCCCTGGCGATGGCGTCGGCCAGGTCGGTCTCGTCCTCGACAACCAACAAGCGCACACCCGGCAAAATAGCGCCCCGCCCGTTATCGCATGCCGTGTCTCCGGGCGAAGTCCTCAGGCTCGTATCTCTTGTCGCATGAACACCACATAGGCAGCAGCAAAGCTGACGACGGTCAGGGCCACCAGCCCGACGATCTGCGGCCACACCAGCAGCAGGCTCTGGTCGAGCGACAGGTCCGTGATGATGGCCCGATCGAGTTGCTGGATCGTGACGACGCCCACTGCCCGCACCTCAGGGTCGAGGAGCGCGCTGGTAGCGTCGTCGTAGAGCGTGATCGGCGACAGCCGGGACAGGTTCTGCTCCACCTGGGCGTTGTGGAGGATCTGTGCCGGTGCGGCGTCGGCGGGCGCGGGAGCGATGACGTCGGCGAGCAGTTGCACCAGAAGAGCGGCGAACAGGGCGAGCACCAGCCATGTGGCGATGGCGACCATCGCCGACGACGATGCCCTGCGCAGCGCGACCGAGCACAGCATCGCAAACGCAAGCCAGAAACCAACGTAGAGGATGGCGACCACCAGCCACAGGAGCAGCCGGATCGCCTCGCTGAGTGTCGGCGTGATGCCGAGCCGGAAGATGCCGAGCCCGGCCACGATCAACACCAATGTTGTCAACATGACACCGATCACCACCAGACCGGCGACGAACTTCCCGTTGATGACGTCGTCGCGGTGGATCGGCTGGGCAACCAGGCGCGGCAATGTGCCCTGAGCCCGTTCCCCGCTTATGGCGTCGAACCCGAACGCGATGCCGAGAATGGGCGCCAGGAACCCGATGAGGGCAAAGAACGAGAACGGCATCGGAGCGGCGGAGATAGTAAACAGACGGAGGAACAGCGACGGTGTGCCCGAGGCCTGGGGAGCGACGTTGCGAATTCCCGTAGCCGCGGTATAGACGGCACCGGCCGCAGCCAGCGACAGGATGATCAGCAGCACGATGAAGCGCGCCGAGAGGAGATTGTCGGCGAGTTCCTTGCGGGCCACGACGCGCCAGCCACGGGAGCGCTGTCTGATCAGAACGGTCGTCGGGCCCTCAGAGGTTGTTGTCATCTGCGCTCTCCTGTTCGAAGAAGTGGTGGTAGATGTCGGCCAGGTCGGTGCCGAGTCTCCGCACTTGCCACACGTCGATTCCGGTGGTGGCCAGGGTGCGCACGATGGCGGGCACGTCGGGGGCGACCGCAGTGACTTGCCACAGACCGGGGCCTGTGCCGGAGGGAGGAACAACTGCGGTCACTCCCGGCGCCGCGGCCAGCGCCGCGCGGATCTCATCGGTGGGTCCTGTGGCACCGATTTCGATGGTCGACAGACCGTCACTCTCAGCGAGCTCGTCGGGGCTGCCGCAGGCTATGAGCTTGCCCGCAACGAAGATACCGACTCGATCGCAGACGGCTTGAACCTGGTTGAGGAGATGACTCGACAACAGGAGGGTGACGCCACGCTCCCTGGCCAGGCTGCGAATCAGCCCGAGGATCTCGATGACACCTTCGGGGTCGATGGCGGCAGTGGGCTCGTCGAGAATCAGGATTTCCGGGTCTTTGACGAGAGCGTCGGCGAGCCCGAGACGTTGCAGCATGCCCCGGGAATAGGTGCCCGCGAGTGAGTCGGAGGCACCGTTCAGACCGACGAGGTCGAGGAGCTCGGAGATGCGTGCCTCGCCCGACGCACGCGAGAGCCCGTTTAGCCGTGCCGTGTAGCGAAGGTTCTCCCGCCCGGTCAAGGACTCGTAGAAGCCGACGCTGTCCGGTAGGTAGCCGACGACCCGTTTCACGTCCAGGGGTCGTCGGACCGGGTCGACACCGGCGACGCGGACGGTGCCGGAGGATGGCTCGGCGAGCCCGAGCAGCATCAGGATCGTCGTTGTCTTGCCGGCCCCGTTTGGTCCGAGCAGGCCGAAGATCTCACCGCGTTCGACCTCGAGGTCGAGATGGTCGACGGCCGTCAGCTCGCCGTACCGTTTGGTGAGCGCTCGTGAGGCGATGGCGGTCTCCATCGCCTCACCTGCGTCCGAAGCGCTGGAAGACAACACCGAGGCCGGCGATGACCACGACAATCAGGCCGAGGCTGACACCACCCCACAGCACCGAGGTCTTCACTGTGGTTCTCAGGTCCATGCTTGCTTGCGCGGCATCCGTTGACGATCGGATGGTGACGATGTAGTCGCCCGTAACCGCATCCTGGGAGGGGGTGATGATGGCGTTGACCTGGGCGGTCTCACCCGGTGCCACTGCCGCGATCCCGGCAGGATCAAAGCTCACGTCCCAACCCGACGGTGCGGTTGCGTTCAGTTGCACGTTCTCCAGGGGGGCCGTTCCGGTGTTGACGAGCACCATCGGCACCTCGGTCGCGGCTCCAGCATGCACGTCGGCGTTGAGCCGCTGGTCCGGTGTCGACAGTGTGGCCGAGTAGCTGCCTGTTATCTCCACGCTGAGTGCGGCGCTGACGGTTGTGTCCGCTCCGGTGGCATTGACCGTGATCGGGTAGGTGCCCGCGGCCGCGTCCGACCGCGGCGTGACCGCGACCGTCATCCGGCCCGATGCGCCGGCGGCGACGGTCAGGGTGGCCGCCTGTGACTCACCTGATGGCTTCACGTCGATGGTCCAGCCGGCGGGCCCATCGGCGCCGAGAGAGAACTCGGCGTCCTTTGGTGTCTGGTTGTCGAGCGTCAGATCGAATGAGAAGCTGGCGTCGGATGATCCTCGCAGCACCGGGAAGTCGGTGCTCAGCGTCATGGTCCCGCCGACGGCTTCGGAGACCTGCAGTTCGAGCTGCAGGGTCGATTTCCCCGACGGTGAGTCGGCCTGGGCCGTGATCTTGTAGTCACCGGCGGCGGCATCGGTGGGTACGTCTGCTTCGAGCGTGAGATGCGGCATGTCGGCAGAGTTGACGATGACCTGATCGACGATGAACCCGCCACCGCGGATATTTACCGGCCATCCGTCGGGCGCGTCGGTGACAGCGAACGAGACGCGCTCGCCGTCCGGTGCGGCGACGGTGAGGGGGAATGATGCGGTCTCACCCGGTGTGACCGCTACCCCGGCGTACGGGGTCGATAGCGTTACTCCGGTGGTCGCATCCTGGGCTACTGCCGGCAGCACCGGGAGCGCCAACAGCGCCACCACGCCCAGCAGGAGCACAGCGGCGCGCTTCAGCTTCTTGAACACTTGGTCCTCCTCGAACGCGCGCCCTCGAGGCGCGCAATGTCTGGTTTCTGCCCCTCACGGATACCGAACCGCAGATAAAGCCCGTGTAAAAGCGTGACCGGATCCCGGATCCGGGCTCGGGGCGAATCGTGGATCTACGGTCGGGTCAGCATGGAATTCCGGTCCGGGCCGTGCCCCGACGGCCTCGCCGCGGGCGGATCGCAGATCGGGTCAACCCGGACTGGGTAGCATCCGATAGTCTGGACGAAGGGCTCCGAAGAAATCATGGATCGATACCGAACACCGACAGTCAGCCTCGCCGAGGCCTATCACGTGGCGCAGCGCTGGCTCACGTTCCTCGGTGCGGTGCCCGAGCAGATAACCGAGCCGGCAGACGGCATCATCGAGTTGCGCAGCCCGGGTCTCGTCACCCGCATCAAGTTCGATCGGGCCGCGGTGACCCCATCCGCGATCCTGGCGTTGCTTCACGCAACCGATGGCGAACCGGTGCGACGGCTGCTGTTCTCGGTCACGGGCTTCACCGAGGGTGCGAAGTCGCTCGGAGAGAGCCGTGGTTTCGGCCTGCTCGACATCGACGCGATCGGTGATGTCCACGCCCACACAACGTACGCCCGCAGCCTGGTGCCGAGCGAGCCACTCGAGCCGGCGTTCCTCCATTCCCCGAACCCGGAGAGTGAGACGATCGAAGCGCAGATGAACCCCTTTGGCCCGATCGAGGACGCCTCCAAGGAGTGGGTCGACTGCCCGCGTTGCGGGGTCACCCAGCATCATTCCGTGGAGGTATGCGTGTCGTGTGGGGCCGATATATCGCCGCGGGCCCGGATGGCTTCTGCACAATCGCCGCTGAGCGGACAGGCTCCGATGGTGGCCGCCCGGCCGAACCTCGTCGGCCAGCCGGCTCCACCGGCCACCTCGGTACCGCGGGCCCCTGCCGGTGCTCCCCGGCTGCGCTGCCGCACCTGTGGCAGCCACGACATCGAGCTGCAACACGGCGGCTGAGCACGTTGTTCACCTGGGATCCGCAGCAGTACTCGAGATTCGACGATCATCGGCTCAGACCGGCGCTTGATCTGCTCGCCCGCGTGCATCACGGGGATCCCCGACTCATCTACGACATCGGGACCGGGCGCGGGCAGTTGGCCCGGTTGATGTCCGATCGCTGGCCGAACGCAGATGTGATCGGGACGGACACATCGACCGCGATGCTTGCCGATGCAGCGCTGGTACCCAGCCGGGTGCGTTGGGTCGGGCAGGACGTGCGTGCCTGGGATCCTCCCGAGCACCCCGACATCATCTTCTCGAACGCGGTGCTCCACTGGGTGCCCGATCACGACGGGCTGATCGTGACCCTTGCAGAGTCCCTACAGCCGGATGGGATGCTGGCGATCCAGATGCCGCTCAGTTGGAGTGAGCCGTCGCACCGGCTGATGCGTGAGGTATTGGGGGGCACGGGCGAGGGCGGGCCAATCGGGCCCGAAGAGCTGAGGGAGCGCATAGGGAGACGACCGGTCGCAGACCCGGAGCACTATCACGACCTGCTCCGTCCGCTCTGTGCCGACGTTGACGTCTGGAAGACGGTCTTCTACCAGGCGCTGAGCGGTGACGATCCTGTACTCGAATGGGTGAAGGGAACTGCCCTGCGCCCGATCCTCGAGGAGCTTGGCGATGACGACCGCGATCGTTTCCTCGCCACCTACCGATCGAAACTACGGTCCGCGTACCCGCAACGGCAGGACGGAACGACCCTCTACCCCTTCCCCCGCCTCTTCATCGTCGCCCGACACGGGTAGGCCGCAATGGGCGGATTGCTGTTTGCACCCGCCGGCGCACCGAGCCCGGCGTTGCGGCGGCGAATATCATGATGGCGGCAGAAGGAGGAGCAGATGGCTCTTGCTCACGATGCAGGCCCGACATCGGTACCGCTCATTCACCAGACGATTGGCGACAATCTGCGGGCCACGGTGGCCCGCTTCCGGGATGGGGAGGCGCTGGTCGTTCCGTACCAGAACGTCCGGCTCACCTACGCCGAGTTCGATGCAGAGGTCGACCGGGTGGCGCGCGGGCTGCTTGCCCTCGGGCTCGAAAAGGGAGATCGGATCGGTATCTGGAGCCCCAACAACGCCGAGTGGGTGCTGGTCCAATATGCGACGGCCCGTATGGGGGCGATCCTGGTCAACATCAACCCCGCTTACCGCACCAGCGAGCTCGAATATGCGCTCAACCAGTCGGGGTGCCGTTTTCTCGTCTCGGCGCCCGAGTTCCTCACAAGCGACTACCGGAAGATGGTTGCCGAGGTCGCCCCTTCCGTGCCCTCCCTGGAACGGACGATCTTCCTCGATTCAGACGACTGGGACCAGCTGCTGTCGGGGGCGGAGACGGTGTCGCAACGAACACTCGATGAGATCTCAGCCGGGCTCGACCCGGGCGATGCGATCAACATCCAGTACACGTCGGGGACGACTGGTTTTCCCAAGGGTGCCACGCTCAGCCACATCAACATCCTCAACAACGGATTCTTCGTCGGGGAGATGTGCCGATACAGCAACGTCGACCGGGTGTGCATTCCCGTACCGTTCTATCACTGCTTCGGTATGGTGCTCGGCAATCTCGCTTGCACCACCCACGGGGCGGCAATTGTCGTTCCCGGACCCCGCTTCCTCCCGGACGCGGTGCTGCAAACGGTCAACGACGAGCGCTGCACCTCGCTGTACGGGGTACCCACCATGTTCATCGCAGCTCTCGGGCATCCCGGGGTCGCCAAATACGATTTGTCGTCGCTACGCACAGGGATCATGGCCGGCTCGCCATGTCCGGTTGAGGTGATGAAGCGGGTCATCTCCGATTTCAACATGACCGAGGTGACCATCGCTTACGGGATGACCGAGACCTCGCCGGTCTCTACACAGACCAGCCCGGACGACGATATCGACCGCAGGGTCTCCACCGTCGGCCGGATCCACCCGCACGTCGAGGTGAAGATCGTCGATCCCGAGACCGGGGACACTGTGGGGCGGGGTGACTCCGGCGAGCTGTGCGCCCGTGGCTATTCGGTGATGATCGGCTATTGGAACGACCCCGAGCGAACCGCAGAGGCGATCGACGAGGGCGGCTGGATGCACACCGGTGACCTCGCCACGATGGACGATGCGGGTTACGTCAACATCGTCGGCCGGATCAAGGACATGATCATCCGCGGCGGCGAGAACGTCTATCCCCGTGAGATCGAGGAGTTTCTCTACACCCACCCGGATGTTGTCGATGCCCAGGTCATCGGTGTTCCCGACGTCAAGTTCGGCGAGGAGATCATGGCGTGGGTGACACAGCGGGAGGGCGCCAACCTCACCGAAGAAGGGCTCAAGGAGTTCTGCAAGGGCAAGATCGCCCACTTCAAGATCCCCCGGTACGTGCGGTTCGTACCCGAGTTCCCGATGACCGTCACCGGCAAGGTGCAGAAGTTCAAGATGCGAGAGATGGCCATCGAGCAGCTTGGTCTCCAGGACGCGGCCGCCATCGAGTCTGCGTAGAGCGAGTCTCGGCGTCGCAGAGCCGGGCGCCACGACGAGGTGCGGATGTCGACCAAATGCCCGGGGATCCGGCGTGGGGTCTCACAACTCGACCCGGTCGTCCTTTTCCTCGTCGTAGTAGTCGAGGCGGTGGATCGGGGCAACCAGCGAGGTCAGGAAGTTCATGACGTGGGCGGTGATCCGTTTCAGGAACCGGAAGTAGAGCGTCCTGGCGACTGCGTCTGACGCCTGCCCCTCCGACTTGAAAGCCGCTTTGACATTGTTGTCGAATTCATCGAAGTAGGTGTCGCCCTTTGCGATCAGCTCGCGGGCTCCGTCGGCGTCATGGGTCTCGAACACCTCGATGGCGTCGCAGATGAACTGGCCGACGCGATCGCGATGGCCGGCGAGGAACTCGACGTCTTCGGCGCTGGTGAAATCGGTTCCGAACTTGGCCAGGTCGTACAGGTTCTTGGCGTAGTCCCCGACTCGCTCGACATCTTTGACGATGCTCATGTACGCAAGGGTCTCCGCCAGATCAATCGTGGGGCTGACCGATGCGTGCATCATGAGATCGCGCCGCACCTGCTGTTGGGCGAGGTTGATCTCCCGGTCGGTCTTCTTCAGGCCCTTCTTCGTGGATTTCGAGGTTCCGCCACCGAAGACCGCATCCATGGCGTCGTCGTAGTTCTGCCTGGCGTTCTGCATCATCTCGACGAGGGTCTTTTCGACCTCGTCGATGGTTGAACGACCGCCGCCTCTGAAGAAATCGAAGACCAAGTGGTCCCTCCTATCTGAGAATCAGGATACCCGCGAGGGGTATTGCGACGAACACGGTGAGTGTGTACCCGAGGGCCACGGACTTCCGGTGCATAGCGACGTCGGCCAATCGGTCGGCGATGGCAACCGGCAGGTATCGGGTCTTCCGCCATGGGTAGATGAGGAGGATACCGAGCACGTTGAAGACCGTGTGGGTCACGGCAATCGTCAGCCCGTCGATCTGGCCGGTCCCCAGGGCAGCCAGCAACGCCGTGACGGTGGTACCCACGTTGGCGCCAAGAGTTATCGGGTAGGCGTTCCTCACGAGCAGGATGCCGGAGGCGACAAGCGGGATGAGGATCGAAGTCGTGATGCTGGACGATTGCACGGCGACAGTAACCAGCATCCCGACGACCATGCCCACCGTGCCGCTTCTCGACAGCGCAGCGTTGAGCGAGCGTTCGACCCGCGCCGCCACCATGACACGCATGTTCTTGGTGATGAACGCGAGCGTGAGGAAGATCAGCGCGACGCCCGCTATCAGGAGCACAGTCGCCAGAAGCTTCTCGCTGCTGATCCAGCCGAACAGGTCGTCGATAAGACCGGCGCCCCACTTGACGGCGCCCTTGATGGGGCTGTCGAAGCTACCTCCGCCAACGCCGCCGGCGATGGTCTCGGTGATGAACCTGGCGAGACCGGAGATCGCATGCGTGAGGATCTCGATGGGGAGAAGCACCGCCACGGATATCAGGTTGAAGAAGTCGTGCATCGTGGCAGCGGTGAACGCTCGCTTGAACTCCTCGGAGCGGCGCATGTGGGCCAGAGACACAATCGTGTTGGTGACGGTGGTCCCGATGTTGGCACCCATCACCATGGGGACCGCATGCTGGACGGACAGCACGCCGGTGCCGACCAGCCCGACGATCGTCGACGTAGTCACCGATGACGACTGGACGAGGACGGTCGCCAGGATCCCGACGAACAGACCGGCCAGCGGGTTGGAGACGCCCCGAAACAGCGTGTCGGTGAAACTCGATCCGAGTCCCTCGATCCCGTTCTCGAGCAGCTTGACCCCGACGAGGAAGAAGTAGAGAAGCGTAAGGACCAGGATGCCCCGCACCGGGGACGGCAACCGGTGCCGGCTCGTACCGACGCCCGGTGTCTGGCTTTCCACTACTGCTCCTCCAGTAGCCGGCCGCTGTTCCCGAGCGGCCGCCGCAGAGATACTGGCCGAGCCAGGGCACGTTCTGCAAGTCGACTTCGATAGGTTTGTGGGAGACTTCGCTTGTCCGGCGGGAAAGGTGGCAGTCTGACGCCGGGAGACTCCGCCGAATGAGTGACGGCGGACAAGCTAACCCGAGGGAGCCCCCATGCCGCACCGCAGCATCATCGAACCGTTCCGTATCAAGTCCGTCCAGGCCATCGATCTGCCATCCGCCGAGGAGCGAGAGCGGGCGCTGCAACGTGCCGGCTACAACCTGTTCGGTCTGCACGCCGATGAGGTCGTCATCGACCTGTTGACCGACAGCGGCACCGGCGCCATGTCGTCGCGGCAGTGGGCGGGAATGATGCTCGGCGACGAGTCGTATGCCGGGGGTCGCTCGTTCTTCAAGTTCGAGAAGGCGGTCCGGGAGATCACAGGCTACGAGCACGTCATTCCGACACATCAGGGGCGCGCTGCCGAGCGCATCCTATTTGCCAACGCCGTCGGCGCGGGCGATGTCGTTCCATCGAACACCCATTTCGACACGACGCGTGCCAACATCGAGTACCAGGGGGCAGAGGCACGCGACCTGGTCATTGCGGAAGGTCGGGACCCGTCTGTGGTCCTTCCCTTCAAGGGCAACGTGGACATCGACGCGCTACAGGCAACCATTGCCGAGGTTGGTGCGGAGCGGATCCCCATGGTGATGGTGACGGTCACCAACAACTCGGGTGGTGGCCAGCCGGTGTCGATCGCAAACCTGCGGGCCGTGCGTGCGGTGTGCGACGAGCACGGGCTGCCGTTCATCCTCGATGCGTGCCGGTTTGCCGAAAATGCCTGGTTCATCAAGCTGCGCGAGAAGGGCTACGCCGACAAGACACCGCGGGAGATCGCCGGAGAGATGTTCTCGCTCGCCGACGGGTGCACCATGTCGGCCAAGAAGGATGGCCTGGCCAACATCGGGGGGTTCCTCGCTCTCAATGACCCGGCACTCGCGGTCAAGTGCCGCAACCTGCTGATCCTCACTGAGGGTTTCCCGACGTACGGTGGTCTGGCCGGCTACGACCTCGAGGCGATCGCGGTCGGTCTCAATGAAGTGCTCGACGAGAACTATCTCCGCTACCGGATCCGGTCGACCGAGTACCTGGCTGAGAAAGTCTATGCCGCAGGGGTGCCCATCGTCCGGCCCGCGGGAGGACACGCGGTGTACCTCGACGCCAAGGCGCTGCTCCCCCACATTCCCGCCCACCAGTACCCGGCGCAGGCCCTGGCTATCGAGCTCTATCGCAACGGAGGGGTGCGTGGCGTCGAGATCGGGTCTGTGATGTTCGGCAAACCGCAGCCCGACGGCACCGACACTGCGGCGCCGATGGAGCTCGTTCGTCTGGCGATACCTCGCCGCACCTACACCCAGAGCCATATCGACTTCGTCGCCGAGGTGATTATCGACGTGGCGTTGGGCGGGTCGGACATCAAGGGTTACCGGATCGTCGAGCAGGCGCCGTGGCTGCGTCACTTCACGGCACGCTTCGAACCCATGTAATCCCTCAAGAACCCGGGGAAACCGGCCGATTTCTTCAACCGACACAGGAAGGATCGGTTGAAGGCACCTCGCACCGTTGTGACGCTCGCGCTGGCGTTGTTGCTGGCTCTCACCGCGTGCGCTCAGGGTGACCCGGCGGTGGACTACTCAGATGGCTACGAGTACCCCGCCGAGCTGGTCGCAGCCGGTCAGGTCGCCGCCATGGCGCAAGCCACCACAACAACGACAGTCCCGTCGCTGAGCGAACCCGCTGACGATGCCTCGCCACCGCTCGTCTGGGCGGCTCAGCAGGCGCTCCTCGCCCCGGACCCACTTCCGCTTCCTTCGTCCGTGCTACTGCCCGAAGTAGGCCGGCTGGAGCCCTTCGTCGTCACCGCCGACGGGCAGAGACGGCTCTTGCGCGAGGTCAGCGTCACGGTTTCATACGATTCCGACACCGGAGTGGTCGTTGATCCGGCCGGCTGGTGGGTCGTCAACTATCCGCTGCAACGCATCCGCGGGACCGACGGTCTCGATATCGATCAGATAGCCGAGACGCTGACCGGTCGTCCCGCCGCCGACCTCACCAACTACTATTTCTACACCGCACCGGCCCGCGGTGAATCGCCGGCAGCGCTCGCACCGGCCACCGGTCCGGCACCGATCAAGGTCACCCCGGGCCCCGATCTCGTGGTCAACAACCAGGATCCCGAGGCGTCGGATGACAACAGCGGCTCGCCGGCCCACCCGCTGCGCACCATCTCCGCCGCCGTCGAGCGGGCCCAACCCGGCACGGTCATCCACGTCTACCCCGGCGTGTATCGAGAAAGTGTTGTCGAAACGGTCGACGGTTCCGCCAGTTCGCCTATCAAGATCGAAGGGATCAGGGGCGCCTCGGGCGCAATGCCGGTCATCACCGGCAATGATCCGTTCCCGGTCGGAGCGTGGCGCCCGGCAGAGGGTTTGTCCGGGGTCTACGAGGCGACGGCATTCACCGACATGTCCGGCTCGCTCACGGTCGACGGGCAAGCTCTCGTCGAGCGCGGCGCACCCTGGGATCTGCAACCCGGCGAGTACGTGGTGAGCGGGGGAGGAGACGCCTACGTCGACCCGCGCTTTGATGGTGACTTCAACGCCCGCGAGGGTGCGATCTACGATTTCGGCTCTAGCCAGTACATCTGGCAGCGCAAGGCGGCCGATGGCGGTGGGTTCGTCGACCTCGGCTCGGAATTCGGGGACGGCTTTGGCGGTGGGGTCTACTGGGGATCTGCCTGGGTATACGTGACCAAGCCATCCGATGTGTCTGACTATGAGTGGTACACCAGCCGGTCTGGCTACGACCTGCAGGTGTCGGGCCCGTTCCGAGCCGGCGGAATCGGCGGCGGGAGCCTCACGGACCAGCCCTACGCGTACCGGGTGTGGCTAGACGGCGAGTTGCTCGATTCGCACATCTATGCCACCAGCGACAACGGCGAGGCCGACCTGCCGCATCCCGAGATCGGGCTCGGCGACTACGGCGAGACCTGGCACGGTGTTGTCATGCAGCAGGGTTGGCACCATCTCATGTTCCAGTGGGACACGACTACGGCGAGTGGCACCGCGGGGAAGACGCCGTCGTTCCGGTTTGGAATTCCCGAGGTCGTCGGCGCTGCGGTCACGTCCGCATCCCGGCCTACCAGTAGCGGGCGCGGTGTGGGCGGGACCGCGCAGAATTTCGTATCCGAATACATGGTTCTCGGCCCGGTTCCGTCCGCCTTCGACCCCACCGTGTTCGTACGGCTTCCCGATGGAGCCGATCCGAACGAGGCAAGTCTCGGCCTCGCGGCCCGCTCTGGACCCGTTGTCTCGATCCTCGGCGATTTTGTGGAGTTGCACGGTTTCGAGGTGCGCGGGGGTACTCAGCACGAGGGCGAGGCGCTCATCAGCATCGGTAGTCGGGGCGAGAATCCCGCAGAGGATGTGTACGCCCACGGTGTCGTCATCGAGGGCAACTACGTGAGGGGCAGCGAGCACACCGGCATTGGCGCCGTTGTTTCGGGTGATATGGGGGTCGCCCCCATCGAGATCAGCAACAACTGGGTGGTCGACGCAGGCGCCGTAGGGATCGGTGTCTCCGGGATGAGCGTGCGGCTCACCGCAGATACGCTCAACGACTGGGCTCCTGGCCGCACCCGGGTATCGGTGGAGTCGAACACCATCGTCAACGCGGGATGGGCCGGCTACAACCGGGTGACCGACGTCTCATCAATTCTGTTCGACAAGATGACCGGCAGCACGATCGCCCATAACACCATCACCGGCGGCGGGCCGGGAATCACACTCCGCGGCGAGAACTACGGCATCCGGGTCGATGGCAACACCATCACCGACCCCTATGCGTGGGGGATCGGCATCGAGGCCAACCCGGGCCCCAACCTCATCGCCAACAACCTCATCAGCGGATTGCGGATCGGACCCGACTGGATGAAGGCTGCAATATTGACCTGGGATTCGGACCAGACGTGGATCATCAACAACACCGTCGACGGTCTGTGGAGCACCGAGACCGGGTGGTTCGGTGACGTTGGCACCTGGGGCGGCGGTGGCCCGGAGAACTTCGAGAGGATTGACTATCCGACCTGGCATTTTCACACCTTCCGCCGTACCTACGTCAACAACCTCATGGTGGGTAACTGGCTCGGCGGCATCGAGGACTATCAGGGTGACTGGGGTGATTCCGACACCTTCACAGCCAACTATCGCGAGGTGCCCAAACCCGACCCGTTCGACTACCTCGCCGACGCGGCCGAACCCGCGGACGTCCGCTACGACTTCGTCGATCGCGATGGCGGCGACTACCGGCTCGAGATCTCGTCCGAGCTGAACACGATGGGCGCGGTCAACCTGACCTCTCGTGTGGCCACCCTCGATCTGCTCGGGCTGCCCCGGTTCCTCAGCGACAGCACGTCGGTCGGCGCCTACCGTGCCGCCCCCGACGTCCCCGCCGGCACCACCGTAATCGAAGCCCTGTTCACCAACGGCAGCGCCATGAGGCTGGAAGGCTGAAGTCCAATCTCAGTTGAGGCCGCGGCTGTCTTGTTTGAGAGCGGTGTCGACCGAGAGCGCTGAGGCGATGACCAGCGAGCGGAGGGGCTCGTCGAGCGTGCGGTGGAGTTGGAGGACGTAGTTGTCGGCGGTGGTGAACATGGTCTTGGCCAGGCCTTCCCACGTCTTGGTGATCCTGGCTACCTCGCTGCCGGTGCGGTCCTGGATACTGAAGTTCCACGCCCGCCAGTTCTCCGCCTTGATGGCTCCCACCGTGGTTCCGCCGGCTTGGAGAGCGAAGTTGATCTTGCCGAACACATTCTGCTGAACGATCGAACCGACGGGGCGCCCGGCGCCGTCGGACACCTCGACCCGTGATTTGACCAGCTTGGCGGGGCGAGTGACGGTGAGGAGGACCGACCCGTGCATGTCGACGATCTGGAACTTGTGGGTGAGGAATTGGTCGACGCTGGTGAGGACCCGCAGCGCCTTCTTCGCCGCACTCTGACCGACCTCGCGGATGGCACCGATCTGGTTGCCGTTCTGGTCGTACACCGCGTACTCAGTATTGACCTCTATCAGCTTGGCCTTCTGGTTGACCACCAGGATCGGCTCGGTGAGGATCGTGCCACCGCCTGCCGGTGCCCCCGACAGACCGGCCTGCCGGCTCACCTGGTCCTGTACCCTGGCATTGCTCTGCTCCCCCACCGGAACTTGGGACCCGGCGGTGGCGGAGTCGTTGCGCTCCACGTTGCCGTCCATGACCCGATCGGTCCAGGTGGCGCCGTCCCAGTATCGTTTCTCGTGTCTGCCCGATGGATCGGGATACCAGTTGGCTGCGGGTTGCTCGCTCATGGCGATGAGGCTACACGCCCGCGGGCCGCACCCGACGGCATCGTGTCGGTGCAGCCCGCGAACGGGCGGTAGCGGTCTCGTGGCCCCGATCAGGGTCCCGCAAACATCACTTGCGGTTGCCAATCGGTCCCGTGAGAGAGAACATGTTCATCTCTGTGCTCCTTTCTGTTCTTCCCCCGTCGAGGGGGTGTTGTCCTGCCGGCGATAGGTCATCGGACCCTGATCGCGGCGACAGCTTCGTTCATGCGCGCAATGTGCCGTGCGTCGGCGTCCTCGACCCAGCGCGGATTGCGACCGAGATCGACGCCGTGCCGTGCCAGCACGTTGCTGATGCGGGCGATAGGTGTCTGCACCGTCCCTCTCCTTTCATGTTGTTGCGACGGAAGCTGCCGGGATCTGCAGGCTGCGATGGGCCGTGTATGTGTGCAGGCCACAGGTCCCGGCGGCTTTGCCGTCTGTACGTACTCGCCGAAGGCGACTACGCGTGGAGCGGGGAGGATTCGAACCTCCAGGGAACCCCCAATGGGCCCGCCCCGGGTGTCTGGAGGGGCGGGCCAAAGAAGAAAGCCGCCCCTGGGGCGGCTCCTCGTGAACGATATGGTGGGTCGACGTCTCTAGATAGTCGTCGCCCCGGTGTTCCGAGGAGCCTTGCTGATGACAGCAGCGCCCGTAGCGCTGCCTCCGCCGCGACGCGGAGACACGAGGTTGCTGTGCCGGACAGCGGTGAAGTTGGTGATCATCATGCGTGTCTCCTTTCTCCTCGAAACCTGAAACCAAAACGCCGCAACGCCCCCGAAGGGGTGTCACGGCCTGGACGTAATCTCGCATACATGTATGCCCGTGTCAAGGCATTTGTTGGATTCGGGACGAGATCCCGGGCTCCAGGAGGTAGCCTCGACACATGTTGACTTTCGATTCGTACCTCGCCCACTTCGACGCAGACGCCCATTTACTCGCTGCCGCCGCAGCCAGGGGGCTCGACCCCGATGTGCCCGGGTGCCCCGAGTGGACGGTGCGTGATCTGGTGATTCACACCGCCGACGTGCACTGTCACAAAGCCGACATCATCACCGGAGCCTGGATCGACCAGTCGCCGCCGCATCGGGGTCTCCCCGAGGGAGCCGCCCCGCTCGACTGGTACCGGGAGGAGGCGGTCCGTCTCTACAAGATCCTCGAGAAGGCAGATCCTGCGCTGCCGTCGTACACGTTCGGGCCGGACAAGACCGTCGGGTTCTGGTACCGGCGGATGGCGCAGGAGACCGTCGTCCACCGCGTCGATGCCGAGCAGGCGCACGGCTACGAGAGCGCCATCGATCCTGAGCTAGCCGTCGACGGGGTCGCCGAGTTGTTCGAGGTGTTCCTCACCCGTCGCCCCGTCTGGGCTCAGTTCCGTCCCGGCGAGGACGTGATCTGCATCGAGACCGCCGACCAGACCTGGGCGGCGCGGCTCGGGAGGTTCGTCGGCTCCCGGAAAGGCGTCGACTACGCCGATCGCACCATGATGCTCGAACCGGACGCCGAGCCACAGGCGACGATCGGCGGTGAGCCCGATAGGGTGTTCCTGTGGATTTGGGGTAGGGCTCCGATCGACGATGTGACAGTCACCGGCGATCCCGGCGTGGTCGAGCGGTTCCGGGCAACGTGCGCCCGGCGTCTGCTCTAGGAGGGTGCTGTTTTGATCGCCGTGAAGCGTCGCAGGTCTGACGCATTACCGTTGTGGACCACGCGTTGAGCCTGAACTGGAATTGTTCAGCACACTCCTAGCGCTCGATGGCTGCCTACTCCTCCTCCTGGTGTTTCTCCAGGGGTCGGCCGAGACGCTCGCTCTGCTCGCGCTTGCGGCGCATCCGCTCCTCGAATTGGTCCGAAGCCTTGGTGTGACCCCGGAGCTTCGCTCCGGGCACATGGGTGGCGTCGTGACTGCCGCGTCGGAATCCGCTGTCGTGGCTCATCAAGTCACCTTTCTTCGGCTTCTTCCATAATGGCCCGGGAACGGAGGATTGTGAAGGCCTGAGCTTCGCTCGGCCGGCGACGTGCCCGATTGCTACCGAAAGGGCGGATCGCCCCTAACAGCCGGCCGGGCCGGTTGATACATTTATGCAGTGCCCTTGTCAGGAGGTTGCTGATGACGAACAAGGCCGACGACCTAGCCGGACCGGGAATCGGAAACTACGACGATCTCGCCAAGATCCTCCCCGACGATTACGAGTCGCTGCTCACCCCCCGACAGACCATGGATGCGCTGTTTGCCGCCAAGTCCTACGTCGAGGAGCATCTCTGCAAGGCGTTGAACCTCATGATGGTGCAGGTGCCGCTGATCGTCGACTCTGCGAGTGGTGTCAACGACATGCTCGATCGGGACGGTTCCCGAACCCCCGTCTCGTTCCATATCTCCAACGACCACGACCAGCACCCCATCGACGCTCAGGTGGTGCAGGCGGCGACCAAGTGGAAGCGTACCGCCCTCGCTCAGTTCGGGATGCAGCCGGGCGAGGGTATATGCACCGACATGAGGGCGGTCCGCAAGGACTACTTCCTCGACCACGACCATTCCGCCTACGTCGACCAGTGGGACTGGGAGCGGGTCATGTTGCCGGAGGAGCGAAACCTCGAGTTCCTGACCGACATCGTCAAGCGGATCTGGTCGGTGCTCGTCGGCGCCGAGCGGCACCTTCTTTCGCTCTACCCGCAGTTGAACACGCCCAGGTACCCGAACCTGCCGGACGAGCTCACGCTGCTGCATTCGGAAGACATCCTCGACATGTATCCGGATCTGCCCCGGAAGGAACGTGAGACCCGGATCCTTCAGGACTACCCGGCCATCTTCATCTACGGTATCGGCTGGCCGCTGGCCGACGGCTACCCGCACGAGATGCGCGCCGCCGATTACGACGACTGGGTCACCGAGACGACCTCGGCGTCGGGCAGGACGACGCATGGTCTCAACGGCGACATCCTGGTGTGGAACCCGGTGACCCGACGCCGTCACGAGCTGACGTCGATGGGCATCCGGGTGACGAAGGAGACGCTTGCGACACAGCTGGAGATGAGCGGCCAGCTCGACTTTCTCGAGCTCCCGTATCACCGGGCGATCCTGCACGACGAGATCCCGCTGTCGATCGGCGGGGGCATTGGCCAGTCACGCACCTACATGCTGCTGCTGAAGAAGGCTCACCTCGGTGAGGTGTCGGTAACGGTCTGGCCACGGGTCCTCAAAGAAATGTGTGCCGCCAGGGGAATCAACGTCCTCGAGTGACGACGGTCATCGGCCGCGCCTTTGCTTCAGATCGAGGATTATCTCCATCAGTTGCTCCGATGACATGTGTGCCGACGGACGGCTCACCTTCCTATCCAGGGTCGATGCGATTTGCAGGGCGATCTTGCGGCGTGCATCGGGAGCAAGATCGAAGCGGCGGCTCAGGAACTCGCGAAGCACCGCGACGTCCTGGTCGGTGACGGCGCTCACGTCCCACCCCTCGGGAAGGTCGTGGAACGGCGGAAGGTCATCCGTGGGGAGCACCCCCGCAGGGTTTGGCTCGGCGACAACAACGACACCTGCGGCCAGATCTCCTAGCCGCTGGTTCTGCGAGGTTGCGAAGACGGTGATGATCCCGATCAGATAGAACGACGGCAGGAAGTCGACGAGCCGCAACAGATTGCGGATCAACGTCTCGACGCCGCCGGCAGGCGAGCCATCGGTCCTGACCACGCGTAGCGACAGGAGCCGCTTGCCGGGTGACTGACGTCTCCCCGTCGTCTCGAAGAACATGTGATAGCCGAAGAAGAGCAGGAAGGGTGTCACGATCCGGAAGACCTCGATGATGGTCCCGCCCCCGTTGCGGAACGGGATCGCAACCGCGAGGATCATGACAACGATGATGAGCGTATCGATGATGGCGGCCGCGGACCGCGACCCGAGACCGGCGAGAGTCATCTCGAGATTGAGCCCTTCCGGCGTGCTGATCTCGATGCGGTCGCTGTCCATGAGGTAGGCGTGAAGATAGGCATATTCACTACCGAGCGCCAGGCAGATTGGGACCGGCTTGGGGCGCTGATCGCCCAGGCTCGGGGACGCCCGGAGCGGCTGGCCGCGATCGAGGTACTCGAGTTGGGCAGGTTGTACCGCTCGGCGGTTGCCGACCTGTCGCGCCTGCGGTCGGAGCATCCAGACCATCCCGCGGCACGGCAGGTCGCCACGCTGGTCACCACGGCACGGCCGCTGGTGTATCGGTCACAGCCGCGACGCGCCCATCCGATCCGGTTCATGACCACTACGTTCTGGCGAACTTGCGCCGAGCGACCGGTGTTCCTCGTTGTGGCCGCCTCTCTTCTACTCGGCTTTGCCGTGCTCGGCTGGATATGGGCAACGGTGGACACCCGGGCGGCGGTCGGCATGGTGCCCGGTCAATTCTCCGGCGCCCTAGATCCGCAGGGTGGCACCGACATGGGCAGGGATCTGGCGCTACAGGCGCAGTTTTCGGCCTACCTCATCACCAACAACGTGACCGTTGCCATCTTGTCCTTTGGGGTCGGCATCTTCTTCGGGATCGGCACCGTTGCCGTTCTCGCCCAGAACGGTCTCCTGCTCGGGGTCATCGGCGGCGCGCTCGTGGCCGGCAACAACGGCGGATTCTTTCTCGAACTGGTCGCCGCCCATGGTGTGCTCGAGTTGTCTTGCATCATCGTTGCCGCCGCCGCGGGCCTTCGTCTCGGCTGGGCGGTCGTCCACCCGGGGAAACGGTCACGGCGATCGGCTCTCGTCGCCGAAGCCCGCCCGGCGGTGCTGATGACACTCGGCATCTTCCCCTGGCTGGTTGTTGCCGGGGTCATCGAGTCGTTCGTGAGTAGACGCGGTATGGCGGCGCTCCCTGTGACCATCATCGGCCTGATCGTCGGTGGCGGGTTCTGGTTCCTCATGTGGCTACGCGGCAGGCCGTCCCCTTCCTACGCAGGATGAAAGGGTGCGGGCGCGCCTACACAACGGCGCGGTGCTTCAGGTCCAGGTAGGCACCCACGGCGGCGGCAGGGAGGGACTCGGGTGCTGCCTCGATCACGGTGATCCCGCGACGGCGAAGACGCTCGGCGGTGCGACGGTGGACCCGCAACGCATCGAGGGCAACGACGGCGCGGTAGGGGCTCTGCGGGTCGTCCCCCGGGTTGACGACCGCCTCGCGAAGATCGTCATCGCGCACGT
This sequence comes from uncultured bacterium, assembly GCA_963801165.1. GTDB lineage: Bacteria > Actinomycetota > Acidimicrobiia > Spongiisociales > UBA5794 > JAAETI01. Next base: position 267,234 of record CAWDDT010000009.1, read on the forward strand.
ACGCCAACACGACCGCGTGGGTGCGGGAGAGAAGCGGTAGGGCTTCGAGCAGCGGCGCCGCCGCCATCTCCTCGAACAGGTCGGTGAAGACCACCACCAGAGACCGTTTCGACCGGGCGGTTGCCCGGAACGCCAGCTCATAGTTGCTCTGGACCGGTTGCGGTTCGAGATCGTAGATCGCCTCGACCACCGCCTCGGCGCCACGCCGTGCCGGCGGCAGCGAGCGGAGAATCCTGTTGGAGAAGGCAACCACGCCACAGCGGTCGCCGAGGGCATCGGCCGTGTGTGCGATCGCGGCCGCGGCATCGACCGCTATGTCGAGCCGGGTGTGCGGTCCGATCGGGGACGTCATCAAACGTCCGCTGTCGATGACGCACATCACGTCGCGGTCGCGGTCGATGCGATACGCGTTGGTCATCGGTTTCCCGGTCCGCAGCGTCGCCCGCCAGTTGACGTGCCGGATATCGTCGTCCGGCGTGTAGTCGCGGATCGACTCGAACTCGGTCCCGATGCCGATGGGACCGCGTCTGCGCCAACCCACCGAGGTGAAGGCGCCGCTGGCAACCGCCCGGGCGATTCTCTTGGCACCGATGACATCGGGATACACCGTTACCTCGTGGTTGCCGCACATCTCACGATCGCGGACGGCGAGACCGAGAGGGCCGACACAGCGCACCGCCACCGCGGGTAACACGTGGCCGCCGCGCCGTGCCGCAGTCAAGGTCGTGACCAGCTCGCCGACGGCTTCCTGGTCGACGACGTCGATGTCCGGGATCTGCGGCTGGAGCAGCCTGACGCTTTGCGCTGCCGGGTTCGTCCCGGTGATGTGCAGCGGGGCGGGGTGCAGCCTCTGCATCAAATCAGGTACGTCCCGGCTCACTACCGGATCCCGACGCAGCCGCCAAACGTCGACCACGTAGCCGGCGGCGACGAGCGCGACTGCGATCGCCCCCAGCGTGGCCCCAAATGCGATCAGCACTGCCGCTGCGGCAGCCAGCGCAAAGGCGAGTCGGGGGGTCGGGGTCACTTCGGTACCGGCACCGCAGCCAGAGCGGCGTTGATCGCATCGGCGGCCAGATAGCGGTCAATCGACGCATCGGCGGTCAGCACGAGACGATGTGCCAACACCGGCAGCGCCTGATTGCGGATGTCATCCGGCGTGATGAACTCCCGCCCTTCGAGCAGCGCTCTGGCCCGGGTGGCAGTGATCAGATGCACCGCGGCGCGGGGACTGGCGCCGAGTTCGACGCTGGGCAGCGACCGGGTGTGCCGGACCAGACCCACCGCATAGCGGGCGACCTTCTCATCGACTCTCACCGAAGCGAGGGCCCGGCGCGCCTCGAGAAGATCGGCTTTGCTCACCGCCGGGCTGATGCGTTGCAGGGCGACATCCTCGAGACCAACGCGTTCCATGGTGACGATGTCGACCTCGTCGGCTTCGCTCGGGTAAGTCACGTCCAGCTTCATCATGAAGCGGTCGAGCTGAGCTTCGGGAAGCGGGTAGGTCCCCTCGTACTCGATGGGGTTCTGGGTGGCGATCACAACGAACGGGTCCGGGAGCGGATGGCTCGTGCCGTCGACCGTCACCGATCGTTCTTGCATTGCCTCGAGTAGTGCCGCCTGGGTCTTGGGAGGGGTGCGGTTGATCTCGTCGGCAAGGATCGCACCGGCAAACAGCGGGCCCGGTCGGAACTGCAGGGCACCCCCGGCGAGAGCCATCGTGCCCGTGATGTCGGAGGGCAGCATGTCGGGGGTGAATTGGATCCTGGCGAACTCGAGGCCGAGACTCCTGGCGACGGCACGGGCCGCGAGTGTCTTGGCCGTTCCCGGTGGTCCCTCGAGCAGGACGTGGCCACCGCTGATGATGGCGGTGAGAATGCCGTCGACGACGTAGTCGAGACCGACCACCGCCGTAGCGACCGCTGCGGCGACTCGATTGCGCAGGTCGTTCACAGTTGCTCCTTGTTGATGAGATGTGATAGCAGGACCGCCTTGGCCCGTATGGTCTTCTCCGAGGCGGGTGCGGTTAACGCCAGCTCGGCGGTATCCCGATCGACACCGCTGGTCACGGCAGAGTCGACGGCAAGCTGGGACCCGGGTGGCACTCCCCGTCGTCGCAGCTCACGCACGATGGCCCGATCGAGCGTGTCGGCGGCGGTTGGGTCCTTGCCGGCTTCGAGGGTGAGGGCAAGCGCGTCGACATAAGCCGACCGGGGCGGGGGCATATTGCGAGCCGTCTCCTCGACGGGGCCGAATCGCTTGCCGCCTGCCACCAGCCAGACGGCGCAGGCCAGGGATAGGAGCACCAGCGCCTGTTTCCAACGCGCCGGGAGAGCCGATAGACCCGTGGGCTGGGTGAACCCATGCACGTATTCGACGAACTGCACCGTCCCCGACGTATCGCCGACGGCGGCGAGTGCAAGCAGCGCGTTGTCGCCCTGGGCGATCTGCCCGTTCTCGACGATGGTCGAGTCGGCGATGGCGACGACCGTCCCGTCACCTATGTACTCGATGCCGAGGAGGGTGCCGTCCTGGTTGCCGACGAGTGGCAGCAGGGAGCCGGCGTCGGGCCATTCCTTCGACGCGGCGACGGTGTCGACCGCTTGAAACGGGCCGAGATCGAGCAACGACGAGGCGGGGGTGCCTGTCGTCGTCGATGGGGAGGGGGCCTTGGTGATGATCCTGCCGAGGCTCGAGTCGATTGCTACGAAGCGTCCGCCGCTTCTGATGAACTCATTGAGAGCGTTCACGTCCTCGCCGCCGAGCGAGCCCCCGTCGATCAGGACAACAACGTCTTGCGGCGACAACGAGACCCCGGCGAGGGGTGTCCGGAGTTGCGAGACGTCGTAACCATTGCGCACGAGCAATCTGGACAGCGCCGCGGTGCCGGAACTGTGCGTTGCGTAGGAGGAGCCGGAGGGACCGTCCTCTGGCTTCTGCTGCTCGGCGGATCGGGCCAGCCCGACGACGACCAGCAGACCAACGATCGCCAGAACCACTAGACCGGCTCGGGAACGGAAAAGCGGGGCATCGTTCATTGTGTTTGCAGCCGCTTCTGCAAGGCGTCCCACGATCGGCGTGCTTCGGTGACATCGTCGCTCAATGCTGTGTCCCCGCCGTATGCGACCGCGTCGAAGCGATCGAGAAAGCGGGGGCTCTCGGCCAGGGGCCGCACGGTGGCGGTTGATGTGGTAGCCGCGTTGCGGACAACACGCAGCTGCTCCAGGTGTTGCGCACCGTCCATGAACAACATCCGGAGAGCGCCTGCGTAGTCTCCGGCGGCTGCCGCGATGTCCGCCTCGGCGCGGTAGTCCACGGACTGTTTCGCCGGACCGGGGGCCGCAGCAACCGCCTGTCTGCGGGCGACGACGCGGTCGAGAATGACGTAGCCGACAGCGAACGCGACTCCGACGATCACAATGAGCCCCAGACCACGGGCACCGGTTGTGTTGAGGGCATCGGCTATGAATGTGACGATCCGGGAGAGGATCCCGCTGTTGGCGGCCTCCTCGGCGGCAAACGGAGGCTTGGACGTTATGTCCCTTGCCTGGTCCCGTAGTGTGGCCGAATCGAGGCCGCCCGGTGTAGCCGCGCTGATCCTGGCGAGAGCGGCAATCCGGGCTCTCTGCTCTCGCGGTGACGCATCGATGAGCGAGGCGAGGTCGACCGGTTTCCCGTCGATCGAAGTGACCGCAGCGAGCTGGTCGACGGTGCCGGTGGACTCGGCTTCAGCCGCGATTCGAGCGAACTCCTCGGCGGAGACATCGGCGGCAGATGCGGCAGTGGAGCCGGCGGGCCACACCAGGATGGCTGCCGAGATGAGGAGCAGCCAGGCGCGACGACGCACGGCGGCTACCAGGGAACCTGTGGCGGCGGCTCGTCCCTCCACGTATCGTCGGGTTCCCCGATCTGACCGAGCTTCAGCTGCATGTCCAAGCCTTCGTTGCGAACGCGGCAGTCGAAGTACGTGACCGTGACAACCGGAGCCAGGATGATGAAGCTGATCACAGTGCCGACCAACTCGAGCCCGTTTGTCGTGAGCACGAACGGCAAGGGATCTCGCATATTCAGGATGAGTCGACACGACGAGCGCCACCAGGCCCACCGAGAAGACCCCAATGATCACCAGACCGACCGAGAGCGCGCCGAGCACTTTCCAGAACCGGTTGCGGACGAGCGCCGAGGAGCGTCCAATCGCCTTGCTCGCCGTGATCCCCTCGTACCAGAAGGCGGGGACGCTGAGGCTGTAGTAGGTGAACCAGGCTGTGAGCACCGCCAGCAACGCAAACACGCTGAGTGGGCCGAACAAGAGGCTCCCCAGGGATGCAACGATGGCGACCCCGATGGCGTAGAGCACGAGAAGCAAGAACATCCCGATGAACGGAAGGAATCGACGTCCGCTCGAGCGAAGGATGCTTCCTGCAGTCTCCTCGTGGTTCATGTACAGCCGTGTCGACAGATGAACGAGCAACCCGAAGCACAACAGCTGGGATACACGCCCTAGTAAGCCGATCCACAGCACCGTTTGCGTGTAACTGTCGGGGTCGTTGACGAGCACGACGTTGCCGCGGATGCCGGCGATTTCGGACAGTTGGTAGGCGCTGAGGAACACAAGCGGCACGAGCACGAAGACGACTGTCAATTTCAGGTACTTGCCGAGGTTCTGGCGGAGCAGGCGAAACGCGGCATCGAGCGTCTCGCCGACACCGAGCGGTCGCAGATCCGGTGGTCCGACTTCGTCCAGGGTCATCTGGACGCGGAGGATAGTCGCTCCGGTTGTTGCCGGCCCTGTCCTCACTGATAGTCGGTTACGCGTCAGGGTCGAATCAGGGGATGCCCCGATTGGAAGGCCGGCACGGTTCGTGCATTATCGGAGTAGACGAAGTGAGAGGACGCGGGGTCACCCATGTTGCTGTTTCTACTCTGGTTGTTGCTGGCCGCGATCGCCTGGCCGCTTGCTCTGCTGGCGCTGATTGCCTACCCGATCGTGTGGATACTGAGCATCCCCTTCCGCATCATCGGTATCTCGGTGCGTGGCGTTTTCGAGTTGCTGGAAGCCGTGGTCCGGTTCCCGGCGCGTGTCCTCACGGGCTCCGTCGGGCGGTGACGGGCGCCCGGGTAGGATCGCCGGATGCGGCTCTACCTGATACGTCATTCGCTCACGCCCGATACCGGCAAACGGCTCTCGAGCACCGACCAGTCCATCTCGCTGTCTCCTGAGGGGTTGGCGCTGGCGACACGGCTCGGAGAGCACCTCAGAGATGTCCCACTCAACGCGATCTACTCGAGCCCGCACCGGCGGTGCCGGGAGACCGCCGCTGCGGTTGCCCGCGGCCGCAAGCTGAGGCCCCGGGTTGCGGACGCCTTCGTCGAGGCCGACTACGGGAAGTGGCGGGGCCGACCGCTCAAGTCCCTGTACCGGCTCAAGGCCTGGCAGGAGCTGATGCTGAGCGCGTCCCGGTTCAGGTTTCCCGGGGGCGAGATGCTGAGCGAGGTACAGGCGAGGGCTGTCGCCGGCATCGAACAACTTGTCGCTCGACATCCGGATGAGCAGGTCGCCGTCGCCAGCCACGGCGACGTCATAAAGGTGATCGTTGCCTACTACCTGGGTCTACCCCTCGACCTCTCGCATCGGATCGAGCCGATGGCGGCCAGTGTGTCGATCGTCGATATACCCAAGCAGGGTGCGCCACGTGTGCCGGTTCTCAACTACACCGTCGATACCGGGAGGTGGCGATGAGCAGCGTCGATCGGTTTGCCGGGGGAGCACTCGGGGAGCCGGGGGACAGGCTGTTTCTACTCGAGGTCGTGGACGGTGGTGAGTCCATCGCCTACGTCCTCGAGAAGATCCAGGTGGCCGCGCTGGCGGAGGAGGCACAGAGGCTGCTCCGCGAGCGCGGGCTCATCGGCACGGGTCTCGCCCTCGACCCAGGCACAGTTCATGCGGAGACACCGGTGAGCTTCCGTGTCGGCGGCATGCAGCTGGCCCTTGGCGACAACGATGTCGGAGAGCTCGTGCTGATGTCGACCGAGGAGGATCCGCCGGTTCGCTATGAGCTCACGATCGCCCAACTCGATGCGTTCGCCAGGGAGGCGCTCGCCATTGTCGCAGCCGGTCGGCCTGCCTGCCCTCGCTGCGGCCTGCCGATGGACCCGGAGGGTCACAACTGCCCGCGCAGCAACGGTGACCTACGCGGGCACCGTCCCTGACGTGGGATGGGAGCCGGTCATCACGGAAGTAGTCGGCCGGTTCGTCGACGCCTCAAACGCCACGCTTCTGGCGACAACGGGTGACGGGGAGCAGGTTATTTACAAACCGACCGCGGGGGAGCGTCCGCTGTGGGACTTCCAGGTTGAGACGCTCGCCGCTCGTGAGGTGCTCACCTACGAGGTCTCCGAGGCCCTGGGATTTGACGTCGTCCCGGAGACCGTGCTCGGCGTGGGGCCTTACGGCCGGGGCGCGGTCCAACGATTCGTCGAGCTCGACCCCGACTTCGACCCGGTCAGAGCGCTGCAGACCGAGCCGCCCGAGCTGTGGCGAATAGCGGTGCTCGATCTGGTCACGAACAATGCCGATCGCAAGCTCGGTCACATCATCTCTGATGGGCAAAGGCTGCTCGGAATCGACCATGGCCTCACCTTTCACCCTGATGACAAGCTCCGGACCGTGCTGTGGGGTTTCAGCGGCCAGTCGATCCCCGAAACGGAGCTGGATGGTCTGGGCAGGCTGGAGATGGCCGTCGCCGGCAACCTGGGCGAACGCGTCGCGGAGCTGCTTGGTGGGGCGGAACGCGAGGCGCTCGTCACCCGGGTGTCGGGGTTGCTGGCCAACCCAATCCATCCCGACCCACCCCAGGACCGCCCGCCACTTCCCTGGCCCCCATACTGAGCCACTCTGGCGTCGGAAACCGGAATATGTTCCGGTTTGCGACGCAAGAAGCTCGTTGCCCGGCGTCTATCCCGGCGATTGAGCTCCGGTCGCCAGTGTGATGACGGTGTCGCCCGGGGCGGTGTCACGGAGGGGCTCATGGTTGGCGGTCGTGATCACGTGTACCCGGCCGCTCGCCTTGACTACGAAGAGAATGCCGAGGACTTCCGGGGAAGAGAGCTGCTCGTGGGCGATCTCGGGATCGGTCCCGATCTTGATTCGACGCACCTCACCACCGGTTTCGAGCAGCAGGTCGATGGCCTGGTAGTCCCAATCCACGCCGAACAGTTGTCTTCCCCCGAAGTCACTGGCCGGGTCCGATTGGATGCCGGCCGCGGTCTGCCGCGGCGGGAGCTGGTATGTCTCCGCCCCACCGAACGTGTTGGCAAAACGCGTGCTGGCCAGCGTGTTGACGTCATCGTTTGGCGTCAGTGCCAGCAGTCGCCCGATCCCGGCGAGGTCGAGATCGAGGTCGACGTCCCGGGCCAGGACGTTGCCGTAGTACGCCCGGCGTCCGGCCATCCGTGCCTCGTAGTGGTCCTGGCGGTTGGTGGTGGCGAAGACGACCGGTACTCCCGTGTCGGCGAGAGCGTCGGCCACCGCCCGCTCCACCCGACCGGCACCGAGAACGAGCACTCCCTCCTGGTGCTTTTCGGCCAGGCCGAGCCAGCGTGCCAGCGGGCCCATCCCGATGCCGTAGACGAGGACCGTTCCCACGATCACGGCAAACACCAGGGGGGTGAGTGCCTCGGCGCCGGTGATGCCCTCATGCTCGAGCTCCAACGCAAACACCGACGCCACCGAGGCGGCCACGATCCCCCGGGGCGCCACGCCCGCAAGAAGCAGGCGCTCCCGCCACCCCAAGTGTGATCGGATGGTCGCTACCGCTACCGCCAGAGGCCGGGCAACGAGGACCAGCGCCAGGAGAAGCGCGATCGCCGCCGGCAGGTCGACCCGCAGCTGCTCGGTGCTCAGCCGGGCGCTCAACACGATGAACAGCACGCCAATCAGCAGGACCCGGATCGCCTCGGAGAACCGCACGATCTGCTCGGTTCGCACCCTTCGCTGGTTGGTGAGGATAAAACCCAGCACCGTGGTGGCCAGCAGCCCTGCCTCGGCAGAGAGCGTGTCGGCGACCATGAAGGCCAGCAGGGCGACCGTCAAGCCGAAGAGGGGGAGCAGATGCTCCGAGACCCAGTGCCGTTGCAACACGATGGTCGAGCCGTATGCGACCGCGGCACCCACCAGAAGGCCCGCCAGGGTGAACTGAACCATGTCGCCCAGCACGACAACCGGTGTCGGATCGCCGGTACCGCGCAGGAGTATCACCTCGAACGTGATCACTGCGAGCAATGCCCCGATCGGGTCGATCAGAATGCTTTCCCACTTGAGAATGGACGCCACCGAGCGTCGCGGCCGTACCGTCGCCAGCAGTGGCCCGATCACCGTCGGCCCGGACACGACGAGGATCGAGCCGGTCAGCACTGCCATCCCCGGTGATAGATCGGTGAACAGGGCGGTCATCACGGCGGCTATTCCCCAGGTGATGAGGACCCCGATCGTCACCAGTAGCCAGAGGACACGCTGTTGGCCCTCCATCTCGCGCAGCCGAAGGCTGAGCCCGCCCTCGAACAGGATCAGCCCTACGGCGATGGACACCGCAGGTGCGAGCAGATCACCGAGGATCTCATCCGGATTGACGAGCCCGAAGATCGGCCCGATGAGGAAGCCGGTAACCAGCAGCGGGAGGATGATCGGGACGCGCACCCGCTCGCCGAACCAGGTGACGGCGAAAGCGACGATGACTATTCCCGATAGCTGGACGATCGGATCGTCGAGCATGCTCCCCTTGACCTCGAATGCGGTGGATTCTACGGGTTGTCGTCGCCAACACTTCCGGGACCGCGCTCGAACTCGGAGCGCAGTGAGCGCGCCATCATCCGCTCGTAGACGTCGGGGGCAAGTGCGTTCAGGTACCGGGATACACGACCCACGTTGCCGATGATGACATTGCGCTTGCGCCGCTCGACCGCCCAGACGATGCGCTCGGCGACGTCTGCGGGTCGAGCCATCTTGCCGACCCGTGACTGGGGATGGTCGGTGATCCGGCCGTCACCGCCGATGGTGTGGCGCCGGAGGTTGGTGTCGATGAACGACGGTGCGGCGATGAGCACATCGACCCCGGAAGCTTCTACTTCAGTGCGCAGTGTGGCGAAGAACCCCTGCAGCGCATGTTTCGAAGCGGCGTATCCGGTGCGTCCCAACAGCGGGGCATACCCGGCGGTCGAGCTGATGACCACGATGACCCCACGGCGCTCCATGATCGAAGGCAGGGCGATCTTGGTGCAGTTGACCGAGCCCCAGAAGTTGATGTCCATGATGCGCCGGATCACTGCGATGTCTGTCTCGGCAAATGCGCTGCGATGTGACAAACCGGCGTTGTTTACCAGGATGTCGACTGGGCCGAGCCTCTCCTCGGCAGCGTCGAGGGCACGCCGGCAGCTGTCGAAGCTGGTGACGTCGCACTCGATGGCGACGCCCTCGCCCCGACCGACCGCATCGGCCGCTACGACCGCGGCCCCATAGTCGATGTCGAGCAGGGCAACGTTGCAGCCGGCGAGACCAAACTCGCGCCCGAGTGCCGACCCGAGTCCACCGCCGCCCCCGGTGATGACGACGTTCTTCCCCTGAAGCTGGAGCTTTGTCCCTCTAGCCATCTCGACCCTCCATAAATGCCTCGAAGGCCTCAGCCGTAGTCTTCTGCGGTGTGTACCCGAATTGTTCCTTCAGCCGCGTGTTGGCGAGCACGGGCCGGTAGCGTAGGAAATCGACCTGCTCGGGACCGTATTGGGTGAGGTGCAGACTATGCAGCAGCCACAGAGCGCCCCGCACCACTGGCACCGGCATGGCGACGTAGGGCTTCCCAAGCCGGCGAGCGATGTGCCGCATTGTCATTACCCCGTCGCCGCAAACGTTGTAGATGCCGGTCAGGTCGGTCTCGATGCCACGGCGCAAGACGCCCACGAGATCCTCGTCCCAGATGAAAACGAACGGTGTTGCGGCACCCCGGAGCCCCATGATTACCCGTCGCTCAAACAGTGCCGTGATCTGGTTTCTGGTGGTGGCCCCGAGGACGGTCCCCGGTCGGAGGATGAGCTGTTGCAGCTCCGGGTGGGAGCGGCGCCACTCTGCCAGCATTTCCTCGACCTGCCTCTTGTGGTCCGAATAGGCGAACTCGACGTTGCCCCGCAGCGGATCGTCTTCACGCAGCGGCATCGAGTTGTCGGCGTGGTAGCCGTAGGCGGCGCCGCTCGAGCTGACGATGACCTTCTCCACTTCCGCTTCCAGACAGGAGTTGAGGACGTTGCGGGTCCCGTCGACGTCGATCGAATGCTCGAGGGCGCGGTCGGAGTTCTTACCGGCGGTGACGACCGCCGCCAGGTGGACCACCGTGTCGACCGCATGCCTGCTGCATGGTGGCTGGCGAGGGCGTCGTCGCGGATGTCGCCGGCCTCGTATGACGACGCCTTCGATCGGGTCGTCCGGCAGCCGTAGGTCGGTGGCGACGATCGTCTCCAGTGCGCCCCGGTCGGTAGCGAGCGCACGGACGAGCAGGCCGCCGATGTATCCACCCGCCCCGGTGACGAGCACGGACCGGCTCATGTTGCAGTGGCTTGTACCGGGCGGCGGGACCACACACCGGCGACGATGAGCCCGGCGATGATGTGCCAGATACCCCACCAGGCGGCGATGATGGCCATGCCGCCGAGACCGTCGAAGAAGTCGAAAATGAGCACGAGTGCCAGCGCCGAATTTTGCAGGCCCACCTCGATGGTGACGGCGCGGAGGTCGCGCTCTTCGAGCCGGGCCAGCCTCCCCGCTACGTTGCCGATGCCGAATGCGACGGCATTGTGCACCAGTACCACCAATACCACCAGGCCCACGTACTCGACGAAGTAGCTCCAGTTGTTCGCCAGGGCGACGGCAACGAAGCCCATGAAGACCAGGACGGAGAGCACCTTGAACGGGCCGCGCACGTTCTTGGCGATCCCGGGAAAACGTCTGGCGACGAGCATGCCCGCCACCAGCGGGATCCCCAGGATCACGACGATCGTGGTGAATAGGTCGAGTGGGCTCAACGACACAGACTGAAGGATCGGCTTGGTGTCCGGGTTGAGTGTGCCCCAGATGGACAGGTTGAGCGGTGTCATGATGACGGCGAACGCGGTCGACACCGCGGTCATCCCCACCGAGAGCGGTGCGTTGCCTCCGGCCAGGTAGGTCATCACGTTCGACAGGTTCCCGCCGGGGCACGAGGCGACCAGGATCATCCCGAGTGCGATCGACGGCCGCACGTTCAGGATCATCGTCAGTAGGAACGTGAACGCGGGGAGGAGGAGGAACTGGGCGATGAGGCCGATCGCAGGCGGTTTGGGCTTCCGGAGCAGGCGGCGGAAGTCCTCGACATCGAGATCGAGAGCCATGCCGAACATCATCAGACCGATGAGGATGTTGAGCAGGAGCAGGCTGCTCTCGTCGAAGTTGAGACGGACCTGGTCGATGCCGGCGGCGAGGACGATCATCCGCCGGGCTCCTGGTGCATCTTCTTGAAGTGGAGCAGGCCTGGCGCCCACATGTGCTTGACCGGGTCGACGTCCACATGGATGACGGAGCACTTGCCACGGGCGAGACTTCGTTCGATGGCTCCCCTCAGCTCGGCGGGGTCGGCGACGCGCTCACCGTGCGCTCCCATGGCTCGGGCCAGGTGGTCGTAGCCGATCTCGCCGAGGTCAGAGTTCACGGTGGCGCCCGGCTCGAGTGACTTGCGCAGCATCATCTTCACGGGAGCCTTGGCCACTGATTGGGTCATCTTCACCATGCCCCATTGTCGATCGCTGACTACGAGAAACACGACACGGTTGCCGTTGCGGACCGCGGTCTCGATCTCCTGGGGGTGCATGCCGAACGCGCCGTCCCCGATGATGCAGTACACCTGCCGGTCGGGGAATGCCTCGGCGGCACCGAGGGCCTGGCCGACGCCGGCACCGAGCATCCCGAAGTGCGGGGTGGCCAGCATGGTGTTCGGGACCTCGACGGTGTGAAAGAAGTTCGCCCATACCGCGGTATTGCCGCCGTCGGCGATCATGATGGCGTCCTTGTCGAACATCTCCTGGCAGATCGCCGGCACATGGGCGGTAACCATGGGCACTGCCATGTCCTCGAGCGACTTGTGGTGCTTGGTGGCGTCGGCCTTCCGGCTCTCGATGAGACGTGCTACCTCGCTGCGGCGTGTTTGGGGGGCGGCGACGTCTGCGCCGGCCAGCCGCTTGCCTACTTCGTCGAGGAACACCCCGACGTCACCGACGATCGCCAGATCGACCGGCTTGTTACGCCCGATGCTTGTTTCGTCGATGTCGACGTGGATGACCTTCTGCTCACCGGGATCACGCCAGTTGGGCGGCTTGCCCCACCAGTCGGTCTCACCAATGCGGGAGCCGAGGATCAAGACCACGTCGGCCGCTCTGTGCACCTCGCTCGTTGGCTCGATGGCTGTGATCGGCCACACCAGTTCCGACGTCTCGGTCATGGCGCCGCGGCCAGACCAGGAAGTGGTGACCGGGGCGTACAGCCTCTCGGCGACGACTTGTAGAGCATCATGGGCGCGGGCGTGGATGACGCCACCACCGGCGTGGATGACCGGGAGCGATGCGGTGGTGAGCATCGTCACCGCCGCATCGACCAGGGCCGGGTCGGGGGCGATCGGCGCGGTACGGCGGGTCCGCACCGGGGGTACGACCGCCGGCAGCTTCGTCTTGCCATTGATGACGCTTTCGGCGACGTCGAGGTGCACGACACCCGGCCGTCCCCGATAGCACCACCGCAACGCGGTGCGCAGAAGCTCAGGAAGCCGATCGACAGACGACACGCTCGCCGACCACTTTGTGATGGGAGTGATTGCGGCTACCTGGTCGAAGTACTGATAGGTACCGCCCCGGTCCGGGTAGGTGATGCCCACCCGTCGCGAGCTCGTGATGACGAGTACCCGGTTGCCCTCGGCGTTCTCGACGGTGATCCCGGGCAGGGCGTTGGCGACGCCGGGTCCGTTGGAGGCAATGGCGACCCCGAGCTTCCCGGTCAGACGGGCGTATGCGCCGGCCATGTGTATCGCCGTGGTCTCGTGTCGCGGGGTGACGACGGGGATGTCGTTGCCGATCAGGGCGTTGAACAGACCGAGGTAGGTCCCATCGGGAATCCCAAAGACCTTGTCGACCCCCTCCGCCGCCAGGATGTCGGCGATGATCTTGCCACCGTTGCCTGCCACAGCACCTCCTCCGAGTGGGGAGGGTAATACACACGTCCTTGCTTCCGCCGGGGAATGACGCTCCTTCGCCTCTGGTGTGCCAGAACGCGATGCTTGGTCGGCGCCGGTGGACGACGTCGGTCGGGGTGTACCAGAATCTCTCTCCTAGACTCGGCTCCATGTCAGGAAGGATCGCGGTCCTTGTTGCTGCCGCGGCACTTGCGGTGGGTTGCAGCGAACCGGTGTATTTACCGGATCGGTCCGATCCGGCCGTCCAGGCGCAAGAGGCTCGGATCGTCACGGTTCTCGAGTCCGCCAGTGATATCTGGGTGCCGGGCCCATGCACTGTAAGGCTCCTGCGACAGGAAGGAGCTACCTCTTACGCATGGGCTGTGTGCGAGGGATACGAAACACCAGAGGCACCAGAGAAGTCGGCATGGTCCGGCCCGGTGCGTGTCGACGGGGATCAGGTGTCCCAGCCCCGAGATGGAGACCTGTACGGAAGCGACGTTCGCAAGATGTTCCCGGCCGATCTCGTGACAGTGATCTTCGACCAGAGGCCGGACGTGATGCCCTAGATTGCCTCGACAGGCCGATGATGAGGGCACGTAGTCTCTGACATGGAGTGGTCATCCCCAGGTCCAGCACCGCGCCTGTGGCTGAGCGCGATAGAACAGCCGAACGGGTCGCAGTGGTTCGTGCCGCTGCGGTTCGGTGGTTGGCTCGGGTGGTGGAACGGACGGAGTCCGGGGTGTGAGTTACCAGCGCCTGTGGTCGATGTGGCTCAAGGGCTGCGGGCGTTTCTGGCGGGTTTGCCGCTGGTGGTGTATCGGTGGCCGAGGGGTGTGGTGTGGATGGTGTCGTTGTTGACGAGTTGGTAGGTCCAACCAAACGTGTGACGGATGACGTGATGGTGGCGGCACATGGGCCCGAGGTCGCAGCTGCAGGTGATACGTGAGTGAGACCAAGGGATGCGGTGGTCGATGTCACAGTCGACTGAAGGCATCCGACAGCCGGGGTGGATACAGGTGGGATACAGGATCTCGGCCATGCGGCGTTGTGCGGTGGTTGGCTTGCGACGGGTAATGCCACCATCTATGACCTGTCCAGTGTCGGGATCGTAGAGTGACCAGCGTCGTTCTACGTGATGTTGGTGTTCGGCTACCTGACGGGCGATGTCACCCAACACGGGCCCAAACCCGTTCAGCTCGGCTGCATCGTTGGATTGCCCGGTCAACGTCTCTGCTGTCAACCTAACGTCGAGAATGCCGTAGTCGGCCCGGGTGAGCTTCCCGTCGACAAAGCGACGTTTGAGCAGGTCGAGATAAATGTCGGCGCGGAGTTGGTCGATGCCGCGGCTGTCGCCGAGACGCTTCAGTTTGAGCGCTTCCTTGTGTATCCACTTCCCGATGGCGACGGCCTCGTCGGGTGGCAGATCCAACCCCAGAATGTTGGCGGTACCGGACCCGGTGGGTTCGACAACTACCCGCCGATCTTGGATCGACTGGTCGTGCCGTTCCTTGGCCGCTTCCGGGTCGACGTCGATACAGAGTTTCTCCAGACGCCCGTGTAGCTGGCTTGCGGTCAACCCGGCAGCTTCCGGTAACACCTGCTCAACCACGTCTTGGGCAGCCGTGTCTGACAGCACAAGGGTGTGTTCGACGAGGATTTTGGCTCGCCACACGTCGATACGGCCATACAGGACCGCTTCGAAGACTTTCGGGTAGTGGCGGCACAGCTCGACTGCGAAGGAGGTTTCGTTCTCTGCGCTGCGTCGTGTCATGCGGAGAGCGGCACCGATCTCGGCCGAGGCACCGTCTTGCACCTCGTAGTGGTCCGTGGTGGGTGTATCTCGGAACTCTTGTTCGTAGACAGAGACGATCTTCTCTTCAGTCCAACATTTGCCGGCTTGGTAGTGGTTGATTTGGCGTTGCTGGGCTTGGAGGACACGAATCAGGTCGTATCCGGAGATCTGGTCCCAATCCAGCGACGCCAACACCCGCGCCAACTCAGGGCCGGGCGGAATGTCCTCTAGGTTGTTCGGTACTTGTGGATCGAACATACGTTCGATCCACAACGATACCTATGACAAAACAAGACTTATCAGCCAATCGTGAAAGGATTCAGCACACTGCTAGCCGTCGCAGGGCAGGGCCGGTCTGCTTCGCCACTCGAGCGCTTCTTCTCTGATCGTTCCTGTTACCCCGTACCAATTGCAGAAGTCACTTGCTTGGACTTGGACTCGGAGGTCGACGGTGGTGTCGTCGGCGTAGACGCCGACCATTCGGGTGACATGTGGCTCATCGAGGTCGGGCGCCTGAGAGAGTGCGGCGGCGACGGCAGCGTCCGCAGGGTTGGTGTACGCAGTGCCCGCTGTCTCCGGTACCGCCACCGCGGTTGTGACCTCGGCTCCAAACTGGAACGGGTCGGCGGCCGGCGTCGCCCGGCCCGCGGCGACAAGCCATCCAACCCAAAAGGAGATGGTGACTAGGAAAGCGGCACCTGCGACGATCCAGCCGGGCCAACTGCGGTGCACAGTCGCGGTGCGGATAGTCACCACCGGTGGCCATTCAGCGTCGGATGTCGGCGTCTGCGCGACGAGTTGGCCGTAGGTTTGGCGGAACGCCGCCGCGACGTTGTCTGAATCAGTTGGCATCCAGGACTCCTTTGAGAGTGCGGCGGGCAAGGTGCAGATACCGCTTCACGGTTCCCGGGCGAATCCCCATTAGCGTCGAGGCCTCGGCGATTGACCGGCCCTCCCAATACACGAGGTAGGTGGCAGCTCGCTGCCGCGCCGGTAGCGCGAGGACGGCAGCCAGAACCTCGGGTTGGGGATCGACCATGTGGACATCGGCAACGAGGTCCGGGGTCAGTGGCATCCCGCGACGACCCAGCCGCGTCCTCGACTCGTTGAGGACGGCACGGAACAGATAGGCCCGTGCATCATCGAGATCTACCAGGCGGCGGCGAGCCAGCACCCGCAGAACCACGGTGGAGACCACGTCTTCCGCTGCGGTCGGACCGACAAGCACTGCGGCGTATCGGACCAAATCCTCCCGGTTCTTCCTATAGATCGTCTCGTCGTCCACACCACAACCACTCGCTAGACGCCCACACGGTTGCATTGGTGATAGCGCACCGCCTGTACCCGCGCAATCGAATCGCACCCTCATGCCGAGGCTCGCTCGATCATGAGCGCTTCTGGTAGCCGCGGCGTAGAAGCTGGATCTTGGGGTTCCCGATGGTCGCGAGGCCGGGTTTCGTGATTCCACTCTGGTGGTCAACGGCGCCACAATCACAGAGGCGAATCCAGACCCAGACGTATCTGGTGGACCGAGTATCAGCGAGGGACGATAGGTCGCTGGTACTCCGAGATACGGCTGACCAAAGTCGACGAGCCACAGATCATCAGCCGACGCCATCGCGCACCGATGTGTCGTCTGCCCCTGCAAGGTAGGCCTACTGAGCTTCCGTGTTCTGACGGAGCTCGTCGAGTACGGCAGCTACCTGGTTGGCGAAGCGTTGTCGCGGCCGTCCGTGCGCGGAAAGAGGAACACGAGCGCCACGAACGGGAGCGTAAAGAGCAGCCGTAGCAGGTCCGTTCGCTAATCCATGTTTCGTCGGTGGCAATGCAAATCCGCGACGCACATAGACTGGGAACCATGGCACGGCGATCGACGTGGATAGAGTATTTCGGTGTATCTCTCGCTGTGACCTTGCTGGCCGTCGGCGTCTTGCTGATCTTTGTCAACATGAACGGCGCGATCATGGCGGACGTCGACCCGGACTCGGTGATCGTCGTGGACGGACAGATACAGGCGGTCGTCACCTGGCCGTCCGGCGGAGCGGATGTGCGAACTGGCCAGATCACGCTCCCGCTCGAGTATCAGACCGAGACCCAGATTCCTATCAACATCCTTCCCGACGGCACCGTATCGCTCGACGAGTCGAATCAAGGATTCAGACTGCCGCCTGTGCCGTTGGTGATTCTCGTGGCTGCGATTGGGGCCATGCTGGGGCTGGGGTCAGTCGGCAGCGTGCGCGGCCACGGCTACGTACCGGGCACCGGCGAATTCGGGACCATGCCACCGGTCGACGTGGATGAAGACCGCGGGTTCTACTGGCGATCGTGACCATCCGAGCGGTCGGCTTGCTCCCGGCTACTCCCGGGTCACCTCTAGCCCTGCCAGCTCTTCCAGGGCCTTG
This sequence comes from uncultured bacterium, assembly GCA_963801165.1. Classification (GTDB taxonomy): domain Bacteria; phylum Actinomycetota; class Acidimicrobiia; order Spongiisociales; family UBA5794; genus JAAETI01. The sequence goes on from CAWDDT010000009.1 coordinate 284,669, forward strand.
ACCAGGGCGTGGTTGCCTTCGGCGCCGTGCCCGCGGCGTTGCAGACGCCCGGTACAACTGGAATACGAGGCTGGTCGCCGGTAGGGGCACCGCAAGCTCGTCCGCCGACTCGAGGACGAGGCGGAGGTCCTTCTGCTGGAGGTCGATCGTGAAACCCGGGCGCCAGTCCCGGTCGACGATCTGTGGTCCCCGGTTGGCCAGCATCCACGACCCGGCGCCGCCGCCCTTGACCGCTTCGATGGTGGCGTCGAGATCGAGCCCGCCGGCCTTGGCCAGCAGCAAAGCCTCGGAGACGGCGAGACCGTTGATCACCACCAGCACCTGATTGACCTGCTTGACCATCTGCCCGGCGCCGACCGGGCCGACGTGGGTGATGGTCTTGCCGTAAGCCTCCATGGCCGGCCGGGCCCGCTCGATGTCTGCCGCGTCGCCGCCGGCCATGATCGCCAGCGTGCCACGCTCGGCTCCTTCGCTGCCGCCGCTCACCGGGGCGTCCACCCAGGAGGCGCCGACCTCACGGACGGCCTCCGCCAACCGTCTCGTAGCAGAGGCGCTGATCGTCGAATGGTCGACCACCAGTTTCCCGTCGCCGAGACCCTGCAGCAGCCCATGGTCGGCGAAGGTGACCTCCTCGACGTCCGGGGTATCGGAGACACAGAGCATGATGATGTCGCACGAGGCGGCAAGCTCGGCCGGAGTCGCCGCGACGGCGGCTCCGGCGGCGGCGAGAGGTTCAGTGCGCTCCGGGGTCCGGTTCCAGACAGTCACGTCGAAGCCCGCTTCGAGCAGGTTGGCTGCCATCCCCCGGCCCATGATGCCCATGCCGGCATACCCGATCTTCATTGTGCACCTCATTCGCTCGTTGCCGGCAAAGCTAGCGCGGTATCTACGCCCCGAGGTAGCGGAGCACCGCCAACACGCGGCGGTTGTCGCTCTCCGAAACCGGCAGATCCAGCTTCATGAATATGCTGGCGATGTGCTTTTCGATGGTTCCCTCGCCGATATCGAGCTGAGCCGCGATCGCGGCGTTCGATCGACCTTCGGCGATCAACTCGAGCACATCGTTCTCTCTAGCGGTCAGGGTGGTGGCGATATTCGCGGTTCGACTGCTGGCACCGAGCAGCTGCGCTACGACCTCGGGGTCGAGCGCGGTCCCTCCGGCGGCAACCCGCGTGAGCGCTTCCATGAACTCGCCGACGTCTGCAACGCGATCCTTGAGGAGGTAGCCGACACCAGCCGGGGTGTCGGCGAGCAGCTCCCTGGCATGGGTGGTCTCGATGTACTGAGAGAACAGCAGCACCGCAGTGTCGGGATGAGTCCGGCGCAGGGTGAGCGCGGCTCGAAGTCCGTCGTCGGTGAAGGTGGGGCCCATCCTGATGTCGACGATGGCGACGTCGGGCCGGTGGGCTGCAACCGCCTCCAAAAGGCCGGGGGCATCCTCAACCGCGGCCGGTACTTCGTGCCCCCGCTCCTCCAGCAGGGCCACTAACCCGTTCCGCATGATGGCCGTGTCTTCGGCGATGACGATACGCATCGTGCTCACGCCTCCCTGGGGAGATCTACGGTCACGACGGTGGGGCCGTTCCGCGGGCTGGCGACGTTGAGGTTTCCGTCGACTGCAGCCACCCGCCCGGCAAGGCCGGTCAAACCGCTCCCCCTGCCAACGGCAGCTCCCCCTCGTCCGTCATCGGTAACGACGATGCGGAGCCGGTCCGGCGTCCCGGTGATCGAAACAGACGCTTGTGTAGCGCCGCTGTGACGGGCGACGTTGGCCAGAAGCTCAGCAATGACGAAGTAGGTGATCGACTCGGCCGCCTGTGATGGTCGGGAGCTCATTTCGAAGCGGAGTGTTGTCGGAATCGCGCTGCGCGAGACGAGAGTTGTCACCGCAGGCTCGAGCCCTAGATCCAGGGCGGGAGGGTGGATGCCGCGTGCCACGTTGCGGAGCTCGACCAACGCATCCTTGGCGTGACGGTGTGCGGCATCGACGAGACGGAGTGCCCCGTCGCGATCTCCATTTGTCTCCCCGGGTCGTTCGAGCTTCTCCTTCGCTTGGCCCAGTTTCATGGCGAGAGTCGCCAGCTGGGCCTGGGCTCCGTCGTGGAGGTCGCGTTCGACGCGACGCAGGGTGGCTGCAGAGTCCTCGACGACGTGGCTGCGGGAAGCCTCCAGTTGGCGAAGCCGCTCGCTCTTGCTCTGTGGTCCCAGCAATGTGGTCATCAGCTTGCGGTCTGCAGTGACGAATGCCCGCGTCACCCAGGGGGCGGCCAGGAGCATTGCTGCGCCGCTACAAAATGCGACGAGCGTTCCGGCGAGGCTCGAGATGTGGAAGATGCCGAAGGGTGTGAATACCGGGACCGGGCTAAGGGTTACCCCCGGTTCATGGTTCCGGAACAGGCCCCACCAGAACGGGTAGGTGAGATTGACGGCCCCGAGCCACAAGATGGCCGCGTAGACGTACAGACAGGCGAACGGGGTCTTCAGCAGGAGATATGCAGATGCTCTCCAACTGACCGGGTCCTTGAGCCGCTGCCGGGCGCGGTCCGGCTCCAGCGGTGCGGGCTCTCCGATGCGGAGGGCGAGTGTCGTCGAGGCAAGCGAGCGGTACCACCTTCCGCCGGTGCGAGCCGCACCCGCGGCGACGAGCCCGACTACAAGAGTCAGAACCAGAGCGTATGCACCCACCACCGCAGTCAGGACCGACATGATGCCCCAGAGCAGCTCCCGTATGGCGCGTTCGCTGAAGGGCTCACGGAAGACGTCGCGCAGGTGTCGGGTCACCGATTCATTATTCCAGCCCGACTTTGACGTGGGCCTGTCTTTTTCAGGCATCGCGCCGTTGCAGGAGTGACAGAGCCAGCAGCATCGCCAACGCGGCGTAGCCGGCGCCGACGGCAAAGCCGACCCATGGTGACAGGAACTCCGGCTGGAGGTTGGTGGCCGACACCGAGTTGCCCAAGATGGCGACGGCCCCGAACCGCCATATCTGGCCGGGGAGCGCGAGCAGCAAGTCGGGCACGACGAGTACGAAGGCGAAGTACGCGGCGACTGCCGCTCCGGTGTGGCGGATGACTGTTCCGGTCGCGAGACCGATCAAGCTCAGCAGCGCCAGGAAGGCGCCGGAAAGCACCAGAGCCCGCAGCACACCAGGCTGGCCGAGCGTGGCGTGGGGCGCCGCGCTGTTCATTGCCATTTGCGCAGGGAAGAACGTGGCGAAGGCTGTTGCCACTGAGAGACCGAAGGCGGATGCTGCGACCACCACTGCTTTGGCGGCGAGCACTACTGCCCGGCGCGGCACCGCTGTCAATGTGACCTCGATCTCGCCGTAGGCGAACTCGCTCGTCATCATCATCAAACCCATCACGGGTAGGACCAGGTAGCCCGGGATGAGCCCGGCGAGGGCGTAGTTCGTCGGATCCCAGGTGGCGATTGTCTCCGCGGTCGGGTGGATCCACTCGGCGCTGCTCTGCTGGCCGATGACGATGCCGAAGATGATGCTCGTGATCGGGAAGATGACGAGAGCCCACCTCGATGAGCGAAGCGAGCTGAGTTTGATCCATTCGCTTCGCACTGCATCGCCGAATCCGCCACCGCCGGCATGTGTCGAATTCACCGCGGCCTCCGATCGATCGGCTCGTCCCCGTCGTCTCGCGAGGAGCCGGTCAGCTTGTGATACGCAGCCTCGAGTGTTGCGGGTATCGTCGTCAGCTCGTGGAGCGGGATGCCGGCTGAGGACGCGACATCAGCGATCTCGGCCGAACTCATGTTTCCTACCTCGAGGCAGTCGCTCGCTGTCGCACGCACAGTCGCACCTGCGTCGAGGAGCTCACGTTGCAGGGTCGATACCGCGGGGGTGCGAAGCCGGACGTTCTCACCCGAGCCCTGATTCGTCAGCTCGCGCACGGTGGTGTCGGCGAGGAGCCTTCCAGCGGCGATGACGATCACGCGGTCCGCCACCCTGGCGACCTCATCGATCAGGTGGCTGGACACGAAGATTGTTCGGCCCTGGGCGGCGAGATCGGTGAGCAGTGCTCGCAGCCAGATGATGCCGTCGGGGTCCAGCCCGTTCACGGGCTCGTCGAGTATGAGGATCTCCGGGTCGCCGAGCAGGGCCGCGGCCAGACCGATGCGTTGTGCCATCCCCAGGGAGAAGGTCCCGAGACGTCGGTTGGCCGCAGCCTTCAGGTCGACGAGGTCGAGGACCTCGTCAACGCGGGCGCCGGGTATCGCGTTCGAGCGGGCGAGCGCCGCCAGGTGGTCGCGGGCTCGTCTCCCGGGATGGAATGACCGTGTCTCGAGCAGGCTTCCGACTGTGCGGAGCGGCCGGCGGAGCTCGGCGTAGGGCCGCCCATTGACCAGCGCCTTTCCCCGGGTTGGGTGGTCGAGGCCGAGGATCAGCCGCATTGTCGTTGTCTTTCCGGATCCGTTGGGCCCCAGGAAACCGGTGATATGACCTGGCTCCAGTCCGAAATCGATCTCATCAACTGCTATGACATCGCCGAAGTGTTTGGTGAGCGCTCTGGCCCGGATCATCAGTGTCCCTCCTGTGGTTGCCTTTTCTGGTGTCACCGTATGGAGATTTCGGGTTCACCAGAAGCCGGCCACCACCACCGTCGTGACTGGGGGCTAACCCCCGCCGCCGGTCGTCGAAAGGTCGTGACCTGTGGCTCTACCCGGACGGGCGTGGATGCGATACGTTGCGGATCGAGCGTCACGAGGAGGTACGGATGAGCGCCACGATGAAACAAGCAGCCGTCGAGTTCCTCGGCAAGAAGCGGATCGCCGTTGCCGGGGTGTCTCGCGAGAGCGGCGGTGGGCATGGGGGCAACCCGGTGTACGTCCGTCTCCGACAGCGCGGCTACGAGGTGTTTGCGGTGAACCCGAATGCCGGCGAGGTCGAAGGCGACACTGCCTACGCGAACCTGGCCGCCATCCCCGGCGGGGTCGAAGCCGTTGTCATCGCCACCCACCCCGATGTCGCCCCGGATGTCATGAAAGAGTGCATCTCGCTCGGCATCAAGCACGTATGGATGCACCGGGGACCGGGGGCGGGCAGCGTCTCACCGGTAGCAACCGAGCTCGGTCGTGCCGGCGGTGTCACCGTCATCGACGGCGGGTGCCCGCTGATGTTCGACCCGACCGCCGATTTCGGGCACAAGATGATCAAGGGTGTGCTGTCGCTGATCGGGAAGATGCCGCGGCAGGTATAGAGACCCGCATCAAGCCTGCTGGCCGCCCAGCTGGAGGAACACGCCGTTGACCGCAGCGCACGCGTTGCCTTCTCCCAGGTAGAAGCTGCGTTGTAGCCAGCGCCATCTCCCGTCCTGGGGAGACCTGCGGAATAGCCCGGAGGCTGTGTAGGTGGTGCCGTCGCTCGTGGCGACGTAGGCGAGATCGACGAGGTCGGTGGTGAGCTCGGTGGCATCGCAGATCTCGGTTACTTCCGTCGGCGGCCCCGTTTCGGTGGCTTCGGTGCCGGCGATCAGCCGGGGATACTCCGCCGACCGGACGTCCTCGGTCATCCCGAACTCGTGGTTGAGACCCTGGTCGGTCGTTGCCTCTTCAGTGGCGATCAGCGATTTCATGATCGACAACCAGTCCTCACCGCTCGTATCAGGGAGCGCCCGCCCGGTCGCCGTCGGGTCCCATGTGTCGGTCGCCACCGACGCAGGCGCGACAAAGGCACGGGCGGACATACCGCATTGCAGATCGGGCGACGAGCCGAGTTCCCGATCGATGGAGACCGTCTCCCCGGGTTCGAGGAGAGCAAAGACCTCGGTCGCGGTGGCGTCGAGGCCGCCATCTGCGGTACCGCGGAATAGCGCTGCGACGACGCCGACGTTGAAGCTGTACCCGTTGGTGATGGTTCCCGTGAGCGAGGTGTCGCACCCGAGCACGAAGTCGTTGAGGAGGAATTGGTCGTTGTCGTCGCGCAGCCGTGCGGCGAGGCTCGTGATGTTCTCCAGGTCGTCATAGGCCGTGGCCGTCCCGGCGCAGGCCGCCTTCATGGAACGCAGCAGGTCGTCGGCCGTCGTGGCCCCGTCGCGGGCGCGCTCGTCGAGGATGGCCTGACGGTCGGGGAACGGTGCCGCCTCGAACTGGGCGCACACGGTGGTGGCCAGTCCGGCCAGGGGATCGATGCTGGTCGTGGTGGTAGCCGTGGTCGGTGTCGCAGTGGTGGTCACAGGCGCGGTTGTCGTGGTCACGGCCGTTGTCGTCGTCGTGGCCACGCCGTCTGTGGTTGTGGTCACGCCGGACGACGGAGAGCATGCCGTCGTCAGTACTACTAGAGCTGCGAGGATTCCAGCGATCCGGACGGAGGGCGACCTGCGGGCCATGACAGGCACGTTAGACCGCTCGTTGCCGCGGGATCGGCGCCTGAGGAATCGGCACCGGTCGAGGGCACGGGGGTCAGGTTGCAACGCCGTGCCGTACTCCGGTGGCCATCCGTTGCGATTGGACCTCCCGGTCGGCGGCAGGTCCCTGGATTGCTATGGCGTGTCGAGCGAAGGTCGGGCCGCGGCGAAGACGGCTTTGGCAAAGCCGGACAGAGCGGCGCCGGGTTCGGCCTCGGTCCGCACCGTATCGTATGGCATCAAGGCGCCGCTCCAGCCTTCGGTGTGCCAGCGGGCACCGTCGGGCAGGGCCGTGGTCGCGAGAGCGTCGTCGAAGGGCCAGGGGTTGGAGTAGAAGTACGGCTCGTCGCCACCCGGGTAGAACCCGAGGTTCAGCTGGGCGGGGAGCATTTCGCGGTCGTGTTCGATTGTCCTGGTACCGAACCACTCGAAGGAGAGGTCGAAGCCGTGCGGCCACAGCTGGACCGGGCTAACGCGGTCGCCGAGGGTGGCACGGTGCCTCTCGAACACCGTGGCGACTGCAGTGAAAGTGTCGAAGTAGGCGGAGGCCGCCTCGGGTTCGTACACCCGCGGTTCGTCGCTTCCGAATCGTTCCCGGTCATAGGTGTTCTCGAGGCCGTGCGCCGAACACGCCGCGATGAGCAGACGGCCCACTTCGGTAGCGGTCGGCAGTTCCTTCATGTCGATGACGCGGAGGTCGCCGTCGCTGGCCCTGAAGACGATCTCGTGTCTCTTCAAGTCCATGGCGATCGCGACTGCACCGCCATCCCCGAGGGGAATCGGGTCGGTGACGAGACCATCAGGGCGGACTGCGAGGCTGACGTGCCACCATTTGGGATGGGGGATGCCATGGGTGCGGGCGATGGTGCTGAGCACGAGCGCATAGGCATGAAGAGTCGCCCGGGTCGGCTCGTACTCGGATAGCAGCGGTGGCAGGTTGATCATGTGATACCCCGGAATCTGGTGTGTCTCCTAACACAACCTACCTCTCGCCGGCGTTCTCCGACGCTGCGCCGCCGTTCTGGCGCCGCGTATGATCGAGCCGGTGAGAGACGCCTCGAATGAACCCAACCCCGGCGCACAGGATCTGGTGCTGATCAGGCATGGCCAGACACAATGGAGCACGGTCAGGAAGCACACCGGTCGCAGCGACGTTCCGCTCACGACCGAGGGTCGGGACCAGGCCGAGTCGCTTCGTGACATGCTGCATCGCTTTTCGTTCACCGCGGTGTTCACCAGCCCGTTGAGCAGGGCCAGGGAAACGATGAAGCTCGCCGGCTACGCGGGGACCGCCCTGGATGATCTGGCCGAGTGGGACTATGGCGAGTACGAGGGAAGGCGGACCGAGGACATCCGCCGCGAAATCCCGGGCTGGTCCGTGTGGACGCATCCGATTCGCGGCGGTGAGTCGCTTGCGGAGGTCGCTGATCGGGCAGATCGAGTCATCGCTCGTGCGCTTTCGGTCGAGGGCTCGATCGCCCTGTTCGGACACGCACACCTGTTTCGTGTCCTCGGTGCCCGCTGGATCGGCCTCCCACCGGCCGGAGGCCGCCTCCTCACGCTCGATACCGCGACCGTCTCCGTTCTTGGTTGGGAGCGGGAACAGCGGGTTATCCGTGTCTGGAACCTGGCCGGCGGGCTCGGCCCGCTCGATCAAACAACGTGATCTGGTCTCTTATGCAGCCACACGATGAGTGCCAGCAACGGGACATGGATCGCCGGCAAGCTCTTGGCGAGCCATCGAGGCAGGTAGATATCGGTCACCGAGCCGTGATCATCCCCCATCGACTCGGCCACCGTTGTCAGTGGGCAATGCGCCCCGTTTGCCAGGAATACGGCGCTCTCTGCCGCCACGACCGCGGTCGCGGTGGTGACGAGTGGTCCCCGCTTGCGGGTGAGCCCGGTGTAGAGCAAGTACCCAACGCACAGTTCGACCGTGAACCAGATGGCGGTGTGGATACCTTTGACCGCGGCCAAGGCGACGTTGGGACGGTCGGACCGGGTTCGCTGAGTCACCGCGCACAAGATACCTGCCGCGTCGATCGCCGCGTTGCGTCCAGACCTTGACACCCTCGGGTCCGTCTGCCAGAGTCTGTTGTGGCCGTGGACGCAACATATGAATGCGTGTGCGGCCGTTCGTTTGTGCGACCGGACACGGTCGAGAGAAGTGAGCGCTACATGCAGATGCATCAGCTACTGCCCATCAGCGCCGCGGGCAAGGTTCACCCCGCGGCTTGAGACTGGATTGACGGATTGAGGAGGAGGAATCGCTCGATTCGCAAAGTCATCGGTACTTGCGGAGCGATCGAGCGATCCGACAATCTGCAACCGTCGATTCAGTCTTAGGAGACACGTTCTCCTCCATAGGACCGTCGGGTCCAGCTGAACCAGCGCCAGGCGAATGACTCGCCAGAGTCATGACGCCGTCTCTCGACACGCACGCCCGAGACATGCCCGGAGGGCTGCCGTCTCAACACCGCAAAGGCATCTCATGATTCCGGTCCGCTCCTACATTCGACTCTTGCACGACTACCTGAGCCGTCAGAAGCTCCGGGTGGCGTTGCTCACCATCACCATGTTCACCTACATCGGTCTGACCCTGGTCGGCCCGCAGCTGATAAGGACGTTCCTCGATCGCGCCATCGCCGGGAACCGTACCGACACGCTCATCCCGATCGCGGTCTGGTTCATGGTCGTTGCCGTGTTGCAGCAACTGTTCAACGTGACTGCCACGTACCTCGCCGAACAGGTCGGGTGGACCGCAACCAACGAGATGCGGGCGGACCTGGCGGCACACGTGCTCGATCTCGACATGGGCTTCCACAAGGAGCACACCCCCGGCGAGATGATCGAGCGCATCGACGGTGACGTCACCGCCCAGGCCGACTTCTTCTCCGCGTTTGCGATCCGTGTGCTGGGCAACGCGATCCTCATGGTGGGCGTGATGGTCATGCTCTGGCTGGAGAACGTCTGGGTCGGGTTTGGGATCACTCTCTTCTTCGTGATCGCCATGGGCGGCATGCTTCGGATCCAGGCCTGGGCCGTTCCGTTGTGGAAGCAGGTGCGGGCCCGTTCCGCCGAGCTGATGGGGCTGGTCGGCGAGCAGCTCGGTGGCACCGAGGACATCCGGGGCAACGGCGCCGTCGGGTACATGCTGCGCCGTTTCACCGAGATCCTGCGCGCCTGGCTCCCCGACCAGATCCGGGGCCGGATCGGTTTCGCCTCGCTGTGGGCGACCAGCATCGCCAACTACCTCGTGGGCACCAGCGTGGTGTTCTGGCTCGGCTGGCTGTTCTTCGGCAATGGGACCCTGACGCTGGGGTCGGTGTACTTGATCTTCTCGTACACCGAGATAACCCGCCGCCCCATGGAGCAGATCCGTGAGCAGATGGAGAAGTTCCAGAAGGCCGCGGCCGGCATCTCCCGGGTGCAGGCCCTCTTCGACCGGCAAACGGCGCTCGATACCAGTGGGACCGTCCAGATTCCGGCGGGGCCGCTTCGTGTCGAGATCGAAGACGTCGTCTTCGGCTACGACGACGACATCGTGCTCGACGGGGTCTCGCTCGACCTCGAAGCCGGGCATGTCCTCGGCGTGCTCGGCCGCTCCGGCTCGGGGAAGACGACCATGGCCCGGCTCCTCACCAGGCTCTACGACCCGTTGACGGGCAGTGTGGTGCTCGGTGGTGTCGAGATCCGCGGCGCCGACATCCACAGCCTGCGCCGTCACGTCGGTATGGTCACCCAGGACGTCCAGTTGTTCCGGGCCACCATCCGCGACAACCTGACCTTCTTCGACGAGTCGGTTTCGGACGCCCGCCTCCACGAGGTTCTCCAGGAGCTCGGTCTCGACGAGTGGCTCAGCTCGATGCCGGACGGTCTCGACACCAGGCTCGAAGCCGGTGGTGCCGGGCTGTCTGCCGGTCAGGCTCAGCTTCTCGCCTTCACCCGCATCTTTCTCGAGGACCCGGGTCTGGTGATCCTCGACGAGGCCTCGTCGCGAGTCGATCCGGCGACGGAGAAGCTGCTCGAACGCGCCGTAGACCGGCTGCTCCAGGACAGGACCGGAATCATCATCGCCCACCGGTTGGCGACGGTGACCCGGGCCGACGACATATTGATTCTCGAGGACGGCGAGGTCATCGAGTACGGCGCACGCCGTGCCCTGGCCGCCGACCCCGGCTCCCGGCTGTCGCATCTGCTGATAACTGGGATGGAGGAGGTGCTCGCATGACAAGCCGCAGATCGCAACTTCCAACGGTGCGCATGATGCGCTACCTGATCAAGGCCGCCCCTGGTTGGTACGCCGCAAACGTGGTCCTGTGGGCGCTGATCTGGATCATGCCGGTCATCCCGGCGCTGATTATGCGTCGCTTCTTCGACGGGCTCGGCACGGTCGGTTTCAACCCGGCCACCCTTGTCGCAGTCCTGATGGCGTATGGCGCCGCCCGGGTCGCGGTGATGTTCACCGCCATGTGGAACGACGTGAACTTCATGTTCCGGGTCAGTTCCACACTGCGACGCAACATGCTGGAGCGCATCTTCGACCTCCCCGGGGCACAGTCCGTGAAAGAGGCTCCCGGAGAGGTCATCAGCCGCTTCCGGGAAGACGTCGAGCACGTTGAGGAGGCGACCAGCATGACGGTCGATCTCGTCGGCACGGCGTTGTTCGGCACGATCGCGGCTCTGGTGCTTACGTCGATCAACGCACGGATGACCCTGCTGGTGTTTGCGCCGCTCCTCTTCATGGTCGTTGTCGCCGAGCGGGCGGGTACCCGTATTCGCCGCTACCGCACCGCGGCCAGGGAGGCGACCGAGAGGATCACCGGTGCCCTCGGTGAGATGTTCGGTGCGGTCCAGTCGATCAAGGTCGCCGGTGTCGAGGAACCGATGATCGAGCACTTCAAGCGGCTCAACAAGGAGCGGCGGAAGATGATGGTTCGGGACAAGGTCCTCACCGCGGTGTTGGAGTCGGTGTTCTGGAACACGCTCAGCATCGGTACCGGGCTGATCCTGATCGTGGCGGCGGGCAACATCGCACAGGAGGGCGGTCTCACCATCGGTGAGTTCGCCTTGTTCGTTTACTTCCTCGACTTCGTCACCGATGCCGGGTGGTTCATTGGGGCGTTCATCGCCAGGCTGAAGCAAGCCGGTGTGTCGTTCGAGCGGATGTTTGCTCTGCTACATACAGACGACGTGGCGATGCTCGTCCAGCCCCGGGATCTGTACCTGACGGGTGCAATGCCGGACTTCTCGGTGCGGGAACCCGCAGCGCATTTCGACAAGCTCGAGGTGGAGCAGCTCAGCTTCTCTTATCCGGGGACTGCGAACGGGATCGAGGACATCGACCTTGTCCTCGACCGGGGGAGTTTCACTGTGCTCACCGGGAAGATCGGGTCCGGCAAGACGACCCTGTTGCGCGCGCTGCTTGGTCTGGTTCCGGCCGATGGCGGGACGGTGCGGTGGAACGGCGACGTGGTCGACGACCCGGCCAACTTCTTCGTGCCGCCACGGTCGGCCTATACGCCGCAGGTCCCCAAGCTGTTCTCGATGACGCTCCGGGAGAACCTGCTCCTCGGTCGGGGGGATTCCGACGAAGGTCTCGATGCAGCCATTCGCTCTGCTGCGCTGGACCGCGATGTGGACTCGATGCCCCATGGCCTCGACACCCTCGTCGGCCCGCTCGGTATGCGTTTGTCGGGTGGGCAGGTGCAGCGCACCGCGGCGGCACGGATGTTTATCCGCGACCCGGAGCTGCTCGTGTTCGACGATCTCTCGAGCGCCCTCGATGTCGATACTGAGAAGACACTCTGGGAGCGTCTGTTCGCAGAGCACTCCGAGGCGACGGCACTCGTCGTGTCGCACAGGCGACCCGCCCTGCAGCGCGCCGACCAGATCATCGTGCTCAGCGACGGGCGGGTCGTGGCCCGGGGAAAGCTGGACTATCTGCTCGAGACCAGCCCCGAGTTCCGCGAACTGTGGGAGACCGAGGCAGCGGGCAACGGAGCCGCGGGGGATGTCGTCGACCGGGTGGTCACGTCCGCCCAGGACGGCTAGCGCGGGCCGATTCCGACCGCCTGTGAGTTGCGCTGTACTGTCGCTCACATGTAATCTGCACTTGTGTGCAACCGTGCACATTTGTGCAGTGGCACGCAGGGGCCTGCCTTTGGCAGGTCCGAGGAGCGAGATGCCATTGGACGGAAGGAGCAAAATGAATACAGGAATGAGGGCGGTTCCGCGCAGAGCGATCTGGCTCGGCGTGTTTGTCGTCGCGTTCTCGATGCTTGTCGCGGCCTGTTCCCAGGACACAAAGGACACGACGACGACAACAACAACCGAGGCGGCTGCGGTCGAGACGACTGCTGCCGGCGTCGCTATGCCTGCACCGTTCGACGGTGAGGTGAACATTGCCGTTGTTCAGAACAGCGGTGCTGGTGACTATTTCCAGCAGTGGACCAATGGTGCCAAGCTGCAAGCTGACGCCATCGGCATCAAGTACACGTGGTACGACGCTCAGGCAGACAACGCCAAGCAGGCGACCGACATGGAGACCGCCATCGGCTCCGGTGTCGACGGTATCGTGGTCGACCACGGTCAGACCGACACCATGTGCCCACTGATCAACGATGCCCTCAACGCCGGTATCCCGGTCGTCATCTATGACATCGCGATCGCAGAGTGTGCCCCGGATGCAGTTCAGACCCAGCAGTCCGACGCCAGCCTCGCCGATCTGTCCCTGGGACAGATGCTCGCCGACATCGGCCCGGATCAGGACGTTGGCTACGTCAACGTGCTCGGTATCGCTCCGCTCGACCGCAGGCATGTGGTCTGGCAGCAGTACACGGCCGACAACAACTGGAACCAGGTCTTCTTCGTCGGTGAGTTCACCAACGCTGTTGCTACCGACAACGCCCAGCTCGTTGACGCCGCGCTCAAGGCTAACCCCGACATTCGGGCGATCTTCGCTCCGTACGACGAGTTGACCAAGGGCACCGTATCGGCAATCAACGACAACGGCCTCGCCGATTCGATCTGGGCATACGGTATCGACATCTCGAATGCCGACATCGAGGTCATGACCGCCGATGGCAGCCCGTGGAAGGCAACGGCCACGACCGACCCGAACGCGATCGGTGCCGCCGTCATGCGAACCATGGCTCTCGAGCTGGCGGGCCAGCAGGGCCCGCGTTCGGTGGACTTCCCCGGCGTGTTGGTGACCCAGCAGTTCCTGCTCGACAACAACATCACCAACATGGTGGACTTGCGGGCAACACTTCCCGAGCTGAACCTGTCCACCGTCCAGTCGGCAGACTGGATCCCGTCGGTCAAGTTCTAGGAGGTACTCAGGTGGTCGTCGGCAGTATCAGCCGGTGGCCACCACAATCCACCTGAGCCCATTGTCTGAGAGGATGATATCGATGGAACCGGCAGTCACGATGGAAGGCATCACAATGGCCTTCGGACCCAATGAGGTGCTGAAGGGGATTGACCTTGCCATCGAGCCGGGAAAAGTGACGGCAATGCTCGGCGCCAACGGCGCCGGCAAGTCGACGCTGATCAAGGTCCTCTCGGGTGTATACAACGGCTACGGGGGCGTCGTCGTCATCGACGGCGCCCCCGTCGTCATCGACCATCCAACCACGGCCAGGGCACTCGGCATCGAGGCGGTGCACCAGAAAATCGCCGACGGCATAGTGCCCGGGCTGAGCGTTGCTGAGAACCTGCTGTTCGAGGGGATCGTCAACAACCAGGTGTCGCGGGTCGCCTCTCTGCGCTCGCTGATGCCGCGGGCGCGTCAGGTTGCGTCCGTTCTCGACCTCGATTGGTCCGACGATCTGCTCAGAGGCGATGTCTACGAGCTGCCAATTGCCGATCAGCAGCTCCTCCTCCTGGCACGAGCGCTCGATCACCAACCCCGGCTGCTGATTCTCGACGAGCCCACCTCTGCGCTCTCCGAGACCGAGGCGGAGCGTCTTTTCGACGTGATTCGCCAATTGCGCGACGGCGGCGTCGCCATCTTCTATGTGTCCCACCGCATCGCAGAGATCGACAGCATCGCGGACCGCCTGCTCGTTCTGCGCGATGGGGTGATCCGCAGCGAGCAGCTGCGACCATTCGACTGGGCGGCGGCGCTCCACGACATGCTCGACGTTGACGAGGCGGATCGATCGAACCGCAGTGCTGAGCAGCGGGGCACCGATGTGGCCCTCGAGCTCGCCGGCGTGCAACTCCTCCCCAAGTCCCAGCCCTTCGACCTCGTCATCCGCTCCGGTGAGGTCACCGGAGTGTTCGGCCTGTTGGGCTCAGGCGGTGGTCAACTCGCTCACGGGATCTTCGGCGCCGAGCCGTTCGTGTCCGGCGAGATGGTCCTCAAAGGCGAGCCCTACTCCCCGAAAGCACCGGCCGACGCCATCGCCGCCGACGTCTACATGGTTCCCGAAGACCGGGTCGGAGGAACGTTGATCAAGGGCTGGACGGTGTCGATGATCGCCACCTTCCCATTCCTCGGGGACGTGTCCCGGCTGGGTGTTCTCAATCCTCTGGCCGAGGCGAAGGTGGGCCGCTCAGTGGTCCAGGAATTCGGCGTTGTCGCCCAGTCGGAGGCGGAATCGGTCATGTCTCTCTCCGGCGGCAACCAGCAGAAGGTCGTCGTAGGCCGCTGGCTGCGTAAGCACCCCACCGTGATGGTTCTCAACGAACCGTTCCAGGGTGTCGACGTCGGTGCCCGCCACGATCTCGCCGAGAAGGCACGCGAAGTTGCCGGGACGGGCTCGGCGGTGATCGTGATGTCTACAGATCTAGAAGAAATAATGGAAGTTTCCGACCGGGTCGTCGTGCTCGCGGACGGAAATCTCCGACACGATGCATATCTGTCGGAGACAAGTAGGGATGAGATCCTGCAGCGACTCTCGGAGGTTGAGTAAGTGGCCACAACAACGATGACGCCGAAGGGCACGAAGCAGGGGCCGCCAGGCACCGCGCCGCGTCGAGACGCCCGTGACCTGCTCGTCAAGTACGGCTTCATAGCAGTGACGGTGATCTTTCTCGTGTACTTCATGGCGACCCTGCCGGCGTTCCGAACCTCGTCGACGATGTTCACGATGCTGAAGTACATCTCGGTCGTTGCCATTGCCGGGTTGGGTGTGACCGTAACGATGGTCGTCGGTGGTCTCGATCTCTCGGTCGGGGCGACCGCCGGCATGTCGGTGACGGTCGCCGCGATGACGATGGTCATCTATGCGCAGCAGGGCTCGGTGGCAGTCATCGCCGTCATCGCGGCGGGTGCGATCATCGGTGCCGCTAATGCGCTGTTGATCGTGCTCATGAAGATCCCCGATCTGCTGGCGACCCTGGCAACGATGTTTCTCGTCCAGGGCTTGAAGCTCGTTCCCGTCGACGGGCAGTCGGTGTCCTCGGGGCTGATCCTCCGTGACGGGTCGGTGGCTCCCGGCAAGTTCACGACTGGCTTCCTCAGGATCAACCGCGGCTCGATCGGGCCGGTGCCATTCCCCGTGATCATCTTCGCGGTACTTGCGATCTTCACCTGGTTCCTGCTCTCTCGCACCAAGTGGGGCCGGGTCATGTATGCGATCGGGTCCAACCCGGAGGCGGCCCGTCTCGCCGGTGCCCGGGTCGGTCGCTACAAGGCGTTCGCCTACATGCTCTCCGGCATCTACGCATCGATCGCAGGCCTGATTCTTGCCTCCCGTATCGGCCAGGGTGACATCTCTGCCGGGAACTCACTACTCCTCGATGCAGTCGCCGTGGCATTGGTCGGCACGTCGGTGCTCGGTGTCGGCAAGCCGAACGCCTTCGGCACAGCGCTCGGCGCAATCCTCATCGGCATCCTTCTCACCGGCACGACCATGATGAACTTCCAGTACTACTGGCAGGACGTCGTCAAGGGCTTCGTACTCCTGGTTGCTCTGATCTTCTCCTTCACTCTGTCGAGACGGAAGCAACGATTCCAGGCGGCGGTGCCTCTATGAGCGCTGATCAGGCCAGCAGGACCATCTGGATCGATCCCGTCGACCCCGCCTCCGTCGTCTGTATCGATCAGCGCCTGCTCCCCTTCGAGTACCAGGAAGTTGCCATCCGCACCTCGAGCGAGATGGCGACGACGATTGCCGACATGGTTGTCCGCGGCGCCGGGTGCATCGGGGTGTCGGCCGGCTACGGCATGTATCTGGCGGCCCTCGCCACCGACGGTCTGGGCGCCGCCGAAGCGGATGCGTCGCTACACATGGATGCCAAGGAGCTCGAGGGGAGTCGGCCGACCGCGGTCAACCTGAGCTGGGCGGTGCAGCGTCAACTGAGGGAGCTGCTCGGTGTTGAGGGTTCGGAGGAGCGGATCGCCAGGGCCAGGGCGCTGGCGGACACTATCGCCGACGAGGACGTGTCGTACTGCGCTGCCATCGGTCGCCACGGGCTGGGCATCATCGAAGACCTCCACGACCGCAAGGGCGACACGGTCAACATCATGACCCACTGCAATGCGGGTTGGCTGGCGTTCGTCGAGCACGGAACGGCCACTGCTCCCATGTACGCAGCCCACGCAGCGGGCATCCCCATCCATGTCTACGTCTCGGAGACGCGTCCCCGCAACCAGGGTGCCCGGCTGACGGCCTGGGAGCTGGACCGGGCCGGGATCCCGGTCACCGTGATCGCCGACAACGCGGCCGGTCACCTGCTGCAGCACGGCATGGTGGACATGGTCATCGTCGGTAGCGATAGAACCACGATCAGCGGTGACGTCGCCAACAAGATCGGCACCTACATGAAAGCCGTGGTGGCCAAGGAGAACGGCGTCCCGTTCTACGCCGCACTGCCATCGAGCACGCTTGATCCCAAGCTGCACGACGGTGTCACCGAGATCCCGATCGAAGAGCGGGGCGGGCACGAGGTCACCAAGACGACCGGATGGTTCGACGGCAGGCAGGTCGAGATGCAGTCGGCGGCTCCCGGCGTGGGCGCCGCCAACTATGGGTTCGACGTCACCCCGCGCCGGTTCGTGACCGGGATCATCACCGAGCGCGGTGTCTGCGAGGCGAACGAACAAGCAATCCTGGCGATGTATCCCGAGTTCGCCGCAAAGGGATGAAGACCGGGTAGCGGGGCAGAAGGAAACCAATGCACAACAGGTGGAGTGAGGAGCGGGCGGCCGGCTTCGAGAGCCCTCTCGATCGGTGCGTGTATGCCTCGAGACTGCTCGGCGCAGACACGGCGCTCGTTCTGCACGGCGGCGGCAACACATCTGTGAAGCTCAGGGAGCAGAATCTCTACGGCGAGCCGGTCGATGTGCTCTACATCAAGGCGAGCGGTCGAGACCTCGTCGACATTGACGACGAGGGATTTGCCCCTCTCGACCTCACCCGGGTGCGCCGGCTCGTCGAGCTGGATGAGCTCTCGGATACCGCGATGCTCAACGAGTTGAAGGGGGCCCGGCTGAGCGCAGACGCACCCGTGCCCTCGGTCGAGGCGATCCTGCACGCAATCATCCCCAGCCACGCCGTGCAGCACGCTCATCCCAACGCGCTCCTCGCCATATCGAACACCGTCGACGGTGAGGAGAAGGTCAGAAAGCTATACGGGAGCCGAGTGGTCGTCGTTCCGTACACGATGTCGGGATTCCGCGCCGCGACCGCGGCCGCAAGGGCCTACGCCCGGGAGGCGACCGGCGAAACTGAAGGTGTTGTGCTCATGAACCACGGCATCTTCACCTTCGGGGATTCACCCCGCGAGGCATATCACCGGATGGTCGACCTGGTCGGTGCCGCCGAGGACTTCCTCGCCGAGCACTCGATGGGGGGAGAGTCGCCCCGGCCGGATCGAGAGCCCCCGGTCATCGACCGGTGCGACCTGGCCGGCCTCCGCAAGGAGATCTCGGATATCGCCGGGAAGCCGTGCATCGTGCGTCGTCACCGTGACGAGGTCAGCTGGGCGTTCTCGCAGCGCCCCGACCTGGCAGCGGTGAGCCAGCAGGGAGTAGCAACACCCGACCATGTCATCTGGACCAAGCGGGTTCCGCTCCTGGGTCGGGACGTTGCCACCTACGCCAAGGACTACGAGGCCTACTTCGACGAATATGCGGTCGGGCGCGCGCTCCGAATGCTCGATCCGGCGCCACGGGTGATCATCGACCCCGAGTTGGGGATGGTCACCGCCGGGCCCGATGTCGACGCCGAGCAGGCGGCCGCCGACATCTATCTCCAGATCATCGACGTCATCGAGCACGCTGAGGGCCTGGGCGGCTACTCCGCCCTTCCCGCCGGTGACATTTTCGATCTCGAGTATTGGGAGCTGGAGCAGCTGAAGCTCGACCTCGTTCCCCATGAGGGTGAGTTCACCGGCGAGGTCGCCGTGGTCACCGGGGCGAACTCAGGGATCGGGCGTGGCTGCGCGCTGGCGCTGCTGGCAAAGGGAGCGGCAGTAGTGGGCCTCGACATCAACCCCGCGGTTTCCGAGATGTCGGACGATCCCGCCTTCTACGGCATCCAGTGTGACCTCTCCTCGCCGCAGGAAACCTCGGCCGCGCTCGACCGTGGTGTCGAGCGATTCGGCGGCGTCGACATGCTCGTGGCCGCCGCAGGGCTCTTCCCCGAATCGTCCCCGATCTCCGCTCACGACCCGACCGCGTGGCGCCGAGCCATGTCCGTCAACGTCGACGGACTGGTGCAACTCCTGTCGATGATGCACCCCCTCCTCGTGCAGGCGCCGCGCGGCGGTCGTGTCGTGGTGATCGGATCGAAGAACGTCGTCGCACCCGGTCCGGGCGCCAGCGCCTACTCGGCTTCCAAGGCAGCCGCCAACCAGATCGCACGTGTCGCGGCGCTCGAATGGGCGCCGGAGGGGATCAGGGTCAACTCGGTCCATCCGGACGCGGTCTTCGATACCGCATTGTGGACACCGGAGCTCCTGGCGGCACGGGCGGCGCACTACGGCATGACCGTTGAGGACTACAAGCGCCGCAACCTGATGAGTGTGGAGATCACCAGCGCCGCGGTCGGCGAGGTCGTTGCCACGATGCTCGGCGACGTCTTCGGCACGATTACGGGGGCGCATATCCCCATAGACGGCGGCAACGACCGCGTGATTTGAGAACACCGCACGTGAGGTGCGGAGAAAAGTTGACAGATAGCTAGCCCCTCGGAGCAGGGGACAGGAGGATGGAGAATGGACTGGGGCATGAAGCGTCGGCTGGCGCAGATCATCCCGCCGGAGACAGGGCACGCGTTCTTTATCGCCATCGACCACGGATACTTCCTTGGACCAACACGCATGCTGGAACGACCCGGCGAGACTGTGCGCGACCTCACTCCGATCGCCGATGCGCTCTTTGTGACACGGGGCGTCCTCAGAAACGCCATCCCACCCGAGACCAAGCCGAATGTGATCCTCAGAATCAGCGGTGGCACCAGCATCGTCGGGCCGTCGCTCGAGAACGAGCAGCTGGTCGTTGACCCGGAGGAGGTGATTCGTCTGGGCGCTTGCGCAGTCGGCATCTCGGTCTTCGTCGGCTCGGAGTACGAACGGGAATCGCTCGGGAACCTTGCCCGTGCGGTGAACCAGTTCGAGCGGTATGGCATCCCGGTCATGGCGGTCACGGCCGTCGGCAAGGAGCTCGAGAAGCGCGACGCCCGCTACCTCGCCCTCAGCTGTCGGATCGCAGCAGAGCTGGGAGCCCGGGTCGTCAAGACCTATTGGTGCGAGGACTTCGAGAAGGTCACCTCTTCGTGTCCGGCACCCGTGGTTATCGCGGGTGGGCCGAAGACCGACGACGCCTACGAGGTCTTCTCGTTCGTTCGCGATGGCATCGATCGAGGCGCCATCGGCGTCAACCTGGGTCGCAATATCTGGCAGCACCACGATCCCGTGGGCGTCGCCCGAGGCTTGCGTGCCGTGATCCACGAGGGCGCGTCACCAGAGCAGGCCAACGCCATGGTGGCGCAGGAACCGGTGGTGGTTTGACCCATGGAGTTCCTCGCCCGTCTCGAGCAGAACATCTCTCCGGACATGGATCCGGACCGGCTTGCGGCAGTGAAAACGGCTGAGAAGGCCCGCGGTCGGGAGTTGGTCGAGGCCGGCAAGCTGCGCCGCATCTGGAGGATCCCCGGGAGGAGGGCGGTATACGCGCTCTACCGGGTCGACAGCACCGAGGAGCTCCACGAGATCCTCAGCTCGCTGCCGCTGTACCCCTGGATGGACATAGAGGTAACCGCATTGAGCGCCCATGCGCTCGATCCCGAGAGTTGGGAGGGTGTTGCTTAATCGCCGTGAAGGGTCGCAATGCCTCGAGGTGCTTGCGCGTCGATCCAGGCGTCGAGCCTGAACTGGAATTATTCAACACACTCCAAAGAGCGGAGGAGAAGAAGGATGGCCCCCGACTACGAGATCCTCAACCCGGAGACGGTCCCGGCATACATCGACAGAACACCCCGGCTGGACGGCATCGTCGACACCTCCACGCTGGAAGTGTCGGAGGTCGGTGACGGTAACCTGAACCTCGTCTTCGTCTGCAAGGATGGAAACGGCGACGGCATCTGTCTCAAGCAGTCGTTGCCCTACGTCCGGCTGGTCGGCGAGGGGTGGCCGCTGACACCGGAGCGAGTCATCGCCGAGGCGCGCGGGCTCGCCGCTGCTGTCGATCACGTCCCGGATCTGGTTCCCGCCTATTACGGACTGGACGAGGCCAACTATGTGCTGGCCATGGAGAACCTCATTGGCTGGGACATGTGGCGGACCCAGCTGAATGAGGGTGTCTCCCACCCCGGTGTCGGCGCCAAGCTCGGCCGGTACGTGGCCAATCTCTGTTTCTACACCTCGTTTTTCACCATCGATCAGGGCGAGATCAAAGAGCGGCTCGCCGCAGCGATCAACCCGGAGCTGTGCAAGATCACCGAGGACCTCGTCTTCACCGAGCCGTACATCGATGTCCCCAACAACAGTTACGTCGATGAGCTGGTCCCCGAGGTGGAGGGCATGCGCGCCGACGCCAGGCTCCGCGCCGACGTCGGGATGCTGAAGTACAAATTCATGACCGCAGGGCAGGCGCTGATCCACGGCGACCTGCACACCGGCTCCGTCATGGTGCGCCGTGGTGAGAACGGCGCCGAGTGCAAGGTCATCGACCCCGAGTTCTGCTACTACGGGCCGGTGGGCTTCGATCTCGGTGCGCTCTTTGGCAACTACCTCGCCGCCCGGGCCCGCGCCGCAGTTCTCGACCGACCAGCCGAATACCAGCAATGGTTGGCCGATCTGGGTCCGGAGACGTGGGATGCCTTCGCCGCGGAGATGCACCGCTTGTGGCCGGAGCGGCTCGACAAGACATGGACCGACGGTTTCCTCGAGGCCTGGCTGGCCCAGGTCGCCAGGGACACCATCGGGTACGGCGGCTGCAAGGCGAACCGGCGCATCATCGGGCTCGCCAAGGTCACCGACATCCAGCAACTCCCGAACGAAGAGCACGTCAAGGCGGCCACGATGGTTCTCCGCACCGCCAGCACCTGGATTCGGGAGCGCGACGGCCTCGGGACCGTCGCCGCGGCCAACGAGGTGTTCGAGACGATCCGGGCGAAGGTCCTGGGCTGATGTTGGATCTCTCGCTGGCCGATGACTTCCTCGCCAAGCTGCAACCGTCGGTGGCCTGGGTCGACGATCACATCGAGATCATCGACCAGACCAAGCTGCCCGCCGAGCTCGAGATCCTCCAACTGCGCCGGGTCGACGAGGTGGTCGACGTTATCTACCGGCTGGCGGTGCGGGGGGCGCCCGCGATCGGGGCATGTGGCGCCCTCGGCATGGTCGTCGGCCTCGACGAAAGGCAGCCGCAAACCGCGGCCGACGCAGTTGCCGTGCTCGACGAGCTTGTGGAGACGATCGGCAACGCCCGGCCCACCGCGGTGAACCTGAGCTGGGCGGTGAAACGCCTGCGGGACGCCGCCGTGTCCGGAAGCGATGCCGCCGGGGTGAGACGGCTTGCCATGGCGGAAGCCCGGGCGATCATCGCCGAGGATCGCGACGCCTGCACCCGGATCGGTATCAACGGCCGCAAAGAGCTCGAGGGTCTGGACAAGATCCTCACGCACTGCAACACAGGCAGACTCGCCACCGCCGGTTGGGGCACTGCTCTCGGCGTCGTCTATGCGAAGGCAGCGGCCGGTGAGCCGGTCGAGGTGCTTTCCTCCGAAACACGGCCGCTGTTGCAAGGTGCCCGGCTGACAACCTGGGAGTTGCACGACGCCGGTATCCCGGTGACCCTCATGCCGGACGGAGCCAGCTCCACGGCGATGGCGCAGGGCAAGGTCCAGGCGGTCATTGTCGGCGCCGATCGGATTGCTGCCAACGGCGACACCGCCAACAAGATCGGGACCCTTACCCACGCCGTCAACGCCAGGTTCGCCGGGATCCCTTTCTACGTGGCCGCTCCGCTCTCGACGTTCGATACCTCTTTGAGCAGCGGCGCCGGGATAGAGATCGAGCTGCGGCCCGATGACGAGATGAGGAGGTGGCGGTCGGAGCCGACCGCCCCGGGCGACATTGCGGTGTGGAACCCCGCCTTCGACGTGACCCCCGCCGATTTGATCACCGCAATCATCACCGAGGTTGGGGTGCTGAAGCCCCCCTATGAGGAGTCGATCCGGGTCGCCTTCGAGGCTGGAGGGAAACCGTGAGCGAATGGAAGCAGGCGACCCAAGCGGTTGCCGACGGCATACGCCGGCGGGTGCTCGAGCACGTACTCGCCAACAACGGCGGATATATGAGCCAGGCATGCTCCGCGGCTGAGATCTTTGCGATGTTGTATTCCCGGGTGATGAACCTCGGTGCCAGCCAGGCCCCTCTCGAGCCTCGCCGGTTTGCGGGCGTGCCCGGCCCGGGAGTGCCCTTCATCACCGGCGCTGACTACAACGGGCCCCGCGGACCCGGGTACGACCGCTTCATCTTCTCCCCGGCTCACTATGCATTGGTGCTGTATGCCACCCTGATCGAGGTTGGCAGGCTTGCCGAGAGGGGGCTTGATCACTTCAACGAAGATGGCAGCACGGTCGAGATGATCGGTGCCGAGCATTCCCCCGGTGTCGAGACCACCACCGGGTCTCTCGCTCAAGCGTTGAGCCAGGCCGGCGGTATCGCCCTGGCACGCAAGCTGCGTGGCGACACCGGCAACGTCTGGGTGATGATGTCCGACGGTGAGTTTCAGGAGGGACAAACCTGGGAGGCCGTCGCACAGGTCGCCCGCTTCGAACTCGACAACCTCAGGGTCATCGTCGATGCGAACGGCCAGCAATGCGACGGCTGTCTCGACGAGGTGGAGACGGCCGACCCGTTGACAAACAGGATCCGGGCGTTCGGTGCCAGCGCCATCGAGAGCAACGGGCACGATCTCGACGGTCTGGAAGAGGCGATGACTATGGCGACCGGCAAGCCGCACTTCGTGATTGCCCGGACGGACCCGGTGCGCGGGCTTCCTCTGTTTGCGGATAGAGCACCCCTGTTGCACTACTTGCGTTTCACCTCACCCGAGGAGAGGGCCCGTTACGAGGCGGCTTACGAAGAGATGGTGAGTTGAGATGGAGATCGTCAAGCGGCCGCACGTTCAGAATTTCATCGATTGGAGTCGCGATAAGCCCGAGGTGGTCGTCCTCACCGCCGATCTGACCAACTCGAGCGAGGTGGGGCAATGGCGGGACACCTACCCCGACCGCTTCTTTGCGATGAAGATGGCCGAGCAGAACATGATGGGTTTCGCCGCCGGGCTTGCCCGCGAGGGCTACGAGCCGTGGATACACACCTTCGCCGTGTTCATCTACCGGCGTCCGCTCGATCAGCTTGCCATGTCGATCGCATACCCCAACCTTCCGGTGCGGTTTGTCGGGTTCCTCCCCGGGATCACGACTCCAGGCGGGGTCACTCACCAGGCTATTGAGGATCTCGCCGTGATGCGGGCGACGCCGAACATGACCATCCTCGAGACCGGCGACGCCACCGAGGTAGAGAGCGTGCTCGATGTCGCCCACGGTGTCGAAGGGCCCGTCTACATCCGGATGTTGCGAGGCGAGGTACCCCGGTTGTTCGCCAAAGACGAGCCGATGCGGCTCGACAAGGTCAGGGTGCTCAGCGAGGGCGACGACGTCACCGTGTTCACCGCCGGTATCACCACAGAAGAGGCCATGCGAGCGGCCGCTCCTCTCGCCGCTGCCGGGGTCGGGATGACCCATGTCCATGTCTCGACCCACAAGCCGTTCAGCGATCCCCTGATCGTCGAGTCGATCAAACGCGCCAGGTACGGCGTGATGACGCTGGAGAACCACACGATCATCGGTGGCCTCGGCTCGGCGGTGGCTGAGTTGATGGCGGAGAACGCCGTCGGGCAACGTCTTGTCAGGCTGGGTCTGCGTGACACGTACGCTCACGGCGCCAGCCGGCAGTACCTGATGAAGGAGTACGGTCTCGATGCCCCCGCTCTTGTGAAGGGCATCGAAGACCTCCTCGGGAGACCGACGGGGATCACGGAGCCGGATCTCGAAGCGGTGCGTATCGAAGCCGTCCATAGCATGGCCAAGGCGGAGGCGCTGTGATGATCGAGCCGACTTCCCTCACCGTCAGCGGCGGCCGAATCGAAGCCGTATACGAGTTCTATGGTGACGTTGCCGAGGCGGAAGCGCGCGTCGATGCCTTGCGGGTGGAACAGACGATCGAGTTCCCGGCCGACCTCGTCCCGGATGACGACATCCAGCGGGAGGTCGTCGGCCGTGTCGAGTCGCTCGAAGTAGTAGGCGACGATGTGACGCGTGCCGCGATCAGCTATGCCGTGGAGGACACCGGGTTCGAACTCCCCCAGCTCATGAACGTCCTGTGGGGAAATAGCGCCTTGCTGCCGGGAATCCGGCTCGTGGACTTCACCCTGCCAGATTCTCTGCTGGAGTACTTTCCCGGACCGACGTACGGAATCGCGGGTCTCCGCGAGATGTTCGACGCACCGTCCCGTCCTCTGCTGGCGACTGCGCTGAAACCGATGGGTCTGTCGTCCGAGCGGCTGGCCGGCGAGGCATACGAGCTTGCGCTGGGTGGAATCGACATGATCAAGGACGACCACAGCCTCGCCAACCAGCCTTTTGCCCCGTTCGCAGAGCGGGTGCAGCGCTGCGCCGAGGCGGTGGCCAAGGCGAACGAGCAGACCGGTTTCGGGGCCGTCTATATGCCGAGCATCAACGCCCCGTACAACGAGCTGGAGCGGCGTGTGGAGGTTGCCCTGGACGCCGGCGCAGGTGCGTTTCTCGTCCTCCCCGGTCTCACCGGGTTCGATCAGATGCGCTATTTGGCCTCCGAGGTCGACGTCCCCATCATGGGGCACCCCGCCTTCCTCGGCTCGTACTCTGCCTCCCCGACAAACGGCATTGCCCACGGCAAGCTGTACGGAACGTTGATGCGTCTCGCCGGTGCCGACCTCTCGATCTTTCCGAACTTTGGCGGCCGATTCAGTTTCACCCGTGAAGAATGCCGTGACGTCGCCGAGCGCCTCACCGAGCCGCTTGGCGACTTGAAGCCGGCGTTCCCGGCACCGGGTGGAGGCATGACTCTCTCGAGAGTTAGCGAGATAGTCGACTTCTACGGCAACGACGCGGCGCTTCTCATCGGCGGCGATCTCTATCGTGGGGAGAGCCTGGCGAGAACCGCAGCCGCCTTTCGCGAAGCGGTATCCGCCTGATCGATCCTCGCCGGCAGCGGCGAGCCCGTATCAGGCGAGAAGTGCCCTGGCGAGACCGTCGTCGATGGCCAGTTCGTTGATGATGCCTGCGGCGATTGCTCCCTTGACCGGTTCCACCTTCTCAACTCCGCCCGCGGCCGCGATGACCCGTTTCGAAGCCCTCAGATCGTCGAGTGTCAGTGAGATGGGGTGTAGTGCGTCCGGTTTCACGGCGTTGCCATCTGCGTCGTAATACAGGCCAAAAACCTCTCCGACCGCGCCTGCGGCGATGATTTCCTCCATGGCGTCTTCATCGAGATAGCCGGCCTGCACCAGGAGCGACTCGGGGCCG
This sequence comes from uncultured bacterium, assembly GCA_963801165.1. Classification (GTDB taxonomy): domain Bacteria; phylum Actinomycetota; class Acidimicrobiia; order Spongiisociales; family UBA5794; genus JAAETI01. Next base: position 311,058 of record CAWDDT010000009.1, read on the forward strand.
ATGACGCCCACGGCCACCATCACCATGTCGGCCTTGCGGGCGCGCTCGAGCGCCGTCGCCACCGGCTCGGATGCGAAGAAGTTGCCGGCGACCTCGGCCGATGGGGCGAATCCAGGGGATGGGATGTGCATGACTCTGGCGCCGAACTTCAGCCCCAACGTGTTCGTGACCTCGACCGCGGGGGCGATGTTGGCCGTGGTCGTGTGACCGAAAGCGTCCACCAGCGTCACTCCGGAGGTACGTGTGCGCCGCGCTCGTTGGGCGGCGGCACCAAGCGTTCGTCCCCACCCGGCCGCAATCGTGGTCGAGCCGGTTGCCACCATATGCTCCAATCTGCGGGCCATGGCAGTTGCGGCCCCCTCTCGGGGTGACTCGCCATCGAGCGCTACCTCGACGGTAGCCCCGGCCAGCCCGTACTTCTCGATGAGTTCCTCAGCCAGGCTCGCGGTCTCCGGCAGCGGCTCAGTTACGATCACGCGCACGATGCCGTCGCGGGCAGCGTCGGCGAGGAGACGGCTCACCGTTGACCGGGAGATCCCCAACCGATCGGCAACGGCCTGTTGATTGAAACTACGCTCGTGATAGAGCCAGGCCGCCCGGATTGCGAGCTCTCTGCGAGGATTGTCGTCGTCCACTAGCGGGAAGTATCATCCTTCCGCGAGCATTTGTCTAACCCACGCACATTTGTGCACGGGCGTCTGGGAGGCGAAGATGAGAACGTCGGGTGTCCTTCATCCAGGGCTGATCGAACTCATCGCGGCGGCTGGTCACGGCGATCATATCGTGCTGGCCGATGCCGGTCTTCGGATCCCCGACGACAAGGCACGTATCGACCTCGGTGTTACTTGTGGTGTGCCAACGATGGCGCAGGTAGTGGCTGCGGTGAAGCAAGAGTTGGTGATCGAGGCGGCAATCGTCGCCACCGAGTTCTCCGACTGGAATCCGGACGTCTATCGCGACGTCACCGGTCTTCTCGAAGTTGAGCCGACGGCGAAACCGCACGCCGAACTGATGGCCGACGCTGCAGAATCAGCGTTTGCGTATGTGAAAACGGGTGAGTGCACAGCCTATTCGAGCGTTGTACTGGTATGCGGTGTGAATTACCTGGACGAGGCGGTGGCGTTGTACAAGGAGCTGCACCCGGTGGCCCCTGATCCGTTCTGACGGATCGGCGGTGCCGGTCCGGGGACTAGCCTCGCCGCGCTGATGACCCTTTTTCTCGCCCTCGCCGGCGCCGTGTGCTACGGGTTCGCCGATTTCTCCGGTGGTTACGCCTCGAAGCGATTGCCGCCGTGGGGCGTAGTGGCGTGGTCGCAGCTGATCGGGCTCGCTGCGCTTGGTGCCGGGCTCGTCATTTTCCCGGCGGACCGGGTCACTCTCGGGGACGTCTTCTGGGGCGCTCTCGGCGGACTGGGCGGATCGGTCGCGATCGGTCTGCTCTATCGCGCTCTGGCCGAAGGCACTATGGCGATCATCTCGCCCGTCACGGCGGCGACCACAGCTGCGATCCCGGTCGTCGTCGATCTCGTCTCAGGCGGGACGCTGGCCCCGTTGGCGGTGGTCGGGGTGCTGCTCGCACTGGCAGCAATCACGATGATTGCGGGCGAGAGGTCGATCACACGTATCAGCGTCCGGCTGCTGGTCATGGCTTTGGCGGCCGGAACCGGGTTCGCTCTCTTCTTCATCGCCATCGCCCAGACCTCCGAAGCGAGTGGCTTCTGGCCTCTCGTCTCAGCCAGAGTGGTCACCATCCCGCTTGCGGCGCTGCTCCACGCGTCGATAGAGCCAAAGGTCCGGCCTTCCAGGTTTGATGTGCGTTGGGTGGCGGCGGCGGGTGCGCTCGACATGACCGCCAACCTGCTGGTCGCCGCCGCGCTACAGCGAGGGCCGCTTGGGATCGTGTCGGTGCTGACTTCGCTGTACCCGGTGGTAACCGCACTGTCGGCCGTGATCATCCTGCGCGAGCGACTGTCTCGTGTCCAGGTGGCTGCCGTGGCGTGTGCCGTGACCGCGGTCGCGCTACTCGTCGCTTGACGGTTCTCCGCCTGATTTGTGAGGCGTCTTCAGGGGAAGCCTGATCACGAAGACGGCACCCGGATTTCCGCTCTCGATCCTGACTTCTCCCTGGTGCTTGTCGACGATGACCGACCGGGCGATCGACAGACCCTGCCCGGAGCCCTTGCCGACGTCCTTCGTGGTGAAGAAGGGATCGAAGATCCTGTCCGCTATCTCCGGAGGAACGCCCGGTCCGTTGTCGGCCACGCGGATTTCCACGTACTCGCCATCCTGCCGGCTGGATACGCGGATGCGCCCCTTGCCGGCGTCGTCGCTGCGGTGCTCGCCGATGGCTTGTGCGCTGTTGACGATCATGACGAGCAGGGTCTGACCGAGCGGTCCAGGGAGACCTTGAATCAGTGGGAGGTCCTTGTCGAGATCGAGCTTCAGTTCGGCCACGTACTTCCATTCGTTGCGTGACACCTGGGCCGTGGTGCGGATGACACGATTGATATCGACCGATGTCTTGGTGTCGGAGCCGGGATGGGCGAATTCCTTCATCGCTCGCACGATCTCGGCCACGCGGTTTGCGCCATCCAGGGTCTCCTCAATCGCGACCGGTACCTCCTCCATCAGGAACTCGAGGTCCTTCTCCTGCCAGAGCTCGGTCATCTTCCGGACCTCGTCGAGGTACAGGCCGTCCTGCTCGACCTTTTCGAGGAACTCTTCCGCACCGGCGACGACTTCCCGGAAGGACTCGACCGCGTCCTTGATGAACGTCGTGTTGTCGGACACAAACTGGATGGGGGTGTTGATCTCATGGGCGATGCCCGCCGCGAGTGAGCCGATTGCCTCCAGCTTCTGGGCCGAGAGCAGCTTGGTCTGGGTTCGCTTGAGCGCCTCGTGCGCCTCCTGCAACGAGTCGCGGCTTCGCCGGATCTCCTCGTATAGAGCGGCATTGCGGATAGCGACCGCTGCCTGTGCTGCAGCCATGCGAACTAGTGAACGATCGAGGTCGTTGAAGCGGCGGGCATCAGGTCCGTTAGTGGCCAGTACCGCTCCCAGCGCGGTGTCGTCAACGACGATGGGCGCTTCCACGATGGACGCTTCCACGATGGACGCTTCCACGATGGGCGCTTCCACGATGGACGAACCGCTCTCGGTGCGAGCCAGTGTGGCCTCGTGGTGTGATTCGAGCACGGCCCCCGCATCGATCAGGCCCCGAGCAGCACGTGTGACAGGCTCGCCCGTCTCCTCGTCGAACATCACGATGACACAGGCATCGGCGTCGATCAGAGAGATCGTCGATTCCACCAGCAATTGGAGGATCGCGTCCACGTCCAGGATGGCGGCTATTCCCCGGCCCACGTCGATCAAGGTCTCGAGCTGCTCGACATGCTTCTGCATCTCCCTTTCCGAAGCGACATGCTCGCTGACGTCGCGGATGAGCACGACCACCTGCGAATAGTCCGGCTCCCCATCGGTCACCGGGGCCGCCCAGTCGAGCTGGCATTCGATGTCGGCTCCCCCGAGATCGATGCCCGACATCTCGACGTGGAGATGACTCTCACGGTTCCACACCGCCATTATCTGGTCGACGAGAGAACCAAGAGCACCCTCGTTCAGCAGTTCACCCGGAATCTTGCCCAGCAGCTGCGCCGGATCGTCGGACCCGACGAAATCGGCGGCATGCCGGTTCACATCGACCACGACGACGCTGGAGACGACGGTTCGCAACAGATCCAGGTCCGCTTCGAGCTCGGCACGGAGGTCGGTAACACCGGCGGCACGGCGGGTTTCACACAATGCGGCTACCCCACTCCAGTCCTCGAGCCAGATCGGTGCAGGGGCGATCTCGAGTAACACCCGGTCGTTGGGGCTGAGGCTGGAGGGTTTCGACTCTCGAATAGCGACCAAGACGCGTCTCCTCGCGGTCTATGTACACCCGTCGGCGACGACGCCTGAGCGATAAGCGACCGGGCTGGTGAGATGTTGCAGAACGGTGGGAATGACGCGGTCGGGCCGTGCGTTGCACCGGCGACAACAACGTGCGTGACACTTGCGCGCTATCTACGCTGGGCCGATATGGAACTCGACCGGATACTCATCAAGGACCTGAGCGTCTCAGGGATCCTCGGCATAAATCCCGAGGAACGGGTCACCGAGCAGGAGATCCTGGTGAACGCGGTGCTCTGGACCGACACCAGCGGGGCCGCTCGCAGCGACGACATCGATGACGCCGTCAACTACAGAACCGTCACCAAGGCGCTGATCGACCACATCCGCCGTGGTGAGCCGAAGCTGGTCGAGCGGCTGGTTCAGGAGCTGGTCGACGTCTGCTTCGCCACGGAGCCGCACATAGCTCAGGTCGAGATGACCGTCGAGAAGCCAGGGGCGCTGCGTTACGCCCGATCCGTTGGCGTTTCGATAACCCGCCGGAGGCAACCGGCATCGGAGGAGTAGCAGGATGGGTACAGAAGGGTCTGTCGAGACAGTCATCTCGCTCGGTTCGAGTATCGAGAAGGAGCGCCATCTTCCTGAGGCGATCCGGTTGCTGCGGCGTCACCGTCGCATCGAGGTGACCAACGTGAGTCGTTTCTTCGAGAGCGCCGCCGTCGGCGGGCCACCCGATGCCCCCGACTTCTTCAATGCGGCCGTTGTTGCCCGCACCGACCTCACCCCAACCGAGCTGCGCGCCGAGCTCCGTCACATCGAGGACGTGTTGGGCCGCAAGCGCACCGACGACAAGTCCGCACCACGAACCATCGATCTCGACATTGCCTACTACGGCGATCTCGTCGCCAAGTTCGACGACTGGGAGTTGCCCGACCCGGCTGCGGCGGCGGTGCCACATGTTGTCATCCCGATCGCCGATGTCGCTCCCGACTGGGTCGATCCGCGGACCCACAGGACGGTGTACCAGCTCATGAGAGCCTTGAGCGACGGCGGCGGCGACCGGGTTCGTCCGGCAGCGGCGATCCGGCTGGCACACCCGTACGAATCGCGTGGGCCTGAGGACTTCGACCTGGCAGGCGATGTATACGCACCGCAACTCGAAGCGCTGGTGCGGGCCCAACTCCTGGAGCTGGGGGAGAACCCGGATCGCGAAGGGCTCGTCCGCACGCCGCTCAGGGTCGCCCAGGCGCTCGACTTCCTGACCAACGGCTATGCGACCTCGCTCGAGGAGGTGGTCAACGGAGCAGTCTTCAGCGCCGAAGGCGCCGACGAGATGGTGCTGGTGAGGGATATCGAGTTCTACTCGATGTGCGAGCACCACATGCTCCCGTTCTTCGGCAAGGCGGCCGTTGCCTACATCCCGAAGGGCAAGATCATCGGTCTCTCCAAGGTCGCCCGAATCGTCGATCTATATGCTCGCCGGTTCCAGGTCCAGGAGCGGATGACCAACCAGATCGCCGACGCCCTGTGGGACGTGCTCGAGCCGCTCGGTGTCGGTGTCGTGATCGAGGGCCAGCACCTGTGCATGATGATGCGGGGGGTGCAAAAGCAGGACAGCTCGACGGTGACGAGTGCCATGAGGGGAACGTTCAAGAAGGATCCCCGCACCAGAGCCGAGTTCCTCGATCTGGCCACAACCGGCACTCACCGTTAGCTGGATGGCGTCACCGACGCCATCCAGGGTGCGTGTTACTGGGTAATCTCATGGTGCAATGACTCTTGTAGACACCCGCGGCCGTACCCTGCGCGATCTTCGCATCTCGATCACCGATCGATGCAACTTCCGCTGCCGGTACTGCATGCCAAAAGAGATCTTCAACCGCGAGTACGAGTTCCTGAAACGGGAGCTTTTGCTCTCCTTCGAGGAGATCACCAGGCTCACCACGGTCTTTCATTCCCAGGGCGTGGAGAAGGTTCGCATCACCGGTGGCGAACCGCTTCTACGCAATGGTGTAGAAGAGCTGGTCGGGAAACTCGCCGGGATAGGGCTCGACGACCTCACGCTCACCACGAACGGCTCGCTGCTGGCCCGCAAGGCCGAGGCGCTGGCCGAGGCGGGTCTCGGCAGGGTGACGGTGAGCCTCGATTCAATGGACCCGGAGGTCTTCGGGGCGATGAACGATGTCGACTTCCCGGTGTCGCGGGTGCTCGCCGGCATCGACGCCGCCGCTGCAGCAGGGCTCACGCCGGTGAAGGTGAACATGGTGGTGAAACGGGGGGTCAATGCGGACGGAGTGCTGGCAATGGCCGAGCATTTCCGAGGAACCGGGCACATAGTCCGCTTCATCGAGTTCATGGACGTCGGCACGTCCAACGGATGGCGTCTCGACGACGTGGTGCCTGCCCAAGAGATCCTGAAGACGATCGCGGCCCGGTATCCGATCGAGCCGGTCGATGCCAACTATGAAGGAGAGGTTGCCGGCCGGTGGCGTTACAAGGACGGTGCCGGGGAGATCGGGGTGATCAGCTCGATATCGAAGCCCTTCTGTGGCGGCTGCACCCGAGCGCGGCTGTCGGCCGAGGGTGTGCTGTACACGTGTCTGTTTGCCACCGGCGGCATCGACTTCCGGGCGCCGCTGCGCTCGGGTGCCACCGATGACGACCTCGTCGAGATGATCAGCGACATCTGGAAGCGGCGCACCGACCGCTACAGCGAGCTGCGTTCGGCGGCCACCCTCGACATGCCCAAGGTGGAGATGAGCTACATCGGCGGTTGAACATATTGAATCGGCCGGTCCGGTTCCGTACGTTCGAGCCATGACCGATCACACCGACTTCGAAGAGCTCGAGCAAATCCCCTGGGCGTCGCTCGCTGCTCAGACGCCCGACCCCAGGGCTCGCTACCTGAGTATCGCCGCATTGGCCGTTGTCCTCCTGGCTGCCGCTGCGTGGCTGACCTTGCGGGGCGGGGGAGCACCCGCCGCGGCGGCCCTTCCGGCCACCACCACCACCACCACCACGGCGCCGGCGGCGGTCCCTGCCACCGTCGCTGAGACGACCACGACGGAGCCGGTTGTCTACTCAGAGGCCGACCTCATGTCCATCGACATCGGCGACGAGGAACGGCTCGCCGTGGCCCAGGCCGAGTGGCTGGTGCGCGACTATCTCACGGTCGACGGTGATCCCGTCGTTGCCGACCGGATCGGTGCGTTGCTGCCCGATGTCGAGCGCGACGATACGGGTACCTATGTGGAATGGGCAAAGGCGTTTGCGGTGACGTCGGGGGAGCCGGGCCACTACCGGGTCGAGGTGGTCTACCGGATACTCAGCGAGACGGAGGCCGGCTTTGTCAGGCAGCCTGCGGCCGCGCTCGCAGTCGATCTGAGCATCGACGTCGATGGTACGGCCCGTCTCGAGGTACCCCCGGAAGAGATCCCGGTGCCGGTGCTAGAGGGCCTGGAGGGGTAGCACCGTCTCTACAGCCGAGCCGAAGTCCGCAGAGACGTTCGTCGCATGGACGCCACGAGGTTTGGCACCTGTTTGAATGCGTGGATGAATCGTGGGATTGCGCTCGGAGTCGGCGCCTATCTGTGTTGGGGCGTTCTGCCGATCTATTGGAAGGCGCTCGATTCTGTCGGTGCTGCCGAGATCCTGGCGCACCGGTTCGTATGGTCGATCGTCTTCCTGACCCTGGTGCTCACCGCCCGCAAGAGCTGGTCGCGGATAGCTGCCCTCCCGCCGCGGGTGATAGGAAGACTGCTGCTTGCCGGGCTACTCCTCGCCGTCAACTGGGGGACGTACATCTGGGCGGTAAACAACGGGCACATCGTCGAGGCGAGTCTCGGCTACTTCATCAACCCGCTTCTCAACGTGGTGCTCGGCGTGGTCATCCTGCGGGAGCGGCTCGACCCGGGCCAGTGGGCAGCTGTTGCGATTGCTACCGCCGGCGTCGGCTACATGACCATCGAAGTCGGCTCGCTTCCCTGGATCGCCCTCGTGCTTGCGGGTTCCTTTGCTCTCTACGCTCTCTGGAAGAAACAGCTCGTAGGCGTGGGGCCGATAGAGAGCCTCACCGTCGAGATCTCGGTGATCTTCGTCCCGGCGCTCGGGTTTCTCATTGCCAGGGGTGTCACAGGAACAGGGTCCTTCATAGCCGATGGGTCGAAGACAACGCTGCTGCTGGCTCTCACCGGCGTTGCCACCGCGGTGCCTCTGATGCTCTTTGGTGCCGCCGCGCAACGCATCAAGTTGTCGACCGTGGGGATCCTCCAATACATCGCCCCGTCTCTGCAATTCCTGATCGGCGTGTTCATCTACAACGAGGAGGTCACCGGGCACCAGTTGGTCGGTTTCATCCTGGTGTGGATTGCCCTCGCCGTTTTCACCGGCCACGGCTTGCTCCGCTCCCGGCATCAGAATGTGGGTTCGCTCGTCGTGGGCGAGCTGTAGGCTGTGGCTCGTCGAGCCGAGGCACCGATGCGCAAGTAACCCCAGAAGCATCCGCGACGTCTTTGTGCGTCCCCTCTCCTGGAGTTACCAATGCCCGCTGTGCACCTTCGCGATCTCTGTTTTCGTTACACATCCGACGTTCCCGTCATAATCGACGCGGCCTTCTCCCTCGGTGCCGGTTGGACCGGCGTCGTCGGCGCCAACGGTGCCGGCAAGACCACGCTGCTACGCCTGATCGAAGGGTCGCTCTCTGCGACCGCGGGCACCGTCATCCTCGATCCGAGCGACGGCGTTGTCGTCCATTGCCCGCAGACGGCAGACACGATCGATGGGAACATCTCGGCTCTCTCGGAGGCGCGGGATGGCGCCGCCCGTGCGCTGCTCGGCAAGTTGGATCTGGATCGCTCCGACCTCGATCGCTGGCCCAGCCTGTCGCCGGGGGAGAAGAAGCGCTGGCAGATTGCCGGTGCTCTCCACCGCAATCCCGACATGTTGTTGCTCGATGAGCCGACCAACCATCTCGACGCTGCCGCCCGGCACCTGTTGCTCGCTGCATTGCGGCCGTATCGCGGGGTGGGGCTGGTGGTGTCTCACGATCGCACGGTGCTCAACGGCCTCTGCCGGAGGATCCTGCGAGTCGAGCGGGGCTCGGCAGAGCTGTGGCACGGGGGCTACGACATGGCCCGGTCCGGGTGGGAGGCACAGGAGGACGAGCTGATCAGGGCCTACGAGCACGTGATTACAGAACGCAAGAAGGTGAAGCGGCGTCTGGCGGACAAGAGGAGAGTGACCGCGACCAGGGAGGCACGCCATCGTCGCCAGCTGCGCACCGCAGGGGTCAAGGACAAGGATGCCCGCTCGATGGAGAAAAAGTCCCGATTCGAAGGCGGGCAGCGCAAGGGGTCACACGACATCAACCTGCTCCGCGACGAAGCAGAGCGTCTCGAGGAACTGGCATCGGGATACGCCATGCATCGCCGGCTCGGAGGCGAGCTGTCGTTCGAGTACGAAGCGCCGCGGCGCAACCGGCTGATGTCGTATCGCGGTCCGCTCGTCGCCGGCGATCAGGTGCTCGCCGACTCCGTCGACGTCGCCATCGAGCGCGGTGATCGGATCCTGCTGGAGGGGCGGAATGGAGCGGGCAAGTCAACGTTGTTGCGGTTGCTGCTCGCCAACTCCTATCTGCCGGAGGAGCGCGTGCTCTATCTGCCACAGGAGCTCACCGATGGCGAGACGAGGGCTCTGCTGGCCGATGTGGAGACGCTCGATACCGCCACACGAGGGCGGGTCCTCGGCATTGTCGCTGTCCTCGGCTCGGATCCGAAGCGGGTGCTGGCCACGGACCTGCCGTCACCGGGCGAGGCCCGCAAACTGCTGATCGCAACGGGACTGGGCAGAGGGGTTTGGCTCCTGCTTCTCGACGAGCCGACCAACCACCTCGACCTACCATCGATCGAGCGGCTCGAGCGTGCGCTGGAGAGCTATCCGGGCGCTGTGGTGGTCGTCACCCACGACGAGCAGTTCGGGCGGAAGGCAACAGACATCACGTGGCACATCGACAGCGGTGTGTTGGAGATCGAATGACAATGCACGAAAACGAGCTGACGGTGACCGTCGATACGGTGCACGAAATGGTCGGTCGCCAGTTCCCCGAGTGGGCGTGTCTCCCGATTAGGCGGGTTTCGCCGGGGGGAACCGTCAACGCGATCTTCCGGGTAGGCGAAGAGCTCGCAGCCCGGTTCCCGCTGCAGCCCGGTGATGTTGAGGACGCACATCGCCGGCTCGTGTCTGAGGCCGCCGCCGCTCGCGAGCTGCTCGGCCACACCCGCTTTCCCACGCCAGAGCCGGTGGCGATTGGTGAGCCCGGCGACGTCTACCCGTTGCCATGGTCGGTGCAGACGTGGGTGCCGGGCAAGACCGCACGCCCGGACGACCCGTCGCTATCCGGCGGTTTCGTTCACGATATCGCGGAGCTCATCGCGGATGTCCGAGCGATCCCCGTCAATGGCCGCGTCTTCTCCGGCGGTGGACGCGGTGGCGACCTCGAATCGCACGACGACTGGATGGAGCTGTGTTTTCGGCGGAGTGTGGCGCTGACTGACGTTCCCCGACTTCGCGGCATTTGGGCGCGTCTTCGCAAGCTGCCCCGAGATGCGCCCGATGTGATGACCCATGGGGACCTCATCCCCGGGAATGTGCTCGTAGATGATGGGAGGCTCGTCGGAGTCCTCGATGTCGGCGGGCTGGGTCCCGCCGACCCCGCCCTCGATCTGGTTGCGGCCTGGCATCTCCTCGAGACACGTCCTCGCCTGCTGCTTCGCGATGTCCTTGGCTGTGACGAGCTCGAGTGGCAACGCGGCAAGGCATGGGCGCTTGAGCAGGCGATGGGTGCGATCTGGTACTACGTAGAGAGCAATGCGGCGATGAGCCTCATGGGCCGATGCACCCTCGAGCGCATCCTTGCCGACGAGTCGAGCGACTGAACCTCCCGCGACCGATCCGGCGTCCATCCAGCCACGGCCGCCGGTCCGGGCGCCGCAAGCGCTAGTTGAGCTCGAAATGCTCTGCGATTGCTTGGCGGGCCGGCTCGATAATGGATTCCCAGGCGGCGTCCGGTAGTTTGTTGATCGTGATGAAGTCCGCCGTGAGAAACACGCTTGTTACCCCGGGGAGTTCGACCAGGGTCGACCCCAGCGGGTCGTCGATCGGCCGACCCGGCACGTACGTCGTCGGACCACCGACCGGGACTCCGACGGTGAACTTCACTGCATTTGGGTTCGGCGTTGGACTGACTGAGACCGGCATCGCATCCTCGCGCATCGTGTGTGGGGATGGTACATGACCGGTGACGCGGTTCCGCTCGGCGCCGACGTAGGCGGGACTTTCACGGACCTGGTCGGCTGGGACGGCACCCGGATCGTGACCGGCAAGGTGCCCTCGACGCCGGATGATCAGAGCGTCGCAGTGGTTGCCGGCGCCGTCGGGCTTGGTGTGTCCGCCGATCGTTTCCTGCACGGAACCACCGTCGCCACCAACGCCCTGTTGGAGCGACGAGGAGCCGAAACCTCGCTCGTCACGTCACGGGGCTTTGCCGACGTCATCGAGATCGGCAGACAGGACCGTCCCTCGCTCTACGACAGCTTCGCCGATCGACCCGAGCCGCTCGTGGCCCGGCGGCGACGCTACGAGGTCGACGGACCAGATGACATTGACGACAGCATTGCCGGGTCGGCAGCAGTGGCCATTTCCCTGCTGTACGGGTTCCGCAACGGCGCCGCAGAAAGGGAGTTGGCCGGGGCACTGCGGGAGCGCTGGCCCCACCTCGCCATATCGTTGTCGAGCGAGGTCGCTCCCGAGTTCCGCGAGTTCGAGCGGACCTCCACGACGATTCTCAACGCCTACCTGGCTCCGGAGACCGGCAAGTACCTGGGACGGCTCGTGAGTCGTGCCGCGGACGCCGGTCTTCCTGCGGCGATCGAGGTAATGCGCTCCTCCGGCGGTCTGATGCCAATTGCCGAGGCGGTAGCGCTTCCCGCGGCGATCCTGCTCTCGGGCCCGGCGGCGGGCGTCGTCGCCGCGGCGGCGGTCGGTGAATCGCTGGGACGCACCCGGCTGGTTTCCTTCGACATGGGCGGGACGTCGACCGATGTGTGCCGGATCGAAGGGGGACGCCCCGAGGTTCTCTACGAGCGACCGGTAGCCGGCTATCCATGCCGAATGCCGTCGGCGGCCATCCACACCGTTGGTGCCGGTGGAGGTTCGGTAGCCTGGATCGACGGCGGGGGATCGCTCCGGGTCGGCCCGCGATCGTCGGGGGCGCAGCCGGGGCCCGCCTGCTACGGGCACGGGGGCACCGAGCCGGCAGTCACCGATGCCAACGTCGCACTGGGCAGGGTCAACCCCGCGGGCAATCTTGCCGGGTCACTTCGAGTGCGTGGCGATCTGGCACAGACGGCGTTGCGAACCGTGGGTGACTCGCTCGGTTTGTCCCTGCCGGCGACCGCGCTCGGTGTGGTGACGGTGGTCGAGGAGATCATGGCGGGGGCGATTCGCACCGTGTCAATTGAGCAAGGTGCCGATCCCCGCCAGGGCTACCTGGTCGCATTCGGCGGAGCCGGTGGGTTGCACGCCACCGCGCTCGCACGCCGTCTCGACATGGCCGGGGTGATCGTTCCGCCGTATGCGGGCGTGTTCTCGGCCCTCGGGTTGCTGCTGAGCCCGCCGCGTGCCGATGCCGCTCGGTCGGTGCGTATGGAAAACGGTGACCAGCTCGACGGCGAGATCGCCGGAATCATCACGGAAGCCGGGGACCGAATGCGGCGCGGAGGGTCGGAGCCCGAGACGACGCTTGCCTATGCCGACGTTCGCTACCTCGGTCAGGCGCACGAGACGACGGTGCCGTATGCCCCCGGTGACGGCTGGGATGTGCTGCTCGCCCGGTTCCACGAGTTGCACGAGGTTCGCAATGGATTCGCCCGAGCCGGTGATCCGGTAGAGGTGGTGACGGTTCGCGCCGAGAGTGTGGGTCGCCCGATCCTCACCTGGTCGGATCTGCCCGAGGTGCGACCCGGCGGTGTAGTCGACCTGCCGCCGCGCCGGGTGCTCACCGACGCAGGGGAAGTAGAGGCCCGGGTGGTCAGCCGGTCAGGTCTCGGCGCCGGCGACGAGATCGTCGGTCCCGCCGTCATCGAGGAGCGGGAAGCCACCACCTATCTGGGATCTGCCGAGCGCGCCGTGGTGACGGCAACCGGAGCGCTGGAGGTGGAATGGTGACTGACCCGATCACCCTCGAAGTCGCTAGGAACCGTCTCGCCGCCATCGCCACGGAGATGGGCGTGGTGCTGCGCCGCACCGCATACTCACCGAATATCAAGGAGCGAGCCGACTGCTCTGCTGCAGTGTTCGTACCCTCCGGCGAGATGCTCGCCCAGGCGGAGCACATTCCCGTCCACCTCGGATCGATGCCGGCGTCGGTGGCAGCGGTCCTGGACGTCTTCGGCACCGACGTGGAGCCGGATACCCAGTATGCGGTGAACGATCCGTTTCACGGCGGTACCCATCTCAACGATCTGACGCTGGTCAGACCGGTGCATCTGGAGGGCTCGCTGATCGGATGGGTCGCGAACCGGGCGCACCACGCCGATGTCGGCGGCGAGGCGCCCGGGTCCATGCCGGCGCATGCCGTCGAGGTCGACCAGGAGGGACACCGGGTGGCGCCGACGGCCGCAGTGCGCGCCGGTGAGTGGCTCCCGGAGTTCGTCGAGCCGTTCCTGGCGGCCACCCGCACCCCGGCGGAGCGCCTCGGCGATCTATCCGCACAGCTCGGGGCTAACGAAGCGGGTGCGCAACGTGTCCTGGACCTGGCGTCAGCAGAGGGCAAGAACCGGTATCTGGAAGTCGCCACCGGTCTACTCGACTACGGAGAACGCCGGATGCGCTCCGCCATCGAAGAGCTCCCCGACGGTCGATACGAGTTCATCGACTATATGGAATGGCGCGACGAGGATCTTCCCATCCGGGTCGCCGTCACCATCGACGGATCAGAGCTGAGTGCCGATTTCGCCGGCAGCAACTCGCAGATCGCAGGAAACATCAACGCGGTCGAGGCGGTGACCCGATCGTGCCTCTACTACGCGGTCCGGGTCGCCACCGATCCCTCGATCCCGGCCAACGGCGGCTGCTATCGCCCGTTGTCGTTGCTTGCGCCTGCCGGATCGCTCGTGAACGCGAACCCTCCAGCTGCGGTAGCGGCAGGGAACGTCGAGACCAGTCAGCGGATCGCCGACACGCTGTTGGGGGCGCTGGCGCAGGCCGCCCCGGATCGCGTGCCGGCTGCGGGCCAGGGAACCATGAACAACGTGCTCATCGGCAATGACGACTTCGCCTACTACGAGACGGTGGGTGGTGGCCAGGGTGGGCGCCCGGGACGAGCGGGGATGTCCGGGGTGCACACCGGGATGACCAACACCAAGAACACGCCGATCGAGTCGCTAGAAGCGCACTATCCATTTCGGGTCGTTCGGTACGGGCTCCGACGGGGAAGCGGTGGTGTCGGGCAGTTCCCCGGCGGGGAGGGCATCGTGCGTGAGATCGAGTTTGGTACCGCGGCCATGGTGTCTCTGATCGGCGAGCGTCGCCGCAACCGGCCGTGGGGGCTCAACGGCGGGGAGCCGGGGGCAACCGGCGAGGACTGGCTGATCCGGCGCAACGGTGGGCGGGAGCGGCTGCCGGGCAAGACGACTATCGAGGTCGAGCCAGGGGACCGCCTTCTGGTGTTGACGCCGGGTGGTGGGGGATGGGGTGTCAGCGAAGCTTCGCTTCGCTGACATTCGAGTTTGCGTAGCAAACTCGGGTCGCGCGAAGAGGCGAGCTCGAGCCCTTACAACATCGAGTTGCCCTTCATCTCGTTCGTGCGCAGCAGAGTCTCAGCGACGGGAGAGTCCTCCTCCTCGTCATAGAACCCGATGATTTCGTCGCTGCGGTGGGCACTCCAACGGATCAGCAGTACCACTGCGACGAGGATCCCGATCACGCCTATCCATACAACCACGGCTGCAACCTTTCCTGGCTTCGTATTCCTGGCTTCGTATTCCTGGCTGTGTTCATTGTCAACGGTCGGCGGTGCGGCCCAACCCCTCGACAGGCGGCGGGACCTCCCAAATCCCTACAGGCCGCTTATGTGCTGGCCGTGCATTTCGTTCAGGTGGGGCAGTCAGCTATATCCATTGTGTGTCACTCGACACGGTGTCGCAACCCCCGTTCGGCCCCTCCGGGTAGTCCAACCGGTCGGGCAGAACGCCTCAAGATGGCCGCGCTGGGACCGAACTAGTTAGGGCACCATGCGCAGGTGCGGTCGATACCGTTGGTGCCAACGAAGGAGAGCTCATGCAGGAATACCCGGCGAACCATGAGGGCCCGCCCGAGGTCGACATCACAGTCGTGCTGCCCGTGTTCAACGAGGCTGGTCACCTCGAGGAGGAGATCAAGAGGACGAGGGCCGCCCTCGACACATCCGACTACACCTACGAGATCATCTGCATCGACGACGGGTCGACAGACGGTTCGACCGAGCTGCTCCAGAAGATCGACGACATCCGGCTGTTCTCCTTTAACCAGAACAGGGGCACCGGATCCTCCCGCAAGTACGGGACGCTGGCGGCTCGGGGCCGTTATGTCGTCTGGACCGACACCGACATGAGCTACCCGAACGACGAGATCCCGTGGCTCGTCGACCAGATCGACGGGTATGACCAGATCGTCGGCGCACGACGTACCGAGGAGGGCACCGTCAAGTTCCTCCGCAAACCGGCGAAATGGCTGATCCGCAAGCTCGCCAGCTACCTGACCGGGGTCAAGATCCCCGACCTGAACTCCGGACTGCGGGCGATGCGGGTCGAGGTGGCTCGTCAGTTCGTGCATCTCCTACCGCGTGGGTTCTCCTGTGTCACCACCATCACCATGGCTTTCCTCTCCAACGGCTATTCGGTGAAGTTCGTCCCGATCGACTACGCCAAGCGCGCTGGCAAGTCGAAGTTCCACTGGTGGGCCGATACCAGGCGGTATCTCATGCAGGTGATTCGCATGGTCCTGTCCTGGAACCCTCTCAAGATCCTGATGCCACCCGCCGGCATTCTCTTCCTCGCCGGTGGAGCGAAGGTTGTATACGACATCTTCGATAAGCACTGGCGGATGGGCACCAACACGATCGTGATCCTCGGTGCAGCGTTTGCCCTGGCACTCCTCGGGATGGTCGCCGATCTGATGGTGCAGCTGAATAAGCAGCGTTACAACATCATCCCGGCAACGCGGCGGTGATGCATGCTCGGCGCCTTTCCCGTGGGTGTGTGGTGAGCCGTTGAACGTGGTGCTGACCGGCACGTACTCGTCGCACAACAAAGGCGACATGGCGATGCAGCTGGTCATGGCGCGCGAGCTGAAGTCGCGCGGGTGCAACGTCGCCTCGAGCGTCCCCTTCCTGGAGACCGACATGGCATCGTATGCTGCTCACGGGGTTCCCGTCTTCGCATCCAATCGGCGCAAGCTCGTGCGAGCGACGTGGCAGCTGGTTCGCCTCATGGTCTGGCGCCTGCTCCGCCGTGTTTCAGGAGCTCACTGGATCGTGCCCGATGCGGATCTAGAGAGGATCCGTGCGGCCGACCTAGTGGTCGACCTGAGCGGAGACATGCTCACCGACGACTACGGCCCGCATGTCGCATACAGCCACTACCTCCCCCTCCTTGCTGCACGGCTCTGCGGTACGCCCTACGCGATTGTCGCGCAATCCATCGGGCCATTTCGCTATACGCAGCCGCTGGCGCGAACGGTATTGAGGAATGCCTGTCTGGTGACGGTACGTGACGAGCTGAGCATCGCCCACGTCGCCAGCCTGGGTCTTCCCGAGCCCATCCTCACCGCAGATCTCGCTTTCCTCCTCGAATCCGCACCCAGCGACGCTGTGGCATGGCCGTCGGGCGACGTCCTGGGGGTGTCGGTGAGCAAGCTCATGGAGAGCCACTACCAACGTCGCAATCCGCAGGCAGGCTCTCGCTCGTTCGCAGATGTGATGGCCGGAGATCTGGATGCCGTGGCCAGACGACACGGTCTTGCGGTTGTCTTTTTTCCGCAAGTGACCGGACCGGGGATCCAGAAGGACGATCGTGTAGCCGGCCGCGAGGTCGCTTGCAGGATGGAGATGCCCGCCACCGTCATCGACAAGGACCTCGATCCGGTGGTGCTCAAGGGCCTGATCGCCCGGTGTCACGTGTTTGTGGGTTCGCGTATGCACGCCAACATCTCAGCCCTTTCGTCGCTCGTACCCGCAATACCTATCGCATACAGCCACAAGTCGCTCGGGATTGCTCGCGAGCTCGGTGTCGAGGGTCTCGTGGTCGATGTCTCCGAATTGGCTCCCGGTGTGATCGAGCGGGTGGTCGACAACGTATTGGGCGAGAGGGAGACGTTGATCGCGAACCTGGAGGAGAGGCTGAAAGAGGTGCGGAGACGGTCGAAGATCAACACGGATCTGGTGATGGAGAAGATCGAAACTACCGAGGAGGGCCATCGGTGAATCTGGTATTCGGCGCAGCGAGCGCCGACTCGTATGCGAGAGCCCGATCATGGGTGACGCGTAGGTACGGTGCCCCTCTTCGCAACGTGGTATCCGGTCCGGTGTGGGTTGGGGTTCTGTCGGGCTCGCTCGTCGGCGTCGCGACCAGGGCGGAGGTTTCCCTTGTCCTCATTGGCTCGATCCTCGGTCCTCTGGATGGCTTCGAGGGCAACCCGCTCGACGATGCCGATGCCGTGGCGCAGTGGCTTCTGGACCGGTTCGACGAGGCACCTGGCGACTTTGCCGCCGATCTCGATGGCCAGTTTGCGATCTGCGTAATCACGGGGACCGAGATCGAGCTGATTGTGGACGCGGCCGGGATGCGGACGTGGTACTACGACGACCGCGTGGACCTTTTTGCCTTCTCGACAAACCTGCGGGTGTTGGCGGAAAGTCGCGGCGACCTGAACATCGACCGCTCTTACGAGGACTTCTTCCTCCTCAGCGGCTACTACCCGAGAGGTACAACGCCTTATGAGCACCTGATGCCGATGGGCTCTGGATCGATGCTGATCTACGATCCCGGGGGTCTGCAGACTCGACCGATCCGGCGGCGTGTCCCCTCGCCGGCGGCAGTTGTCGGTGGCGCTGACGAACACGCAGTGATAGATGCTCTCTACGAAGTATTCCTGGCAGCGCTCGAGCAGCAGACGTCGACTGCACCACGCGCCGCGGTGTTGCTGGGCGGCTTCGACTCGGCTCTCGTTGCGGCGGGTCTGGCCCGAATCGGCAAAGTGGTCGAGACCTACTCGTTTGCGTATGCCGACGAGAGTTACAACCAACCGTTCGCCGATGAGCTCGCAGCGTTTCTCGGGGTCGAACATCACTGGGTCCGGTTCGATCACGAGGACATCAGGGAGGGCATGGAGACGTTCACGGACGTGTTCAACCGTCCTACGAACTGGCCCAACTACGTCATTCAGACGGCAGAGTTGTGCAAGCGAATGGCCGGCGACGGTATTGCGCAATGCTTCTCGGGAGATGGATGTGACTCGATCTTCCTCGGCTACCCGGGAACGTATCGGCGGGCTCGGGTCATCAGTGCGCTCGACCGGCTGCCGCGGGGGTTCTTCTCGCTGATGCTGCGCGTGCTACGTCGTCCACGGCTCGAACGCATGCTCGGGCACCCTTATCGGGTACTGCTCGGTGTAGTCAGGTCACGTCTACGGGATGAGCCTGCCCGGACTTATCTGTCCTTTCGCATCCTCGATGAGATCTCACTCCCGCAACTCCGGCGTGGCGCTCAGCCTCCTCAGTGCGCAACCATTGAGGAACTGGCGACAGAGGTTGCGGCCCCCTATGCCGACCTGCCCCGTTATCGCCTCGCCTACCAGGGCAAGTCCGCAGTGTCTCCCAACAAGAACAAGATGATCGGTAGCGCCGACGTCTCCGGGATCACGGTGTGGTCGCCCTATATGCACAGCGCCGTCGCCAGCGTGGCCAAGAACCTTCCCGAAAAGCTCATGCGGCCGAGCGAGCATACCGGGTCCAGCGTGACCGGCAAGTACATCCTGCAACGTATGGCTTCAGCGAAGCGTCTGCTGCCTGATGAGATCATCTACCAGCCCAAGGTTGCGGCAGTGGATGCACCCATCGATCAATGGTACGCGGGACCGCTGAGGCCAACCGTACAGGGTCTTTGGGAGCATCTCCCATTTGAAGTCGACTCGAGTTACGTATCGAGTTTGATCAAGCCGAAGTGGTCGGAGAGGTTTTTCCGGCGCTACGTCATGATCGACAAAGTGATCACCCACGCTGCATCTCTGCTCGCCACCTATGGCGCCTTCACGGCGGCCGCCGACGATGACTGAACGCTCTTCGCCATCCCGACGGCGCTGGCGCTACCTGGTCCGGCTTGCCATCGGGATTGCGATTGTTGTTGTCGTCATAAACGCGATCGACACCGCGAGCTTGCGGCGTTCCCTCGCCGGAGTATCCATCCTCATCGTGCTTGCGGCATTTGTGATCAACACTGCAGCCTCCATCGTCCTGCCGGCAGTGGTGACCCATCAGTCGAATCCGCAGAATCATCTGACACTCATCGAGTTGATCCGGGTCAACCTGGCAGTTCGCTTCTATTCACTCTTCCTGCCTCGAGGCGCAGCCACCGGCGTGCGGTGGTGGCGATACAGGAGCGGCTCGCGGGGTCGCGACGCGGTCGCCCTTGTTGTCTTCGAGCGTCTGATGCAGATAGTCGCCGCGGGCTCAGTCACCGTTGTCGCTGTGCTTGCCGACCTCTCTCGGATGCATTCCGGGGCGGGAACGATCGCCCTGGTGATGGCCTTCGTAGTCGTTGCGGCCATGGCTGGCATCTCAGTGTTCATCTTTCCCGTGGGCGCTCCGCTCAGGCGATTGTTGGTCCGGTTTGTAGGTCGGGTCGACCAGACCGGGGACACGGGTGCCGGGGTGATTTCCGGTTACCGTGCTATCGGGCCACGGCGTGTCGCACGGATCGTATCTCTCTCGTTTGCGAGTCAGCTTCTGTTGGCCATCCCCGCATGGATGATCTCGGCTGAGCTCGGCCTCGGCGTTGGACTCGTAGGGGTCATGTGGATGAGGTCCACGATGGACCTGCTCACGCTGATTCCGATCACTGTTGCCGGCTTGGGCATACGGGAGGTGGGCTACGTCGCATTCATGGGTCTGTACGGTGTCTCCCGCTACGAAGCGCTGGCATTCTCTCTAGTCCTGCTGGGTATTCAGATACTGATCGGTGTTACCGGTGGTCTCTCGGAAGCACAGAGGTGGCTGATTGCCCGAGAGGGTACGAAACAGCCGACGAGCCAAAGCGACCGCGGCGGCGAGTGACCACCGGCGGATGGCAACACTCATCCGGGGTCGCCCGCGCTGGTTCGTCAGACAAGCTCCAGCAGGGCGGTTGCAAGGCTCACCCACGGGTCTTGTGTCCACCTATCGGCGGCGGCGTGCTGGAAGGCCTCATAGCCGTTGGCGAGTGTCTCGATCGCGTCTGCGAGCGCACCGGGATCGTTCGGCGGGCACAGAATGGCGTCGACGCCGTCGCGCACCTGCTCGGCCAGGCCGCCGACATCGGTTGTGATCACGGGTCGGCCGGCACCAAGGACAGCGGGGATGAGCCCAGACTGCGTCGCCGACGTATAAGGGAGCAATGCGGCGTGATGGGCGGCTATTCGAGCGAGAAGTGCATCGTCACTCAGGTAGCCGTCCTCCACCCTCACTACGGCTCTGAGCTGCAACCCATCGATCATCTCACGTACTCGATCGGCGGTCGGTTCCCAGAAATCGCCAACTATGGTGAGCTCTACCGCGTACCCCGGGTGGGTGTCGAGATAGGCGCGTATGCCGCGGATTGCGACCTCGACGCCCTTGTACGGGCGAACGTAGCCCGGCTGGATCAATCGAAGTGGCGGACGGACCGGTGGGGAGGTGGCCCGCTGAGTGCCAAGGTGCGGCGGCAACGGGAATTGGTGAGCAGGCGCGTCCGGCAACAACGCCCTCAGCTCGGTCAGTTGCTGGGCGGAATGCACGACTATATGGCTCGCCTGTCTCAGGGCAAGCCGGGTCAGCTGAAGATCCAGCGGCAGTCTTTCGTGGGGTATGACGTTGTGGACCACACACACCGTGGGCACTGGTGCGATCGTACGAAGTGTTGCTGCCAGCTGGACGCCGTGGAACGCGGTAACCCACTGAACGATTGCCACATCGTGCGAGCGAGCGGCTCGCCCGGTACGAAACCACGACACCGGGTCCCACCATCTCAGCCAGAATTGCGTACGACTCAGAGGCCGGGCGTTGTCGTCCCATCGCAGCCCCTTGTAGAGCCGTCGTGGGTACTGAGAGGCCCAGGAATAGGCGTCAACATCGTGACCCATCGTCCGCAGAGCGTCGACAAGGTGGGCACCGTGTTGAGCGACGCCGCCTGGTATTGGCGGCAGTGGCCCGACGTACGCGATTCGCATCATCAGAAGGGTAACTGCCGATGTCGGTCAGCCGGTATAGCCGTACCGTCTTCGGAGCGGATAGGTCACGATGTCAAACGTCCGGCTCGCGACGGGCTCGGTCGTCCGGGCCGCAATGCGAATCTGCCCATGGTCGAATCGCGAGGGGTTTCCCATGATGGTGTGGCCAGGCTCGAGCACGACCGTGGAGTCGCTGCCGATGAGGTTCGAGGCCGTTCCCGTGAAGCCGGCGTGCCGGAGAATTCGGTCCACCGTCGCTTGCGGTGCCGTGGTGAAGTCCTCATAGCGGACGCGGAGCATCCGCTGTCCGATCTTTCGGGTTGCCCATTCTGCGGCGAGGTTGCGTCCCGTCCAACTGAAAGCAGTGTGGAGAGGGCTGAACATTGGCATCACCATGCCAGTGTCGGGAAATCGTTTCTCGGTCCTCCATGCGGCGGCAACGTCACGCGGGTCACGAACCAAATGCAGCCCGAGCGATTTGATCCCATCGGGTGCCTCGAGCAGCGCAGGATCGAGCGGCCATTTCGAGCTGTCGATGAGCAGGCCGGCCCCGGTCACCGAAGCGATCGCGTGATACAAGGCTGCCATTAGTTCGAGGCCCTCTGCTCGGGTAGCCGCGAGGCGGCCGGGAAGGGCCGAGAGCATCAATCCGCCGAATGTGAACACCCGCCGCTGCCGGACAACGACCGCTTCGGGATCGGAGATAGCCTTTATCCCTACAGCGGTCATAGCGAGAGCATCGAGGACCCGCCCCCATACACGGCACTCCGTGACCGAGTCGCCGCAGCTGCAGGAATGGTTCCCTGTCAGGCCGTCCTGCCAGATTCGCCAGAGCTCGCCGACATGGAAGATGCCATCGACCGAGCCCAGCACGTCTCCGATGATGGTTGAGCCGCTGCGGCCCTTACCAACGATAAAGACGACCGGAAGGGGGTCGGGCATCATCTCGATGTTCGCATCACTAGTACCGCGATAGGTGCCGAGAACACGAGCCCAACAACTCTCACGATGGCCACTGTGACGATTGCAGCGGCGACTTCCAGGCCAACGAGGGGTGCAAGGACGCCGGCGACCAACTCGCGAACGCCGAGTCCGCCTGGCACGATCCCGACGGTCGATGCGATCGCCCCCGCCGCTACCAGACCAACGGCTTGGATCACAGTGGGGTCGAGCCCCAATGCCGCCATGGTCAGCAAGATCCGGGCCACCCCCGTGGCCAGCGACGCGATCTCAATACCCGAGCCCATGGCCAGCCAGAAGCCACGGCTGTGCCTTGCGGCGCGGCGCGGCCCGATGAGAACCGCCGCCGCCATGGCAGCTAATCCGGCAACCACCATGGCCATACCAACGGCGATCGAACCGGCGAAGCAGAGTGCCAACCCCGAGACGATCAGTGCCCATGCCAACCAGAGAACGCCGATGCCGATCGTGGCGGCGGCAGCGCGTCTGGCTCCTGCTGCTCTCGAAACCAGGTCGTTGACTCGCAAAGCAGCGGCACCCGGCAGCGGCAGGAGGTTGGCCAGAGTACCGAGAACAGTGATGCGCAGTGACTCTGTCCAGTTGGCGCCGACTCCACTGGCGGCTGCCACCAGCCGGTACTCGGCTGCCGTCAACCCAACTGACACCGGTACGAGTATGCCCGAGGCGACGAGAGCGCCCCATCGCAGATCGCTGGGAGACAGATGGAGTGCCTGCCACGACACGATGGCGACGACGATGAGAGCGACGCCGGCAATTGCCATAACCGCTGGGTGAGGGCTCGAGGCGCCGCGATGGACTCGCTGCCCGGTTCGCGCCACCACGCGGCGAAACCGCTGACGTCCGCCCGACCGGTGCTCCTCGTCCCTGTGTCCGCCCGCCGATGTCGGCATGCGGCGAGAGTAGTGACTTGGCGGGCCGAGAGACGGATATTGTGGTTCCGTGAGGTCCGGGCAAATCGCCCGCCCGCGCGTCATCATGGCACCACTGCACCCGTTGGCGGCCACCTTGCCAGGTAGGTCCCGCTTAACACGGTTTACGTTGGGGCCGATGAAGCAACAGATGGCGTCGCATAGCGGCATGGGAGGCTGGTCTCTTGGGCAACTCAACACCCGTTGGTCGTGGGCCGCTCTCCGGCATAGCGGTTCTGGCCGATCACTCGAGTTTACGTCTGTTTCTCTTGGTGGCGGCGCCGCTCCTGGCGCTATACCTCGTGACGGCGAGCTGGACTCTGCCCTATCACATTGATGCTGTTACGAACGTATTCACTGCCTGGGAGCTGGGTACCCACGGAGACGTGTATCTCGACCACCAGGCGGTGCTCGCGGCGCCCGAGTATCTGCGAACCGTTGCCTGGGTGGTTCCGGCCGGTGACTCAGCGGCGTCCCAGTATCCACCGGGAGCCGCAGCTATCGCAGCTCCCCTCTACGCCATCTGGCCGCAGCAAGCCAAGAGTATCGTCGTCCAGAACGAGACGGCAGATGTTCCTCCGGTCGAGATACTCATGCCGCCGATCGGTCCGGCGGCCATGACCGCTGCGATGGTTTCGGCGATCGCGATGGGGCTTCTGGCCCTTGTGTTTTGTCGGCTCACAGATGCCCGGACCGCGCTAATTGCTGCCTATGTCGCGGGTCTTGGCACGGGCGTGTGGTCGGTAGCCGCTGACTCCTTGTGGCAACACGGGCCCGCGATGCTGTGGATCATCGCTGGTGTGCTCTTATCGACCGGGTTTCAGCTCTGGTCGGGCTTGGCTTTTGGCGCGGCCGTTCTGACCCGTCCGCACACGGCTCTCGTTGCTGCCGGAAACGGGTTGTACCAGTCGTGGCGGGAAAGGTCCGTCTGGCCTGCACTGAAGATCGGGCTCGGTGCCACGTTGGGACTGGCGGCGCTTGTCTGGTTCAACGCTGTCGTCTTCGGGAGCCCGTCTATCTCGGGTGGCTATTCGGGTGTATTCACAGAGCGAGCAGCCAGCCTCGATCTCGCTGCTTGGGGCCGCAACTTGATCGGTGCACTGGTCGATCCCGTGCGCGGTTTGCTCGTGTACTCGCCATTCTTGATTCTCCTGCTCCCCGGCCTTCCCGCCGCGTGGCGCAAGGCGCCCGACTGGGTGCGCGGATCGGCGTTGGGGGGTCTTGCCTACATCCTTGTCCAGCTCAAGGCGAATCGCTTCTCCGGGGGCGACACATTTTGGGGCTACCGCTACCCGCTCGAGATGTTGGCCGCCGCGGCGCCGCTGTTGCTGTTGAGCTACACCGAGTGGGTGCGGCGCGGGTCCGCTCTGCTCAGGCGCATGTTCTTCTACGTGGCCGCGGTGTCGATTCTCTTCACTGCCGTTGGTGCCATCGTCTACTGAGGTCGCATCGATGTAGCCTGGAGGCATGAGCCTCATTGATGAGCTACAGGCGATCCTGGGACCCGACCGGGTGCGCTCCCATCCGCTCCAGCTGCGCGTGTACAACAAGGACGCCGGGGTGACCCGCGGCGAGGTGCTCGCGGCTGTTCTTCCGGAGACAACCCAGGAGGTCGCCGCCTGTGTCCGGGCCGCCCACAACCACGGCGTGCCGATCGTACCCAGGGGCGCCGGTACCGGGCTGGCCGGCGGGGCGGTGCCGGTGGAGCCTGCATTGCTCGTTGTGCTCACTCGCATCAATCAGGTCTTCGATGTGGACCCCGCGGCCCGGACTGCCTGGGTGGGGCCGGGTGTGCTCAACCTGGACCTGTCTCGCCACGTTGCACCCCTCGGGCTCCACTATGCCCCCGACCCCTCCTCGCAGGCGGCGTGCACCATCGGTGGCAACGTCGGCACCAACGCGGGTGGCCCACATTGTCTCGCCGAGGGCACGACGGTCGCCCACATCCTCGGGGTGGAGATGGTGACCGCATACGGCGACGTCGTCACGCTCGGTGGTGCCGCCCCGGACCCCATCGGTCTCGACTTGAGATCGGTCGTGGTTGGTTCGGAGGGCACGCTCGGGGTGGTGACCAGGGTTTTGGTCAAGCTCACCCAGAACCCACCCGCGGTGCGCACGATCCTGCTCACCTTCGACAGCATTCAGGCCGCCGCGGCGACCGTCTCCAATACGATCGCCGCCGGGATTGTCCCCGCCGCCCTCGAGATGATGGACCAGCCGATGGTCATAGCGGTCGAGGCATTCATCCACGCCAACCTTCCCGTTGATGCGGCCGCCGTCCTGCTCGCCGAGGTGGTCGGTCTCGACTCCGCAGTAGCGGCGGAGGCGGCGATTCTCGAGCGGATCGCCCGTGACGCAGGCGCGACCTCCGTGCGCGTTGCCGCCGACGACACAGAGCGTGCGGTCCTCTGGAAGGCCCGCAAGAGTGCGTTTGGAGCGGTGGCCCAGGCTGCCCCCGACTATTACTTGCACGACACCGTCGTGCCCCGCACCCGGCTCGTCGAGGTGATGACCCAGATCTACGAGATAGGGGAGCGCTTCGGAATCGAGATGCTCAACGTGTTCCACGCAGGCGACGGCAACCTCCACCCGCTGGTTGCCTACGACGCAAAGGAACCGGGGATGTTCGACAAGGTTCGTCGTGCCGCCGAGGAGATGGTGAAGGTGTCGGTGGCCGCCGGTGGCTCGCTGAGCGGTGAGCACGGAATCGGTTTGGAGAAACGCGACCTGATGGGCATGGTGTTCGAGCCCATCGATCTCGACGCCCAGGCGCGGCTGCGCGACGCGTTCGACCCGGACGGCTCGATGAACCCGGGCAAGATCCTTCCCCGGGGCGCCCGTTGCTACGACTACGGGATGAGCTCGTTGCCGGGTGAGGTGGCCGGATGACGATCCAGCAGCTCGTCTCGCGTGTTGCCAGGGACGCTCTCTCCGAGCCGATCGACGGTGCTCCTCCTGCTGAGTTCACGGTCACCCCGACCACGGGGGACCAGGCGGCCGCCGTGCTGCGCCTGGCCGCCGAGCATCGGATGCGGGTTCTGTTCTGGGGAGCCGGGACCCACCAGGGGATGGGTCACCATTTCGAGCCCGACATCATCATGAGCGCCCGCGGTCTCGACACGGTCGTCGACTGGCAGCAGGAGGATCTCACCGTCGTGGTGCAGCCCGGCGTGCTCGTCACCGACCTCGAGGCTCAGCTGCAGCAGGGGCACCAAACCGCCGTGCTCCAGGAAACTCCGGGGGAAGCAACGGTTGGCGGGACCGTCGCCGCGGGTATCTCCGGGTGGCGGAGGCTGCGCTACGGCCCAACACGGGACCGCTTGTTGGAAGTCAGGCTCGCCACCGGCGACGGGCGGTTGATCAGGGGTGGTGGGCGGCTGGTCAAGAACGTGACCGGGTACGACCTTCCCCGTCTGGCGGTCGGGTCGTTCGGTTCGCTCGGCATGATCACCGAGATGTGTCTCAAACTCTGGCCCCTGGCGACGCAACGGGCCATGGTGACCGTTACCGACCCTGTTGCGGCCACTCGCACCGCCTATCGGCCCCTGGCAATCGTCGAAACCAACGAAGGAGCGTATGCCTATCTCGCCGGCACGTCTGAGGAACTCGAGGAGCAGGCGAGACGCATCGGCGGTGACCTCGTCTCCGGGCATCGCTGGCCGGTCCCACTCGCCGGAGCCGTCGAGATGGAGCTGCGATTGAGGCCGGGAGACGTGGCTCGTGGTGTCACCTGGGTGGGCGACCTCGGCGCCGAGTTCCAGGCGGCGCACGGTGTCGGCGTGGTCCGGTTCATCGCCGATGGTATCGACATTGCCACGCTCGAGCGGCTACGGAACAACGCCGAGCAGGCAGGAGGTGCGCTTGTCGTAACCAAGGCCCCGGCCGACCTCGGTTTCGACCCCTGGGGCACGCCGCCGGGATTCGTGGCGTTGCAGCAGCGGGTGAAGGCGGCATTCGACCCCGTAGGGATCGCCAATCCGGGAATCCTGCCGGGAGGTATCTGATGGTTCCCACCGAAGCGCAACTCGACATGTGTGTCACCTGCGGCCTGTGTCTGCCCCACTGCCCGACATTCCGGCTGACCGGTGACGAGATAGCCTCGCCTCGGGGGAGGCTTGCGGCGATGGCGGCGATCAGCCGCGGGGAGGCTCCCAGTGACGGGGCATACGACGAGATGATGTCGTTCTGCCTCCAATGCCGGGCATGTGAGGCGGCGTGCCCTTCGCTGGTTCCCTTCGGGCGGATGATGGAGGGGGCACGCGAGCAGCTCGCCAAGGACCAGCCGACGTCGGGCCGACGGGTGCGAAGGTTCATCGTCGGCCGGGTTCTCAACATGAAGTGGTTGCTGGCTCTGGCCACATCGGCCATCGGTCTTCTTCAGAAGCTCGGTTTGATCCGGCTGTTGCCGAAGTCGCTACGGGTCGCCCGCGGACTTCGCCCGCTGCGGGTGTTCCCGCACACGGTGGTTGGTGTCGCCGACGAGGCACCGGCTCAGCCTATGGGAAGGGTGGCTCTACTCGCCGGTTGTGTAATGGACGAGTGGTTCCCCGCGGTTCACGACGCCACCCGTGGGGTGCTGCAGGTTGCCGGATACGAGGTCTACAGCCCCAAGGGCCAGCAATGTTGTGGTGCTCTCGCCGCACACGAGGGCGCCGCAGACGACGCCAGGAGGATGGCGAGACGCAATACCGGGGCGTTCGCCGGCTTCGATCTGGTCGTGGCAGACGCTGCCGGATGCTCGGCGCACCTCAAGGACTACGGCGAGTGGGCGCCTGGTGGGGACGCCATCGCCGAGCGGACCCGGGACGTCACCGAGCTGGTTGCCGAGCTGCTGGCCGCGGGCCGATTGCCCCGGGCCTCGATCTCGCGGGGACGGGTCGCCATCCACGACCCATGCCATCTCCGCCACGCCCAGCGGATCACAGCGGCGCCGCGCGACATCGTCCGTGCCGCCGGGTACGAACCGGTGGAGATAGATCCCGATGGGCTGTGCTGCGGGGCGGCAGGGCTGTACATGGTGTACGAGCCGGAGGCGGCCGACGAGCTCGGAGACCGCAAGGCTCAGCAGGTAGTGGCCACGGGTTTGGACATCGTCGTCTCGGCCAATCCGGGATGTGAGATCCAGCTGCGGTCACACCTCGGCGGCGGTTACCGGGTCGTCCATCCGGTCGAGCTCTATTGGGAGTCGCTGAATCGGTGAGCGACCGTCACAGGGCCCGCTCGAAGATGTAGAGCGGCTCGATCTCGAATCCTGTCTGCGAAAGGGCGTCGATGAGCCAATCGACCGCTGGAACGATGATCCGTAGCTCGGCGACGTCCGCATCGATCGCGAGGTCGACTGTCGAGCGGATCAAGTCGACGATGTCGTCCGGGCCGCATTCGAGCCATTCGACATAGAGGCCGTCGCTGTCGTGCCGGGTCACCAGCCATCCGGCCTGAGAGCTCCACAGGCGCCCCTTCTTGCCTGCGCGCTCGAGATGCTCGGCAGTCAGCCACGACCACCGCCAGCCGTCGACATGGAGCCCGCGGGCCGGCCGAGCGAGGGGACCCGACTGCCACGACACCCATGCCGGAGCTGCTTCCGACGAGTGAGCGATCTCGAGCTTGCGTCGTGCCTTCGCACGCTGCCCACCGTTGCTCGAGGCAACGGGTTCGCGATCCGACACCGAGCGCCGTGCTATCGCCCATTCACCGGCGCGACGGAAGCCGCTTTGCTCGACCTGGCGTTGTGCCGGCTCGTTCCACCCTTCGGTCAGCAGACGGGCTACACGGGCGCCTCTGTCCCGGGCCCAATCGACAAGCGACTCCCCGAGTGCCGAGGCGATACCGCGGCGACGCCAGTCCTGGCTGACACGCGCCCCCTGCAGCCACAACTCGGTGTCGCTCATCATCACTCCCCGGCTCATGGCGACAGGTGTGTCCTTCTCGTCAACGGCGACCATCACGCGCCCTCGCTCGTCGCTGACCCAGTGGGGGAACACCTCGACGACGTAGTCACCCCAGTCGAATGTGTCCTGAGTGAAGCCTGCGATGGAATCGATGTCCTCGGGGCGGGCGGGCCGCATGGCGTAGCTCATGGGTGGGAGGTTAGGCCGCGGCTCCCCTGGCACCACAAAACGCCGCCGACACGGATCAGGTCCTACTGCGAGGGCACCAACCCACTGGTTGTCACCCCTAGTACGCGGCCAGGGATTTCGCCTGCTCCATGATTCCTTCGACGGACGGGAACACTTGCTCCTCTAGCGTCGATGAGTAGGGGAACGACGGTATCTCCGGGGCGCAATACCGGCGTATCGGTGCGTCCAGCCAGTCGAGGGATTTCTCGGCGATCTGGGCGGCGATCTCGGCACCGAACCCGCCGAACTTGTTGTCCTCGTGGACGATGAGCACCTTGCCATTGCGACGCACTGCCCGTTCGATCGAGGGCCAGTCGAGCGGCCGCAGCGAACGGAGATCGAGCACGGCGGCTTCGACATCCTCCTCGCGCAGCCTGTCGGAGGCCTCGACCGCGAAGTGTGCCATCGTCCCGTACGCGATGATGGTTAGATCGTCGCCGGTACGTCGCAGGGCCGCCCGACCGATCGGCACTCGATGCGGCCCGTCCGGCACCGGCCCGGTCGCCAGCCGGTAGAGCTTCTTCGGCTCCAGGAACATCACCGGGTCGGGATCCTCTACCGCCGACCACAGCAGCCCACGGGCGTCTGCCGGCGTGGATGGCACCACCACCTTCAGTCCGGGGACGTGCGTATAGAACGCTTCGATGGACTGGGAGTGGTAGAGGGCACCGTGGATGCCGCCGCCGTAAGGGACCCGGATCACGAGTGGTGACGACCAGCGGCCCTTGGTCCGGTAGTGGAGCCGGGCCACCTCGGAGACGATCTGGTCGAAACCGGGGTGGATGAAATCGGCGAACTGGATCTCGGTGATCGGGCGTGCTCCGGCGGCACCCATGCCGACGGCCACGCCTACGATGAGCGATTCCGCCAGCGGCATGTTGAAGCACCGGTCTGCGCCGTACTCGTTGGTGAGACCAACCGTCGCCTTGAAGACTCCACCCTTGGGATCGGCGACATCCTCGCCGAAAACCACGGTCTCGTCGTGCTCGGCCATTATGTCGTGGAGCGTCCGATTGATCGTGGAGATCAGGTTCATGGTCTCGCCGATCGGTTCCGGCTCCTCCTCAGTTACGGCGTTGTCGGGCACGATCGGGAGGGCATAGACCGCCGACTCCCAGTCGAGCGCCTCGGGAGCCGCATCCGCCTCCTTGACCGCAACCGCGATCTCGTTGGTTACCTCGCTCTCGATCTTCGCTTCCAGGTCCTCGTCGAGGAGACGGGACTCCACCAGATACTGCTTGAGGACGAGGATGGGATCCTTGCGACGCCATAGCTCGACCTCTTCGGCCGAGCGGTACACCTTGTCGTCGTCGTCGGACGTATGGGCGTAGTAGCGGTAGGTCTTCGCTTCGATCAGCGACGGACCTTCTCCTGAGCGAGCCCGCTGCACCGCGGCAGCCATGACACCGTACACGGCGAGCACGTCGTTCCCGTCGACCTCGACGCCAGGCATCCCGTAGCCTCCGGCGCGGGCGGCAACGGTTCCGGCGACCTCTTCGCGGGTGGGGGTCGAGATCGCGTAGAGGTTGTTCTCCACCAGGAAGATCACAGGCAGCTTGTGCAACCCGGCGAAATTCATTGCCTCGTGGAAGTCACCTTCCGATGTGGCTCCCTCACCGGAAGAGACCATGACAACGCCGTCACTCCCGGTGGTCTTGAGCTGCTGAGCGATACCGCAGGCATGCGGAAACTGGGTTGCGATCACCGACGAGTGGGAGAAGATATTGAGGTTCGGCTCGCTCCAGTGGTTCGGCATCTGACGACCGGCGTTGGCCGGATCGGTGCCTTTGGCGAACACACCGAGGAACATGTCTTTTGGCGATAATCCCATCGCCAGATTGAACGCGACGTCGCGGTAATAGGGGAGAGACCAGTCCCTCGTCTTGTCGAGGGCAAAGGCGGCCCCCACCTGGGTCCCCTCATGCCCGGCCACCGACACCACGAACGGGACGCGGCCCTGTCGGTTGAGAGCCCACACCCGCTCGTCCAGCTTCCTGGCGAGCAGCATCATCCGATACATGTCGATCAACTGATCGTCCGATAAGCCCAGGGCGCTGTGATCTCTCACGTTGTCGAGCTCCAACATGCTGTCTCCTCCTGGCGGCCCGTCTAGCGCGACGTATGCCCCCGTCGCCTCAGTTTGATACTGCCGATGCTCTCGATCCGTTCTCTTGCCACCTCGAGAGCAGCGGCGTTGGGATTGATGCTGCGCAGTGCTGCGGTCTCCAGCACCCGCGTCGTGTTGTCGTGGATACGATCGATTGCGGTCGCCGCTCTGGTCCAGTCGTAGCCGTTGACCTCGTTGGCGATGTTGATGATCCCGCCCGCGTTGGCTACGAAATCCGGTACGTACACGATGCCGCGGCCGGCCAGCTGCTCGGCCTGGGCGTCGGTGGCGAGCTGGTTGTTGGCCGATCCAACAACGGCCTTGCAGTTCAGCACCCCGACCGTGTCTCGGCTGATGACCCCGCCGAGGGCACACGGCGCAAAGATGTCACACTCCACCCCGAGAATCTCGTCGATGGCAACGACCCGCGAGCCGTGAGCCGACGCCATCGCCGCGGCCGACCCGTCCCGAAGGTCTGCGACGATGGTACGCGCCCCGGCCTTGGTCAGCCTCTCGACGAGGTTGGAGCCGACCTTGCCGACGCCCTGGACGGCAACGGTCCGATCGGACAGATCATCGGTGCCCCATACGTGCACGGACATGGCACGCATCGCGGCGATGACCCCGCGGGCCGTCGCCGGGGAGGGGTCGCCCGAGCCGCCATGTGACTCGGGAAGCCCGGTGACCCACTGCGTTTCGGTGGCGATCGTGATCATGTCGGCGGTCGTGGTCCCTACGTCCTCGGCGGTGACGTAGCGGCCGCCGAGCGAGTCGACGAGACGGCCGAAGGAGCGGAGCAGACGCTCGGAGCGGAGTTGCTCGGGATCGCCGATGATCACTGCCTTGCCGCCGCCCAGATCCAGACCCGCCGCCGCCGACTTGTACGTCATGCCCTTCGCCAGCCGGAGAGCGTCTGTCAGGGCATCATCTTCGGATTCGTACGGAAAAAAGCGAGTCCCGCCTAGCGCGGGACCAAGTGCGGTGGAGTGGATGGCGATGATGGCCTTCAACCCCGATATCGGATCGTGACCGTAAAGGATCTCTTCGTGGGTGTCGGAGGCGATCGCCTCGAATACTCCCAACAGATGCTCCTTTCCGGGCGGCCGGTAGCCGTGTGCTGCGGCCCCATGCATTTATGAATTCTAATGGACAAGCGTCGGTTTGGCCCCTCACTTTCCCAATCCACCCAACCGTGGGCTTCGTGCGATCGTTAGGATCGGGTCATGATTCGCACGGCGCATCTCCGCTCGTACCTTCGCGAAGAGGGCATGCCGCGCTACGAGAGCGATGCCGTTGCCGAGGACGGCCCGGTGCGTGGCGATGCCAACTTCCTCTGGCGGGAGATCGACACCGACGATGCTTTCACCGCTGAATGGGGCGGGGCCCGCTACGTGTGTCCGCGCAACTTCCGTTTGCGGAAGTTGGAGGGGTTGCTTGCGTTCAACAACGCTTTCCCCGAGTCGGGTCTGATCCCGCACCGGGCGCTCATGGACGCCGCTGCACAGCTCGAGTCGTTGCGAGGCGGATCGCCGATGATGCGGTCCTACATCCTCACCTCGCCATGGCACGTGCCGATCCGCTGGTTCGGTGCGTTTCTGCACGAGGAGCGGGCCACCTATGAGCATGCGGCTGGCCTGTCCGTCAGATACCGGGCGCTCATGTCGGATGCCCGCCACCGCGTGGAGCGGGGGGCACGCATCCTCGCCGATGCTGGTTTCGACGGGTCGGTTGTGGGGCAGGTCCGCTCGCTTGGATCGTGGCTCGAGGCCTTCCCCGATGACGGAATGCTCGAACTCGACTACGGCACGGTGGCCACGCTCTTCTCGGAAGGAGACCTGGTGCTCGACGAGTCCGCTGCCGACGTTGCGGCCAGTCTTCTCGCCCTCGAGCACGGCGACATGGAGGCGGCGGCAGAGCACTACGCAACCCTGACGAGACGCTGGGGCCACGTCCAGGCCCTCTCCTTCAGCAACTGAGCCCGACCCGCCCGGAGGGAGGGTGATTTTCCTCACCCTGTGGGAGAGGT
This sequence comes from uncultured bacterium, assembly GCA_963801165.1. Taxonomy (GTDB): domain Bacteria; phylum Actinomycetota; class Acidimicrobiia; order Spongiisociales; family UBA5794; genus JAAETI01. The sequence continues at coordinate 344,580 of CAWDDT010000009.1, forward strand.
GGCAGCGAAGCGAAGCCGGTGAGGGCGCCGTGGATTCGCGCCAGCGTCGGCGGTGTGTTGGATGTTTGGTTTGTCTGTGTCGTGTCGCTCGGCGGAGCTACGAAGGCCCTCCTCGACCTGGCCCTCCGGGCCGGTCGATCCTCCCAGAGGGAGGATGAATTCCTTCCTATCCGTGGAGAGGTAGCTGCCTGAGCGAAGCTCAGGCAGCTACGCTCGCCGGTGATGACGCTCCCGTCCGACTCCAGCGCCGCACTCCGGTCCGAGATTCGCCTCCTCGGCAATCTGCTGGGCCAGACGCTCGTGCGCCAGGAAGGGCAGGAACTTCTCGATCTGGTCGAGGAGGTGCGGGCGCTGGTCAAGCGGGTGAGAGATGCGGAGGGCACCCCCGATTCGGTAACGCCCCGCCGCGAGCTGCTCGAGCTGCTCGGTGTTCTCGAGCTCCCCACGATCATCTCGCTGGTGCGGGCGTTCACCACCTACTTCTATCTAGCCAACGTGGCCGAGCAGACCTACCGCCTCGATGACCAGGCTTTGCGCCGGGATCGGCACCACCCCATCCTGTCCGACGTCGTCGACAGGGTCTTGGCGCAGGCGGTACCGCTCGACCTGATCCAGGGCGTTGTCGATCGTCTCGACGTGAGGCCGGTGTTCACCGCACACCCGACCGAGGCGGCCCGGCGCTCCATCCGCACCAAGATCATCAAGCTGGCGGAGATCCTCGAGCTGAGGGTCGATCCCCGGCTGAGCCGTTCCGCCATGGCACGGAGCGAACGGCACCTCGCCGAGCTGATCGATCTGATCTGGCAGACGGATGAGCTGCGGGTCGAGCGCCCGACGCCGATTGACGAGGCCCGTACGGTCATCGACTACTTCGACCAGATCTTCAGCGAAGTGGCGCCCGAGCTATTCGACGAGCTCGAGTTCCAGCTACACCGGACCGGGGCGGAGATGGCACTCGGAGCGCGCCCGCTGCACTTCGGCACCTGGGTGGGCGGTGATCGCGATGGCAATCCCAACGTCACTGCGGAGACCACCCTCACCGTCCTCGGGGCACAGCACCAGCATGCACTACGTGGTCTCATCCAGGCGGTGGAGCAGCTGGCAACAGACCTGAGCGCGTCGGAGCGGATCGTCGAGATCAGCGATGAATTGCGCACGGCTTTGACAGCCGATGCCGAGCTGATGCCTGCGGTGTACCGACGTTTCAGCCGGCTGTCGGCCGGAGAGGCATACCGGCAGAAGGCGGCGTACATCCACCAACGTTTGGTCAACACCCTCAACCGGGTCTCCGACGACGCGGCCCACCAACCCGGTCTCGACTACCAGACGTCGGCAGATCTTCTCGATGAGCTGGCTGTGATGTATCGCTCGCTCGAGGCCGCCCGCGGTGGGCTCATCGCCGACGGGACACTGAAACGGCTGATCCGACGGGTGGCCGCCTTCGGCTTCCGGCTGGCCACCATGGATGTCAGGGAGCACTCCTCGAAGCATCATGCGGCGCTAGCTGATCTGTACGCCCGGCTCGGGGAGACCGACTACACCCTGCTCGACCGGCCCGCCCGCACCGCGTTGCTCAACAGGGAGCTGGCCGGTCGCCGTCCCCTGGCGCCGATCGTGACGGTCCTCAGCGGAGAGTCGGAGCGTACGCTCGACACCTTTCATGGGGTACGCGAGGCTCTCGACCGGTTTGGTGCCAATGTCATCGAGAGCTACATCATCTCGGAGACGAGGGGCGCCGACGACGTCCTTGCCGCGGTCGTGTTGGCTCGCGAGGCGGGTCTCATCGACCTCTCTTCGGACATCGCTCGTGTCGGTTTCGTGCCGCTGTTCGAGACCATCGACGAAGTACGGGCCGCCGGCGACATTCTCGACAAGTTGCTCGCGTGTGCCCCGTACCGATCCATCGTCTCGCTTCGCGGCGACATCCAGGAGGTCATGCTCGGCTACTCCGATTCGAGCAAGCACGGTGGTCTCGCCACCTCGCAGTGGGAGCTCTATCGGGCTTCGCGAGATCTTCGAGATACCGCGCTCCGTCATGGTGTGGAGCTCCGCCTTTTCCACGGTCGCGGCGGTACCGTCGGCCGGGGCGGCGGACCCACCGGCGAGGCAATCATGGCCCAGCCGTGGGGGACCATCGATGGACGCATCAAGATCACCGAGCAGGGCGAGGTCATCGCCGACAAGTACGGGTTGCCCGACATGGCCCTCATCAACCTCGAGGTTCAGCTGGCGGCGACCCTCGAGGCGTCGCTGCTGCACCGCACGTCACGCCAGAACGAGGTGGTGCTGGCCGACTGGGACCGGGCGATGGACACCATCAGCGGAGCGGCCTACCGCAAATACCGGGAACTGATCGATACCCCCGATCTCGTCGAGTACTTCCTCACGTCGACTCCCGTCGAGGAGCTGGGGGCGATGAACATCGGATCCCGGCCGGCGCGGAGACCTGGTGGCGGCGACGACAACGTCGGTCTCGACGGGATGCGGGCGATTCCCTGGGTGTTCGGATGGACCCAGTCGCGGCAGGTGGTGCCCGGCTGGTTCGGGGTGGGCACCGGTCTGGCCGCCGCCCGGGCTGCCGGATTCACGAAGCTCATCGACCTCATGTATCAGGAGTGGCGCTTCTTCGGAGCGTTTGTCTCGAATGTCGAGATGACCCTGTCGAAGACCGACTTGACCGTCGCAGCACAATATGTCAGCTCGCTGGTCGCTCCCGAGCATCAGCACCTCCTCGAGGTGATCCGCACCGAATACGAGCTGACGGTGGCGCAGATTCTCCAGATCACCGGCGAGGAAGAGTTGCTCGATCGCTACCCGATTCTGAAGCGCACGCTTGCGATTCGTGACCGGTACCTCGACCCGATCAGCTATCTCCAGGTCGCCCTGCTGGAACGTGCCCGCTCCGGAGAGGAACAGAGCCCCGACCTAAGGCGGGCGCTGCTCTTGACCGTGAACGGTCTTGCTGCCGGTCTCCGCAACACCGGCTGATCTCGCCACGCCGTGCGGCTGACTAACGTCCCGGCAGTCGCTGAAACCCCGGGGGGTGTCACGATGCTCCTCGATTTGGGGGCGTTGCACAGCTCAGATACCGCCGTACCTGCCGGGTGGCGTCGCTATGTAGAGCGATCCGAGGCCGGTATCACCGTCCGGGGGGACACAACCGCCGCTACGGAGATCTTCCTGACGACAGACGGGCTGGTGGCCGATCGTGTTGAAGATGTCCTGGACCGGCGGGGCGAGACCGGCGTATATGCAGAGCCGGGCCCTTTTGCGGTCAGCGCCCTGCTCCACAACGGGTTGGTCCCACCGCCATACAGCGAGTTCGAGGGTGTCTACACGCTGACGATGGGCGACGTGGCGCACGTGTCGTGGCGATCATCCGAACCACATCTCGAGCTAGAGGAGGATTACCCGTGGTTCGCCGACCGCTCCCGCAACGACATGGAGCCGAGCGAGCGAACACTCCTCGACCTGCTCACCACGGCCACCGTTAGGGACCTCGACAGGGCCGGGGGCCGCGGCTTTCTCATGCTGAGCTCGGGCAAAGACTCAGCCGCGGTGGCGCTCGCGCTGGCCGAAGCGGGTCGCACCGACATACCCTGTGTCACGTACGGAGCCGGTGCCGAAGACCCCGAGCCGGAGGTTGCCTCCACCATTTGTCGAAAACTCGGTCTCGAGCACCGTGTGGTCACCCTGCCCCACGATCCCCAGCGGGTCGCCTCGACGATGACCCGTTTCTTCGCAGCGTCACCACGACCGGGGACCGACCTGAAACAGATCCCCTATGTGCTGGCAACGGCCGGGGCCGGGTCTCCGGGAGGCACCGTTATCGATGGGGGCGGCAACGACTCCTACATGGGTTTCCCCCCAACACGACGGTGGGCTCGCAAGACACAGCTACGTCTGCGAAACCGGTGGCTGATCGACTTCGCGCAGCGGCACACACCCATCGACTCTCCGGTCAACTATCTCGCCCGCTCGCGGCTGGAGACGGTTCTGTCGGGGCGCTTGATCCGCTACCACGAGAGCCGGACCTTCTATCCGGATGCAGTCGACACCCGCGAGTTCTGGAGCCGCAAGTCCCGGGAGACCGCCCGCCTGAGTCTCTTCGCCCTCTTTGCTCTCTCCGAGCGCTACATCACGCCGCCGTCGTCGATGAAGAAGCACATTCTCGCTGCGGGAGCGATCGGGCATCAGGCCGCAGTGCCGTGGTGCGACCATGCGATTGCGGACTACTACTTCAATCTGCCTGAGGAGCACCGGTACGACAAGAGCCGGGGGATCAACAAGGTCTTGTTGCGCCGCATGCTCCTGCGGTATCTCGACTACGACGCCGAGAAGATGGGAAAGCACTACTTCTCGTTCGAGGGGGCCCGGTTCGTGGCCGAGAACCGTGAGTACATACGATCCGAGATCGAGTCCTGTGAACTGTGGGACCGCAACCGGCTCGGTCTGGTCAACGGCTGGCTCGACGCCGTGGAGAAACGTCCGCTCTTGCACCACGCCATCCTCACGCTGTTCATGATCTCCGGATGGCACAACCACAGCCCGTACGGCGCCTCCGCCGCCGCTCCAGCAACCCGGGCCGACGATGTCTGAGTACTCCCGGGCAGTTGCCGTCTCGTTCACCAACCCGGCAACGGCTCGCCGGCAGACACCCCGCGGCGTCTGGTACGCCAGCGGCCTCGGTGCGGACGACATGGGACGGCTCGAAACCGCCACCGACCCGGCAGCGGCGGGCGACATTGTGGTCGGCAGGGTCCGGGACGCTTCGGTCGTTTACGTCGAGTTGGACGGCGGCGCACCCGTTCGGGTGAAGGCATGGAAAGGACTTCTCGGGGTGCACGAAGTCTTCTACGCCCGGCTGCCGGATGGACGCTGGTATCTCACAGACCACTTCCACAACGTGATGGCGGTGCTGCCGGAAGGTCAGCGGGCCATGACCGACGAGACCCTGTTGCGACACTATGTGTCTGCCGCTGTATACGGCCGTGAGACCTACGCCCGTGGAGCGGATCGGGTGGCCAACGGCGATCGCCTCGACATCGACCTCGTCGCCGGCGAGGCAACGGTCCAGATCTTCAGCCGGCACACTGCAATGTCTACCGACGAGCCGATGGAGATCCACTTGGGCCGGCTCGACGCCGCCCTCGAGGATGTGGTCGGCTCGCTGCGGACGGTTCCCGGTCTTGGCGTCGGGTTCTCCGGCGGTGTCGACTCGACGCTGCTGCTGACCTACCTCGGAACCCACGGCATTCCGCTCACCGTCGTGCCGGGTAGCCCGGAGTTCGACGCCGAAACGGAATACGCCAGAAGCGCGGCCCATCTGCTGCGGCGCGACATCGTCGAGATCCAACTCGACGAGGCCGACTATCTACACAATCTCGAGCACAGCATCGAGTCGCTCGGGATGCCGCTGGAGAGCTATATCGTGCCGGTCCTCGCCCGTCTGTACGAGCACGACTCGCCACTGTTCGTCATTGGTGAGGGCGCCGATAGCGTGTTCGGCTCAGGTCGTGGTATCCGCCGGTTGGCTTCGCTTCTGTCCGGACGTGCGGGGCTGGAGGTGTTGCGCCGGCTCGAGGGGGACGGCCGGCTGGGTCGCCGGGCGCGGCAGATCGGTGAATACGCCGCGCGGTTTGCCGAACCGCCGTCGTCGCCGCGGGGTTACGCAGGCACGGCGCTCAACTACTACGGCGACATGTCCGGGACGGTACGCATGTATGGCGAGGAGGCGATCGCCGCCCTCGACCGCACGATGCTGCAAGAGGTTTTCGACCGCGTGGAGCTGGAGACCGCAGAGGGCGACCGTTTCGCCCGGCACATCGAGATCGCACAGTGGCGCGTCATCTTTTCCGACCTGGCCCTTGCCGGGAACCACGACGCCCATGCAATCGGCAAGCGCCAGGTGAATCCCTACCTGAGCTGGCGTGTTGTCTCCGAGCACCTCAAAGTCCCCGCCCGGGCCCGGTACTACAAGGGCTTCACCGGCAAGTGGATGCTCAAGGAGTTGCTGATCAGACGGGTTGACGGCTATCCGGTCAACAAGCGCAAGCTGGCGACCAGCCTCCCCTTCGAGCGCTACTTGGCACGCGGTCCATTGACCGGTATCTGGGATCGGTACGACATTCCGGAGGCGGTACCGGCCGAGTTGTGGCCCGAGGTGCGCACAAAGGCGACGCCGCTGACCTGGAAGGCGATAACGCACGCCATCTGGCAGGACCGTGTTGTCGCAAACCCCAACCTCGAGCCCCATCCGGCCGCGGTGGCCGACAGCTGGTCGTTCCCGGGAGCCGGCTAGACCCCGATCCGGTCGTGGTGACCCGAGTAGTGGTCGTTGAGCTTCGCCCGATACCAGACAACCTGTGCGGTATCCCGAATGGCATTGCCGGCGGGCCGGGCGAAGGCCTTCGTCATGCCCGCCGTCAGCGCAACCAGAACCAGAATCGGGCTGGTCAGGATGGCGATCGCTGCCATCGGCCGCGCCTTGCGAGCACCCAGCAACTCGTTGATCTCGATGAACATCGCTGCCGAGATCAAGTTGGCGACGATCGTGAGCGCAACCAACCCCGTCACCACATAGGCAGCCGGCACGAGGTATTTCATAGGGTTGAGCACCCAGGGCGTTGCAGCTGCCGCCAGATAGAGAACGCCTCCGGCAGCCATGACCAGCATGTAGACGTTGCGGTTGTGTCGGGCCGCGGCGAGATCGTGTTGCATCGCCGATTCCATCGCTCTCGGGGCGAGCACGGCGGTCAGCCCGGTAGCGAGCACCAGGACCGGCTGGGCAACAACGCGGGCCGCCTCGGCGTAGCCGAGGACGTCGGCGCCGGCGAGCGCTGCAACGAGTGCGGCCACGGCGAAGTGGGCGATGTTGGGTGCGAGCGCCTGGGTGAGCAGCCATCGGCCCTGGTGGGCCATTGCGCGGAAGCGGAGCGGCTCGTCGAGCGGCTTCTGGTGACGGACGTCGCCGAGGATGAACCCGACGATGAGCGAGAGCGCGTTGGCGATTGCCAGAGAACCGAACGGCATGATCGCCACAGGTGCGTCGACCAGCAGCATCACGCCGAGGGCGGCGACCACCCCGGCGAACTGCACCGCGGACACGGCCGCGGCTTGCCAGTTGAGCTCGGCGATGTGGAGCAGGCGGCGCATGTGGTCCTGGAGCGGGGAGAGAACGGTAGTGATGCCCGCTGTGATGGTCAGTCCCCAGATCACGTTCGAATCGGTGAGCGACCAAGACAGGAACGCCGCGACGAAGATTGCCAGTGACCCGAGAAGAGCCGCCGGAATCCCCATGCGGAAAGTGTCGCGGGCCCGGCGTATCCGATCTGGCACCGGGAATGACACAGCGTTGACCTCAGCCGGGATCAAGATGAGCTCCCAGGGCAGGACCACCCCGAGACCGAACGCAGTGAAGAAGATCGCATACACGCCACGATCGATGTCGCTGAAGAGGTTGACCGCGCTCAACCCTGCGGCGAAGGTTGCCAGAGAAGCAAAGGCGGCATCGGCGACGCCGGCAGGGAGGCGCCTATGCGTCCCGTTCGGTGCGTTGGTGTCGGTGCCGTCGTCCAAGTGTCCCCGGTTGAGCTGAGGACACGCATCGTATCGGCTGTGGGTGTCTCGGGCAGCGATGCTGCTGCATCGTCGGCTGTCGACGGCTGGCCGCGGGGGTCACCTGGCGGCGGGCAACGCTGCGATGAGTCGGTGTGAGGTCGCTCGCAGATGGTCGACCAATTCTTCGGGCTCATCGACCCGGAAGCCGACACCGAACCAGAGGATGCTGATCGCCATCCAATCCAACGAGTCTCCCCGCAGCCGCAGCAGGCTGTGGTCGTGGTCGATCGGCTCGACTGTGGCGTCACCGGGAGGCATGCGGCGCGTGACATAGGGAGCCGGAGCGTCGAGGGTGACCAGTGCTTCGTAGCGAGCGGGCAGGCTGTTCTCGACGTACGCGACCGCGTCGCCTCCCGGGATCGGGCGCGGACGGAAAATGCGCCCGGTGGTTCGTGGGGTGCTCATGCGGTCCAGCCGGAAGGTGCGCCAGCCAGCGCGGTCGCTGTCGAATCCCAGCAGATACCAGCGGTGGTACAGCGCCAGCACTCTGTGTGGCTCGACGTGGCGTTCTCGAGTGGCCCCCTCCCGTGTCCTGTACGCGAAGCGAACACGTTCGTTGTCGCGGCAAGCTTGGGCGAGTACGGCGAGTGTGTCGCCGTCCACCTTGATCCACGGTCGTGCCTGGGCCGTGACCGCGGTGTGCCACACCGCCACCCGGCGCCGGACCCGGGTGGGCAGCACCTGTTCCAGCTTGGCGAGAGCACGCAGCGACGTCTCTTCGATTCCGCGGATCGTCCCACCCGCCGCAGTGAGGAGACCGATTGCGATGGCCGCGGTCTCCTCCTCGTCGAGAAGCAGCGGTGGTATTTCGACGCCCGCCTCGAGCCGGTAGCCACCGTGCCGGCCACGTCTCGCCACCACCGAGTACCCGAGATCGCGCAGGCGATCGATGTCACGCCGCAACGTGCGCTCGCTCACCCCGAGCCGTCCCAGCAACTCTTCTCCGCTCCAGGATCGTTTCGTCTGCAGCAAACCCAGAAGATCGAGCACTCGTGCGGTCGTGTCGGACATTGTCCGAGGTTAGTCCGCATTCCGGTCAAAAACTGTCATGAATGTGTCATAGCCTGACGGTTGAGCGGCCGGGCGTAGGACCCGGGCGCACACGAGAGAGGAACGCACGATGAAGGACGCATCACCACTGCGTGGTCTGAGCACGATCAGCTATTTCGCTGCCGAGTTCGAAGCTGCCGTTGAGTGGTACTCGGAGTTCGTCGGTAGCCGGCCATACTTCGAGCGCCCGGGCTATGTCGAGTTCAGGCTGGGCGATTTCCAGCAGGAGCTGGGCATCATCGACAGCCGCTACGTTCCGGGGAGGCAGAGCGACGAACAGCGTGCCGGAGTCGTGGTTTACTGGCACGTTGACGACGTTGCCGCACAGGTGGATCGTGCGGTTGGAATGGGTGCGCAGGAGTTGGAGCCGATGCAGGACCGCGGCCACGGGTTCATCACCGCGACGGTTGTGGACCCTTTTGGCAACATCCTCGGTTTCATGTACAACCCCCACTATCTGGAGGTACTGGCCGAACTCCGCCCCGCATGAGCGATATCGGCCGCCGGACCGTGTTATCGAGCATTCGACGTCGTGCCGTGCTGGACACCGGGTGGTGTGAACGCTGCGCGGCCGCGCTCTGGCGTCGGAGACCGGAACATATTCCGGTCTCCGACGCAAGAAGCGTCGGGTCAGTGGTTTGCCGAACGCCAGGCGGTGCGCAGCTTGGTCTTCTTGCCGGTTTGCAGGATGGCACCGCGGTAGATGCGGCCACCCAGTCGCACCAGCAGGATCGTCGTAGCCACGATCAGGGCGATCGCCACCGCCACCTCCCAAACCGGCACGTCGCCTGCGGTCGATCGGGTGGCCATCACCATTGGCGACCAGATCGGTATGAACGAGGCGATCCGGGCCAGAGTCGCGTCCGGTTCGAGCAACGCCATCTGTCCCAGGAAGAAGCCGGGCAAGATCATCAGCACCGGCAGCATCGCGACACCCTGCATGTCCTCCTGACGCGAGATAGTCGATCCCAGTGCCCCGTACATGAAGCTGTAGAAGGCGTAGCCGAGCAGGTACCAGAGCACCAGAGACCCCAGCAGCGGGAGACCGATCCCGGAGAAGTCGAGGTTCGCCAGGTGAGCAGTCGACACGGTGAACACCAGCGCCGCCCCGACAGCCACAACCTGGATCAGCCCGAGTAGGCCGATGCCGAGCACCTTGCCGGTGAGTACCTCGGTCGGCTTCACCCGGGACAGGACCACCTCGACGACTCTGCTCTGTTTCTCCTCCATCACTCCCATCATCACGAACTGGCCGAAGATGAGAATCGAGATGTACAGCAGCATCAGGGCTACGAACGCGGCCAGTTGCCTCGCGTTGTCCTTTTCCGAGTTGGCCGGCTCGAGGGTGCGCTCGGTGTACTGCACCGGGGCCAGGAGCGAGCCCACCTCGGAAGCAGAAAGGCCCATCTCGGCCGCATTGATCTGACGCTGGGCAGTCGCGATTCCGCCGCTTACTACAGCCGCGAGCTGTGGCGCGGCCTCCTTGTCGAATACGAGTTCCGATGTCCCGTTGACCACCATGGCGACGTCACCGTCGCTGAGCGCCGTTTCCGCGGAAGCAAGGTCGGGGAGATGCCGGAGCTCGATGTCGACGTTGAGCAGCCCGGCCTGCTGCTGGATCGCCTGATCAGATCCGGCCGGCTGGTCGCCGACGAGGGCGATGACGCTGATCTCGTCGCCGCCCGAGGCTGCTGCGATGATCGGACCGGCGATCAGCACGAGCCCGACTATCAGCAACATCGAGAAGACAAAGGCTTTGCTCCGAAGCCTCTGGGTGAAGTCTCGCTTTGCCAGCTGCAAGATTCTCTGTATCGAGTTCATCGCCGTACCGCCTCTCGAAACAGGTCGGTCAGGTGGGGTGGCTCGAACGAGAATCGGGTGACCTCACCGTCCCGCGCCGCCTGGTCCAGGATGGGGCCGATGTTGGCCTTGCGACCGAGCACGTAGCGATGACGCCCGTTGCCTGCAGAAGAGGCGACACCGGTGAGCTCCTTTGTCCAGGGTATGCCGTCGACGTCGACCTCGAGGTAGCGGGTCGGTGAGGAGCGCTGGAGCTCCGTTACCTCGCCTTTGAGCACAGAGTGGCCATGATCGATGATCACAACGTCCTGGCACACGTCGGCGACCAGGTCGAGCTGGTGGCTGGAGAACACGATGCCGGTGCCCTTCGCCGACAGATGGCGCAGGACATCGGCCATCGTGTCGACACCGATCGGGTCGAGACCGGCGAATGGCTCGTCGAGAACGGCAACGACCGGATCGTGGACCAGGGCGGCCGCCAGCTGCACCCGCTGCTGATTTCCATGCGAGAGCTCTTCGAGTTTGGAATCGAGCCTGTCACCGAGATCGAGGTCTCTGAGCCACCGCTCGGCGGCGCCTCTCGCATCCTTGGCCGCCAACCCCGACAGCCTGGCGAAGTGGGTGATCTGGTCGCCGATCTTCATCTTGGGATAAAGACCGCGTTCTTCGGGCATGTAGCCGAACGTGAGCCTGGTGGGCTCGTCTATGGCTTTGTTGTTCCAGGTCACGCTGCCCGAGTCGGGGGTGACCAGCCCGAAGACACAACGCATCGCAGTGGTCTTGCCGGCGCCGTTCGGGCCGAGGAACCCGACTATGCGACCGGGTTGGGCGCCGAAACTCAGCCCGTCGAGCGCGGTCACGTCGTCAAAGCGCTTGTGTAGTGATTCGAACGCCAGCATGGCTTGCCTCCAGTGGGGTAGTTCAGCGTCGCAGCCAAGCCGCCGCAAATTCCCGGACCGACATATCCACCCTAGGCGGCCAAAAAGACGCTTGACCCTTACGTAACGTGAGGCTTTAGGGTAGGGCTCATGAGTGAGCTGACAGTGGGATCGCTTGCCCGTCTCGCCGGTGTGACGGTGAGGACGTTGCACCACTACCACGACATCGGTCTGGTGGTGCCGGCAGGACGAACCGAATCCGGATACCGGACCTATGGACCGCCCGAAGTGGAGCGCCTCCAGGAGGTGTTGTTCTTCCGCGAGCTCGGGTTTCCCCTCGAGGCGATACGTGACGTCGTGGGGCGGCAGGAGTACACCCGGGCGGCGGCGCTCCGGCGCCAGCGTGAGCTGCTCGAGGCTCGCGCCGAGCACGTGATCGACATGATCGACGCTGTCGACCGGGCCATCGCAGCCGAACGAACAGGAGTGACAATGACAAACGAAGAGATGCTCGAAGTCTTTGGCGACTTCGACCCGGCACAATACGAAGAAGAGACGAAGGAACGCTGGGGCGACACCGACGCTTACAAGGAGTCGGCCAGGCGCGTCTCCCGTTACACCAAGGACGACTGGAAGGCCATGCAGGCGGACGCCGATGCAATCAACCAGGATTTCCTGAAGCTGATGGCGGCCGGCATTCCCGCCGGAGACCCGGCAGCTATGGACCTTGCCGAGCGGCACCGGCTCCACATCACCAGGTGGTTTTACGACTGCACGAAGGAGATCCACGCCGGGCTCGGTCAGATGTACGTGGCCGACGTCAGGTTCAAGGAGAACATCGACAAGGCGGGTGACGGCCTGGCCGAGTTCCTGTCAGCAGCAATCGCCGCTAATGCCGTGAGGTAGCGTTGTAGCCTGGCGGGGATGCGCGTTCAGCTGTTCGTCACATGTCTGGTCAACAGCCTCTATCCCAACGTGGGCAAGGCGACCGTCGCGCTGCTCGAGCGGGCGGGTTACCAGGTTGAGTTCCCCGTCGACCAGACGTGTTGTGGACAGCCGGCCTATAACGGAGGCTTCGATACCGAGGCACGGGCGCAAACGAAGCAGACTCTGGATGTGCTCGACGCAACCGAAGGGACGATCGTCGTCCCTTCCGGCTCGTGCGCTGCGATGCTCATTCACCACAGCCCCGAGTTGGTGGCCGACGACCCCAGGTACGGGCTGAAGGCAGAGCGGGTCGCGGCGCGCACCCGCGAGCTCACCCAGTTCCTCGTCGAGGACGCCGGATATGAGCCTGCAACGACCGATTGCGGCGGGTGCACTGCCACCTATCACGCTTCCTGTCACGCTCTGCGCGGGCTCGGTATCCGGGAACAGCCGAAGGCACTTCTCGATGCCGCAGGGGTTGACCGCGTAGAGCTCGAGGGTGAGGACGAGTGCTGCGGGTTCGGCGGGCTGTTCTCGATCGAGGCTCCTGAGGTCTCGGGGGCGATGATGAACACCAAGATCGACAGGATCGAGGCGAGCGGCGCCGATGTCGTTGTCGGTGTCGACGTGAGCTGTCTGATGAACATCGGTGGCGGGCTCCGGCGAAAGAACAGCTCGGTCATCACCAAGCACCTCGCCGAGATCCTTGCCGGAGACGTCGTATGACGACCTTCAGGGAACGGATTCAGGGGGCCTTTGCCGAGGGTGTGCCGATCGCCATCGATACCGGCGCCAGGGGTCATTACGAGCACCGCCTCGAGGCGGCCGCAGCGTTTCCGCAGATGGAGGTGATGCGCGACCGGGCGCGCCGGATCCGCGCCGAGGTGATTGCCGACCTCGACGTTCATCTGCGCCGGTTCGCCGACTCGGTGATCCGCAACGGCGGCAGTGTGTTCTTCGCTGCCGACGCCGCCGAGGCCAACGAGTACATCGTCAATCTCGCCAGGGAGGAGGGAGTGACCCGAGCGGTGAAAGTCAAGTCGATGCTCACCGAGGAGATCCGCCTCAACGACGCCCTCGCTGCGGCGGGTGTCGAGGCCGTCGAGACCGACCTCGGCGAGTTCATCGTGCAGCTGGCTGGGGAGCGACCGTCGCACATAATCGCCCCGGTGCTGCACAAGGATCGGTATCAGATCGGCAAGCTGTTCGCCGAGAAACTCGGTGTCGATTACACCGATGATCCGGGCACGCTGAACGACATCGCCCGCACCTATCTTCGGAATCGCTTTCTCACGGCCGAGATGGGTATCAGCGGAGCCAACTTTGCGGTTGCCGAGGACGGGGCGATTGCCCTGGTGACCAATGAGGGCAACGGCCGGCTATGTACGACGGTTCCCCGCATTCACGTAGCCGTCGTGGGCATGGAGCGGCTGGTCCGCGACCGGGAGGATCTGGCGGTGATGTTCGAGGTGTTGGCTCGGTCTGCGACCGGCCAGGCCCTGTCGACCTATACCAACATCGTCACCGGACCCCGCCGATCGGGCGAGCCCGACGGACCCGACCAGTTCCACGTTGTCATTGTTGATAACGGCCGCAGCGCCACGCTGGGTTCAGAGGTCGCCGAGATCCTCTACTGCATCCGCTGTGGCGCCTGTCTCAACGCCTGCCCCGTCTATCGGCATGTCGGCGGGCACGCCTACGGCTCGGTGTACCCCGGGCCGATCGGCAAGGTGCTCACCCCTTCGCTGTTCGGTCTCGAGGAGTGGCACGAGCTGCCGGCGACGTCGTCGCTGTGCGGAGCATGCCAGGAGGTGTGCCCGGTGCGCATCGACATCCCCAGCCTTCTCGTGGAGCTCCGCCGCCGCAGCACCGGGACGGTGCCGGCGGGGGTCCGGCGCGGTCTTGCCGCATACGCCGGGGTCACCACCCGGCCGTGGCTCTTCCGGCTCGTGACCCGTCTGGCGACGTGGGTCGGGAAGCTGTGGAGCCGCGACGGGTGGATGCGCCGGGTCCCGGTATTGCGAGGGTGGACGGAGGAACGTGACCTTCCCGCTCCTGCGCCGGAGACATTCCATGACTGGTGGAGGAAACGTGGAGCGTGAGCGGTTCCTCGGCCGGGTGCATGCCGCATTGCGGGGTGCGGTCTTGCCCGACGGCGAAGGTCCGTCGGCCGCACCGGAGATCCGCTTCGACAATCCGGTGGCCCGGTTTGTCGAGCAGGCGGAGGCCGTAGCTACCGTGGTGACCCGGGCGGAGAGTTCGGAGCAGGTGCCCGACGTCATCGGCGCGGTCATCGGTGACGAGCGCAAATACGTGGGTTGGGATGACCTCGAGACGTTTGTCCCCGGTTGGGACGCGACCGCGACCGAGCGCGGCTGGGAACGGGTAGACGCGTCGGTCGGAGCTGGCTCACGAATGGCCGATCACGAGCGAGTTGGTGTCGTGAAGATCGGGATAACCGGCGCCGACGCCGCGATCGCGGCGACCGGTACGGTGGTGCTGGCCCACGGCCAGGGTCGTCCTCGGGCCGCATCGCTCCTGGTAGAGACACACGTGGTCCTAGTCCCGGTCGATCGGGTCGTCCACTCGCTGAGTGATGCGTTTATCGCCGTCAGCGGTGCCAACACTACGAACGTGGTCGCCATAACGGGCCCGAGCCGAACCGGCGATATCGAATCGATCCTGACGCTCGGTGTCCATGGTCCTCGGCACCTCCACATCGTGCTGATCGGCTGAGGGAATTACTCGCTCATCGCTGTTGTGATGAGGACGCCATCGGTGAGCTGGCCGAAGACCGTCTGCTGAGTATCCGTCCAGCTGACGTCGCCTTCGGTGGTCAGCGAGTCGGGATCGATCGCATCGAGGCCGTCGAGCGGGACCGAGTCACCGCCGCATTGAGGCGGATACGCCTCGGCGAGCGCGTCGCAGAGGCGTACCTCATCGCCGGTGGAGACGACGAAGCCTGTGACGGCGAGCACACCGGCAGCGTCGGTGCCAAGCGTCTCGGCGACGGTCAGCCGACCATTGACAGCCATGCCGTTGCCGGCTGACGTGTCTGCGCCGCCCGGCAGCTCTTGCGGTTTGTCGAACCCCGCGGTGTCGTTGCAGTCGGGCTCGCCTGCCAAGCAGGTCGATTCGAGTGGCTGACTGCCACTGGCGGAGCCGTCGCCGCTCCCGCCACACGCCGCTAAAACTAACGCGATGGCACCGACCAAAACCATGAACCGTTTCATGAGTCCTCTACTTTCGATCTACTTGTCTGGTGAGACGCAAGAGCACGTTCGGTTGGTTCCCGGCGCTCGTGTTCACAAATCTCGGGTGCGAATCGCGAATCGACAAACTAAGGTCATTCTTTGACAGCGGATGCGTCCGCTTCGCATGACACTTGTGTCCGGCAGCGCCGTGGAGCTCGAAGATTTGCTCCGGGTGGGCGTCGTAGATCAGTGAATCGTGCGTGTTAGGCGACCCCGGTCGCCAGGGCGTTTAGATGGGAAATCCCAATTCGCAGCTCCGTGAGTCGGAGGCACATCGTGCTCTCGACGGAACATCAGCTGAATAGGACAAGGGAAAGGGACAATATGATCGGGTTCAAGACCTGGCGACGGCTTGCGTTCGTCGTCATGGCGTTTGCGCTAATCATCGCAGCGTGCGGTGGAGACGATACGACGACAACCACCACCACGGCGGGCGATTCGGGCGGTACTACGACCAGCGCCGCGGCGTCTGGTGACAGCAGCAGCATGATGATCGCCGACAACGTCGATTTGTCCGGCGTATCGGTGACGGTGGGCTCGAAGGACTTCACCGAGCAGCTCGTTCTCGGCGAGCTCATGGTTGAGGCTTTCAAGGCGGCCGGCGCCGACGTCACCGACAAGACCAACACCGGTGGCACTGCGGTTGCTCGGGAAGCCCTGCTCAATGGGGACATCGATGTGTACATGGAGTACAACGGCACCGGGTGGACGCTTCACCTCGGTCAGGAGAACCCGAGCACCGACCCGAGCACACTCACCTCGGATGTGCGGGCCATGGACATGCAGGAGAACAACATCCACTGGCTGGGCCAGTCACCGTTCAACGACACCTACGGGTTCGCTACCGGACCTGATATGACCGGTGCGAATGGTGGACCCTTCGATATGCAGGGAATGGCGGACTATCTCGCAGCGAATCCCGATGCCACGGTGTGCATGGAGTCCGAGTTCCCCAGCCGTCCCGATGGCCTCATCCTCTTCGAGGATGCCACGGGCTACACGGTGCCCGACTCCCAGACCAACATCCTCGACACAAACGTCATCTACAACGAGACGGCAAACGGCAACTGCGACTTTGGTGAGATCTTCACCACCGACGGCAGGATCCCGTTCCTCGAGCTGTCCATCGTTCAGGATCCCGGCATCATGATTCTCTACAACGTCTCGCTCACTATGCGCGACGAGACCTATCAGCAGGCGCCGGACCAGTGGGACAAGATGGCCGACATGCTGCTCGAGGGCCTCGACAACGCCACCATGGCAGAGCTGAACAAGCGTGTCTCTGTCGACGGGGAAGATCCCGGAGCCGTGGCCCGCGACTACCTCACGTCAGCCGGACTCATGTGAGATCGACAAATTGCTGGAGGACCGGGGCGATCCGCCCCGGTCCCCGGCAAGTGCGAAAGGAGCGGATCGATAGTGGACTCCTTGACCAGCTGGTTCCGGTACATGGGACACCGGCCGGGTGAGATCGTCCGGCTGACGTTACAGCACGGCTGGTACGTACTCTCGGCTGCGATTGCTGCGGTGATAGTCGCGGTGGGTGTGGGCATCCTGGTTCGCCACCGTCCCATCGTGAGGGAGATCGCACTCGGCGTCACTGCCGTGTTCCTGACGATTCCGTCACTTGCCCTCTTCGTCATATTCCTCCCGCTGTTGCACCTGGGCTTCTGGCCGACGTTCGTCGCCTTGTTCATGTACGCGCTGCTGCCGATCCTGCGCAACACGGTGACCGGGCTCAACGAGGTGAGCCCCGCCGTGCTCGAGTCGGCGAAGGGAATGGGGTTGAGCTCACGGCAGCGACTGTGGCAAGTCGAGGTCCCACTGGCCTGGCCAGTGATCGTCGCCGGTATCCGGGTGTCGGTGCTGATGACCACGGGTATCGCCGCCATTGCGGTTCTCGTTGGCGGCGGTGGGCTGGGGCACTACATCCAGGACTCGTTCAACCGTTACCCGCTGCCGAACTCGGTCGAGGCAGGGTGGACCGGGGTGGTCTTTACCATCGTGCTGGCCCTCGTCTTCGATGCGGCCATCAATGTCATCCGCAAACTCACAACCCCCGCAGGCATCAGATGACTAGCAAGGAGTCCCTGACGTGACAACTCGACCACGAGAAGCCCTCATCCATCTCGATGAGGTCACCAAGATCTATCCGGGGACCGAAACGCCTGCGGTCGACTCGCTTACGATGGACATGCCCGTCGGCGAGATTCTCGTACTGGTGGGACCGTCCGGTTGTGGCAAGAGCACCACTTTGCGGCTGATCAACCGCATGATCGAGCCGTCGTCCGGCCGGATCATCTTTGAAGGCGAGGATGTCACCAGTGTCAACCCCGACCTTCTGCGTCGTCGGATCGGCTACGTCATCCAGCAGATCGGGCTGTTCCCGCACCGAACCATCGCCGAGAACATCGCCACCGTTCCCTCCCTCCTCGGCTGGGAGAAGAGCCGCATCCCGGCACGGGTGGACGAGTTGCTCGCAATGGTGGGGATGGACCCGGCTATCTATCGGAACCGCTATCCCAAGGAGCTGTCGGGTGGTCAGGCGCAGCGGGTCGGAGTGGCCCGCGCCCTCGGAGCCGATCCGGATGTACTGCTCATGGACGAGCCCTTTGGGGCCATCGACCCCATTACCAGGGATCGGCTGCAGAACGAGTTCCTGCGTCTCCAAGCGGAGCTCAAGAAGACCATCGTGTTTGTGACCCACGACATCGACGAGGCCATCAAGATGGGAGACCGTATCGCCATCTTGAAGGAGCAGTCCGTGATCGCCCAACTCGACACGCCGGAGCGTATTCTGGCGCAGCCCGCCAGCGAGTTCGTCGAGAACTTCCTCGGTGGTGGGGCGACACTGAAGGGTCTCAACTTGAGACGGGTCCGGGAGATCAAGCTGTACGACTACCCCGTCATTCGCGAGAAAGTGAGTAGGGAACAGGCGCTCCAGCAGCTTCAGGCCTCGGACGACGACTATCTGCTGATGCTCGATGGGGAAGGCCGCCCGGTGCGGTGGGTCGACGAGGAAAACCTCCACGATCCCTCCGTTCCGCTGCAGGAGGCGGGCCTCACGGTGACCGTGAAGGTTGAGCCCGAGGACACCCTGGCCGACGCGCTCGAGTACATGCTGAAGTCGGCCCACGGAAGCGCATGTGTTGTCGACGAGAGCGGCCGCTTCACCGGGGCGATCCATCTCAAGACGATTATGCGCGAGATCGACTTGATGCAGGAGGCGGCTCGCCGTCACGCCGCTGAGCTGCGTGTCCAGGAGGGCTCAGAGTGACCACGGCAACCGACACAACGGCTGCGACCGGCGGGGGGTGGTTTCTGAGCCGGGTTCGAGCCGGATCCGGCGCTGTCGGCGAGTGGATCGGCCTCATTATCACTCCGGTGATGGCCCTGGTCCTCGCTGTGACGATGCTGCTCGTCTGGACCAATGGCACCATCGACCCCACCACCCACCGCATCATGCAGAGTGCCAAGGTGTGGAAGCAGATCAGGGGCCATCTCTACTTGACTGCCTGGTCGACGGTTCTGGTCATATTGATCGCGGTCCCCTTGGGCATCTTTCTCACCCGTCCCAGGTACAAGCGCTTCTCCGGGCCGGTGCTGACCTTTGCCAGTTCGGGGCAGGCGATCCCCGCCTACGGTCTCCTCGCACTGTTCTACATGTGGCTCGGCACCGGGCAGTTGCCCGCCATCAGCGCCCTCGTGCTCTACGCCATCCTGCCGGTGCTCCGCAACACCATCGTCGGGTTGGAGCAGGTGGATCAGGCGGTCATCGAAGCGGGCCGCGGCATGGGAATGTCGAAGGCGCAAGCGTTACGCCGGATTGAGCTTCCTCTCTCGGTGCCGGTGATCCTGGCGGGGGTCAGGACCGCGTTGGTAATCAACGTGGGGATGGCAGCCCTCGCCGTCTTCATCGGCGGCGGTGGTCTCGGGGAGACCATCCTCAGCGGATTGAAGCTGCAGCGCGACATCGCAACCTTCGAGGGTGCCGCAATCGTGGCGATGCTGGCGTTGGCAATCGACTGGGTCGCGGCAGTAGCCGAGCGATTCCTGCGCCCCAAAGGTACGTAGATTCCTCCCGCCGCAAAGGTATGTGATCGTGACTACCGAAGCCAAAGACGACTCGCCGATCAAGATCTGTGCGTTCGAGCCATGCACCTGTCCGGTCGATGAGAAGGTCAATCACTGCGGCCCCACCTGCCGTCTCGGTATCGGAGAGCGGGCCGAGCCCTGCAAGTGCGGTCATGCCGGCTGCAAGGTGTCGATAGGTGAGGGCTGAGGTTGCTCAGTCGTCGGTCTCGCCGGACTGAGGTGCTGGCGGCTCGTCACCGGTTCTGGACAGCCTAATTATCAGCCGGTCCCGCGCCTCGCCACTGCCGAAGGCCGTTATCGCGTCGCCCGCCTGGAGGCGGGTGTGTCCGCTGGCGACCAGCAGCGAGGTGCCCCGGTGGACGGAAACCACCAGACATCCCTCAGGCCACGGGATCTCGCTGACAGCTCGCCCGTCTGCGATCGATCCGGGTGGGATCTGAAGCTCGAAGAACTCGGCGCCCGTCTGGGTGCGCGCCTTGAGCCGCTCCGGGAGGTTCCCGGCCCGTGTATGGGCGCTGAGCGCCTGGTGATACGCGGCGATGACACTCTCCCGCATGAAGATGCCGACCAGGTGGCTCCGCTCCCGGTCGTCGACGATCGGCAGCCGGCCGACACCAAGTGCTGCCATCCGTTCCAGCGCCTCCGAAACCGGGGTGTCGCGATTGACCGTCACCGGGTTTGGGGTCATCGCTTCCCTGGCGGCGACCTGGTCTGACGGCCCGCCCGCTCTGGCAATGTCGGACTCGGAGATAACCCCCACGAGCTTGCCGTCGGCGATGACCGGTGCTCCGTGCAGCCGGTGGCGTTGCATCACACCCTGCACCTGCCCCAGGGAGTCGTCCGGCGACACTGTCACCGGTTGCGGGCTTGCGACGTCGCCGACCCGCACGGTATCGAGCAGATCGGTCACCCCGGCCCGGGCCGGGTGGATCCCCATCCGGGTCAGTGGGGCGGTGTAGGCACTCTCCGGCCGGACCCGCCCTGCCAGGATCGTGCTGATTGCCGTTGCCACCATGAGCGGCAGCACGAGGCCGTAGTCGCCGGTCACCTCGAAAACGATCAGGATCGAGGTCATGGGCGCACGTGCCACCGCAGAGAACGTTGCCGCCATCCCGACCAGGGCGAACGCACCGGGCTGGACGAGGCCCAGTTTCCATAGTGGCGCGACGAGCAGGGCAAACGCGGAGCCGGTGGTGGCGCCGATGAACAGGCTGGGCATGAAGATGCCCCCCGCCCCCCTGCCACCGAGGGTGGCTGCGGTGGCGATTGCTTTCATCACTCCCATGATCGCCAGGGTCCACCAGGCGAGATTTGTCTCGTTGCGGAGGACCTGGCCGACGAATGTCTGGCCGGTGCCGAGTATCTCTTTGTGCAAGAGGCCGAGGCTCGCCACGAGCAGACCTGCCATGAGGGGCCGGGTCCATGCAGGCAGACGGTCCGGGGTCGAGGTGAACCAATCGAGAGCCACCAGGTAGAGCCACGCCGTCGCCACCGTTACCAGGCCGAGGAGCCCGTAGAGCAGAAGCAGCCTGGGATCGTCGAGGGCATAGCCGCGCACGCTGAAGGTCAGATTTTCGCCGAGGACACTGTGGGCCACGACGGCGCCGGCGACCGACGCGATGATGATGGTGTGGACGTGGCGGAGCGAGAAGTCGCGCAGGATCACCTCGAGAGCAAAGAACATGCCGGCTATGGGAGCGTTGAAAGTGGCGCTGATCCCGGCGCCCGCACCAGCGGCGACCAGGACGATCGTGTCGTTTTCCCCGAGACGGGCGACCCGAGCCAGCCACGAGCCGATCGAGGACCCGATCTGGGCAATCGAGCCCTCGCGCCCGGCTGAGCCGCCCGAGCCGATGGTGAGTGCCGTGGCAACAGTCTTGAGCGCCATCACTCTCGTTCTGATGTAGCCGCCTCGCACGGTTATCGCCGCCACGATCTGTGGAACGCCGTGCCCCGCTACCTCGGGGCCCAGCCACGTGATCAACCGCCAGGCGAGCCAGATGCCAAATGGCAATACGAGCAGGAGGCCTACCTCGCCGCTCGAGATGTGACCGACGAGCCAGTCCGCCACCCAGGCCACCCATTCGATCGCCTGGATGAGGACGATCGCGCCGGCGCCGGCGCCCACGCCAACGGCAGCGGTGAGGACTATGAGCCGTGGGGTTTTGCCGATCCGGAGGGAGGACAGCGGTCGCGCCAGCAGGGACATATGCCCTGATAGTAGATCCCGGAAGTTGTCCGGACAGTGACTTGTGTGTCAGTCGGGGCGCACGGGCGCGTCGAGACCCCATCCTTCGGCCAGATTGGCGGCGAGTCGGCGCAATACCGTGCCGAAGACCGCCAGATCCTCCTCCGTGTTGCCGGCCAGCAGCCGACGCTCGTAGTCGAGCGCCACAGTGTGCAGCGCCTCGAACCGCTTCTCGCCGGTGGTCGTGAGGCGCACCCCAACTGCCCGCCGGTCGGTGGTAGAGCGCGTCCGCGTCACCAAACCCTCGTGCTCCAGACGATCGAGGTGGTGGGTAAGGGTTGCGCCCTTGATACCGATCATCCGGGCCAGCTCGCTCTGGGTCTGTGCACCCCGGTACTTGATCGCAACCAGGACGAGCCACGCCGGAAGGCTGCCACCCGCTTCAGCAAGTGACGCGTTGAAGGCCTGCTGCGCCATATGTGCCACGTAATGAAGTTGTCGTCCCAGCGGCGGTTCCACACACTCACATTAGATAGGTTTCATATCGTTTGACATCAAACCATTAGATACCTAAGGTTACCGGAGTACTACTTCGGGAGAGACGATGAACGCCAGTGATGTTTCCAAGCTGAGGGAGTTGGTGCGGGGACGGGTCCTCGAGCCGTCCGATGCGGGCTACGAACAGGTCCGATCGGTCTTCTACCGGGGTTACGATCGCCACCCCGCCGCCATCGTGAGACCGCGGGACGGCGCCGATGTGGCCGCCGCCGTGACCCTGGCCACAGCCACCGGGGCCGAGCTTGCCGTGCGGAGCGGCGGGCACAGCATTGCCGGCCACGGGGCGACGGAAGGTGGCATCGTCATCGACATGCGCGACATGCGCGCCTTCGACATCGACACGGACGGTCGAACGGCCTGGGCCGGCACCGGGCTCACCGCCGGCGAGTACACCAGGGCGGCAGGCGCCCACGGTCTAGCCACCGGTTTTGGAGACACCGGGTCCGTGGGTATCGGTGGGATCACGCTCGCCGGCGGTATCGGCTTGCTCGTCCGCAAGTACGGTCTGACCATCGACAGCTTGCTCGCCGCCGAGATCGTCACTGCGGATGGCCGGTTGCTCCGGGTCGACGGCGACAATCACCCCGACCTCTTCTGGGCCATCCGCGGCGGCGGTGGCAACTTCGGCGTGGCCACAAGGTTCCGGTACCGTCTCCACGAGGTCGACCGCGTTGTCGGCGGGATTCTCGTCCTGCCCGCAGCACCCGACGTCGTACTCGGATTGGTGGCCCTGGCCGAGGAGGCTTCCGACGACCTCACGACGATCTTCAACCTGATGAAGGCGCCGCCCCTCCCGTTCATACCTCCCGAGTATCACGGCGAGCCTGTGGTCGCCTGCATGATGATTCACGCCGGCGACCTCGATGCCGGTGAGCGCGCCGCCGACCGCGTTCGCAAGGTGGCCCCACCGATCGTCGACATGGTCAAGCCGATACGGTATCCCGAGTTCTTCGAGTTCGGCGGTGCGCCGCCGTCGGTCGAGCACGAGGTCTCCCACACGAGGTTCCTCGATGAGATCGACAAGCGGCTCGTTGCCGGGCTACTCGAGCAAGTCGCATGGTCTCCCGCCCGGCTAGCCAGCGCCCAGCTGCGGGTGCTCGGCGGGGCGATGGCCCGGGTGCCGGAGGCTGCGACCGCGTTCGCCCATCGGGGCAGAAAGTACTTGGCGACGGTGGGTGCCGCCTACGAAGACGGTGCTGAGACATCAGTGCACGAGGAATGGATCCGTCGGGTGACGAGCCTGTTCACCCCCGAGAACCCCGGTGCGTACAGCGGCTTTCTCGGTACCGATGGCGCCGCCCGCATCCACGAGGCGTATCCCGGCCGGACCCGGGACCAGCTCGTGGAGATCAAGCGACGCTACGACCCCGACAATCTGTTCCGGCTCAACCACAACATCGACGCAGGCTGAGCGCGACACCTCGGGTCAACGAAGGATGAGCAGCGAGTCACCGAACTCGTGCCAGCGATAACCGTCGTCGAGCGCCCTTGTGTAGCACCTCTCGAGTAGCTCCCGTCCTGCGACCGCCTCGAGGAGACGCAGGTGTGACGAGCGGGGCTCGTGCCATCCGGTGACGAGACCGTCGATCGTGGCCGGCGGTCGGTCCGGCGTGACCAGGAGGTTGGTCACTCCTTTTCCGGGGTGCAGATTCCCGCTGGTGTCGGCGACCGTCTCGAGCGCCCGCACGACCGTGGTTCCTATTGCGATGATCCTCCCGCCACCGTCCCGGAGCGCGTTGCCAATCCGGGCGGTGGCGGCGGGAACTTCGAATCGCTCGTCACCGGGGATCTCGCCCTCCTCGAAGGACGAAAGTCCGGTGTGCAGCACTATGGGTAGCACGGCGACACCGCCTGTGATCAACCGGGTCACCAACTCGGTGGTGAACGGCCTGCCTGCGCTCGGCATCTCGGCCGATCCGGGCTCGGTGGCGAACACGGTCTGGTAGTCGGACAGCGGCCAATTGCCCGTGCTGGCATAGCGGATGGGGCCGCCGTGGACCGCAAGGTAGCGGGCGACGTCGTCGGTGCCCGAAACGGACGCTATCCACAGTCGCGACGAGCGCGGGTGGTGGGTGACCAGCTCGATGACGGCGCCACCCTCGAGGTGGACGAGCTGCGGGTCGAGGTCGGGTCCCGGCGTCGAGCCGTTGCCGTTGTTGGTACGCAGCTCGACGGACCACAGCCCCCCGTCCACCGGAGCAGCAAAGTGCACCCGGAGCCCGGCGCCTTCCGCGGTGCGGGCGTCGACGGCCGCCGGGATGGTGCGAGAAGTGTTGACGACAACCGCGTCACCGGGACGGAGCCAGTCCGGGAGATCCAGGAACCGGCCTTGGCTGATGGTGGCGGCGTTCCGGTCGGCAACCATGAGCCGCACCTCGTCACGCCGGATGCCGCGCCGCTCGGGAGGTGTCGCCGCCCAGCGTTCGGCGGGGAGCACGAAGTCGAGCGGCCGGGCAACGACGGTCATTCGGCGTCGCCCTGGTTCGCCCGGTACCACCCGGAAGGCTGCCCGCTCTCGATCAGTCCGAGCAACGAGGGGACGCTTGCCTCGGGCTGCGGACGATCGGAGATGTCCTCGCCGGGAAACGCCTCCTGGTGCATCTGCGTGTTCATGTCGCCCGGATCGAACCAGAGCACGCGGACCTTGTCTTCCTCGGCGGCGAGTACGTGCGACAGCTCGTTCAGTGCGGCCTTGGCCGACCCGTACCCGCCCCACCCGGCGTAGCCCTCGGAGGCTGCATCGGAGGTGATGTTGACGACCGTTCCGGAGCTGTCACGAAGCAGCGGGAGTGCCGTCTGGATGAGAGCGAGCGGTGCGAGCACGTTTGTCTCGTAGACCCGGCGCAGCACGTCGAGCGGGTATCCGGCGAGTGGCGGCTGCGGGCTGGGCCCAAGCATCGAGGCGTTGTTGATCAGCAAGTCGAGCCCGCCCATTCGCCCGGCGGCGGCGGCGAGCTGGTTGCGATGGTCGGCGGCCGTGACGTCGCCGGCGATCGCAGTGACCGTTGTCGAGCGGCCGAGCTCGGTTGCCGCGGCCTCGAGGGCGGGTGCTCCCCGGGCGTCGATGACCAGGCTCCAACCTGCGGCGGCGAGGGCACGGGCGGTGGCGAGCCCGAGCCCGCGCGAAGCACCTGTGATGATTGCGATTCTTGTCATCATCCCACGGTACAACTTCAAGGTCGCTTCAAGTCAAGATATTGAACTCGAATACATCCGCCCTCACGGCTCGTATTGTCCGCAGGTCGGGAAGTGTGAGGTCCTAGAAGCCGCGTGCGGCCAGCTCCTGTCCGAGCTGCTCCGGATCGATGAAGCGGATGGTGTCGAATCCGAGTTCGGCTGCAGCGGCGATGTTCTTCTGGCTGTCGTCGATGAAGATGCACTCTGAAGCGGTGCGCCCGATACGGTCTAGCGCTATCCGATAGAGGTCCGCGTCCGGTTTGATCAGCTTCTCCTCACCGGACACGATGATTTGCTCGAACCAGTCGAGAAAACGGTATCGCTCCCTGGCGATGGGGAAAGTCTCTGTAGACCAGTTGGTGAGTGCGTTCAGCTCGTGGCCTGCTTCTTTCAGACGACGGAGGATATCGACCGAACCTTCGATGGCTCCACCCAGCATCTCGTCCCACCGTGTCCAGTAGGCGGTGATCAGATCTGTGTGCTCGGGAAACTCGGCCGTGAGGAGGGCCACGCCTTCGGCCCAGGTCCGGCCGGCATCGTGCTGTACGTTCCACTCCATGGTGGCCACTTCGGCGAGAAACCACTCCATCTCGTCCTCGTTGTCGAAGAGCTTGCGGTACAGGTGACGAGGGTCCCAGTCGATGAGCACGCCGCCAATGTCGAAGAGGAGGCCCCGATCAGGTCGTGAGGTATCGGTCATGGCTGCACTCTATGCCACATGCGCGCCAACCTGAAACGGGGTTGACATCGCTGACTTGAGCGCTATATATATAGATTATCTGATACATGACGCGGGACAGAGATGAGCCCGCAGGACGAAAGGAGTGAAACGATGTTGCGCATGGATCCTTTCGAGGAGATGGATCGGATGCTCAATACGTTCGGTGGTCGTTGGCGCGGAGGGATGATGCCGCTCGATGCTTTTGAGAAGGACGGCATTTATACCCTTCGTTTCGACGTCCCCGGTGTTGATCCGGACAACGTCGACCTCACGGTCGAAGGCAGCATGCTGACTGTCACCGCGGACCGTCCGATCGAGGAGACCGAGGGTGCGACCTGGTTGCTCAGGGAGCGGCCGTCGGGCTCTCACAGCCGCGAGGTCAGGCTCGGTGACCGGCTCGACACAAGCCAGGTGAAGGCAAGCTACGACAACGGTGTGCTCACCGTCGAGATCCCGATGCGTGCCGAGGCCAGACCGCACAGGGTTGCGATCAAGGGCGGGGACAACGAGAAGCTAACCGCCGGGGTCTGAACATCGAGAGGCAGTAGTAGGCCCCGCCGGCACCCGGCCGGCGGGGGCTTTCTCGGAACGGGCTCTCAGTGGTCTCCGGTGATCGAGCGACGGACCCAAATGAAGCGCGTAGCGGCGTTCAGCCGGAGTACAGGTCGCCGGCGAGGTACTTCAGCCCGGTGTCGACCGCAACCGTGACAACTGTGTGGCCCGAGCCGAGCTCCTTGGCGAGCTCGATCGCTCCGGCCACGTTGAGGCCGGTTGAAGTTCCTGCGAGCAGGCCCTCCTCTGCCGCCAGCCGGCGTGCTGTCGATCGAGCTTCAGCCTCATCGACGGTTCGGGCTTCGTCATACCGATCGTGATCGAGGAGCGGTGGCATGAACCCGATGCCGATCCCCTCAACGTGATAAGTCCCGGATCTGCCTGCGGAGATGAATGGGGTCGTTGCCGGCTCGAAGATCACGACTCTGGCGTCGGAGCCTCCGTCGGCAAGTGCAGACGAGACACCCATGGCCAGCCCCGCAGTACCGACAGCCGCACAGAACACATCAATCGGTCGGTCCATCTGTTCCATTGGCTCGTCTCCGACACCTCGATACCCAACGAGAGAGTCGATGTTGTTCATCTGGTCGGTCCAGTAGGTCCAGGCTCGCTGGCATACTCGGCGGCTTTTGCCATCATCCGGGGTATCAGATCTGGAGTGATCTGCCCATTCTCACTTGGCACGATCGTCAGATCGGCGCCAAATGCTCGCATCGTCTCGAGCTTCTCCTCGGCGAACGCGTCGGATGACACAACCTTGAACTTGTATCCCTTCGCCGCACAGACATAAGCCAGTGACGACCCGGTGCTACCGCCGGTGTACTCGACAACGGTCATCCCCGGACGCAGGGCGCCACGCTTCTCCGCCTCCTCGATTATCGCCAGAGCCATGCGGTCCTTGTACGAACCGGTGGGGTTGAACCACTCGAGCTTGACAAACACGGACGCCGCGTCGTGAGGCACGATCTTGCGCAATTGCACGACGGGGGGTTCCGCCGGCGACGTCGATCATCGAATCTCCAGCGCGCATGACTCTCCCTCGCTTCGCCGAGTTTCGGAGCATAGAACCACGCGTCTTGATCGAGCGGCGAGATGGGCGCCGGATTCGAGTGCTCGAAAAGCGATCGATCAAGGCTGACGACGCGCAACCAGGTGCAATACTTCTCGGGTGCTGGGTCCGATCCGCTCTCTGTACGCTCTTCGGCCGGGTGCGCCGATGCCCTTGCTGCTGGCTGCGGTTTCGGTCACGGCAATGTTTGGTGCGACCCCGTTTCTGATACCGGTAATCGCCGGGCGCTATGGCGTCACGGAAGGTTTTGCCGCTGCCATCTCTGTTGTCCAGGTGGGTGTGTTTGCGGTGGTGACGTTGACGTTTCCCCGCTGGCTGGCACCTTCGGGCGTGCTTTTCCGATTGGCGGGCATCGTATTCCTCGTAGCGAATCTGGTGAGTGCCGGTCTATCGGACTTCTCGATGTTGCTCGTCTCTAGAGGCGTAGCGGGCGGAGCAGCCGGGGTGCTGACCTGGATAGCGTGGGCGGACGCGATGCGGACACCGCGTTCGTTGGCGGCGATCGCGTCGGCGGGACCGCTGACGGCTCTTCTCGCCGCGCCGGTTCTCGCTGGACTCGCGCAGCTCGGCGATCGGGCCGTTTACCTCGCACTGGCGTTGGTGTCGGTTCCCGCAATGCTCCTCACTTTTCACGATACGGCGGTCAAACCCGAGGAGCGACGCGTTAGCGGGTCGCGGTCGAATCGGGTCCTGTTGTTCGCTTTGTTCTCACTCACGCTCTTTGCGACAACCCTGTTCGTGTTCGAGGCTGTTGCCGCACGTGATCTTCTTGGCCTGAGTCCCGTGGCGGCGTCGCTGGGTTTCAGTCTCAACGCCGCCGGCGGTTTGCTTGGTGCCCGTCTGGCATCACGATATCGCCGGCCGGGATGGTGGGTAGCGAGCATCGGTCCTGCGGCATTTCTGTCGGTTGCCGGCGGACACCCGGCCTTCTACTTTCTCAGCATGGCGTGGTGGGGGTTTTCGTATTGGATTGGGGTACCGGGTGTCCTCCAGATGCTGGCGGATCGGTCAAACGAGCCCGGCGAACGAGCAGGGGACGCACAAGGCTATATGGCGATCGGTCGGACGATTGGGCCGGCAGTTGGTGGTGCATTTGTCGATGCTTCGGCGTTTCTACTGCTCTCTGTGGTCGCGGCCATCGGCATGGCCGCCTCCGGCGGGATCGTCATAGCGGTACAGGAAGGCAGGGAGGGCTTGCCTCCAACTGCGCCACAAGGGCCTGCCCGAGCCGGATCGGATCAACCCCCAAACGTCGCCGAGCAGTAGAGGATGTCGCGCTACGTTTCAGTACAGGTCACGCGGTGCCATTTCATTGGGTTTGTGAAACCCTGCGCGACGTAGTGAACCCCCGTGAATCCGCCGAATGGCACCGGGAGGGCACCCGGGTGACCCACTCATGGCGACAGCGAAGACGAATGTCGGTGCTAGCGAGGAGGTGTCCGGCGTGCCACTTGTCCCCTCCGCAGGGGCATCCAGCGGATCTGTGTCCCGACGGTGTCATCACCTAGAGGTTCACCGCAATGAGGACCACACCGGCTGCTACTGCTGCAGTGCTGGCGACCAGTGTGGTGTCGATTCGTTCCTCGCTCTTGAGAAAGATGTAACTCAAACCAATGACCCAGAGCACCTGGGTGCTCTGAAACACGGCGTAGACCCATGCCGGGATGAGGGTGAGCGCCCAAAACTGCGAGATGAGGGCGAAGCTGAACGCCGCCCCTGCCGCTACGAACCACTTGTTGACGTTGCGGAAGTTCTCAGTGAGCCGGGTCCTGAAGCGCCCTCGGATGACATCACCGATGCTGAGGAACGCAAGCCCGGTGGTGGCGCCAATCAGCACTCCGAGCACGGCGGAATCGAACGACTGCAGTCCCCACTTGCGCAACACGAAAGCGAGTCCGAATAGCAGCGGTGTGGCGACGGCAAAGACATAGCCGAGCCCACCGGTCGGCTTGTCCGTTTCTTGCCCTGCGACTGCCGCAGCAGATGAGCGCCTCAGAATGAGGGTCACGAGGCTGCCTATCACGAGGAGTCCGCCCAGGGCGTCGACGAGACCGAGAGGCTCGTCCAGGACGAACCAGCCGATCGCCGCGGTAACTACTGGTGTAGCGTTGATGAACACACTCGCTCGGGTTGCTCCGACAAAGCGGATCGCTCGGAGGCTGGTGTGGCGGCCTCCAATCATTCCGACGAGACCAGCCGCGGCCAATGCGGCAACGCCAGTGCTGCTCCAGTCGGGTTTGGCGACGAACACGCCGACCACCCCGACGGTGAGAACGTTGACAAAGATCGTCATGTAGAGGCCATCGTCACGCGGACTTGTGCGCATCCCGACGCGGGCGAACATCGACGAGACCCCAAAGAAGAACGCCGCGGCGAGACCAAGCGCAACACCCATGGTGGCTCCTTACAAGGGCGACTTCTTACAGAACCGGTCGAGAGAGGTTCCGCATTCGCTCGCAACGCACGGTCGCAGCGAACCGTCGAACGCCTCCGGCAGTTGACGGAACACTACCCATGACAATTCCGGCCGCTGACACAACGGTGACCGCCACTCGCGCGAGCAGCCAGATGGTCCCTCGTGCGTTCTTGCCCTCGCCGGTTCCCGCATCATTTTGGGATGCAAATTCACAAGGAACCGCCTCTTCGAGGCGGTTCCCGTGGTCAGGGACGGCGTCGATCCGTCGACCTCTGGTTTTTCAGTTCGCTGCTGGGCATTTCGGAGATGCCCGTTGTCGCCTCGAATACCGCCGAAACAGCCCGAATTCATTGAGGATTCACACCCCTCAACGTCTTTCATCATCTTGTGTCAAATCGCGTTGTTTCTCGACTTATCGCGCCCTCAGCGCGCCCTCGGCCCGCCCTGAGTGGGTCCCGGATGTCGATCTCCTTGTTGGCGGCCGCCGTGAACTGCCCGCTCGAGGTCATCCAGATCACCTATTACCCCGCACGTTGTCGAGCACCCACTGGCGAGAGATATCGGGCAAATCGGTGTACCCCTTCGGATGGCGAATGCCACAGCCAGTATTCGAGACCCCGCACGCATCCGTGCCGTTCTAGTGGGGTCGGCGAAATGCTTGTTCTCGCAACGTATTTGTTGTTCTAGGACGGGCAGGGAGGCAGCGCGAAACCGATCACCTATGGTTCATGCCCCGATTGGTTATTCGTCTGGAACGACATGGTCGTAGGTAACCTCGACCTCGCCGGTAGCGTGATCGATCGGCCTGTGCCTTGCCGACGAGGACTTCTAGGATATGACAGACATGAATAGGGCGATCGTATGGCCGATTGTCGTTGTTGCCGCCGTGGTAGTGGCCATTGTCGCGTGGCGGTGGGTCGACAAGGAGGAGCCGCCGCCGCTGGGTCCGATCGCATTCGAGACTGCCGTTCCGGATCCGACGTCTGCTGAACTCGTCCCTGAAACGTATTGCAGCCCATCGGTTCCCGGGTGGAATGCGTCGGGAGAGGCCGAAATGTCACAGGCTGAATTGGTCGCTTGGTATTCGGACCGTTTCGGCCCGGTCAACGATCAAGTCACCGAGTTCATCAACGAGGCTCTCAACTCGCCTGGGCCTGGATATCGCGGACCTAGGACGTTGGTGTTGGATGATCTGCAGGTCATCTACGGCACCATTGACAATGGCAGCACATGGTTTGCGGTTCGTACCTACGAATCGGTAAGCCACCTGTGCCCGCCTCGCGACACCGACGTCTGGGACCCGGAGCAAGTCACGGCGTGGTCATACGAAGGTGTCTGTGGGCATGTGATCCGCTTC
The DNA here is from genome assembly GCA_963801165.1 of uncultured bacterium. Lineage (GTDB taxonomy): Bacteria > Actinomycetota > Acidimicrobiia > Spongiisociales > UBA5794 > JAAETI01. The sequence goes on from CAWDDT010000009.1 coordinate 376,242, forward strand.
TACGGTGTCGAGTTCGGCACACGCGGCTACGGGACAAACGCCAGCGATCGAAACCAAGCCTCTCTCGCCGAGCCTCCCGAAGGCTGGGACGTTCTCCTATACCCGAACGGGCGCAGTGTCTCATGGTCACTCGAGGACCCAAGCCGCATCTACGCCAACCCAGGCGACGGCAACTGGTATGAATACAACCGCGACAACCTCTGCTACCTCGACTGAGACATCGCCACAACGAGTATTCGGCGGACCAAGCGGGGAGGTGCCGTTTGGCGACGACCCGGTGTGTCTGGAAGGGATGGATCCCGCCACCACACCCCTACCCGGGCCCCAACCGACAGGCGGAGACGGGTGGGCCTTTCTTGCTGTCGTGGACTCTATGGTGGGTGATCGACCGACCGTCATCACCGACGCCGAGGCTCTCCACGGGCTGTGGAATCGGCTGGGTGGCGAAGGGCCCCCACCAAGCGCCGATTTCGACACCCACATCGTCGTAGGATTCGCTTTGCTCCACAGCGGGTCGTGTCCGGAGACCCGATTCGACGACGTCGTCGTTGAAGGCGACCTCGTCTATCCGGTCATATCTCACCTGAGCACTCAACAGTTCTGCACCGACGATGGGAACCCACGCACCTATCTAATCGCTATTCAACGCGACCGGCTGCCCACACCACCGTTCCGGATTTCATACCAGAAGGGGACGGTCCTAGAGGTGCAAGTGATAGCCGATCTCCGCGAGCCGGGAAGCCTCGCCACAGAAGGCGAAACCGAAGACATCACCGCCGTGCCGCCTCGCACCGCGACTCAGACACCGTTGATAATCGAACCCGGCTTCCCATGGCCCTTCACCCTCGACCCAACCTGTGGAACTGAGTACCTGGGAGTCATCAACGGGGTCGGCTGGCACATCGCCGATGACACAGACCTCCCCGTCGAATGGGATGCAGCCACCGTCAACGGCCTCCTAGACCTAGAAATCGTCCTCAAAGAGGGCCCCGAACCCTCCCTCACCGCCACCGCCGTAGAACGAGACGTCCTCTACCTACCAGGACCGGACGAAGGAAACCCCTGCGACTAGACACAGACCAGGCACTGCCACCAGCAACAGGCGTCCGGCCTACCCGTCGTGTCCCAACTGCTCTGACGTAGATGAGGAACTCCGTTCGATTGGTAGCCCCGGATGGAAGCCATCACCATCGGTATTCGATACCCCGCACGGCGAGGTGCCGCTCTAGCGCTCGCAGCGAAGGGCGTGATATCGCTGCGAATTTGTTGTTCTCGAGTGGGGTTGAATGGTCTTTGATGGTGCCGGTCGGTGCCTTGTGGCTAGGAGCCTCGTAGGCACCCTGCGAGGCTGGTCCGATAGTGACATACAGTTAGCTTGTTCCGTCTACTGGTCCCTTGGGAACCTTGGGAGGGCATCTACGCGTCCAACCCGTAGTAGAAGCGAAGGGGTGGACAGCAGTGAAACTCACAAAAGCGGTAGCTCTCGGCGCTGTCCTCGTTGTTGTCGGTTGTGGCTCTCCAAACCCTGAGAGCGCGTCAACCGAGAATGAACCAACCAGTGCTGCGCCGACGTCCAGTGCTGCCCCGACATCAACACTCCCGGGGGTCGAGCTTTCGGTGGACAACGGGGTTGCCAACGGGGATAAGCAGTTCGGTATTCGGAATGCGGGTTGGCTGTTGGTGTCAGGCTCGGTGGACGAACAGCCGATCCCGACAGAGCCCGATCTGGTGATGCGTTTCGGTGAAACCATCCTCAGCTTCCCGTTGTCGTGCAACTCGGGGTCGGTCCCCTACGAAGTCGACGGCACCTCGATCGAGTTCGATCTCGACCACTTCGCAACAAGCCTAGAAGCGTGTTCGACAGACCAAGCGGACATGTTCGAAGCCAGCCTGCCCCGGGTCGAGACGGTAACGATGAGCGACGATGAACAGCATCTCGAGTTCGAAGGTGACGGTGTCTCTATGCAATTCGTCAGCAGCACCGCCAGCTCCGGCCCGCTCCGCTACATGTTGGGTCGCCTTGTGTGTTCTCCTGGGGTGGTTGTCGAGGAGAGAGTTCCCGACACCGGCCAAGACCAACTGGAGGTCGCTCGAGCAGCCGCACGTGACGTCGTCGAGGTCGAGTCCGATTCGCCACTGTGGTGGTGGGGACTCGACCAAAACGGAACAGTCATTGTCGCATTAGCTCTAGGAGACGCCGACGGAGCCGACTACCAGGTCTGGACCTGCGAACCCTAAAACAGGACGTTCTGACCCAGAACCCACCGAAATTGACTGGACCCTTGCAGCACGACAAACCTGCGAGCACCACCGTGAGTGATCCACTTCGCGAGCGCGCAAGTGCCGTTCGGGGACACTTTGCGAAATGCTCGTTCTCGCTTCAGTGTCATCATCGGGGTGTCCGGCGGGTTGGCTCACGTTCGAGCGATCTGCTCAGGTTGGGTCGTTAAAGCGGACGCGTTGTTTGAGCCATGTGGCGGTCCAGGTTTCGTCGACTTCGCTGGCTGCGATGGCGAGCATGGCCGCTTCGGATTGCTCGATGTCGGGTGGGTCGGGTTCCCAGGTGCCGTCGTTGAGGTCGATGAACATCACCAGCGCCGCCCAGGCAGCCCGCTTGTTCCCGTCAGGGAGCGGATGATTCCAAGCCAACCGGCAAACCAGCACCGCTGCCTTGTCATAGAGGTCGGGGTAGAACTCGATATCACCGAACCCGGCTTGAGGGGCGTGCAACGCCGAGTCGGCCAGCTCGGATCGGGACGCTTTGGCGAGAGTATCGGCGTCGACACCGGTAGCTTGTTGGGCCAGCCAGAAGTACTCGGCCAGCGTGATGTAGCGAGTCACTGGGCGAGGCGCTCCAGCAGTTCCCGGTCGCGGTCGAGGAGTCGCTTGGCGCGGCTGGTGAAGTCCTCGTCTTGGCGGACTCGCCCGATTTCAGCCTTGAGTGCATCGACGATCAACGCATTGACGCTGGTGCCGTTGACGCGGGCGACGGCCTCGGCATCGTCAGCGAGGTCCTCGGGAAGACGGACGGTGGTCTGTTTAGTCATGCCCTCATGATATCGCGATATCGAGACAGCGCAACCGCCCATAACGCCAACCAACCCGCACATTATCGAGCGCCCCTGAGCGAGAGATATCCGGCAATATGCCGGTAGTCCCGTTATCTGGAAAACACGTTGGGTGGCCGAAGTGTCGGTTGGTGGCGCGCCGAGGATGGCGTCGCTCCGGCGGACACGCCACGCAGCGTGACAACCTGGCCATCTGCTGGCAGCCTCGAGCAACCGGTGCTGGGCAGATCCTGCAGGCCACCGACAGCTCCTGTCGCGTTTCCCGTAGAACTTCGAGTCTCTGCTACTCGATCAGAGTGAGAACGTCGGCTATCACAAGCTCGGTGGCGGCTTCGATGTCGTAGCCCTCCGGCCAGGCGGTCACCAGCGGACGGATGTCTTCGCGGTACGCCGAGCGCTTCGCCTTCTCGCGGAGGTTGAGTTCTGCGCGGCGTTTGCTGTAGCCGTCGGGGCGGTACGGAGCGAAGGCCTCAACAATCGACGATGCTGGGACGCCGAGCCTGGTGAGGGCTAGCCAGAGGTCGAACAGGTCGCGCCCCTTCGATCGCTGGAAAAGGGCTCGGATCTTCGTCGCCACGACCTCGTCGAGGGTGAAGGTGAGCACCTCGGCACTGCCCGTGAACCAGGAGGACTCGACACGGTAGGGGATCCTGATCGGCGGGCGTGCCGGCGAACGCTCGAAGGTGTTGACCTCGATCTTGACCCGCATCTGGCCTACCCCGGTCTCGTAGGCTGCCCGGAGGAATACCTTGGGGTGCTCGCCGATTCTTGTCCGCACCTCCATGCCAAGTCGCTTGCCTATCTGGGTCACGGCTCGGGTGAGGTCGCTAATCCCTCCTCCGGTGCTGCGGACGTAGTCGAGATCCTCGCTGTAACGCAGTGGCTCGGGGGCGTGGAGCTTGTGCAGGCAGGTGCCGCCCCGGAATACCAGCTCGTCGCCGAGGTAGTCGTCGTTGGCTATCTCAACGATCAGTCGGGAGAGCAGCAGGTCTTGCTCGATCTGCTCGACCGTCGGCCACGGAACTGCGCGGCCCCACTCGGTGATGGCGGCTCGGGGAATCACGACGACTCCTCGTCCGGGTACTCGGCGACGATCACGTTCCAGCGGTGGTCGATAGTCCCGGATCGCCCGTAGCCAGGATCGAGCGGTGTGGGTGTTGTCCGTGAAGATGCGAGGGGCAGCAGCGGTTCGGTGTCCACCTCCACCTCGACTTGCCCTGCCATGTAGTCGAGGAGCCATCCGGTGCGCTGAACAATCGATGCGGGATAGCCGGCCGCAGCTTCGGCGAGACGACCAACATCAACCGCTCCCTCGGTCAGCATCTCTCCGATGACGGTGGCAACGTTGAACAAGGCGCCGCTCTCATCAGGGAACGCCACCAGATCGAGCACCGTCGCTTCTGGAGTGGAGACACGCATCGTCCCGGTTGGAGTGTTCACGCTCTCGGTGGGACGATCCGAAGTGTGTACGGAGGTGATGAAATCGATGCGAACCCGCCCCAATGTCCGGTCTCGAAGCCGCGCCGATGTCATCACCTGGAACACCTGCGGACGCTGATGAGCGGACCCGTGGATCTCGGCCGCCGACAGCAGACATACGTAGTAGTCGTGGCCGAGATGCTGCATCATGGGATCCACAAAGTGAGCGGCCGGGACGGCGTCCCAGGAGCGGAACTCGGGCGGGATGGCGACATAGAGCCCCTTGGTTGGGCTGAATAGATGTCCTCGCCGCCTCGACTGAGCCAGCGACGGCGCCACATGGTGCTCTGGGATTCCGAGTAGCTCAGCAGCCTGGCTCGTGGTCACCCAATGGCGTCCCCGAGACAGAAGCCAGTCCGCCAGCTCCCGGGGCTCAACCGAACCCGTCACGTCAGTCATGTATCAATACTAACCGAAATCTTTAGTTTCGCTACAGATTCGACTGCAAAGCGGCCGGCGTGTCCGCCTAGCGAGCTACTGACCTGCCCATCGGCCGCCGGACTCCGCGGCTCTCGGTGGCCTTACGTATTACCGGCTGCTGTCGATGATCCTCAAGGCAGCAGTGCGAGCCCGGCGTCTCCCGTCGAACCCTGCTCTTGGAATATCACTGCCGAGGGCAACTCGGCGTCCCCCCCGGTTCCTGATGGCGAGCCAGGTCGACGATCTCGCCCATGTCGTCCCCGAGCAACACCGCGGCCTCGTCTACGTGCTCGCGTATGGAGGGCTTCGCTGGGCGGAGGCAATCGGTCTCAAGACGAAACATGTCAACCTGCTACGTCGCCGGATCGAGGTTTGCGAAACGCTGTCTGAGGTCGGAGGGCGATTCCACCTCGTTCCGCCGAAGACATGGGAAGCTCGCACGGTTGCGATTCCGCCGTTCGTCGCTGACGTGCTTGGGGAGCACATTGGGCGATTTGCCGAAGCTGGCTCGGAGAGCCTCATTTTTGCCGCGAGCGGGACCCCAATGCGTGCTTCGAACTTCCGGCGTCGTGTCTGGTACCCGGCCATCGCACAGATCGGTCAGGAGGGGCTGCGAATCCACGACATGAGACACACGTGCGCCTCGATGCTCATCGCCGCCGGCGCCCACCCTGGATTAGTCCGCGAGCACCTCGGCCACTCGAGCATCCGCGTCACCATGGACGTCTATGGACACCTCTACGAGGACACCAAGGACGAGATCGCACAGCGGCTCCAGGCGATTCACCGCGGGTTGTAGCCGCGCTTTCGGTAGTGACGGCCGGTGCGGGTGATCAGAGAGTGATCCGTCCGAAGAAACAGATCGGGGGACACTCCGGTCCGTTCGGTTCGATCCGCTCGAGCGGAGTCTCCATGGCGTCCTTCGTCTTGGCCAACACGGTCCCGCTGACATCCTTGAGCGTGAAAGTGACCAAGGCTGAAGCGCCGTAGTCCCGATGAGGTAGGAAGTACTCGACGTAATCGCCGTCCGTCCACATGAACACGGACCCGGCGCGTGTCGTGCCAGAGGTCCGCTCTGATTCGCCACGGATGACCACACCAGTTCCGGGGTCCGGGATGTCGATGGTGATGACCTCTCTGGCACAATCGCCATTCACGCAGATCTCGACGTCGTAGGTTGCGTCCGCGGTGATGTCAACATCGGTCAGTTCGATCGTGAGAGCGGAGTCGCAACCCTCTTCGTCGCAGAATCTGGTGTCGTCCATTGCCGGCGACGATGTGGATGGGGGATTGGTCGAGAGAGAAGCAGTCGGGCTTGTCGATCCCTCTGGTGCCGTGGAGGCAACCGTCGCCGGGGCGGCCATAGAAGATGACGTCTGCTCTTCACCTGGGGTGCTGCAGGCAGAGAGAGCGACTAGCACCAGGGTGCAGACCAGGGCCATGGCTCGAATGTTCATGTCTCTTTGACGCTCCTTGGCGCGGGCTCGGTTCCCGTGAACCGTGCTTTTTGTTGACACCACGAGGGTGCCTCAAACCAAGGTGGATCCTCAGCCAATCAGGGCAGGAGCTCGAGGTTCATGTCTTGCAGCGCATAGCCGATCTTTGAGTAGACTTCCCAGCCGGGACCACCGCCCTTGTGGATGCCCACGGCGGTTGTAGTCAAAGGAATGAAGACGGGGGACCCTGAGTCTCCGGGGCGTGGACTCAGTTGGCTGGTGCTTCCAGAATCATCTCCGTAGTCCACCGCGGCGTACCGATAGTTGGTGTCTGGCCAGACCCCGTTGGTTGATACCTCAACAGTGTTGTCGACGACCACACCGTACATGTTCGCCCAGTAGTGGCCATACACGTTCGCCGTTTGGGCCCCTTTCGCGATCACAAGCATGTTTCGCGGGTTTTCCCACTGGAAAGAGTCGATCGAATACCAGAACTGATCCCACCCGTATACACGGGGCTGAGGGGTCGCGCTGGCGAACCACTCTCGTAGAAACATAATGTCGCCGTGGTCATAGTCCTCGTGGGATCTATAGCGGACTGTGCTGTATGGCGTGGTTCCGTCGGCGTAACGGATATACCACCAGTCGTCCTGGTCGTTGACCCAGTCGTTGCAGTGCGCGCAGCAGTGAGTATGCCGGTCCACGCCGGATGTGAAAGCGAATGGACGGAGAATCCTGCGGTACAGTCGTTGCTCCCGCATTGAGCGATCATACGGCCGCCCTCCGTAACTCCGCCTGTCCGGGTGGGGTCTGTAGGGCAGTCTTCGTCGAAGTCCTCAGGGCCGTCTAGGACCGTTACCGTTGAGGCCAGGTCGCCTAGGTCGGATTGGATCAATTCACGTTCTGGCTGTCCTAGTTTTGCGGATGACCCAAAAACAACCACGGTGAGGCGGTCGATATCCGCGGCCCAACCCAACGCCAGTGAACGTCCGGAGTCATCAAGCCGCGCCAGCCGATCCCTGGCGGTGTCGAACCTCTTTTGCTCCTCGGCGGCTGTGAGTCGGGCCTGCTTAAGCTCAACGGCATCGCCTAGCGGCGCGATCAACGCCTTCGCGGTTGCCACTCAACCTGGGTCGCGTCGGCGAGCAGAACCGTGCCTGCGTTCTCTGCGAAGTCATCGCTCAAGGCCGAGTCGACGTACGACGGCACCTCGGCGGCAATGTGGTTGACGACTTCACCAAAACGAACCTGGAACTCGAGCCTCGACAAGGCCACCTGCGGGCTGACACCAAATTCCTCGGCTATTGCTGAGACTGCGGCATCGGTAGCGCCTGCTGGTGTCTCGTCCGCTGCTGAGACTGTCGGGCTTCCAACGAACGCGAGCGCGATCGCCGCGAGAAACACGAAGAAGGGCACCTTGAGGAGGTGCCATCGTCGACGGGTTGGCATGACCATGATCGTCCCCATTCTGTCTGCGCGCCCTCGCACTCACCACCACCATCATCTACCGGTGGGCAGGTACGGGCCATTCGGCACTGTTGGTCCCGAAGACGTGGCAGTGCGACCAACGAGTCGGCCGCTCGGTCGGGACTCCTCGGAGGACCTAGGCACAATGAGGATGCCAGACTCCTGCCCTTGGTTGTCGCTTGCCCTGAAGGGTCTGCCGCCAGCGCCCCGAGAATGGCACGAACGATTCGTCCCCCATCCACGCCCACCAGCCGAACGCGGACAATACGCAGGTTCGGCAACAATCCGCTGAGCTCGCGTTGCGATGGAGTGAGTCGATGCATCGGCAATAGGGACTTGGCACATGCCAACCGGAGCCGCATGTCCAGTATGAACCGAAGCCGGACAAGCGATGCGGCCATTCAATCGCGCCCCCAGCGCGCCCTCCGCCGACTAATGACCGCTGCTCAACGAGCCTGGAAACACCGAAATCCCCTGCGGCATAGGGGATTTCGGTGGTGGTCAGGGACGGCGTCGATCCGTCGACCTCTGGTTTTTCAGACCAGCGCTCTACCGACTGAGCTACCTGACCGTATTGCACACAGGCCCGGACCGGGGTCCGGGCGCAGTATGTGGCGGGAGCGACGGGATTTGAACCCGCGATCTCCGGCTTGACAGGCCGGCGTGAACTCCAGGCTTCACCACGCCCCCACGGGTGCCCCCAAGGGAATTCGAATCCCTGTTGCCGCCTTGAAAGGGCGGAGTCCTGGACCGCTGGACGATGGGGGCCCGAAGGTTTCTCCGGGTTGGGCCCGAGGAAGTCGGGATATTACACCGTCGCCGCGGTCTGAGACCGAGCGCCCGGAGTATAGGGCCTGTGTGGGTAGTCGTGTCCAGATAGGGCGACAGAACCGGCCAGAGATGTGGTGTCAATGAAGTGGGTGTTGCGCATCGCCAACTTGTATCCGTACGATGGCGGTCGAGTCAACTATTCGGAGGGAGAAACCGTGCACTTCAGACGCCTTATGGCTCTTGCCGGTGTTGTGATCGGGATCATCGGCTTGTTCATGAAGTCGCTGATCACCGATGGGGAGTCGGAGATGGAGACCCTGGCGCAGATAGCCCACGATGGGGGCAGCCACTTTCCCAAGGGCATCCCGACCATCTGGGGTGGTCTCGCCGCGTGGGCCCAGGTCCTCCTGGTGATCTTCATCATCCTCATTGTGTTCCTCTGCCTTCGCCCCGACATCGCCAAGGGCTTTAACCAGATGGACTCGATGATCATCGGTGTGATCGGCGTTGCTTTGCTCGCCTACGCCGTTTACAAGTTCGTCGATGCCGGGGACGCCGCTAACAGTCTCGCCGCCGGGTTCGCCGCTATGGCGTCGCAAGGGGCACCGACCTCGGCGCACGACGTCAGCCGCGGCGTCGGGTTCTTCGTCCTCATCCTCGGCACCGTGCTTATCGCGGCCGCAGGGGCGCTAGGGCTGGCAGGGAACAGCGAGAGCTGACCTGATCGAGTCGTGTGGAGGGGTCACCACGGTGGCCCCTCTCATGCGTCGCGGGCAGTAAGTTGCGTGCTGTGAGCGACTACATGCATCCCCTGGCGGCACCGTTCCGGTTCGAAGGCGACCGACCCGAGTCCGTCCTGCTGCTGCACGGTTGGACCGGATCGCCGGCCCACATGCGCGATCTGGGGCAGCGGCTCAACGACGCCGGGTACACCGTTGTCGGCCCTCTGCTCGCAGGACACGGCACGACTCTCGATGACATGGCGACCACGGGTTGGCGCGACTGGCTGGGTAGTGCCGCCGAACCGGCGATGGACATCCTTGAGGGCGGCGATACTCTGCATCTGGTGGGTCTGTCGATGGGCGGAATCATCTCGCTGCTGCTCGCCACCTCCCTCGATGCCGCCTCGGTGACAACGATCAACGCACCACTGCTCGTACGGGATCGCAGGTCGTATCTCGCCGGACTCTACCGGGGGAGCAAGCGGATCGAGCATGCGGAACCCCCGGTGGCGGCACCGCCGGAGATGCGGAAATACCAGCAGCAATACAACGGTACGCCGCTCGGAACCGCCGCAGAGCTGGCAGATCTCATCCGGGCGGCACGGCGCAGCCTCAGCAAGGTGACATGCCCGGCACTGATCATCCAATCGAAGACAGACGAGACGGTTAGACCAAAAAGCGCCACCATCATCTACGACGGTCTGGGGTCAGCCGACAAGGGCATCGTCTGGCTGGAGTGCTCCCGGCACGTCGCTGTGGTCGACGTCGAGCGTGAGGCGATCGCCGCCTCCATCCTCGAGCATCTCCGTTCCGCTTTCGACAGCCGGCACGCCGCCGTTTAGCGCCAGGGCCGCGTGTGACCTCCACCGTCCTTGCCGGTCTAGCGGTCGGTTCGAACGAGAGCTACCTGAGTCGAGCCAGGAAGCACACGTTCCAATGCCGGTAGGAAGGGGACTTTGGCCCCCTCTCGCATCGCAGTTTTTGGGCTTAGGATGCATGACACTGTCCATGTCCAGGAGGAGGACCTCATGGCCGATGAGCCAAACGTGATTGGGAACATGATCTCAGAGGAACGCTTATTTCCCCCGTCGGAAGCGTTCGTTGCTGCCGCCAACGTAGGTGTCGAGATCTACGAGGAGGCAGAGAACGACTATCTCGCGTTTTGGAAGAAGCAAGCCCTCGATCGCATCACGTGGTTCAAGGAGCCGACCGTTGTTCTTGATAATTCCAATGCTCCTTTCTTCAAGTGGTTCAGTGATGGTGAGCTGAACGTGTCGTACAACTGTCTCGATCGGCATTTGGAGGCGGACGGGGACAGGATCGCGTACCACTGGATAGGAGAGCCCGGCGACAGCCAGAACATCACCTACCGTGACCTGTACGAGCGGGTGACAAAGCTGGCGAATGGGCTCAAGAGCCTCGGGGTCGAGAAGGGCGATCGTGTAGCCATCTACCTGGGCATGGTTCCCGAGCTTGCCGTCTCGTTGCTGGCTTGTGCCCGTATCGGTGCGATTCACTCGGTCGTGTTTGGTGGCTTCTCCGCCGACTCGCTGTCCGACCGCATCCACGATTCGCAGTGCAAGATTCTTATCACAGGCGATGGCGCCTGGCGGCGTGGCAGCGTCGTCTCGCTCAAGGACGTTGCCGACGATGCGCTGAAGAACTCCCCTTCGATTGAGAAGGTGGTTGTCGTCAGGCGCACCGAGAACGACGTCAACTGGACCGAGAAGGACATCTGGTATCACGACCTGGTCGCCGACCAGCCCACCGAGTGCGAGCCCGAGGTTATGAACGCAGAGGATCCGCTTTACATCCTCTACACGTCGGGTACCACCGGCAAGCCGAAGGGCATCGTGCACACCCAGGGCGGCTACCTGACTGCGATTACCACGACCCACGACTACGTCTTCGATCTCAAGCCGGACGACGTGTACTGGTGCACCGCCGACATCGGCTGGGTGACCGGGCACTCCTACATCGTGTATGGCCCGTTGGCGAACGGTGCGACCAGCATCATGTATGAGGGCGCACCCAACTACCCGGGTCTCGACCGGCTGTGGCAGATCGTCGAGGAATACAAGTGCACGATCTTCTACACGGCGCCGACCGCGATCCGTGCCTTCATGAAGTGGGGCGACGACCACGTCACCAAGCACGACCTCTCATCGCTGCGTTTGCTGGGAACCGTGGGTGAGCCCATCAATCCCGAGGCTTGGATCTGGTACAACGAGACCATCGGTGGCGGCAGGTGCCCGATCGTCGACACATGGTGGCAGACCGAGACCGGCGCCATCATGATCACCCCGCTCCCGGGTGCGGTCTCGACCAAGCCCGGTTCGGCGACCCGGCCTTTCCCGGGTATCGGCGCTGATGTGGTCGACGAGGAGGGCAACTCGGTTCCGTTTGGCAGTGGCGGTTTCCTTGTGATGCGTCGCCCGTGGCCGTCGATGTTGCGGACCATCTACGGCAACGACCGCCGCTACGTCGACACCTACTGGTCACGTTTCGACAACATGTACTTCGCCGGTGACGGCGCCAAGCGGGACGACGACGGTTACTTCTGGCTGTTGGGCCGTGTCGACGACGTCATGCTCATCGCCGGGCACAACATCTCGACGACCGAGGTGGAGTCGGCGTTGGTCAGCCACCCCGCCGTGGCCGAGGCTGCCGTAGTCGGTCGTGCCGACCCGGTCACCGGGCAGGCGATTGCCGCCTTCGTGACACTGCGTTCGGAATTCGAGGGCAGCGACGAGTTGCTTGCCGAGCTGCGCAACCACGTGGCCTCGACGATCGGCCCGATCGCCAAGCCGAAGAGCATCGTCTTCACCGACGATCTCCCCAAGACCCGGTCGGGCAAGATCATGCGCCGCCTGCTCAAGGACATCTCTGAGAAGCGGCAGCTGGGTGATGTAACCACCCTTGCCAATGCGGACATTGTCCGGGAGATTGCAGCCAAGTCGACGGAAACCAGCGACGACTGAAGGTCTTGAGACCATCATGACGGGCCCTCCGCCTGCGGGCGGGGGGCCTCGTCGTGCCCGACGCCGGCGGTTCTCGAACTTGCAGTGAGTCAGTCTAGGTTGTAAACTAGACTATGTCTAAACAAAGTCCCTAGGAGGAAGATATGGCCTGGACTGTGCTCCCGGAGGAAACGGCAAGCAAGGTCGCCGATGCGATGCAGCCGACAATGCTCGATCTTCTCGATCTCCACATGATCGGCAAGCAAGCGCACTGGACGGTTGTCGGTGGGAGCTTCCAGCCCGTGCACGAGCGACTGGACGTCCTCATCGACCAGTGGCGGCTGTGGAGCGACTCGGTGGCCGAGCGGATCGTCATCCTCGGCACGCTGCCCAAGGGACGACCACACGACATCGTCAACCTGGGCAAGAACGGCGAGTTTCCGGTTGATTGGCTCGACGGCAACGACGCCATGTGTCTCCTGGCTGATCGGGTGGAGGCGGTTGCCCGGCGCGCCCGCGAGCACCAACATGCGATCGCCGACCTGGATGCAATTAGTGATGCGCTCTTGCAGGGGATCATCGAGGGCCTAGAGGAGCAACTCTGGATGCTGCGAGCACACCTTCGCTAGCAGACGCTCGTCTCCGCGATGCGGGCCTGAAAGCAACCCGGGCTCGCGTCCTCGTCCTCATCACTCTCGAAGGTCTCGGCGGGCACCCAACCGCCGATGACGTGCTCGCCGGGATCATCGACGCCGGAGGCAGCGTCTCTCGGGCCACGGTCTTCAACGCACTCGACGATCTCACCGCGGCGGGTTTGGTCATGCATGCCGACGCCGGTCCGGGTGCGGTGCGCTATGAGGCGGCGACCGCCGCACACGACCACTTCATATGCGACCGATGCGGCAAGGTCATCGACGTGGTCGCCGGCAACGTGGCCCGCCCGGCTCACCCTCCGCGAGGTCTCGGCGGGCGGGTCGATAGCGCCCAGATCATCTACCGGGGCGTCTGCGACGCATGCCGCCACGAGTGACTGGGCAGAAGCGGTCGTCGTGCAATTGGGGCGGCGACCGCCGATAATGGCTGTATGAGCAACGTTCCAAGTGACCTGAGAGCGCGTACCGAGGCGTGGATCGCCGCCGATCCGGACAGCAAGACCAGAGCCGAGCTGACGGATCTCCTCGCCGCTGGTGAAGTTGATGAGTTGAGCGAGCGGATGGCGGGATCGCTCGAGTTCGGCACGGCAGGGTTGCGGGGGCGGGTTGAAGCCGGATCCAACCGCATGAACCGGGCTGTCGTGATCAGGACGACACGCGGTATCGCCGAGTACCTCCTCGACCGTGACCCGGACTCGGACCGCCCCGTCGTGGTCGGCCGGGATGCGCGTCTTTCCAGCAACCGATTTCAGAAGGACACCATCGGAGTGCTTGCAGCCGCCGGGATTGTCGTTCGCTATTTCCCCGACCCGGTCCCCACTCCTGTTGTCGCTTACGCAGCCCGCCGGCTGGGGGCACGGGCCGCCATCGTGATCACCGCCAGCCACAACCCGCCACTCGACAACGGCTACAAGGTGTATGACTCGAACGGGGTGCAGATCATTCCTCCAACCGATAGTGACATCGCCGCCAGGATCGCCGCCGCGCCGGATGCGGTCGACGTACCCCGGCTGGCGAAGAAGTATCGAGAGGAGGTTGCCCACCGTGTGCCGGAGGGCATCTTCGCCCGCTATCTGGAGGATCTCGCCGCCATTAGGGTCGGTGCCGGAGGCTCGGACCTGAAGATCGTGTACACGCCGATGCATGGCGTCGGGGGTGCCTATGTGACCGAAGCGCTCGAGTTCTTCGGGTACGACGACGTCACCCCGGTGCCCGAGCAATACGAGCCCGACGGCAGGTTTCCTACCGTTGCCTTTCCCAATCCCGAGGAGCCGGGCGCTCTCGACCTCGCCGCTGCACTAGCCGCAAAGACCAGTGCCGACATCATCATCGCCAACGACCCCGATACGGACCGGCTCGCCGTAAGTCTGCCGCGCCGGGAGGGGTGGCGGCCGCTTACGGGGAATCAGATCGGTGCACTCCTCGGTGACTACCTGCTCAGCCACACCAAGGTCGCTAGACCGCTGGTCGTAAACAGCATCGTGTCGTCCCCGATGCTGGCCGACATCGCAATCAAGTACGGTGCGCGCCATGCGACGAGCCTCACCGGCTTCAAATGGATCTGGAACGCAGCGCTCGACATCGAGAGTACCGAGGGTGCCAACTTCGTCTTCGGGTATGAGGAGGCGCTCGGTTACAGCGTGTCGCCGCAGGTGCGGGACAAAGACGGCATTTCCGCAGCGGTTGTCTTCACCGATCTGGCGGCCGTTTGTAAGGCGAGGGGCGAGACCGTTCTCGACTACCTGGCGCGCCTGTACGACCGGCATGGGTTGTGGGTGTCGACCCAGAAGAGCATTGTCCGGCCCGGTAGTGAGGGCGCCGAAGAAATTGCCGCTGCCGTGGAGCGCCTGGCGGGCGCACCGCCGGCCGAGCTCGCCGGTATCAGTGTGGTCTCGATGACCGACTACAGGCAGGGCGCCGACGCCCGGCCCCGCTATCTCGCGGCGACTCCGCTGGTCGAGCTCGACCTCGGCGATAGGGGTCGTGCCCTGGTGCGGCCAAGCGGCACCGAGCCCAAGCTGAAGATCTACGTGGATCTGGTGGCCAAACGTGATCCGGCAATGACCGTCGACACGCAGGAAGCGGAGCTGGTCGCCGAGGCCAACGAGGTGGCGGAGGACATGGCCTCCAATCTCGTTCTGTAGGCGCGAGTCGCGCCGGCATGCCTCTGGTTTCTCGCCAGAAACGTGAGGAGCAGCAATCCCCCAATCCCGGGGCATCAGCGGTTTCTCAGGCGTGACATCAAGCGATGACGCCGTGTTGATGATGTCATCGCCGTGTGCATCGTTTTCCTTTTTGTGAGCTGGAAGCAAGCAGCGATCCTCCCATATCCCTCAATCCCCGGTTTCTTTTCCCCTCATCGCCTTCGCTCCGCCAACGTCAGGGACGCCGCTCCTATTGCAGTGAGAAGGAATTCATCCTCGCTCCGGAGGATCGACCGGCCGGTCCGCGATCAGGCGGCGGTGGGTTGATTCCGGTGTCTCCGCCAGATGGTCATGAAAATTGCCGCACTCAAGACGCCTGGGCCGGTGTGCACCAGAACGACACCGAATAGGGACGGGCCACCCCAGTCGGCGCGGTAGCTGGCGGGGTTGCCCCAATCGATGACGAAGAGCTCGACGAGCCCACGGCCGATGGCGAAGAGCATGAACAACACGATGAGGAACCGGCCGGCCCTTCGCATCGCAGTTTTCAAGTTGAGATGCGGCGACGAATGGCGCGAGCGACGATGAGCCGGGTCGTGGCATCGAGCGTGATTGCCAGGGCCCCGAGAACCACCATCAGCAACGCCGCGCTGCTCGTGCTCCTGGGGAGCCAGAGGGCGTTCGGATAGCCCGCCGTGTAGACGTACCACTCGGCGCCGAGGAGCGCTGCCGTCCCGACGGCAGCACGTATCCCGTGTCGTCGCAGGTCGAGATGCGCTGCCAGCGCATGGAGGACCACGTTGGTGACGATTCCGGCCCGCGATCCCTCCTGCTCGAGTAGTTCCTCGAACTCGTCGCCGTAGCGGTCCCGCCACCGGCGCGGGTAGAGGCGCAAGAGCAGCCGCGTCATGACTCGGCCGTCCTCGCCGCGGTGGTTCGCACCACTCGCTCCCAGCGGGCCATGTTCTCCGACACAGCTGTCCGGCCTTCAGCTGTTATCTCGTAGGGTCGCCTCCGCCCTGCAGGTTCGAGAGGTGCGATGAGACCCCGCTCCTCGAGCTTGGTGAGCGCTCCGTATAGGGTTCCCGGCCCGAGACGGACACCGACGGAGGTATCGATGTCTTTGATGATGGCGTGACCGTGCTTGGGACCGTCGAGAAGCGACATGAGGACCAGAAGCGCCGGTTCACCAAAGCGGGCGAGACCAAAGCGATCGCGTCTTTGTTTCGTCATACGATGCATCGTATCACGTAGTATTGAGGTCACCAAGCGGTCACAGGAACGCGAGAGTCGATGGAACCCCTGCCTGCGCCCGCGCATCGTCGGCGAGCCCTCATATCCACTCGTCGGTCGCCGTGAGGGTCGTGTCGGAGGCATCGCCGGTGTTGACGACGCCCGCAGGCTCGAGGAGGAGGATCTCGCACTCCTCGGCGGCGACGGGGCGGTGCTCGACACCCCGGGGGACCACGAAGAACTCGTCGGGCCCGATCGAGACTGCGCCGCGGCCCCGCATCTCGATCCGGAGCCGCCCCGATCGCACCAGAAACAACTCGTCGGTGTCGTCGTGGGTGTGCCAAACGAACTCGCCCTCCACCTTGACTGCCTTCAGATGGAGATCGTTGATCTGGCCGACGATCTTCGGGGACCAATGCTCTGCAAACTTCGCAAACTTGTCGTCCAGGTTCACAACGGTGTCCGGCGCCGCCATCGTTTCTCCCATCTCGGGCTAGAGGCTCGGGTCACGATACCTGCGCCGACCCGACCGCCGGTGCGGCATCGCAGACAATGTGGCCGGTAGTCCCTGCAGTCGGGGCCGTTGCTCAGTTTCCCCGCAACAGCGGCTTCGGCGATAATGATTCGGTTGTCTACTTGCGCTGTTCCGGCGCGCCTATGAAGGAGTCCGACATGGACCTAGCTGCACTTCTCGGTGACGAGGCCGAGACTCTTCTCAACTACAAGCCGAAGATCTCCAAGGATGTCCTCAGCGTTCCCGGGCCCGATTTCATCGATCGTGTCCTCGCTCAGAGCGACCGCTCGCCCCAGGTGTTGCGCAACCTGCAGAGCCTGTACAGCCACGGTCGGCTGGCCGGCACCGGATATGTGTCCATCCTGCCCGTCGATCAGGGTATCGAGCACTCGGCCGCCGCCTCGTTTGCGCCCAACCCTGCGTACTTCGATCCTGAGAACATCATCAAGCTCGCCATGGAGGGTGGCACCAACGCCGTCGCTTCGACGTTTGGCGTTCTGGCGATGATGTCTCGCAAGTACGCCCACAAGATCCCCTTCATCGTCAAGCTCAACCACAACGAGTTGCTGACCTATCCCCCGCATCCAGATCAGGTGATGTACGGCTCAGCGGATGCGGCGTTCGATCTCGGTGCGGGGGGTGTTGGCGCCACGATCTATTTCGGCTCCCAGGAGATGACCCGTCAGCTCCAGGAGACCGCTGAGGCATTTGAGCGAGCCCACCAGCTCGGCATGTTCACCGTGCTGTGGTGCTACGTGCGCAACAGCGCCTTCAAGAAGGACGGGGTCAACTACGAGGGGTCGGCCGACCTCACCGGTCAGGCCAACCACATCGGCTCCACGATCATGGCGGACATCGTCAAGCAGAAGCAGCCCGACTCGAACAACGGCTACGGCGCAATCGGCTTTGGCAAGACGAGCCCGCTGGTTTACAGCGAGCTGACCTCCGATAACCCGATCGACCTGACCCGTTGGCAGGTGGTCAACACCTATATGGGCAGGGTCGGCCTGATCAACTCCGGCGGAGCATCCGGTGGTGCCAGCGATCTTGCAGATGCAGTCCGCACCGCGGTGGTCAACAAGCGTGCAGGCGGCACGGGCATGATCTCCGGTCGCAAAGCGTTCCAGCGCCCCATGAGCGAGGGCATCGAGCTTCTCAACGCGATCCAGGACGTGTACCTCGACGACTCGATCACAGTCGGCTGAGTCGCGCGCGGTCCGAGACGTGAATCCCCCGGTTTGACCGGGGGATTCATCTATGCAGCGGCCTACTGCCGTTGTCGACTTCCGGCTACAGTCTGCCCCACTGAAACGAAGAAGGCCCCCGAAAAGGAGGACCTCCACATGGTCATCGCTCTCCCCAAAGCCAGGTCGGTTGCAGAAAACCCGACCCAGGACGAGATGCGCGCGTGGGTATTGGAGTACATGCCGAACGTGACCGAGACCGAATTCGGCAATCTCAACTACAAGGCGGAAGTGAAGGCACGTTTGGCCGCCTCGACGTTCTTCATAGCCGACGACGAGATTTACCAGAACCGCATGTCCCGGGCCGAATACGAGGAGTGGGCGGCCAAGCAGGACGCATACATTGCGGACAAGGACATGATCCTGATCGAGGGCTACATCGGGCCCGACCCTGCGTTTCGGACCGGCTCCGCCCTGTACATGGAGAAAACCCATGCCAACATCCCGGCGATGCAGCAGCAGCTCTACTTCCCCAAGGACGACCTATGGGAGCGTGAGTTCACTGTCATCTACACGCCGGGTCTGCGGTGCCCCGGCAAGCCGAACGAGCGGCTCATCCTGGTCGATCTCGACAACTATGTGACCCGGGTCATCGGGTCTGACTACTTTGGCGAGTCGAAGATGGGTGGTCTACGCATGTGGAACCATCTCGTCTACGGACGAGGCGGGCTGGCACTCCATTCGGGCTTGAAGACATTCCCGGACGTCGACGGGGAGGAGAAAGTAGCTCTCATCCTCGGTCTGTCCGGAACCGGCAAGACCACTACCACCTTCCGCCAACAGCTCGGCTCGCTCCCGGTGCAGGACGACTTCAACGCGCTAATGCCCGGTGGCTTTGTGTATACGACCGAGAATGGCTGTTTCGCCAAGACTTTTGGTCTCGACCCCGACGATGAGCCCACCATCTACGGCGGCACCACCAGTGCCGAGAGCTGGCTCGAGAACACCTATGTGACCGACAACGGCAAGGTCGATTTCTTCAACGATTCGGACACGGCCAACGGCCGCTCCACTTTCCGCTTGGAGCACATACGCCACCGGTCGCCGCAGGATCTGCCGCCGGCGAACTACCTGCTGCTGCTCAACCGCAACGAGAACATTATTCCCGCGGTGGCGAAGTTGAGGCGCGAGCAGGCCGCCGCCTACTTCATGCTCGGCGAGACAAAGGGCACGTCGGCGGGTGGGGCGACCGAGATGGGCAAGAATCTGCGTGTGCCCGGCACCAACCCTTTCTTCTTCAACAACGACGCAATGCAAGGGAACCGGTTGCTGGAGTTGCTCGACACCATGCCGGATCTCGACGTGTATCTGCTCAACACGGGGCGGGTCGGCGGTACCGACGAAGACGAGAGATCGAAAAATGTCAAGATCAAGCATTCGTCGTCGATCGTGCGTGGGATCGTATCGGGCACGATCGTGTGGGAGGAAGACCCCGACTTCGGGTACTACGTCGCAGCCGAGTTCCCCGAGTTCCCCGACTACGAGTTGCTCCGCCCGTACCGGCTCTACGAGCGGCAAGGCCGGCTCGATGAATATGCGTCGATCATTGCCGCTCTCAAGGAAGAGCGAAGAGCCTATCTGCGATCGTTCCCCGACCTCCACCCGAGCATCGTGAACGCCATCTGATCGTTCGTGCGTAATCCGCCACTGCGCAGAGATATCCGCCAGAAACGGTGGGTTTGGTGCAATTTCTTGCACCGGCAAGAATTAACTTGTGAAACGCGATAGATATCCGCCGACATCGATGGCATGCAAGAGAGACTGCCACAGACCCAGCGGATCGACGAGCGGACCTTCGCCATCGTTCGTAAGGGGTATGACACTCGAGAGGTACGGAACTTTCTCGACGAACTGGAGCATGCGTTCCAGGATATCGAAGGCCACGCCCGGAGGACGTCACAGAAAGTTGTAGAGCTCCAACGAGATCTCAGCACATCTCGCGCTACCGAGAAAGCTTCCCTCGATAACGCGATGTATGCGGTCTTTGATGTCAAGGACCGGATGCTGGACCGGGCCGAGCGTCGTGCCCGTGAGATCGAAGAAGAGGCTGGCAAGACGGCAACCTCATTGCTCGCCCAGGTTGGAGATGCACGTGGCCGTGAGCCGGAACTCGAGCGGCGCATCAGCGGATTGGAGCATGAGCTGATGCGCAGCCGGGCCGATGGCGAGCGGCTGCGTTCGCAACTCGAAGACGCCTACGCCACCATCGACCGGCTCGAGACCACCACAACGGTTGACATCACCACGATGCAGGCCGAGCTCCACCGCGAGCGTGCACAGAACGCTGAGCTTCGCAACGAGATCCGGGAGTTCGATTACCAGCGTCGCGAGTACGAGGACAAGCTGGCGAAGGCACAGCAGATCGCCATGCATGCCGGGGCCGAGCTCGAGATTATGAAGGCCGAGCTCTCGGCGAGCAGGCGCCAGGACGGCGACGAGGCCCCTACGGGGACCGTCATCTACGAGCGCAGCTCGGATCTCGAAGACCTGGAAGCTATGACTCCCGCTTCCGCCGGCGACAGCTACAGCCGGGCCGTATAGCCCGATCTGGGGACGTTTTGCGGTCCGTTACCTGCTGTCTACGGGGTATTGACGCCACGGCGAGCCTCCCACTGACTCAAGGCACGTAGCCGACGTAGTATCCGCCGGGTAATGGCTATCAAGCACCCGGCGCATATGCCGATAGCAACCCTGTGAGCGACGAACGCAGCCAGTTTGCCCAGCGAATCGACGAACGAAAGTTCAGTCTGACGCGCCGCGGCTACGACAAGCGGGAGGTCCGGGCCTACCTCGAAGACCTCGAGCAAGCGTTTCGCGAGCTCGAGGGCCACTCCCGCCGGACCGCACAACGAGTGGCCGAGCTCGAACGTGACCTG
Organism: uncultured bacterium; assembly: GCA_963801165.1. Taxonomy (GTDB): domain Bacteria; phylum Actinomycetota; class Acidimicrobiia; order Spongiisociales; family UBA5794; genus JAAETI01. Next base: position 397,229 of record CAWDDT010000009.1, read on the forward strand.
GCCGACGCTCGCGCCACCGAGAAGGTATCCGTAGATAACGCCATGATGGCCGTGTTCGATGCGAAGGACCGGATTCTCGAGCGCGCCCGGCGCCGCGCCGACGAGATCGAGGAGCAGGCGCATTCGGAAGCGAGCCGGATCAAGGCTGCGGTAGTTGCTGATGTTGGAGGTGGTGAGGGCGGCGGCAGAGAGATCGCGGCAGCCACGGCCCAGGCCGATGAGATAGTCGCTTCCGCCCGACGCGAGGCGGAGCGGATCCGGCGTGAGGCCGAGGGTGGAGCGGGGCGCGACCGTGACCTCGAGGCCGAACTGGATGCGGCAACGGCACAGTTGCGCCGTGCCCACACCGACACTGCAGCCGCCAAGGAACAACTCGATGCGGCCAGAAAGAGGATTGTCGAGCTAGAGAGCGGTGTTGGGCCTGCGACGTCGCCGGAGCTCGAGGAGAAGTTCGCCGACCTGGATTCGCGGCTCCGGGCAGCCCGCGACGGCAACGAGCGTCTCGAGGAGGAACTGGCGACGCGCGCTGAGCAGGTGACGACCCTGGAACAAGCGGTTGCCGCAGCAGAGCGCGCACTCGACGAGAGCAAAGCGTACGTGGGTCGGGTTGAGTCGGAGGCCGACGAGAAGAACGGCGCGATAGAGAGCCTGGAAGCGGAGCTGACCGGTCTCCGCGCGATAGCCGACAAGTACGAGGAACAGAACGAGCTGGTCGCCGAGCTCATGAAGGCGAGCGCGGCAGCCGACGATCCCCGGGTTGGTGAGCTGGAGCAGGCGGTGGGCACTGCCGAGGGAGCGCTGGCAGAGGCGCGTCAGACGATCGCCGAGCTCGAGGCAAAGCTCGCCGACCAGCCGGACAACGCCGGAACCCAGCAGGAAGTCGACGCCATCCTCACCGCTGCCAGGGCGGAGGCGGAGGAGATCGCGGCAGAGGCCGAGGAGCAGGCCGAGCAGCGTGCCGCAAAGGTCATTGCCAGAGCGCGCGAGGAAGCGGATCAGGTCAGGCAGACCGTCGCAACGCTTACTGCCCAGGCAGAAGACGCACGATCGGCAGCGCTCCGTTCCAAGCTGGAGGCGAAGGATCTGGCCGAGGCGCAACGGGCGATGGGTGACGCCAGAAACGACATCATCACATCGGCCAACAGCCGCGCCGAGGAGATCGGCTGTGCGGCTCGGGAGACGGCGGAGAATCTTCGCAGAGAAGCGGAGGAGATGCTCACGGCTGCGCGGGCCGTGGCCGAGCAGATCACCAAAGATGCCGAGAAGCAGGCTGCCGACAGGCTGGCCGACGCCGAGAAAGAGGCGGCCGGGCTAGTCGCCGGCGCCGAAGCCACAGCGACGCAGGCTGAGTCCGGCGACGAGCTCGCAGCCATGTTGGCCGAAGCCGAGCGGGAACTGGCCATCAGCGAGGAGCTGCGACAGCAGCGAAACGACCTCGCACTCCGCGAGCAGGAGCTGGCGGAACGCGAGCGAGCATTTGCCGCCAAACAGCAAGGTGAAGCGCAGAGCCTCATCCTGCCCCGGGACACCGTTCCCACCCCGGCCGTCGAACCGCTGCCAGACCCGGCACCGGAATACGTCACCGAGGAAGACGACGATCCTGCGGACCGTCTCAGCGCCTTGCTGGAGGCAGTCTCGTTGCCGCCCGTGGAGCCTGTTCCGGTTGCCGAACCGGACATCTCGCCCGACCCTGAACCCACACCCACCGGCGAGAACCCGGATTCGGAACCCCGGCCGCGGATGGCCTGGCCGGCGCCGAACCGGCTCGTCGAGGCCGAGCGGAGAGAAGCCGAGGCTGGGAGTGGTGAGGAGGGCGACGAGATCGCCCAGGACGGTGAACCCAGGGAGAGCCGTTACCGGACCAGATCGGCACAGCTGCCCCGGCTGGGCAACCAGGCCAAGTCCAACATGACCACGATGGCCAATCTGCGCAAGAAGAGCCATAGGGGCGGCTAGCCGGGCCTCTCGGCCGGCGGTTCTGGCTGCGTAGGATGGCCGACGTGATTCTCGTTACACGCCGACCACCGGGAGACGCCGTTGCCATGCTGCGTGACCACGACCGGGTCGCGGTGTGGGAGGGTGACGGGGTCATGCCTCGGGAGGAGCTGCTGGACCAGGTTGCCCGGGCGACAGGTCTCTACTGCATGCTCACGGATCAGATTGATCGCGCCCTGCTGGCTGTCGCCTCGGAGTTGCGTGCCGTGTCCAACATGGCGGTCGGGGTCGACAATGTCGATCTCGTCGCCTGCAGCGACGCCGGTATCCCGGTCGGGCACACACCGGGGGTCCTGACCGAAGCAACCGCCGACATGGCGTTTGCCCTACTGCTGGCGGCAGCCCGTCGGGTGGGTGAGGGAATCGACCACGTCCGGGCCGACCAGTGGGGGGAGTGGGCGCCGGATCTCTTGCTCGGACAGGATGTATACGGATCGACTCTGGGCATAATCGGGATGGGCCGGATCGGCACTGCCATCGCTCGCCGTGGCTCCGGGTTTGGTATGTCGCTGGTCTATGCGAGTCCCTCCCGCAAGATCGAGGTAGAAGAAGAATTGGGGGCGATCAGGCACGACCTTTCCGGTGTCTTGACGGTGGCCGATCACGTGGTCGTTGCCGCGTCACTCAACGCCGGAACACATCACCTGATGAACGAGCAGTTGTTTCGTATCATGAAATCGACTGCGACGTTTGTGAACATCTCGCGTGGAGCGCTGGTGGATACCGCTGCCCTAGTCAAGGCGCTCGAGAGTGGTGCCATCGCCGCCGCCGGTCTCGATGTAGCCGATCCCGAGCCGATGCGGGCCGACCATCCCCTGGCCAACCTTCCCAATTGTGTCGTCACCCCACACCTCGGGAGCGCATCTCACAAGACAAGAGCCGCCATGGCCGAACTCGCAGCCCGCAACCTGATTGCTGCCCTCAGCGGGAAGCGCATGGAAGCATGCGCCAACCCGGCGGTGTACGCCCCACCCTCCGGCTGAGGTTCCGTCACGTCGGAGCGAGGGTTCCCGCAAAGACTTGCCAGGCCAGGAGCGACTTGGCGACGAGGCTGAGGATTATGTACGCCCGCTCGCCGTAGAGGTAGTCGCTCCATTTCCCGATCTTCCGATACTGCAAGACCATGTTGACGGCGAAGCTGTTGAAGAATATGAACAGCGAGAAGAAGATCCCGTACACAAAGGCAGGCGGTGAGGCGTCGGTGCCGGGGCTCCAGATATAGAAGGTGATCAGGATCCAGGGGACGGCGCCCGCCAGCACCCCGAACCAGTAGGCGAGCCAGGACGCGTGGCCCGGCCGCTCGTAGTGCTCGACGAGCAGGCCAAACAAGATCATGGCTGCGTTCACCCCGAAGATCGCCCCGAGGGCGGCAATGTCGGAAATCCCGGGGAGCATGGCGATCAGCACAACCATGACCGATGAGCTCAACGCATACTCGATCCACCGGGCGTAGTTCCGGTCGTGTTGGAGGTTGCGGACGTACCAGCTGTAAATCCCGGGTGAAGCGATCAGCCAGTGAGCCAGGGCCGACAGGAATACGAAGGTGGCGACACCCCAGGCGATCCTGATGTCAAAAAGGTGGGACAACTCGGGATCGGACGCCCCGGGAGGGCCGTTCAGGAATGTTGCCGTTACCGGTAGCGAGAAATCGTTGGCCAACAGCAGGATGACAAGACCCTGGACGGCATGGAACAACCCCATGATCACGTTGAACCAGCGCAAGCGGCGGTATTTCGAATCCATTCAGCACTCCCGATCGGATGTTCTCAAGACTATTCGGCGCCGCTTGCGGAGGTGGACGAGCCCGATGGTGGTTGAGGTTCGGTGCCGCCTGGCTATTGTCCCCGCGTAGCCGAACCGGCCGGTGGCAAATGGTGGAGATCTAGATGTCGTCACGAGGGTACGACTTCATCTTCTTCGACTGTGACAGCACCCTGAGCACAATCGAAGGTATTGATGAGCTCGCCCGGATGAAGGGCAAGTTCGACGAAGTCAAGGCCATGACCGACGCGGCGATGGAAGGTGAGGTCTACCTCCAGACCGTCTACGACCGCCGGCTCGAGATGCTGGCGCCCACCCTCGAAGAGATTGCCCGCATCGACGATTTGTACCGTCGCACCACAGTCGGCGACGCGGCCGATGTCGTTGGCGCCCTGCGGGCCGCGGGCAAGGAGGTGTTCATCGTCTCCGGCGGTCTGCTGGCGGCGGTGCGTCCTTTTGGCCAGTGGCTCGGCGTCCCCTACGACCACATTCGTGCCGTCGATCTCGAGTACGACCAGCTCTCCGGCGAGTGGTGGGACTATATGCAGGATCAGTGGGATCAACGCACCGACGTCCGCTACAAGGACTCGGAGGACACGCCCCTGGTCGACTCATCAGGTAAATCGGCCGTGATCACTGAGCTATTGCCGAGGCGCTATGGCCGATCGTTGTTGATCGGGGACGGGGTCAGCGACCTGGCTGCGCGTAGCGCTGTCGACCTGTTCGTCGGTTTCACGGGGGTGGTGGCCCGCCCGCATGTCGTTGCCCGGGCGGACGTTCTCATCACCGGCGACTCGCTGGCGCCGCTCTTACACGTGGCACTCACGCAAGACGAGACGAACTCGCTATCGGGTACCGTGTACGAAACGGTTGCCGCTACGGCAAATGCCCGCGTGGTAGCTGGTGAATTGACGATCCGAAAAGGCGCATCGCCATGAAATATCGAATACTGGTGACAGACGAGCTATCCGCTGAGGCGGTGGCGTTGCTCGAGGCCCACGATGACATCGAGTTCGATGTGGCCAAGGGTCTCAGCCCCGACGAGTTGCGGCAACGGATCCCAGGCTATGACGCGCTGATCGTCCGGAGCAGCGCCCGGGCGACCGAGGACGTGATCTTGGCCGGCGACCGGCTCAAGGTCATCGGACGCGCCGGTGTCGGCGTCGACAACATCAACATCGCCGCCGCGAGCGAACGGGGGATCGTGGTGATGAACACGCCGGGGGCCAACACGGTGGCCACCGCCGAGCACACGATGGCGCTGCTGCTGGCGCTGTGTCGCAACATCCCCCAGGCGGTCGCCAGCCTCAAGGACGGTCGCTGGGAGCGCAAGCAGTACAAGGGCGTCGAGGTCCGCGACAAGACCATCGGGATCGTCGGCCTCGGAAGGATCGGGCGGCGGGTGGCTCGCCGATGCCGTGCCTTCGGGATGCAGGTCATCTGCCACGACCCCTATCTCAGCGACGAGCGTGCCCACCAGATGCGGATCGACCGGGTGTCGCTCGACGAGCTGCTGCGGCGGTCCGACTTCATCACCCTGCACGCGGCCCTCACGCCCAAGACACGGGGCATGATCGGCAAAGAGGCAATTGCCAAGATGAAGCCCGGGGTCCGGATCGTCAACGCCGCCCGGGGCGACCTCATCGACGAGGAGGCGCTGGTAGAGGCGCTGCGGTCCGGGGTCGTCGCCGGGGCCGCGCTCGATGTGCTGTCTCAGGAACCCGCGGATCCCGACAACCCGCTCCTGCATATGGACAACGTGCTGGTGACGCCCCATTTGGCGGCAAGCACTCAGGAGGCACAGCTTCAGGTCGGCATCCAGATCGTCGGCCAGGTACTCGACGCGCTACACGACATCGAATATCGCAACGCCATCAACATGCCCGTCGTCGACACCCAGACTCTCCAGGAGCTTCGACCGTATCTCGCCATGGCCGAGCGTCTGGGCAGTATGCAGAACCAGATGGCGCTCGATGCCATCACCAAGATCGAGATCGCTGTCGAGGGGCGGGTCATCAACGAGCACATCAAGCCGGTGACGGTTGCCATCCTCAAGGGTCTCCTCGAGCACGTTTCAAACGTCACCGTGAACCAGGTCAACGCACCGCACGTGGCGATGGAGCGTGGGATAGTCGTGTCACAGAGCAGCGGGCTCCACACCACCGATTACCCGAATCTGATCTCGTGCCGGGTCGAGTGGAACGGGGGCAGCCGCACTATGACGGCCACGCTGTTCAGCCACGACGAGCCGCGTATCGTGGAGGTAGATCGGTTCCGCATCGACGTGATCCCCGAGGGAACCATCCTCGTTGCCTGGAGCCACGATCAACCCGGCTTTATCGGCAGAGTCGGCACACTGCTCGGTGAGCTCGGCATCAACATCGCAACGTGGCGGACGGGCCGTACCGGGCTCGGCGAGGTGGCGCTGTCGTTTATCACCGTCGATGGTGACGTGCCCGATGAGGTTATCGATCAGCTTTCCGTGACGCCGCCGATCGAGCGGATCATCAAGGTACATTTGTGAAGACGTCGCGCCGCGGCGAGATCGCTCCGTTCTACGTCATGGAGGTGATGAAGGCCGCGGCCGAACGGGAGCGGGCCGGCGGCGAGGTGTTGCACCTCGAGGTCGGCCAGCCGAGTACGTCTGCGCCCGTCGCAGTTCTGCAGGCTGCGGCCGATGCCCTCGGTTCGAACCGGCTCGGATATACCGACGCCACCGGTATTCCCGAGCTACGGGAGCGTATCGCCGCCCACTACGGCGAGCGTTATGGCGTTACGGTCGATTCCCGCCGGGTGGTGGTCACAATGGGTGCTTCCGGGGCGTTTGTGCTGGCGTTCCTGGCGGCCTTCGACGCCGGTCAGAGGGTGGCAGTCACCGAGCCGGGCTACCCGTGCTACCGCAACACGTTGGAGGCGTTCGGAGTGGAGGCGGTGCCGGTGCCTGTAGGCCCCGAGAGCAGGTTCGTACCGACGAGCGGCTTGCTGGCTGCGGCGGGGCAGCTCGACGGGTTGATGATCGCCAGCCCGGCCAACCCGACGGGTACCGCGCTGCGGCCCGATGAGCTCGAGGACGTAGCGGCGTTCTGCCGTGTGCATGGGATCCGGCTGATTGCCGACGAGATCTACCACGGTATCGAGTACGGCGAGCCCGTGCCGACGGCGCTGAGCGTCGATCCGGACGCGGTTGTTCTGCAGAGCTTCTCCAAGTACTACTCGATGACCGGATGGCGTCTCGGGTGGATGGTTGTCCCCGACGATCTGGTCCGCCCCATCGAGCGCCTGGCGCAAAACCTGTTCATCTCGGCGCCGACACTGTCGCAGCTGGCGGCTCTGGCCGCCTTTGATGCGACCGAGGAGCTGGACGCCAACGTGCAGCGCTACGCCGCCAACCGGCAGGTCCTGATCGACGGTCTAGGAGAGGTGGGTTTGAACCACTTCGCCTCGCCCGATGGTGCGTTCTACTTCTACATCGACGTCTCGCATCTGACCGGCGACAGCCAGGAGTTGTGCCGGGTATGGCTCGACGATCTCGGAGTGGCTTGCACGCCGGGTATCGACTTTGACCCGGTCCAGGGTCACCGCTACGTCCGCCTCTCGTACTCGGAGTCGACGGCGGACGTTGCCGAGGCGACGAGCCGTATCGCCGCCTGGGTCCGGGCTCGGCAGAGCTCGAGCGCTGCGTGGGATTGGTCGACTGAGTGACGAGCCCGGTTTCAGGGAGAATCTGTTGAGAAGATCATGCACCCTCGTGCTCGTCGTACTGTCGATGCTGGCCACCGCCTGTAGCGGCGGTGCGCCCGAGGCGACGACTACTGCTGCGGACGGGAACGCCACGACGACCAGCGCCACCGGCGTCTCGACGGCAGGCGGGTCTGTCGTCTGCGCCGAGCCCGTGACCATCGGGGTGGTAACCGATCTCACCGGCGGTCTGTCCATTTACGGTACCGAGCTGGAGCGGGGAGTAGTGGCCGGCCTGGCCTACGTGTCGGGCGAGGAGGCCCAGGAGGGTGACGATCAGACCTACCAGGTCGACGACTGTCGGGTCCGGGTGATCTTCGCCGACGACCAATCGAACCCGGAGGTTGCCGGGGTCGTCGCCCGCAGGCTGATCGAGGACGAGGGGGTGGACGTGCTGGTTGGCTCGGCCGGTCCCGGAACCACTGCCCCGCTGGCCGCGGTGGCTGCGCAGGTCGGTGTCGTTCTGATCGCCACCTCCGACACGACGGGTGGGCTCAGCGAGTCCGATTTCGGTGTGAACACGTTCCTCCTGGCATTGAGTGCGGCGCAACATGCATATGCGACGTGTGGCTACCTGGCGGCGGCCGTCGGGGCCCACACCTTCGTTCAGATCGCCCCCGACTATCCGGCCGGTCGGCGGGCGGCGAGCGCGTTCCATGCCGCCTGTGAGTTGGCGGGTGGCGGGTTCGTTGCCGATGACGAGATGCTGTCGGCGGCCACCAACGACTTTGCCCCGGTGGTGGCGACCCTCGCTGCCGCGAGTCCCGACTCCGTCCTGCTCACCTGGCCGGGTGGCGGCCTCGGCTCGCTCATCACAGAGGCGGCGGCTGCTTTCCCGGGCGACACCGCTTTCGGGGTGACGTTTCCCCCGGACGTGATTATGCCCATCTATTTCGACGGTGCGATCGGGTGGACCTCACCAATCACATATCACTACACGTCGCCGCAGACTGACGCCAACGACTTCCTGGTGCAGACCGAATCCGTCTCAGGGTCGATTCCCGATCAGTTCGACGCCCTGGGCATGAACGCGACGCTGCTCGTTGTTGCGGCGCTCCGCAAGACCGGTGGCGTCACGGACACCGATGTACTGCGGGCTGCCATCGAAGACGCCGAGTTCGCCGGGCCGAAGGGAACGGTGGCCATCCGGGCGGCGGACCATCTGGCGATCCAGGACACGTACATAGTCACCCTGGTCAGTACCGACGACCCGGAGCGGCGCTACTACGACACGGTAGCGACCATCCGGCCCGAGCCGCCTTGTCTCCTCGACGGAGACGCCGCGACCCGGTGCGGCGGGTAGCCGCTCAGTTCGCGAAAACTTCCGACGGCTCGCGAAATCTGCGCCAGAAACACGGTTGCGAACGTGTGTTCGGTGTCATAGGGTCGAAGCCTCACACGGAGATCGTCACATGGAGATCGTGATGGATTTCGGCTCAGACGGCGCACAGAGGATTGCGGACCTGCGCACGAAAGTGCGTCGCTACCAGGCGCGTTACGGCGAGCTCGAAGGCATGGTCGATCTGGAGAAGGCGAACCGTGCGCTTGCGGTGCGGCAACGGCGGCTCGATCAGCTCAGCGAAGAGTATCAGCGGATCGCCAGCCGGATGCGCTCGCTGACGGCGGAGGTCGAGCGAATCGAGCGCTGGATGGAGTTCTGCGTCGAGGATGTCGTCGCCAGGGCAAGACGGGCGCATGCCGAGGGATGGTCGCCGACCGCGGTGCTGGGGTACCGGCTGTGGGCCGTCGGTCCCGACGGGATGCACGGTGTCAAGATGGCATGGCGTGAGCGAAAGATGACTGCGACGTGTCTGGCGCGGGGCGGCTCCGATGAGATCCCGCACACCGATGGTCGGTGTGGCCGGCTCGGCTGCGGTGTCTATGCAGCAAAGAGCATCGACCCGCTTTTCCGGGGGTTTGACGTAGCCGGCATCGGGGATGTCGCCGTCGGGCTGGTGGCCCTGACCGGCAAGGTCGTCGAGCACGAGACGGGTTACCGAGCGGCCGAGGCAACGGTGGTCGCGCTCGGTGCCTGCCACGGTTCGCATCTCCTGTTGACCGGCGACCCCGACCACATCGACCGGGTGTTCGCCGACCCGGGTCTCATCACAAACGAACCCGTCGTGGAAACACAGCAAGAGCGCCTCCTCGAGATGGAGACGTACGTCGAGCAAGCAGCAAGGAGGGCCACCCCATGGACATTGGCGAGCAGCAGCGAGTGATCATCGTCGAGGTCGACGAGTCAACGAACAAGCCGGATCCGGCTGAGGAGACGCAACCAGTGCGCACGCCGGACACCGCGGCCGCCTGGCCGCTACCACTTGATCTCGAGCCAGAGCCGGTTGGTTAGCGCCCAACCCGGTCGGCGGCCCCGATGGGGCCGTGCCACGGCTCGCCGTGCCGGGGGTGGACGCGGCCCGCGCAGCGACTCGTCGCAATTTGCGCGAGACTCTATTGTGTGAACCTCGTGGTGAAGCCACGGGGAGAGAACGTCGGTCCGGCTGGCAGAGGGGCAATGAAAACGAACAGCATTTGGATCTGGATGACGATCGCAGCGATCTGGGTCACCATTCTGATCATGAGTATGGGGTCGCCGACTCTCCAATTCGGGTCCGACCCGGTGGTGATCGACGTCGGCATCATCATGGACTGGTTCTGGGGCTTGGTGGGAACGGTCGGCGTTCTCCGGCTGACAATGTTCCGTCGTCCGGCGGAGGTCGGCTGGGGTCAGGACACTGCCTGGCCGTGGGTGTTCGGTATTGTCGCCGCAATGTGGCTTGCCGCAGCAGTAGCCGCCATCAGCTTGCCGGTATTCGATTTGGGTGAGGACATCGTTATCCCCGTTGCCGCGATTGTGGCGCCCATCTCGGCGGCGATGCTCACCTGGTACGCCTGCGAGTTCCTCGTTGCCGGGTTCGCCGCTCGACGAGGCAGTACGCCTGCGTAAATCACACGCGTTCTAGCCTTCTTGGATGGTCGGAGGGGCACGAGACAACATGGACGGGCTGACGCGGCGTGACGGTAGGCTCCCGCTGGTGGCCGCCGCGCTGTCCGCTCTGCTACCGGGCTTGGGGCAGCTCTATGCGGGCAGGAAATGGCGAGCGGTGTGGTACTTCGCCGTCGCCACCGGGATCGTAGGAGTCGTGGCGGCCGTCTGGATCGACGACCCGAAGACGTTTCTCAAGCTCGCTTTCGATCCGACCGTTCTCGTGGTGCTGCTCTTCGCCAACGCGGCGTTGTTTCTGTTGCGGGCCTTTGCCGCCGTCGACGCGTACCGTCTGCTGGGGCGGGTGGCCGCGCCGAGGTGGGCGACATGGACTCTGGTGCCGGCCATCGGGTTGGTGCTGCTCGTTCCCCACGCCTGGCTCGCCTACTACGACGGGGTTCAGTACGACCTGATAAACACCCTGTTTGCCGACCCCACAACCACAACCACGACCACCACCACAACAACGACCACCGCAGTGGCGCCAACGACCGATCCCGGGACGGGTGTTACGCCGTCGTCGACCACCACCACAACCACCACGACGACCACGACCACGACGACCGAGCCTCCGGCGCCGTGGGACGGTCTCGACCGGCTCAACATCCTATTGCTGGGCGGCGACGCCGGGGTGGGCAGAACCGGGGTGCGCACCGACACGATGATCGTCGCCAGCGTCGACCTGAACACCGGTGATCTGGCGTTGATCAGCATTCCCCGCAACTTCGCCAGGGTGCCGGTGGCCGACGACGTCGGTATCTTCTCATGCAACTGCTTCCCCGACATCCTCAACGCGCTGTACATCTATGGGGAGAACCATCCCGATTCGTTCCCCGGGCCCGATACGCCGGGCGCCAACGCCATCAAGGGAGCGATCACCCAGCTGACCGGTCTCCCGATCGACTACTACGCCCTGGTGGCGCTGGACGGTTTCGTCGATGTCATCGACGCCCTGGGAGGGGTCGAGATCACGGTGACCGAGCGGGTCTTCGACCCTGCCTACCCCAGTGAGGACGGCGGTACCGAACCCGTCAATTGGGAGCCCGGCACCTACAAGATGAACGGCCATGAGGCCCTCACCTATGCCAGGACCCGATACTCCGACGACGATTATCACCGGATGAGCCGGCAGCGCTGCGTCATAGAGGACGTTCTGCGACAGGCCGATCCGTTCTCGCTCGTGCGCAACTTCCCCAAGCTCGCGGATGTGATCAAGAGCAGCGTCGAGACCGATATCCCGCTCGATGTCGTCCCCGACCTCATCGACCTCATGTCGATCGTCAACACCGACGAGGCGGTCTCGCTGCGTCTCGTGCCCCCGACCTACGTCTCGGGTCACACCGAGGACGGATACAACATCCCGGACGTCGACCGGATCCACGAGGACGTCAGGATCGCAACCAGCCTCCCCGCCGCCGAAGCCCGGGTGCAGCTCGGGATCGACCCCGCCGAGGACTCCTGCGGCTAGGTCTTGCCGCGAGTGGTTACCCGACGTGTCGAGGTGCCGACAGGGGGAATGGTGTCCAGGGGGGACGCCGCGAGGTGCTCAGCATGGTCCCGGTAGAACTCGTCAGCGGTCGACGGCTTCTCTTGAACGTACATGTGATTGAGTCGATCGAAGAGCTGGCGAGCGGATCGGTGGTCGTCACCGACAGCCAGCGGTACCGAGTCATCGACTCTGCGGACTGCCTGGTTGAAGCGATCGAGGCTGTGCGCCGGAAAGCAAGAGCGATCGCCCTGGAGCGATTGCAGCCGCGGCGGGTGGAGTTGCAAGTCGTTGCCGCCCTCGGCGGGGACAGCGGGGCCTAGGTGCGCTACCCCCGGCTTCTGGGGTCTCTTCGTAGCTGACAGTCTGCTCTGGTCGATCGGGGACGTTGCCGTCGTAGGATCGTGGGCGATGGCCCACTTTGCCGAATACGCGCCGTGCGGACCAGGCCGCCGCCCTCCCGCCGACCTCCTTATCGGTGCCGCGGATCAACGACACGCCGATGGCATAGCTGCGCTGCATGCCGCCCGCGAAGGGGTCTCCAGCGAGCAATCGAGAGAATGGGCGCAGCGAGCGCTGGACCGAGCCGGTGAGCGGTCGTACCTCGTTGTGGCGGAGACGGGTGGCCGTGTTGTCGGATACGGCCTGGCGGGATGGCTCGACAGCGAGACGGCCCCGCACGGGTTCTATCTCCTGGGTATCGTCACCGACCCGTCGTTTCGACGGATGGGTATCGCCCACGAGATCACACTGCAGCGACTCGATTGGATACGAGAACGCGCCGACGAGGCGTTCTACTTTGCCAACGCCGCCAACGCCGCAACCATCGACTTACACGCCAGATTCGGGTTTCGTGAGGTGCAGCGGGCGTCCGAGATTGCCGGCGTCACCTTTGACGGAGGGTCTGGGATCTTGTATCGAGCCGCACTCACCGCCGACCCGCATCCGAGTGCGAGCAGCGGCACCTGGGCGGTCACCGTCGGGAGCACCGGCGTTCGTTTCAGCCCCGGCCCGGGCGAGGCGTCGGTGGCTCCACCTGACGCCGCCATCAAGGCGGTCCTGGCGGACGGAACTGAGGTGACGCCGAGGATGGAGCTCGTGGCCGACGAGGATGGTGGTGGCTTCTGGCACCGGTTCGACCCGCCGCTGGCCAACGGTTCGGTCATCTATCTGAACGGGTCGGCCATCATGACCGTAGGTCCAGCCGCGCCGTAGGTCGCAACGAGGAGGACAACACGTGCAAATCGACCTGAGCCAGGCAAGGTGGGTGCACGACATCGACACCGTCGATTGGCAGGAGCTCTCCGATCTCTACCGGAGCGCCCCGCTCGGGGACAAGCCGCCGGAGCGGCTGCGCACGGTTTTCGGCAACAGCATGTTCCCCTGTTTCGTCTACCTCGGCGGGCACCTGATCGGAGCCGGCAGAGCCATTGCCGACGGGCTCGACTGCGCTTATGTCGCCGATGTGGCCGTTCACCGCGACTACCAGGGCAATGGGGTAGGCGCGGCGATCATCCGCAAGCTCCTTGACGTCACCTCGGGACACAAGAAGGTCATCCTCTATGCCAACCCGGGCACCGAGGGCTTCTACTCGGCTCTCGGGTTCCTGCCGATGACCACCGCCATGGCTGTGTGGGCGGACCCGGAACGGGCGGTTGCCGTCGGGCTTGCCCGTGTGGTCGATCGTTGAAAAGACCACCGCCGGAGAGTCCCGATCTCCGCGGTGCGCCCGCCTGAGGTCGCCGGCGAGATAGTCTCCGCAGGAGACTCATGGTCGAAGCAGAATCAATCGCAAACGCCCGGCCGGGCGCAATCATCACAATCGGCAAGTACCCGCATACGGCCGCGGGGACGGACAGCACGCCGATTCAGTGGCTAGTCCTCGAGAACTCCGGCAGCGAGCTGCTCGTGTTGAGCAGGTACATCCTGGACTGCAGGCGCTATCACACTGAGTTTGCGGCCACTACATGGCGTGACTGCGACCTGCGGCGCTGGCTGCACGATGAGTTCTACGACGCCGTCTTCAGTGCTGCCGAAAAGCGGGTGGTCAACACCGCACACAACACAGACAACGGCGAGGGCAGCCCGGACACCGACGACAAGGTATTCCTCCTTGGCGTCGCCGCGGTGCACCGGGCTACTCAGGAGCTCGGCAGCGACTTTCGACGCACCAGAGGGACCGAGTTCGCCAAAGTGGAGAAGGCGGATGGCTGCCATCTGTACGTGATGGACAAGCACGTCGACGCCGACTACATAACCGAGGGCGGCACGAGGTATGGCTGCTCATGGTGGTGGCTGAGAGACCAAGGAAGGCTGAAGGAGAAGGGGAACGACCCGTCGCGTGCCGCATTTGTCGGCACACGGGCCAGCATCCGCTACTACGCCCGTGTCGATCTCAACCGCGACGGCGTGCGCCCTGCAATGAGGATCGATCTGTCGAAGGGGTGAGAGCCGTCGGGTTGCCTGCCGCCCTTGGTTGTCTCACTCCAGTCACGCGGACAGTACATGCATCGGACATGTCGATCGACGTCCATCCCGTGTACGTCGTCTGTAGGTTGGTGGGACATGACCGACGGGATGACTGTTGATTGTATTCATTGCACACTTGCCGCTCGTCAGGATGGAGCGGGAGGATGATGTCCCGATGGGCCGAGGGGTGCTGACCAAGGTTCCGTGGGATCAGTACGACTCGCTGACCCTTGGTTCGTTCACCGACTGGAAACCCAGGTACGAGGCAGCCGACCCGGTCTTCTTCTGGTTCCAGGCCGACATCGATCTTCCTTTCGTGCATCCGGGTCCGGCACAACAGGCCGGGATGATGGAGATGAAGCTGCCTCGGGCCACCTGGCGGGACACCCTGCCGGGTCTCGGGCTCGACGTGCTCAACGTGTTCCACGACCGATTTGTCGATCCGGTGTGGGCAGCCCTGGCGCTTGCGGCGCCGGCCGCGCTACCGGTAGATCCGCGGTCTTCGATCTCGTTTCTGATGCCGGCGGGTGGGCGGCAGCACATCGAGCTGTCGGGGGCCGAGTTCGAAGGGGTCCGCGTGCAGGGCGATGCCGACCAGGAGCTCGTGTTCCTCGCGGACGCTACGAGCACGCCGTTGACCGATGTCGCTCTAGCCCGAACCGCCGAGCTGTGTGAGCTCACGGAGCGGGTCTTCACCGATGAGCCGGACTCCTCAGGTCTCATGCGCCGGCTGCTTGGTGTCAACGAGATCACCTTCGCACCACATGAACGGTCGCTGCTGGCGGTCACAGACCTCGAAGACCTTCTGCTGCCCGATGTGGTGGACGCCCCGGGCGACACGCTCGCACGACGCGTGGCGAATCTGCTCGGTGGGGGCGAAGAGCGCCGCACCGTGTTGCGCGACATTGCTCGGAACGTGTACCGCCAGAGGAGCTCCGTAGTGCACGGCAACGCGGGCGCCGCGGCCCCTCCTGGCGACCTGCCCCCGGAGGCGGCGGTACAGCTGCTGGCGGGCGCGGTGCTGGAGCTGGCACGGACCGGTGCCGGTGGTGATCCTTCGGTGGACCTCCTGGCCCGGCTGGACCAGGAACCAACGGGAACCGGCACCGTCGACATCGAGATGGAACCGGCGACGCTTGCCGCCGCCTACCGGCTCGGGCCGCTGCGACCGTGGTCGTCGGCCACCTGGTCGTCCTCAGGGAATCGAGGGGTCGGAGAAGACACGCTGTGGAGTTGGTCCCCGTTGATCGACCTCGGTCTCGATGGAGGGGTGGTTGTCGATAACGACCTGCCCATGACCCTGACTTCGATGGATGCCGAGGAGATTGTCAGCATGGAGGAGAAGGACATTCGCCGCGACTTCATCGCAAAGTTACGGCTCGAGGAGCCGGTTGCGGCTCTGGCGACCTCGGTCGGGCGGCAAGACGCCTTTGTCGACGACGAAACGGTGGCGCTGCTCACGCGGCGTCGTGACCTGGCGGTCGCCGGGCTACGCATGTGCGGGTTTTCGGCGTTTATCGATCCCGAGCTGTTGGGCTGGTACATGTATCACGGCCTGATGCGCTCACGGAGGGAAACGGTGCTCCGCCAATCGGTCCTGATGGCCATGGGCACACCACCACCAGTGCGGGTAGGGCCCGGCGACGCGGGCGCGGTCCTCGGGTCATGGAAGCTTGTTGCCCGGTACGACGCCGAGGCGCGTGACCCCGCTATCGACAGAACGCTCGATCTCTACCGAAGAGCTCACGACCGGCGGTTCATCCCAACCGAGACCCGGGCGGTTCTGGCAGTCATCTGTCTCGAAAGCCTGCTGGGCGAGTTCCGCCCCAAGAAGTCGGGAATCCAGTTCGAGGACTGCGTAGGGGTGCTCGACGATGTCCCGCGAGAGGCAGTGGCATGGTGCACGAGCGAGGGGCGACAGTTCCGTAACCTGGTTGCCCATGGCTCGTGGCATCCCGAGCCCATCGAACAAGCGGAGATCGCGACGACCGATCACCCTCCCGTCGCCCATCTGTTGGCGATCACAGGCGCAGCAGTCCGCACGTTGTTGCCAATCTGGCTCGAGTCGGAGCCAAGGGTGCGGACATACCACGGTCCGAGCAAGCTGCTGGTGCGGGCAGTCGGCGAGCGGTTGGCATGAAGGGAGCGACAGTGCCGGAGATCCAGGCGACGTCATGGTCCAAATCCGCTCAGGTCAACATATCCTCCGAGGAGCTGTGGGACCTGATGTGGCGCCCCGAGACTCAGCCTCGGTGGCTTGGTGAGGGGCCGGCGATCCGGCTCGAGCGCGACACGAGGTGTGCGCTGACCGACGAAGCGGGAATATGGCGGAGTGGGTACGTGGAGAAGATCCGGTCACCGTCTGGTGTGACCCTCCACATGGAGCCGCCGCCCGCCTGGGGAGATGCGGGACCGACGACCGTGCGGATCCGTATCGCGGCGATGGCGGAGCGCAAGAGCAGGGTCGAGATCGAGGAGGCCGACGTTCCTGCGGCGCGGGTTAGCGAGGTGGAGAGGTACTGGTCACGCCGGCTTGGTCTCATCAGAGCAATGGCGACCGCTGTGAATCGGAGGAGGGATCAGGTCAAGCAGGCAGTGGTCGTGATCCACGGTATCGGCGAGCAGCAACCAGGCGCCACCCTCGCCTCCCTCGCTGCCAGCGGTGTTCTACCGCACGGGGAGGAAGGCGAGTCCATATGGGTGAAGCCCGACCGTGCCTCACACTCCTTCGAGCTACGCAAGATGACGTACAAGGCGTCGTTCCAGAACCGATTGCCGAGTACCGACGTCTTCGAGTTCTACTGGGCACACACCATCCGGGACACAACCCTCGGACAGTTGGGCGCATGGATGCGGCGGCTGCTTCTTCGCCGGCGAGTCCCGCGTCCCTTGCGCCCGCTGTGGTTGATGTCGTGGGTGCTGATCATCGCCGCTGCCGCCATGGGGGTGGCAGTGTGGATCGGCGCGATCGACCTCTCGCGGTGGCTGGTGGGCGGGACTGCGCTCGTTGTGATCGTAGGTGCGGTGTGGAAGCTGATCGGCCGTGGCCTGGCGCTCCAGGTTCTCGGGGACGCCGCCCGGTATCTGTTGCCGTTGCCGGGCAACATCGCACATCGTCAGGCCATAAGAGAGGCGGGGGTGGAACTGCTGGAGCGTCTCCACGACTCGGGAGAGTACGACCGCGTCGTCATTCTCGGTCACAGCCTGGGCTCGGTGATTGCATATGACATCGTCACCCACGCCTGGATCCGGATGAACACCCGACATCAGCGACCGCGGACCGCAAAGTTTGCGGAGCTGCGTGACGTGGAGCGAAGCGTGGCTGTCTCAGGCACGGAGGCCGCCCGGAAGTTGCAGCACGCCGCCTGGCGTAGGCAGCGGGCCAACACACAGCCATGGCTCGTCACGGATCTCGTGACAGTGGGGAGTCCTCTCACCTACGCCGATTTGCTGATGGCGGCAGGGCCCGAAGCGCTTGCCGAGGCGAAGCGTGACCGGATCCTCCCCACCTGCCCTCCGGTGACGGAGCGGGAAGCATCTACCGGTCACCTGCGGATGAGCTACGAGCGCCCGTTTCGCGACGCTCTTGGCGGCACCAAGCTGACCTTTACGCAGTTCCATCACGCGGCGCCGTTCGCCGTGACCCGGTGGACCAACCTCTATTTCCAGACCAAGTGGTTCGGGATCGCCGGGGATATCGTCGGCGGTCCGGTGGCCGGTTGCTTCGGCGACTGGGTGCGTGACGTTGCCTTGACCTCACCGGCGCACCGGTTCACCCACACCTGGTACTGGCGACCCGCGGGGGATTCTGCCCATCTGGCCGCGTTGCGTGATGCGCTCGCGCTGGATGGGCGCCCGGATCTAGTCGAGCTGTTGCGGGAGGTACCCGCCTACTCGCTGATTGGCAAGTGAGCTCGCAGGTATCACCCGAAGGCACCGGGCCTTTTGCCCGACAAGCAGTGCTCGATACCTGCGAGCATCCCAAGAGTACCGGAGCCTTGGCGTGCTTGGAAGAACAGTAGGCGATCACGAGAGGCTGCGATGAAGGTGGCGATGTCGACGGTGGGAACGAGGACGTTGGCGCCCGCAGAGGTGGTAGTGCCGGCCACGGTGTCTTCTCGGTTGCCACTCCTCTTTCAGCCGCCGAACCGCTTGTGCCAAGTCGCCTCGCACCAGCTCCGCATTCCTGTCGACCCCACTCAGCGCGGTCGACACGACGTACTTCTTCGCCCGGTCGATGGTCTTGGCGAACGGGATCTGCAACCCACCCATCCAGGACGGTGCCGTTTAGTCGCCGTGAAGGCCTGCACTTAGTGCACGTAGGGTCGCAACGCCCCGATTCCTCATTATTTCTAGCCGGGTAGTGCATGGACCCCTCGTCCGGCGGGAGCCCGGCCTCGTATGGCAGCAGCCGTCGGTCGTGACGTTGGTCGACTATCGCAGTGGTGTCATCGAGATCTCCTCCTGGATGCGGCGGTCCAGCTGCTCACGCCACCACCCTTTTCGCCAGGAGCGCGTCGAGTTTGGCGAAGCTCTCTTGCCAGCCCGCCTCGGTGGCTCGGGTCACGTGCGCCGGTAGCCATTGCCGGACCTCGAGGCGGGTGCGCCCGTCGGGCTCGTCGTAGAACTCGAACCGGAACCGTGTCTCGAACGGTTCGAAGCCCCCGGGCAGGTGGCCACCCACGCGCATCACACCGTCGAGCACCTTGCCGTCGGCTACGTCGGTGAGGTCGATGTGCACCTCCGCCCGGATGGACGGGTCGTCGGGGAACACCTCGACAAAGCGTTGGGAGCCGCCGGGTCGGACGTCGAAGTGCATCTCGTCGAGCGGCCGCACGCTACCGGTCGGCCCCCACCAGGCCGCCAGCTGCTCCGGGTCGGTGAAGGCCAGGTAGACGAGAGCCCGTGGCGCATCGAACACGCGTGTGATGGAGAGGTCGGGTGGTTCGGTGGTCATCAGTTCTCCTTTTCCTGTTGCAGAGTGGCAAGGTGGGCGTCGAGGCGGTCGAACGACGAGTCCCAGAACCCTCGGAATCGCTCGATCCAGCCGGCCGCCTCCCGGAGCGGCGCCGCCTCCAGGTGGCTCCGCTGCCACTTCCCCTCGCGCGAGCGGGAGATCAGAGCGGCGGCCTCGAGCACCTTGAGGTGCCGTGACACCGCCGGCATCGAGATCGGCAGCGGCGCTGTGAGTTCGGTCACAGTGGCGTCGCTGCGGGTGAGCTCGGCCAGGATCGCTCTGCGGCTCGGGTCGGCCAGCGCTGCGAACACGACGCTGAGTTGGTCATTGGCGGCCATGCCCATCATTTAACCACCTTGTGAAGTGTTCTGTCAAGGAAAGGTCGGCCCTTCTCGGAAGAGCGCGACGGCTGGGGCGAGTCTGGAGGCGGCAATCACTCGTTCGGGCGGGAGCATCGTGGCTCAGCCACTTGGCGGGACGACAACGAGAGAAGCCAGGATCTGTTCAACTTCCTCTGCCTCGAGAGAATGGAAGTCTGCGGTGAGTGAACCGCATGCGGGGTCAAGGCCATCCAGATCGATAAGGGAAACGCAGTTGGACTGTCGGTGTGCGGCCTGCCGCGTTGAGTCGCTTTAGCCAGCAGCCAGGGGGTAGTGAGCTTCCGGGATTGCGTCAGTGATGACGAACGATAAGGCGGGGTTGTCGGCCTTGTACATCGTGACGTCGCGGCTCCCGATCACGGCGATCCATTGTCCGTCTGCTGACCAGGTTGCCAGTGGGTAGCCGTTCTCGTATGTCGCGATCTGGCGGGTAGAGCCCTTCGCTAGGTCGATCGTGTACAGGCTGGCACTGGCGGGGGTGCCGTTGAGGTCGGGGTCTTCGCCGTAGCCGATGAGCAGTTTCGTACCGTCCGGCGAGATGGCTGGTAGAGGCATCGTCTCACTCGGGATCGACGGCCCGCCCACTGGCCGCCAGGTGCCGTCGCCGGGACGTACTACGGCGCCGCTGGAGCCGCCGATCCATAGGTCGCAGCTGTATTGATTCTCGATGGCGCACACCCGGCGTACGATGGTGTCAGCTGCGGTGGCGATGGCGCGACCCGGCCCAACCTCAGTGACGGTGCCCGTGGCGTCGACGAGGATGACCTGTTCGGAGCCGGGCTCGGTTGCCCAACCGTCACCGGTGTCGACGAGACGTTGGGTGTTGAGCACGAGCCCGGCGTCGGTGGCGCCTGCGGGAAAGGCGTTCGGCTCCACGTCAAAGGCAGCGAGCCGGCGACCAGTTGGCAGTTCGAAGAGCTCTACCCGGGTAGGAACGTTGACGGTTCCGTAGGCGGCTCCGGGTTGGACAACCCAAAGCGCATCGCCGTCTGGAGTGGGTATGACCCGCAGGGCAGGAGCGAAGCTGGAGGCAGGATTCGACTCGGGACGGATCTCCAGTTCGGGATCGGTGAGGTCACTGGTGAACACGTACACAGCCGGCTCACTTGTCCAAACGGCGAGTTGACGGTTCGGAGTCAGAACAGCGCCTTGGGGTTGCGATCTCCACGCTGCTGTGTCGCCGCTGAGGACGGTTGTCGTCGCTGCGGCTAGATCGACCACCGCCGCGTCGGCGGTGGTTCCCTCAGCCGTGAATATGGTTAGCGGGACGGATTGCTCGACCTGAAGTGGTGTGACTGAGGGCAATGCTTCGGGTTCGTTGATCACCTCGCCGGTGTCGATGCTGAGCCGTACCTCCTTGGAGCCCTGAAGGAGCACAACCGTGTTGTTTTCGATGGCGGCGATCCGGGAGAAGGGAAGGTCGGTTGCCCATCGCACCTCCCCGGACGCCGGATCTATGGATACGATGTAGCCGGTCGGTGTCGCGGCCACGAGCAAACCGCGGCCCGGGTCGGAGGCGAGCAGGCCATGAGAAAAGCTCTCGTCGCTGTTGACATCTACGACCCAGCGCCGTTGCCCGGTTGCCGGGTCGAATCCGATTACATGCCCGGTATCGGCTACGCCGACCTGATCGACGTAGCGGGGCACGTCGAGGATCGCTACTGCATCGTCGAACACCACAGGGTCTGCCCATTGCAGCGACGTCGCCTCATCGCCGTCGGCTTCCCACAAGACCGTCCCGTCGTCGCCGTCGACGGCGAGCAGACGGGGAGCGGCGGTTTCGCCCTCACTTTCCGCGTCGACGCTTAGGTACCAGACCTCCTGCGTCGAATCACTTGCTGCGCCGACGATTGTGAAACGCTCCGGCAGAGGTGTTTCCCAAAGCCGCTCGCCTGTTGTGACGTCGAGCGCTGTCACCGGCCCTCCTGCCGATGTTGCGAGGACCCGTTTGCCGTCCGTCCCCAACAGAATGCTTGTGTTCCCTAGCGAAACATCCCAGCGCGGCACCAGCACGTCGCGGCTCCACGCCGTCACCCGACCCGATGACCAACCGTTGGCGGTGACGACAACATCCCCGATCGTGAGCGGTCCGAAGTCTCCGGCATAGCCAATCCATGGCGTGTCGGCGATCGCCGCATAGCCATCGCCGATGGCGATCGGCACGATGTCGAACCCGTCGACAGCATCAGGGTCGATCTCGGTAACACCGGTGATGTCGAGGACGAGGAACTCATCTGGCCTGCAGACGAGGATCGAGGATTCGGTGGCAGCGACAAGCGCACCCTTCTCATTGACAGCTCCATGGTTCTGGGAATCGCCCGGGCAGGTTTCCAACGTCAGTGTGGCGTCGAAGCTGTCGGCGCTGAGGTGAGCCGACGTGCGATCAGTGGTGATCTTCACCGGGGACTGCACCATTCCAGTCGGTACGAGCACGGCAAACCTGCTTCCGTCATCGAGCCCGATATCAAACACATCCGATCCGCCATTGATGGTGCGAGGAATCACCAACACCCCGTCAGGTGTGGAGGTTGTCGTTGACGGGATGGTCGTGGATGACGATGGGGCGGTGGATGTAGGCGGCAGGGTGGTGGGAACAACACCGGCTTGGTCCTCACCGGGTCCTCGACCTACCCAGGCAGCGACAAGAATGGCGATGCCAACAAGCAGAGCGGATGCGACACCTATTAGCGGCCCGCGGTGACGTGGCGGAACGAACTCGGGCACATCGACGTGATCGAACACGCCGGCAGCTTCATCCGCAGTCTGTTGGATCCGATCGTCGAGGTTCATACTTCGTCTCCCAGCCAGCCGGCGAGACGCCGCTTTGCTCGCTTGAGGTGTGTGCGCACCGTCTCCACGCCACATCCGAGAACCTGGGCCGCCTCGTCGTGAGACAACGCCGCGAAATAGACAAGCACCACCACCTCGGCCTGGCGCACCGTCAAACGACGGATCGCGTCTCGCACCGCGATCGCGTCGGCACTGATTGGCGGTGCGTCGTCGTTCCGTCCCATCCGAACCAGAGCCCTGCCCTCGGCGGCGAGCCTGCGGAAACGAGACACGGAGCGGTTGGCGACAACCTTCCGCACCCAACCCTCGGGGCTGTCCATTTGCGACACCTCGCCCCATCGCCTGAACGCTGCAGTGAACGCCTCCTGGGTGAGTTCCTCGGCGGTCGTCCGGCTGCGGCACAACACATAGGCGAGCCCGAGTACCTCCCGGTACTCGCGCCGATAGAACTCACCAAACGCCGGGACAGCCCGGACGACAGGATGCTCGCTCACAACTTGCAGGACAGTCGACACACAAAGTACATCGCACCAACCACCACTAAATGGGGACAACCGATCGAGACGATAGGAGCCTGTGGGCAGCTCACCCAACGAGCCTGGAACCTGATTTGGTCCGATCGACCGCCAGTTCAACCAGAAGGAACACCCCGGCGACGGCAAGCCACAACCGGGACAACATCAACGAGGGCAAAACCACCGGCCGCCAACGGGCAGAACCGTTGACCATCAGCCGGCAGTCACATGGCCGCCAACGGGCAGAATCTCATGGCCGCCGAGATCATTGGTTGAGTCACATCAGCGAGTTTGACGAGCAGCGTCCCGGCACGGATTACTGAGCCGGCGTTTGAGACTCCGCTGAGGCTGAGCGCAACATCGACCCCAAGTCGCTGGGCATCCGAAGCGGACCATCAGTTCGAAGTCACGCTCAGAGAGGTCATCGACAATCGCCATTTGTTGGTGCCCGCTCGGGGTGCCACACCACCAAGTGGGGAATCTCGTCTACTGCCGGAAGTCCCTCCGTCCGGAGGCGGGCGTCCCGGACGAGATTCTGTCCGGCCGGACCGCGGAGCGTCCTTGTTGCCCGCAGTCGGCGGGCATACGGTTCCAGGAAGCAGATGTGGAGCGACAGAAGGAAGAGGCTGATGGCAAGAGCCACGACACCAGTTGAGCCTGCCGACGGCAAGGTAGTCGGAAGAAGTGCGATCCTCATCTTGATTGCCCTCGCGGTGCTCTTCACCGCGATTACTGCGTCCGCGGCGTCCGCTCAATCCCCGGGGCTCGTCGCACGCGGCACGGTTGTAGACAGCGATGGAACCCCGCTGCCCGACATAAGAGTGATCGCGTACTTCGTGAACAGCCTCAGCGATGGTGAAGAGGAGTGGATACCGTTTGCAGAGACGACCACACGCGCACGAGGTCAATTCAATATCCTCCTCGACAAGGGTGACGTCGCAGTAATGGACGATCTGGATGGGTTGACCAAGATCGGGTTCACTGCCGCCAGCGCGGACGGGGCCGGTTCCGCCATTTATGCGACCTACTTCGATAGTGATGATCTCCGCAACGGCGATTGGACGCTGGGCACCGCCGATCCAGAGCCCGACGCTTCCACCGCGGCTCATCTGAACCGAACCACGGCTTTGCCCGGCCGGGGCCAGGGCGCCGAGCTGGAGCTCGTCGTGACACCAGATTCCTCGAGTAGCTCGGTATCAGCCGACGGTCTCGTTGCGACTGCAAGCATCCCAGACGGGTCGTACTGCTGGAACCTCTACGGCTGGGGCCTCGCGGACTGGTCGCTCCTCTGGAGGAATGCGACTGCCACCGTGACGAAGGCAGACGTTCGTTCTGGCTATGCGAAGACCACGCAGGGAACAGGGGTGTGGACGGTCTCGAATCAGACATCTACGAAAATGGAGATCGGCTACAAGTACGGAAGCTCGTACGGCGGGTCGATGGGATTCAGCTCACAATCGACCAACTCGAGCTCGGAATCGATCACGATCGGTTCCAGCAAGAACGTCTACATTAACCAGGAGATGGATTACCGCTTCCAGGTTCTCTACTGCCAGCGAAAGATGAGTGGTGGTGTGGTGGTCGAGGAGCACCCGACGGCATACTCGCGTATGTATCCGACGCGGTGGACCGGGGGTACCAGCTTGACAGCGACGTCGCGTGGCAACTTCGCAAGCCAGTACGAGACCAAGCATGCTGGCGATGTCACTGTGACCAGGAACGAGGTGACGACGTGGTCAGGGGGCATTAGCATCGCCGGCCTCAGCCTGCGCAGTCAGCAGACTTTCAACACAACGCACTCCATGGTCTACCGGAAGAACTCGGGATACACCAGACAAGTTCTCAGAGGAAGCAACGACTACGCCATCTACGCAAACGAGGCACAGCAGATCGGTCATTCCTCCTGACTTTGGAAAGAGATGGCGACATCGGCCCCCCAGCAGTTACCGGCTGTGGGGCCGCCCGCCGAGAAGGTGTCAACCATGACCGAGAGTGCATTGCGCAGCTCCAGGGCTAGAGCGCTGACGATCTCGATAGCGCTTGTGATTGCAGCGGCGCTGTTCTGGGGTATGTCGGCGATGTTCGGCTCACCCTATTCAGATGGACCGCTGTCAGGTATGGAGGGCATCCGGGAGGCCGTGGCGGATAACACAGGTGAACCGCTCCCCGCAGGTCAGTTGTTGACATTTGGCTGCCAGGTACTCGAGAACGAGTCACCCGACCGGCTGGTCGTCGAGGACGTCGCGCTTGTCTTTGGGTCCGCCGGACTCGAACAGGTGGAGGGTCCGCTGTATTGGTACGCGGACGGATCGCCTCTCACCTGCACCGACTTCGGCCTGCCCTCGGCGATCTTGCCAGATCTCGAGCCGCCACGACCCGATGGGATGCCGATCGACCCTGGCGACATGTTGGCGGTGTTCTTCGGCCTTCGCTATGACGGCACCGACATCGCCGAGGTAATCGGACACGATGTGACCTATCGACAGGGGGAAACAGAGTATCGGGAACGGTTCTTATCGGGAGTCAGCGTGTGCCCGGTCGTCGACCCATGCCCGTTCCCTCCAGCCGAGTGGCCATGAACACACCGGAAAAGAGGCCGGCACAAGGTGATCAGGGAGGTCCGAGTTCGGTTTCGAATGCAGCGATTGCTTCGTGGCGATCGCTGGTGCCGGCCTTGGTGAGGGCACTCTGGAGGAGCCTTCTCACATGCCGGTCGCTGTAGAAGGTGTGTTCTGCCGTCTCGCCGATCGATCGACCAGACCGGAGGTGCCACAAGACGGACCGCTCTCCGTCGGTGAGCGAAGGGCTAGTTCTGGACAGGCATGCAGCAAGTATCCCTGCGGGTACCACTATCTCACCTCGTGCCGTTGCTGCGATGACATCCACGATCGATGCCAACGACGAGTCAACGTGAGCGACGCTGGCGCCCAACAAATAGAGACGACGATACGTAGCGATTTCGTAGACGTCGGTTAGAACAGTGACGCCAATGCGTTCCCCTGCTGGCGCATCGACCCGGTCCCAAGCCTTGCGGTTTGGGCCGAGAAGGCCGATGAGGTCGACATGGGGCTGGTCGGTGCCCGCCACCGCGACCAAGCCGCGCTTGTCCAGCTCCGCGGCGAGACCCTCTCCGAGTGCGGCGGGAATGCCCGAGAGGACGACGGGCGTGGGCACAAACAACTCCTCCATGGACATGGCAGCTTCAGGCAGGCAAGCGTACCACTTCGTTCCAGTAGCGGGTGTTCCGCCCGCGCAAACGGAGGATTCGACGGCGACGGACGCCACGAACCAGCTCAGTTCGCCGCTCTTCGAGGGAATCGACGCTGGCGGGGTCGGGGAGCCGGTCGTGATCCAGGTCGGAGGCGGAGCTATCGATGCCGCCAAAACAGATGGCGTGGCCGCAGGGGAGGTTCCCGGATCAATGGTGGTCAGCGAGACCGCGGCTGTGGCTAGCCGGTCGTTGTCCTGCCGATCGATACCGGGTTCTATCGAGTCCCCTGGCTGGGCGTATGTGGGCGAGGTATCCGCTGTTCCCGGCGGACGTGGCGACTTCCAGTATTCGAACGGCGCGTCCTCGTCACTAGGGGTCGGCTTCAAATGGTTGCTGGGGGGTTCCTGGTCGCAAGGGGGAACCTCGTCCAAGAGCTCGACGGTGACCATTGACTATGCCTCCACGACTGGTAGCCGTCTGTTCAAGACACAGTTCCAGTATCGGTTTTGGGACATTGAGTGTGACGACTGGTTCAGTCCGGGCATATACGAATGGGACCACTCTGAGCTCCGACCTCACGCATTCGTTGGTGGTGCGGCCAGTTCGTCGCTATATCCAACGACGTTGACTTAATGCACACCCTATGAGGCAGGCTCGACGTTCACCCGGAAGAGCAGCTCGGCCACAACGTACAGCGCTGGCATCAGCGTCGCCGGGGTGTCTCTGACTGCGAAGACCGGGTTCACGACTACCGCTAAGGTGATTTACACGTTCACCGAGGATCGGAACCTCTACGGGTCCAACACTTGGCCCACGACCTCCAAGCGGCTTGGTTCTCGCTATAGGGTCTAGGAGTTGAACGGTCCGAGCTATGGAGTCAAGACGTGAGCGGTCGCGCAGTATGAGTTGTTGCCGCTTCGAACGTCCGGTTGTAGGCCGTCGGGGTCAATGGTTCTGGCCCCGACGGCTGGCTCTTCTAGTGACGTTGATTGTGCCCGTCATAACGGGGTGTGGCGGCGCCGGCCCTCATGCCGACGGTGACGGCCCCTTGACGTTTGCTCCAGGCGAGACGATCACGGTGGAGTTTGACAGCTTCGGTGAGGACGCCCTGGTTGTCGGGTCGTTCCTGCTGACGAACGGCGCGTCTGAACTCGTTCGGATTTCTGAGATTACTCAGGCGGTTGAATCCGACTGTGTCCCGACTGTGTCGACGTGGCGGGAACCGATTGATCATGTGACCGGCACGGCGCGGGCGCGGGTAGAGGAGATGCAGGTGGCGCCGCTGCAGGGAGCCGCCGCAGCGGTTCAGCCGGGGGAGACGGCACCGATTCTGTTTGCTTTCGGCCGGAATGACTGTCAGAAGCAGCAGACAACTCACTACGGTCCGGTGACCGTGGATTACTCCGTCGGCGGCACAGAGTATCGCGGCGTTTATGAGTTCTTCATCGATCTTTGACGTGAGCCCCGGATAGTGGTCCACCTGCTGTGGGAGTCCCTTACCCTTGATTGGGAGGATGAACACAGTGAAGCGACATCGACACACACCTGAGCAGGCGGTGCGTAAGCTCCGTGAGGGCGAGCGCCTGTTGAATGAGGGCAAAGACCTGGCCGAGATGTTGCGGCATCTCGAGATCGCCGAGTCGACTTGGAACCGGTGGCGGAGCCAGTACGGCGGGATGAGTACCAACCAGGCGAAACGGCTCAAAGAGCTCGAGTCGGAGAATGCCCGGTTGAAGAAACTGCTGGCTGAAGCGGAGTTGGACAAGGCGATGTTGAAGGAGTTGGCCGAGGGAAAATGGTGACCCCGGATCGTCGCCGCAGAGCGGTCGTCGTTCTGCAGGAACGGTCGGGGTATCTGAGCGTAGGGCGTGTCGGGTGGTGGGTCAGCATCGCTCCACGCAGCGGCGCCCGGCACGGACCGAACCGGAGCCTGATCTGAAGTTGCGGCGCCGGTTGTGTCGTTTTGGCCGTGCCCATCCCCGTTTGGGATGGCGGAAAGCCCACGACGTGGTACGCCGCGAGGGCTGGGCGGTGAACCACAAGAAACTACGCAGGTTGTGGCGGGAAGAAGGGCTGAGACGGCCACCACAGCGCAAAGCGAAGAAACGCCGGCCCGACAGCTCGGATGGGACGCTGCTGAGGGCCGAGTACCCGAATCATGTCTGGGCCCTCGACTTCCAGTTCGACGAAACCTGCGATCTGCGCCGTATCAAGCTGCTCAACATCGTTGACGAGCACACCAGAGAAGCCCTCGCTACCGATGTGGCCCGCTCCATCACCGCAGACGACGTGGTCGCCACGATGGAACGTCTCGTCACCACACGGGGAGCCCCCAGGTTCATCAGGATGGACAACGGCCCCGAACTGATCGCCTGGGCACTACGGGACTGGTGCCGCCTGACGGGACTCGGCACCCTCTACATCGAACCCGGCTCCCCCTGGGAGAACCCGTGGATCGAATCGTTCAACGGCCGGATGCGAGACGAGCTGCTCAACATCACCGAGTTCGGCTCCCTCACCGAAGCCCGGATCGTCATCGAAGACTGGAGACACGAATACAACACCTGGAGACCACACTCAAGCCTCGGAGGACTCACTCCCGCCGAGTACGCTAAACAATGCACCCACCAGCCGGACCACCCATAGCGGCCGGACCATTCAACGGGGCCCTCTCATCTTCACTGGTGACCACTCGGCAATGTGTCGCGTTGCACCGTCGGTGGTGCTAGCTCTACTTGTCCTCCTATTCGGGTGTCGCGGTGGCAACAGTTCGGAGCCGCCTCCAGCCCGCGACGCGCCCCAGGTACCCGAGCACCGGCTACGCAAAGCCGTGCTAGGGGTACTCAACAGGTTCCGAGCTGAGTGCCGCGACCGCGAGGCGCAAGGCTGACGACGGGCCACCTTCGACCGTGATGGACACCTGCTTCCCGAGATCTCGAGGTCCTCGCCGCCCCGAATCGACGCGGCAAGAGACAATCAGTCGTTCGGACCAAACGCGGACCGGGGGTTGTGGAGCTGTCTGCCGAGAGGGCGGAAACGGCGCTCTGACAAGGGATTTGAGAGGTGGGCCCGGTGGGAATCGAACCCACGACCTTCGGATTAAAAGTCCGTCCGGAGGGTTTTCATTGGTTTGCATTATTGTGGAAAAACATGCTCTGAGCGGGGCGTTTGTGCTCATTGCCGCTTATCGTCTTTCATCGTCTTGCGCCAGCCGCGCGGACCACACGCGGACCGTGGGTGCCGCGTGATGGAGCGGTGTGGCGGTTCGCTGCATGCCTCGGGCTTGTCGAATTCGCTGCTTGTGACACCGGCGGGTGGTACGTTGATTGCGTCCGGAGGTTCTGTTCTTCGATGTCGCCGACGATGACCGCAGGTTCCCTACTCGCTGCGTTGGAAGGCTGCTATGAAGCGCCTCGGGCGGCCGCGCTCTCGGGTGTTCCGGTGTCCACCGTGTACTACTGGGCGAGGACAGGGCTCATCAACGCAACTGTGTCCCAGGGGAGGCCGAAGCGTTGGTCGTACGCAGACCTGATGGGGTTGCGCATCGTGTACTGGCTCCGTCATCCCAGGTGGCCTCAAGGGGGCGAGTCCAATGAACGAAGTCAGGCGTGCGCTCGATGAACTGGACGAGCTCGGTCTAGATATCTGGAGTCAGGATCTCCCGTCTCCCGGTTCTCCGCTGCGTGTCGACCGTACCGGCCACATCTTCATCGTCTCGGCTGACCGTGTTGAGACCGCTCACCGGGAAGGGGTGATGGGAGAGACGCTCGATCTCCTCGGGCCGTTCAACGTAGGAGAAGGGCACGGGCCCGACCTGATCCGTCCTCGGGAACACCTGAGGATCATCCCCGGCAAGGTCTCAGGTGAACCGTACCTGGCCGATTCGCGTATCACCACTCAAGCGGTGGCGGCACTCTTCGAGCGTTTCGGGGACATTGATCGTGTTGTGGCGCTCTATCCGGATCTCGACAAGGCTGCGATCAAGGAGGCGATCGATCTCGAGCAGCATTTGGCGGCGTAGCGGATGTCCCGCTTGACTATCGGTTGTCTCAGCAGCCCGTCGCCGGTGGGTGGACCTGTTGCTTTGTCGTGGCAGTGACGGGATTCGAGGGTCCGCGGCTTGTTTCTGTCTTCCGATAGATACATTTAGTTTCCCTGGAGCACAAAGCTGCTTGAGCCGAAAACGATTACCGTGTCGCCCGTCCAGATCAATGTGCCGCCTTGGCCGAGTGGCAGGGGCGGTGCGACATGCCATTCATCCGAGTCTGGTTGATAGGTCAGTACCCGTGTTTCGCTGTCCCTTGGTTGGTCATCGAGTGTGCCGACCCAGACGATCATTTCTTCGCCGGTCCATACGGCATCCTGGCCACCAGGCGTCCATTCTCCCCAATCCACCGCTGGGAGAGGCGGTCCGGCGATCTCGCGCCATGTGTCGGAGATGGGGTCCCACGCGGCACCCCGCTGTTCGCTCTGATTTGCGATCCCGAGCCCAACGCCCCAGACGATGACCTCGCTACCGGTCCAGACGAGGCTTGGTGTGTCGATTACTTGGACGAACTTGGGGATCTCCAATTGCCGCCAGGTCCCATCTGCCGGGTCGAATACGACTGGTGAGTGTCCGGGTCTGTCGAAGCGCGGCCAGGCGAATAGCTCAGATCCGGTCCACGTAACAGCAAAGCCCGAGGGAGACTCGTACGGTGGATCGGGGAGGAGTTCCCACGTATCCGACGAAGGCGTGTATGCAGCGAACTGCGCCAAGCCGGGTAGCCCTCCAACGACATACAGCTTCGACCCCGTCCATACGGCCCCGGGACCTTGGCTACCGAATCTAGGGGCCGGGGAAGCTGCCCGCCACTCCCCTGTATTCACCGAATAGACTGCCGTCTCGACGTTCGAACGTTCGCTGGCATTAACGCCACAGCAGACGATGATTTCGGTGCCCGCGGCAGCCACGACGGGACCCTTTTTCGGATCGATGGGCGCCTGGGGAATGGGCGTCCATTCAGCACTGCCGGGCACCCACTCTGCCGCTGCATCGCCTGGCTGGTCACCAGACGTACCGCCCCACACGACCAATCGATCCGCGGCCCAAACGGCTACTCCGTTCGATTCGAAACCGGATGGCAACGGAGGTAGCGCTGCCCAGGAATAGTCCAGGTCGGGAGCGTATGTTGACCCAACCCGCCCCGTCGTCGGAGGTGGGGTAGTCGACGTCGTGGTCGTCGACGCAGGAGTTGTCAGAGTCGTTGGCGTTGACCGCAGAGTCGTTATGGGAGCCAGCGACGGGGCCCTCGTGACCGACGACATAGATCCTCCCGGAGGGACCGGGCTGGCGACCGTAGGCTGAGACTCGCCGCGGAGAGCAAGCCCGGCGATTCCCACGGTTGCGAAGATGCCGACAGCGGCGGCCACGACCACCACCACAGGACGTCGGTACCAGCGAGCAGGCGTGCGCCCCTCCCCCTGGTGCCATTCGTTGGGCACTGGGAATGCGTCGCGTAGATCCGCTGCTGTCTTGGAGAGGTGTTCGTCAATGTTCACTTCAGCTCCTTCGAAGTAGCGAGACGTTTGCGCGCTCGACGCAGGTGTGTGCGGACGGTCTCTGGCGCGCAACCGATTGCGAGCGCAATCTCCTCGACCGGCAGATCACCTATGTAGCGGAGTGCGATGGCCTGTGCCTGGCGCCGCGGTAGGCGACGAACCATATCCCACGCGATCACGATATCGTCAGGGATCCCTTGAGGATTCTGCTGAGGTCGAAGCCGTGCTAGAGCCCTTAGTTCGGTCTCGATTCGACGTAGCCGTGAGGCTGCCTTGTTGGCGACGACGCGCTTTACCCAGGAATCGGGACGCTCCATCGTGACTACGCGATCCCATTTGACGAACGCAGCCAGAAACGCATCCTGAGCGAGCTCCTCGGCGGCTGCTCGGTCCCCCGAGAGGGCGTACGCGATGGCCGCAACCGATTGATAGTTACGTGTGTAGAAGGAGTCGAAGCCGAAGAGTCGTGTCTCGTGTGTCGAGGTGTCCTCCCTTTGGACGGAGTTCAGGACCGCACCGTACATGCCAGTAAATCGCACGGGAACCGCGTATAGGGGTACAAGTATTCCGCCTTGCACTCCAGAGGATTGTGTACCTGTTCTGGTCCGCGGCCGCTCCGTTTCTGAAGGACACATCCGATGTCCATGGTTTCGGTAGTGTTGACCCGCCGATATGGTGGTCGGAGGATGATCGGTACCAGGCGAATGCCCCACGCCATCGCATGTGGCTACAAGACGGGTACGCGCATTACCTATCACGCTGCATCCTTCGTGGCTCTGATGGCCTGTGGTGGGACTGGGAGAAGAACAAGAAGATGCAGCTTGCCGGCCAGCCGTGCATCGTGGGTTTCAGAACCCGCGATCGCTTCCACACCATTCATCGACGGCGCGCCGTTCTAGGACACGCGCTTCGTGAAGAGACCAAGACCGCCCCCATCCCGGCCTGTACGGCCGCGATGGGGCAGCGGTGCTGGAGTCTGCGTGCCGCAACTGGCTCGCGCTGGCCCCGGAGCCCGGCACGCCGCCGGCTGAGCCGGTGTGGGTGTGGAGCCAGGATTGGGGCTACAAACCGTCAGACGTGCACGTCTCGAGTCCATCGTTTGGCGAGATCGAGCATTGGCTGGACGAGGCTGGCCACGACTGGGATGGCGCGTGGCTGGTTGACGTCCCGCAACGCATCATCGCCGATGTCGAGCCGAGAACAGAGTTCGCCCGGATTCTCGAGGAAGATCTGTGCGAAATCGATGGAGTGCGACGAGCCGAATGGGTAGAGAAGGTCGCATATCTCGTCGACGCGGCCCGGGTACCCGAGCACCGGCTACGCAAAGCCGTGCTAGGGGTTCGACGCGGCAAGAGACAATCATGTCAAGTTCCGGTACCCGTGCTCCGGGCTGGCTTCGGTTGGTGGGCGACGTTTAGTACGCGGGCTAGGAGGCGGCGTTGCGCCGTTGGGGCCGACCACGGGGGGTGGCGAAGGCGCCGTGTTCTTTGTCCCGGTCGTGCCGGATCGGGTGGCTACGCACAACCCGGCCGTCATGGGAGATCTCGACGGTGTCGCCGACTACCCGTACCTGAACCGACTTGCCTCGATACTTGTTACCTGCCCGATAGGAGGCAGCTGCGAAGCTGATACTCCCCGACTGGTCGACCTTGCGGGTCACCGGCACCCCAGTGGTTTCTGGTCGGACCGGGCGGCCACGCCGCTGTCGTTGCCATGCGGCTGGTTCGTCCTCGACCGCATGCTGTCGGGCATGTGAGGTGATGAGTACTTCCCGATGCCATACCTCAACCAAACCACCGTTGATAGCCACCGTGACGGTCTCGCCGGCCAGCCAACGCCCCACATGGTATTTGTGACCGGCCAGGCTGATCCGGCCGCCTTGTCCCACCTTGCGGGTCACCCGCCGGACCCCATCTGCTGGTGGTGGCGGATCCGGTGGCAGCTGTGGCGCATCGTCGATCACGACCTCGAGCGGCACGCTCTTGGCTAGTTCGAAGCGACGGATCGGGGGCACCATCCCGATCCCCTGATGAGGCCGGGCAGTGTTGTAATGCTCCACCCACAAATCGAACTCTTGTTGGGCTTCCTCAATAGAGGCGAATACCCGGCCTTTCAGGAATTCGCTACGGATGGTCTTGTGGAACCGTTCCACCTTCCCAGTCGTGGTCGGCGACCTCGGTGCCGTCAACAGATGATCTATCCCGTTTTCCCGACAGATCCGGTCAAACAACACCTCCCCAGAACCCGGCCCGAACCGGCCAGTAAACACCTTCCCGTTATCAGTCAATACCTGATCAGGGACTCCATGGCGTCGCATCGCCAACGCCAACGCCTCACACACCGGCCTAGCCGTCGCCCTCCTCACTACCAGCGCCGAGACACAGAACCTCGAGTGGTCATCAACCCCGGTCACCACCTTCGCCTCCGAACCATCACCAAGTCGAACGCCACCCATCACATCCATCTGCCACAACTCCATCGACCGCGACCGCTCCCACCTTCGATACGACGACCTCGGCCTACGACGACGCCTCCTCTGCACCAAACCGTGACGCAGCAACGCCCGATAAATCCCCGACCTCGACGGCACCGGCACAATCCCCTCCTGCTCCAAGTGATACCGAATCGTGCGAGGTCCCCAATCCGGATGAGCCCACCGCATCTCCACCACCCGCGCCTCAACCCGAGGCGGCATCTGATGCGGACACGAATGCGGCTTCGACGACCCATCCACCAAACCCTGCACCCCCGCATCCGCATAACACCTCAACCAGCGATGCACCGTCTGCCGGGCCACCCCATAACGACGAGCCACATCCGTCACCGCAGCTCCGCCCAAAACCTCCAACACCGCCTGGAATCGCTGCTCCACAACACCCAACTCCACCAACACAACAACCTCCTCCGATACCTCTCAGAGGAGCATGAACTGAAGCGCCCTGGGTTTGATGGAGACCGTTTTGTTTGGTCTTCTTTGTTGGCTGTGGTGGCTAGTTGAGCGTAGTGGTTCTCCTCGTGTTCGTCGGGTGGGATGTCGCCGCAGTGGCTGTGGAGCCGCTGGCTGTTGTACCAGTGCACCCAGGACAAGGTGGCGAGTTCGACCTCCTCGACCGTTCTCCAGGGTCCTTGATCGGGTCCAAGATGAGCTCGGTCTTGTAGAGCCCGTTGATTGTCTCGGCCAGAGCATTGATGCTCCTATAGATCGCAAGTCGACTCAGGCTGCTGGTCGAAGCTCGGTTGAGGTGCTTGGTTCGGGGAGTAGGTGGTAGAGCTCGCGGGCGACGAATCGTTTCAGGCAGCGGATGATGTCCTTTTTGGAGAGACCTTCGGCGGTGCGTCGTTTCACGTATGCGATGGTGGGTGGGTGCCATCGCATACGGACGATGATGACGCGGTAGAGCGCGGCGTTGGCTTGGCGGTTGCCGCCCCGGTTGAGACGATGACGGCCGCTGGTTTTGCCCGACCCGGCGGGGATGGGGCAGGCGCCACAGAGTTTGGCGAAGGCGGCCTCGGAGCGGACTCGATCGGTGTTGTCACCGGCGGTGATGAGCATCTCAGCGGCGGTGTCGAACCCGACGCCGCATCGTTCCAGCATCTGAGGGGCGGCGGCTTTGGTGAGTTGTTTGAGGTGTGCAGTGTGGGCTTTGATCTCTTCGTGAAGGTTCAGGTAGCGGCGGGCGAGCGATGCCAGGCTGTGCCGGATCGCCACCTCGGGGTCGCTGATGTCGCCGTCGGTGTCGAGCTCGGCGCATGTCATGATCAGCTGGTGGTCGGTGAGCGGTTCGAGTGTTCCTCGTAGGTCGTCGGGAGCGGTGACCACCACCGTCTTGAGTGTGATCATGGTTGTGGTGTGCGCCTTCACGGCGGTGTCACGGGCGATCTTGATCAAACGGATCGCCTCGATCTGGCCGTCGGCGAGTTTCGGTGTGGCCGTGCCTTGGCCGGACAACACCGTCCGTGCCGCATGCTCGGCATCGATCGAGTCGCTCTTGCCTGACGTGCGACGTTCCCCACGTCGAGGCGGCCGTGCCACCTCGCGCACCGTCTGGTCGTGTCGACGAAGAAACCTCGCCAGTCCCGACCCATACGAGCCGCAGCCTTCGACACCAAAGGCGTGAACCGTCCCCAGGGTATGTGCCCAGTCGAGGAGCTCGGCGTAGCCGGCCGGGTTCGCTGCCACCAATAGTGGCTCGTCAACGAGGCCGCCGAGGCCGTCGATCGCCACTGCGACGTGTTGATCTTTGTGGGTGTCGACACCGATGATGACATCGGAACGTTCGAGTGCGATGCTGGTCATGACTGTTGATCCTTCCGGTCGATGGTCTCCGTGCTCGCTTGGTCGGGCGGGAAGGACAGGACTGCGATGAGACCTGGGTCGATCAGGCTCCTATTAGGTCACTACCCGCTCGGCCGGCGAGACAACACACCGCGTCTCGGGTGACCGACACGTCAACGCAAGGACACAAGGTCGGTCATAACAAGGGTCAGGCCACCCGAGACAACAGCACCGAGAAGCATCTCATCTCGGCAACAGGATCCTCGCAGTCATACGAGTCGCCGACCGACCCGATCGATGGGACAGCACCGAGTTCGGCGAGTCGTTCTCCGTAGCGGATCGACGTAAATTGCGACCCGGCATCGGAATGAGTCACTAACCCTTCCAGGTTCGTGCCTCGGGACCAGCGGGCCATCTCGAGGGCGTCGAGCACAATCTCGGCACGCATATTGGCGGCGACCCGCCAGGCGACGATCTTGCGTGAGAACGCGTCGGTGATAAAACACACATACCCAAACCCGGACCAGGTGGCCACATAGGTCAGATCAACCACCCACAGCCGATTAGGCCGCTCTGCGGTGAACTGACGGTTGACCAGATCAGGCGGCCTCACAGCAGAAGGATCCGGTTTGGTGGTACGAACCCGCCGTCCCCTCGTCACACCCTTGATTTCGAGGCGTTTCATCAACCTGGCGGTCTGATCCCGGCCAATATCGATGCCATCACGAAGCGCCGCCTTCCACAGCTTCCGAGCGCCATAGACCTTCCGGTTCGCCATCCACAGCGTCAACAACAGCGGCATCAGGATCTGGTCCCGAAGCTCCCGAACCGACGGTGGCCGGCTCTTAGCGGCGTAATAGGTAGAAGGGGCCAACTGCAACTGGGTGCAGATGGGCTCGACCCCGAACTCGTCACGATTCTCATCAACGAACTTCACCATTACTTCTGTGGGCGGTCGAGCTCCGCAGCGAAAAAAGCCGAAGCCCGCTTCAAGATCTCATTCGCTCGACGCAACTCACGATTCTCCTGCCGCAGCTGCCTCAACTCCGTCTGATCCTCACTAGTCGTCCCCGAACGCTCACCGCTATCGATCTCGTCCTGTCGCACCCACGACCGCAAAGACTCGACCCCGCAGCCCAACTGGTCAGCAACCCGCTTGATCCCGCCAGTCCTCTGCCCCGTCTCGGCACGCAGCTGACGCACCATCCGTACCCCACGCTCTTTAAACTCCGCCGAATACCGCCGTCTCGTTCCATCACCCTGATAATCCATAGACTCCATCCTCACTTCAAAACTCAGGAGTCTCCACTATTCCCAGGGCGATTCAATGTCCATCATGAACCGAAACAGGACATCCACAGGGTCCAGCACCGCCGCGACGTCTACCGACCACGGTGATCAACCTCCCGTCAACGTGACCGATCGCCCGGATACAGTGGGTAGTCGCCCTGCCGAGCAGCGAAGTGCCGATCTCGGACACCCGGCGACGTGCTCATTATCGGGCGAGAATTGTTGATCTAGGACGGGACCGAGGGTGTTCCATGCGAAGGTCCGGTCCTGTGTTTCTTCGGAGGTAATGCCTTCGGCGGTGTTGAATGAACTGTGGATGGGGTTCGGGCAAGTAGGTGGTAGTGGATCCACTAGATCTTTCAGATTCGGAGATCGTCGAGGTTGCGCTGTCGGAACCGGGGCGCTTTGGCGACCTGTTCGATCGGCACATGTCGACCGTGTTCGAATATCTCGCACGTCGGGTCGGTTCCGATAGCGCAGAGGAGTTGACGGCTGACGTCTTTGTCGTGGCGTTCCGTCGCCTGGACAGCTTTGACTTGACCC
Source organism: uncultured bacterium (assembly GCA_963801165.1). Lineage (GTDB taxonomy): Bacteria > Actinomycetota > Acidimicrobiia > Spongiisociales > UBA5794 > JAAETI01. The sequence goes on from CAWDDT010000009.1 coordinate 435,167, forward strand.
GATCGTCGGCGCTGCCGTGGCTTTACGGGATTGCGCACAATATGCTGCGAAGACACCGGCGCTCAGAATATCGGCGACTGCGTGCGATTGGCCGACTACCGGGTCAGCTCCGTCTCGTGATTGATGATGACCCCGCGTTGACCGCGGTAGCGGCAGCGGACTTGTTGGAGCGGGTAACCGCCGCGTTGTCCGAACTCCCGGTTCGGGACCGTGAACCGCTCCTGCTTCATGTGTGGGAATCCATGTCATACGAGGAGATCGCACAGGCCTTGGGAATCCCAGTCGGTACGGTCCGGTCCCGGATCAACCGGTCACGGCGTCGGCTTCGTGAACTCGTCGGTCTCAGAGGGCAAGAACCAGACACAGAACCAACCTCGGAAAGGAGTAGCCATGGATGACCTCGACGTGGTGCGAATGGTTCGCCCCGAGGTAGACCAACCCAGCAACGATATGGCGGCTGCGATACGGCGAGATGTCCTCGAACGAGTCACCAGCCCCACCCGAGAGATTCAACGACGAAGGAGCGCCGGGGCTGGTTGGCCTCGCTGGGCTGTGTCGGTGCCGCTGCTCGCTGGACTCGTGGCAGTTGTTGTTGCTGTTGGTTTGGTCGTTCCGGTAAATACCCCGTCTGCGGCAGCTGAAATGTTGCTCGCCACTGCGGACCGTGCCGAGAACCCGGCGACCGCGGCAACGACAACGATCCCTGTTGACGGAGCCCCTACCGACATGGCAGGCATCCGCTACATGCGTTGGGAAAACGCCTCATTGGTCATGGTCGGCGCCGGGGATGGTGCTGTCTACGCGGCGCAGGTTCAGCTCACCCGAGACATGTGGGTAGCCCCCGACGGGTCAGGCCGAATCGCCGAAACACTCGAAAGCATCGACTACCTCAGCGAACAAGACCGGATCAGCTTCGAAGCCATGGGGGACGACAGCTTCGAACCGATCAACCAGGACTTCGGGCCGGGCGGACTGTCCTATGTCGACTACTCGACGCTGCCAACAGACCCAGACAAGCTCGAAGCGGTACTCGCTGAAATCCCCCACGGTGACTGGCCCGACAACGTAGGGTTGCTCTGGTCAATCCAGGATCTCCTCCGCGACGGTGGAACCCCACCCGCCCTCCGAGCCGGCCTATACCGAGTAGCGGCAGGCATCGACGGGATCGAACTCATCGGCGACGTCACCGACCGAGCCGGACGACCCGGCGTCGGTGTGTCCCTCACCTACCCCGGAAACGGGCTCGAATACCGCGACACAATGATCTTCGACCCCGATACCACCGCACTACTCGGAGAAGAAACCCAGATCCTCACCGCATCACCAGAACTCCGGACTGAACCACCAATCACAATGTCCTGGTTCGTCTATCTCGACAGCGAAGTCGTCGACGATATACCTGAACAGTCGTCGTGAGCGCCGCACCGATCAAGCAGTGACGGGGCTGGGGAGAGCGCAATGTCAACCACCCCGGCCATACCATGGCGGCGAAGCCGTCGAAGGCTCCTTCTGTGCGGTCTCGCTGCTGTCGTCACACTGAACTCGGCATGCGGGAACCCAGCTGAAGATCAGGTCGTCGATGATTCACGCTCACCGATTGAGGTCGCCCTCAACGCGACCGCAAACGGCGACAACAAAGCAGCTTCGATTCGAACCGAGATGATGCAACGGGCGGACCTGATCGCAGAATGTATGCGACGAGAAGGCTTTGAATACATGCCATGGGTCCCTCCCGACGCCGGCGCAAGCGACGCTGGCGGGGGTTTGCCGACGGGCGAATACATCGACCTGTACGGCTATGGGATCTCCACCGATCCCGACACCTATCGCCAAACCATCTTGGCGCAACAAGACCCCAATATGGTCATCGCCCAGGCACTCTCACACGAGGCCTTAGCCGAGTACGAACGCGCCCTTACCGGCATCGATCCCGCCGCCATCGGCGACGAACCGACAGTCATCGAGGACGGGGGTTGCATGAAAGAGGCCTCGGACGCGTTGATACCGAACGACGCTATCCCAACAGAACTGATCGACGAGTACTACACGCTCAAGAACCAGCTCGAAACCCAAATCGTCGAAGACCCGAGAATGCGGCAAGCGCTCGCCAACTGGCGGGAATGCATGGCCGACCACAACTACAGCTTCCAAGATCCCGGCGAGACACGCGACAGCGTCTACGCCAAATGGGCGGAACTCGTCCCCGATCCCGCACCAGAGATCGCCACCCCCCAAGACGCCAGCAACCTCGAACGGACAGAACTCGCCAAGTTCGTTGACCCCGACCTGTTGGACCAACTCATAGCCTACGAACTCGACCTTGCCCGCATCGACTACGAATGTCAGACGGAATACCGTCAAGTCGAAACCGACGTACGACTAGAACTAGAAACCAGATTCATCGAAAACAACGCCGACCTCATCCAACGGATTAGCCACGCCATCAGGTAGCAAAACCCACCGCCGCGCGCCTGTGAGCGAGAGACAGTCGGCAGCTCAGAGGCCAAGAAACCACAGCCGGCAACGGAGCAGCCAGCATTCACGAGTCGCTGCCGGCGTAGGTTGTGAGGAGTTCGCGTTGGACCGTTGCCAGTATTTCGTTTCGTTTCTGGTTGCATGGGAGTGTTGCCAGCGCCGCCTCGATCTCTTTCGCCTCGAATGCTGCCACTGCCGGGGAGTCCAAAACGGTCTGGCCAGACCCGACGACTGCGGCTTCGGGTCCGACGATGGCTAGGAACTCCTGGTGAAACTCCGCGGTGAGCTCCAGGAGGTTTGCTGCGTCGGTATCGAATCCTGTTGCACGAACGCAGGCGACCCATTCCTGTTCAGCGTCCACCATCCGAGGGTCAGCCAAGACCTCGTTGTAGAAATCGGAATCAACGGCTGCGACCAGGCTGGCGATACCGAGAGACTCCCGGGCGTCGCGTTCGGCTGTCCCCCAACAGCCGTCATCAGGCACCTCGGGGTCGCCGTCGATGGCCTCGCCGTAGGCTTGCCGCGCGGCAGGGTCGAGTGCCATTAGGTAATCATCGTTTCGGTTCGGCGGGGGCGATTCCGCTAGCTCTCGGTAGCTAGCAACGATGCCGAACCCGTGGCTTCTGGCTTCTTCCTCGTTGTCGAAACTGAACGCGGTGCCGTACACCGAACCTATGTCGGCACCCGGGTAGTAGTCGAAGCCCTCCGCTTTCATGCACACCACAATGCGGTTTTGTATCTCGTTGAACAGCGTCTCTTCAAGTTCCATGGCATCCTCACCACCAACCGAGCCGAGGAAGTAGTCCAGGTAGCGTTCCGCATATGTGCCTCGGCCAGATTCGCCACCCAACTCCTCGGGCGAACCTGAACTGCAAGCCGCAACTAGCACGGGCGTGAGCACCAACACCAAGATGGAGAATCGTTGCCGCATACCCGACCACCCTTTCACGTAGCCTGACCGACTTGTTGCTACCTGTCTGATGCGGGAATGGCGTGGTCGGGGGTCGCAACTTCAATGACGTTCCCGTCAGTGTCGATTGCAGCCAGGCTTGCCCCGTCCAGCGTCCTGCCGTCAGTCAAATTGAAGAAGACAGTGCCCGCCGTGGGTTGCTGCCAGTAGTTCGATCCGTCGTCGAGCTCCAGTTGAACGGCTGCTGTTGCTTCGGGCAGTTGAGGCCATACGAGCCAACCGCCGAGTGGCGGATCGGCCATTGTGCCTGCTCGCGGTCCGTCGATGATGTAGCAGTCGCCACCGCTGGGGATCAGTTTGTGGTCGCCGATGTAGACGCACAATATGCCATCGCTGGTGCTCGGCGGAAGTGGGCCACCGTCGGTGACTTGCAATGCGATCTGGGCACCGTTGATGTCACCGAGATAGACCATCGTGGCGGCATCAAACACATCTGGGACCGTGAACTCGGACACTGGTAGTCGTTCCAGCGAGACTTCCGTCCCGAGTGATTCCGTGTCGAACGCCGGCTCAGGTCCTGACAAACCCACATACACAATGACACCATCGGACTCCACCGAAGCGGACTCGACATCAACTGCAAAGCCGCCCGGCAGTTCCAGCACCGTCACGTCAGCGCCCCTGGCCACAGGCGGATCCACAGGGCGTAGCCAACCAGCAACGCCGACAACCAATGCGGCGACTGCGGCTACCGTCGCTGCCGCGCTGATCCGGTAGGCGAGGCGACGCCGTCGGCCCCGAACCAAAACAGACTCGATGTTCCCAACCCTATGTGGTGTGTTCTCAATGATCGTTTGGACATAGTCTCTGGTCGCATCGTCGATCATGCACCCATCTCCTTCCGTAGTCTGGCTAGACCGCGATGCAGGCGGCTCTTGACCGTGCCTGGCCGGATCGACAGTGCATCTGCAATCTCGGTCTCGGACCACTCGAAAGCCGATGCCAGGACGACAACGGCGCGCTGCTCGATCGGCAGCAGCGCCAGAGCCGCTTCGAGACCGGGCTCGACCAGATACTCCTCGTCGTAGGTTCCCGATCCGAGTCGCGGTAACAACACCCGCAAACGCCCACGTCGACGCAGCCTGTCCACAGCCCACCGGTAGGCGACCCGGTACACCCAGCCCTCCGGGTTACCCAAACGGCGGACCGTATCCCAACGGGCAAACGCCCGAGACATCGCCTCGTCCACCGACTCGGCAGCGAGGTCAGCGTCACCCAACGTCGCCGCCAGCGGGCGATAAACCAACCCCCAGGACACCCGATAGAAGGCCTCAAAGCCATCAGGCCGAAGCTGCCCGACAGTGTGCTCGAGCGCCGTATCCATATTCGAAGGACGAACGAACCCGTCATCTAGTTCCAAAGAAACACCACGACCGAATCGTACGACACTGGACCCGATGTCATCTCGGCCTTCTGGTCGAGGCTGCATCAGGCGATCGCAGAGTCCGCACTGGCAACTCGCACCCCAACGTCTGCGCGCTTCCAGCCGCAGAGCCGGGTACTTGACGGCCAACACCCCTCACCGCCCATAACACCCACTTCCCTGCACGTTATCGAGCGACCTCGAACCGGCAGTCGGCGCTATCTCCCATTATCTGGAGACCACGTTGAGTGGTCGTGTTCAACGATGAACGGCGAGGCCGATCTCTCGTGCTGGTTCTTGGTCGATGGCTGCGGTCTGAGCCTTGCTGCGGGCGATCATTGCGGAAGCGATATCAGTTCCGGCGTGTCGTGTCTGGTGGGTGAGGTGGGTGCAATCCTCATCGCCCGCCTCGGGAGAGGCGAGGTAGAGGGTGTTGGCGTTGCGGCCTCGGCTGAGGGCGACGTAGGCCCACTCCCTTTCTGTGGCTCCGGTGATGACAGTGAAGGTGCGATCGGTCGTGATGCCTTGGGCTTTGTGGGCGGTGAGGGCATATCCGTACCCGACGTTGCCTTCGGCGAGATACCAGCTTGGTAGTTGCCGGGCTTCGGGGTCACGGTCGAGACGGACCGTGACGGTTCCCGCGTCTTGATCGACGACGGTGATTGTGCCGAGGTCGCCGTTGAGGACATCGAGCCCATGTTGGTTTCGGCGGCAGAGGATCCGGTCGCCGGCTTGGAGCACCATGCCTGGTCCGTCGAGTGTGGGTCCGTGTACCTGCCCGGAGGCGGCGAGGTGTTGTCGTGCTTGTTGGTTGAGTTCGGTGACGGTGTCGTTGTCGTGGGCAAGTAGCAGCGCCGAACTGACATCACCGGTCGATTGGACGTACCGGTACCAGTCGCTGCTTGATTTGGCGATCGTGTCGGTGCGGTTGCGTCCGAGGACGAGACGCCGATGCTCAACATAGGCTTGCATTGCTTGTTGTACGGATCCGTTGCGTAGCTCGCCGAGTGCTTGCCGTTCCCAGGCGGCCTGTTGGCGGACGTTGTCGGTGAGCTGGATGGCTGGTAGCCGGTTGGCGAGGGCACGGAACAGACCACCGGCGTCGATTTCGGGGAGTTGCTTGTCGTCACCGACCAGGATCAGCTTGCCTTCTGCTTGTTCGACTAGGTCGACGACGGCGGCGAGTTGACGGGTGCCGACCATGCCGGCTTCGTCGACGACCACCACCGCACCAGGGGCAAGGCTGGTTCCGTGTTGGGCCTGGTTGAGGAGCCGGGCGAGGGTGGTGGAGGGGACGCCGGTGGTGGCCTGGAGGCCGGAGGCGGTGCGGGCGGCGAGGGCGGCTCCGATGATGGGTCGTCTGGTGAGTGTTGCGAGTTGGTTGATGACGGCGATGACTGCGGTTTTGCCGCTGCCGGCCGAGCCGATACCAATGTCGACGGCGTTGCCGGAGGTTGCGAAGCTGCGCACCATTTGGCGTTGCCCTTCGGTGAGTTCCGGTCGGTGGCGAAGCCAGGTTTCAACGAGACGCCGGGGTGCCTGCCAGCGACCCTGACCGATACCGGCGTTTGCGTATTCGAGGATCCGCTGTTCGGTGGCCAGCAGTTCGGCGGTGGTGTATTCGGGCAGGGTCGGTGCGGGGAAGGGTTCGCCTTGTTGGGTTCGCATCGGAGGCACCGTTCTCTCCTCGATGGACACTCCAAGGTTTGGTTCGACATGCGAATCCGCCTCGGCAGGTCCGGCGGGTTCGAGTACCGGGCTGGACAGGAGCGGCACGATGTCGCTGCCGACAAGGAACGAGTCGGCGAGGGCCTCGATCTCGGCCCGGGTGCCACCTTCGGGCAGCGCCGCGGCGACCTGTTGGATCACGTCGGGTGCGGCGAATGTCGACTTGTGTGCGGTCAGACCGTCTGGTGACGCCAGGTCCGCAAACAACGCCTCGACATCCGGTGCCGTGACCTGTCTGCTTCGATCGACAATCCGCCGGATCCTGTCCCGGGTGAGGCCCACCTCTTCGGCTCGTTGCTGCCAGACGGCTTCCAGCTCGTCGAGGGTGCGGTTGGTTTTGGCGGTGCGGGTGGCGATCACCGCTACCTGCCGCGCCGCCGCTGTGTCTGGGAGGTCGTTGGCTTCACGCCAGGTATCAAGTTGTCGGCGCCGCTGGGAGAAGGCTTCGATCTGGTTGCGGGTGAACCCGGCAATGTCGGCCATGCCGTGGTGTACCGGCTGCCACCGCACCCCCAACCTCTGGGTCAGCTCACTGCGTAGAACCGCCTCATGCAGATAGCCGGCGGCGAGCTGATACCGATACAGCAATCTGCCGTCGATGGTGCGCCACACCCCATCTACGCCTTTGACCTTGTTGGCAACGACCACATGGGTGTGTAGCTGGGGGTCGTCGGCCCGTGACGTGTACTCGGTGAATGCGGCGGCGACATACCCCGACGTTGCGATCGGCCACGTCTCTATCTGATACCTCGGCCGCCCGTTCGGGCCACAAACCGGGTTGCCGTTCTTGTCTACGGCGGGTGTCTTCGCAGCGCCGCGAGTGTCGGATGCCACCGACTCCAGATAGCCCAATGCCTGTGACGTTGCCTCCTCGAACGCCTCGACAACTTCTTTGCGGGTCAGTTCGTCACCCAACGCCCACAGCAGCGACACCGACTTGTCTGCTGAGAAGGTGACATCCCACGCCGACACCCCATCTTTGCGGAGCCGGCGACCCAGCTGCTCGCCGGTGCCGGGATGCTCCCCATCGAACAGGCGCACCAGCCCCTCCGCCGACACGGCACCCACCAAACCGAGTTCGGCGGCTCCGGATCCGCACCAACGACCGGTAGCCGTACCGCCCTGCAGGTAGTAGTCCTCCCGCGGTGAGATCTCACCCAGCTTCTGCAGGTAATAGTCCTTGGCCGCCTTCGCCAAACTCAACACGAGACACCGTCCCGTGCAACTGGTTGCAGATGCGTGTGTCGAGCATCTCGTCGTGACAGTCGAAGCCGTGAAGGTGTCCTGGCGTCGGGTGAGGTCGTGCCTGCTCGAGGATTGGCGAGGAGGGATCTTCGGTACTGGTTCGGGTCTGTCGGGGGTCTCATAACTCCGACTAGACACCCTGACCCTCTCATCAGACTCTCATAGACCCTGTTATTTGGTTGTCATTTACCCTGTTATCCGGTCCCGGGCGGCCCCGACGACGAAAAAGCCCGCCCGTCGAAATCGTCCGCAAAATCAGCGTTTCCGACGCAATAACAGGTCCAAGTGCAACGAAATGAGACTCTGATGAGAGGGTTGGCGGGCACGATTTCGGCATGGAACAGGTTGAAGAGCTAATCACGCCGCAACAGCTGAGCACGTACCTGGGTATTCCCGTCGCCACGCTTTACGCCTGGCGTCAGCGAGGGCGAGGGCCGGCAAGTTTCCGGGTGGGCAAACACCTCCGGTACCGCCGCAGGGACATTGTCCGCTGGGTCGGGCAGCAGCTCGAACTCGAGACCGTCTCCGGGAGTTCGTCAGTGATCGCCCGGCGCGTTGGCCATGCGGGTGAGTAAGGTCGAACTCCGGCCGTCGCGTGGCAGGACTCATCGACAGCTGTAGAACGAACAGGAGGGATCACGATGTCGCTTCGACACCGCCCGGGACGACCGAGACCGTGGCAGGCGCGTTTCCGAGGTCCAGACGGGCGGGAGCGAACCGCAAGCTTTCGCCTGAAGAAGGACGCCGAACGGTGGATCCGGGAACAAGGCGCCACCTTGGATCGTGGCGTTTGGGTCGACCCGGTCCTCGGTCGGGTCACCGTTGCTGAATGGGCGGACCGGTGGTTGGCGACGACCGTGCATCTGAAACCAAAGACGGCCGAGGGCTACGAGTCGCTGCTTCGGGTTCACGTGCTGCCAGTGTTCGGACACCTGGAGCTTGCTTCGGTCGATCGGGTCGCAGTGCGACGCTGGGTCGCCGAACTGGAGTCCTCGGGTCTCTCTCCTTCTCGGATACGCCAGGCTCGTCAGGTGTTCGGGGCGGTGCTGGGCGCCGCCGTCGACGCTGGATATCTCGGTCGTAACCCGGCGAAAGGGGTGAAGGTGCCCCGTGATCGTCGCCGTGAGATGCTGTTCCTCAACGCCGGCCAGGTCGAGGATCTCGCCGCAGCAGCCGGCGAATGGTCAACCCTCATCTACCTGCTGGCATACGGCGGTCCTCGCTGGGGAGAGGCGGTGGCGCTGCGCCGCTCTCGATGCGATCTGCTGCGGTCCCGCCTTCACATCACCGAGTCGGCCTCCGAGGCAGGCGGTCGCCTTGTCTTCGGACCGACGAAGACCTACGACGACCGCACCATCATCATCCCCGGGTTCCTGAGGAGCCTCCTCGCCGAGCACCTCGCCACCCAGACCGGACCCCAGGAGTCGGCGTTGGTGTTCACCGCACCCGAGGGCGGTCCGCTCCGACACGCCAACTTCTACAAGCGGGTGTGGCGCCCGGCGAAACAAGCAGCAGGTGTGCCGGAGGATCTGAGGATTCATGATCTTCGCCATACCTGCGCCGCTCTGCTGATCGCCCAGGGTGCGTCCCCCAAAGCGATCCAGGCGCACCTCGGCCATTCATCGATTCAGGTCACTTTCGACCGCTACGGGCACCTGTTTCCCGAGGATCTCGAGGACCTCGCCGCCCGACTCGACGCGGCACGTGAAATCAGCCGCGCGGACCATACGCGGACCAAACGCGGACCGGAGGTTTTGGAGCTGCCTGCTGAGAGGCCGGAAACCGCTCTCTGACAAGGGATTTGAGAGGTGGGCCCGGTGGGAATCGAACCCACGACCTTCGGATTAAAAGTCCGCTGCTCTGCCTATTGAGCTACAGGCCCGCAGAGACGTTACCAGCGTTGTGGCGGCTGCCCACAGCCGGGGGCGGGGCGTCTTGTCGTGACGCTACAAGCGATGTACCGGCAGAACGTCCGCCGGGATCTCTCCGAACACGTCTTGAAGCACCCGGGGCGGCGCGGTCTCCTTGGTCAGTCGGGCGTCCTGAATCCGGTCGAGTCGGAACACGCGCCCGTCTTTGCGTAGACGACACCAAGCAAACACGAGCCAGCGGTCACGATCACGGCCCATCGCCATTGGCTCGATGGCCCTCCGTGTCAGCTCTCCCTGCCCGTCCACGTAGTCGATGTTAACTACCCTGCCCGTCCGGACCGCATCTCCCATGACCTGCATCGCCCGTGTCGAAGGCTCGACTTGAACGTCCCGCACGTACACGCGATCGGCTTCTTCCTCGAATCGCCGACGTGTGCTCTCGTCCATGGTCGCCAGGATCTTGTTGAGCGCGGTACGCCCCTGTGGCTCGAACGGCAGCCCGCCTCCTACCGCAAGCGCCACTGCAAGGGCGAGCACCTCGCCCGTCGTGAAGGCGATCGGCGGTAGCGTCGCGGTGCTATTCAGCACGTATCCCCCGCCCGGCCCGATGGACGTCCAGATCGGCAGGCCGGCCTGCTGGAGCGCCGACACGTCCCTCTTGATCGTACGTTCCGACACCTCGAACCTGCCGGCGAGACGTGTCGAGGAGAGGGGTCGCTCACCTGCTGCCCGGAGCTCCTCGACTATGGCGTAGAGGCGGTCGGTGCGATTCATCAGAATCTCCAAAAGGGTGACATAACGGTGGCAGCGTGTCATCGCACAATAGAGCCATGGAACAGACAACACACCATCTCATCAAACGATCTGACGGCGGCGATCTGTCGATCTGGACCATCGGTCCCGACAGTGGCACGCCGCTGGTCCTCTGTCATCCCGCCCCGGGATCGGGTCTGTTCGACCCCGATCCGGTGGCCACCGCGGAGGCAGGGATCCGAATCATCGCCCCGGATCGTCAGGGCTACGGTGCATCGAGCCGCTCGGCCTCGCCGGCAACGATTGCGGAGGCCGGTCGTGACGTCATGGCTGCGCTCGACCACTTCGACGTGTCCCGAGCCGCCGTCGCCGGATGGTCTGCGGGCGGTCGGGTGGCGATGTGGGTCGCCGCACATCACCCGGACCGCATCCACTCGCTTGCGATTGTGGCAACGCCGGCCCCACACGAGGACGTGCCGTGGATCCCGGCGGAACAGGTTGCGCTGATCGATGCAATGCGGGCCGACCCGGCTACCGCGATCGATCAGATGGTGGCGATGTTCGCGCCCATGGTGACCGATCCATCGGTCCGCAGGAGCTTTCTCGCGCCGAGCCCGGCCGACACCCTGGCAGTAGAGGCCGACCCGGGTCTCCGTGCTCGCGTCGAGGCCATGCTGGACGAAGCATTCCGGCAAGGGGCATTGGGGATGGCAGCAGACATCGCCTCGTACACGATGGCCGGATGGGGGTTCGATCCATCCAAGATCGCAGCCCCGACGGTCGCATACAGCGGATCCGAAGACGTGGTCGTCCCGCCGGCGCACGGCGAGTGGTACACAGAAAGAATCCCACGGGCGCGGCACGTTGTGGAGACAGGGGCCGGGCACCTCGTGATTGCCCGGGTCTGGCCGAGAATCGTCGAGCACCTCCCAGGCTGAGCTCACGATCTGCACAGCCTGACCCACGTCACGTCATCCCGCATTGTACGGTGCGTAGCAGTGCCTTACGATGGCACAGTGAGCATGTACCCACCCCATAACGACCCGGCGCCTTGCTCCGGTACGGTGTCACGTCTTCGCTCTCAGGCAGGGTCCGTCACCATCTGGGGGATCGGGCTGACGCTGGTGATCGCCGCCTTTGCCGGAATCGTCATCGACACGTGGCGGGTGTTCGCCGTGCGTCAGGATCTCTCGGGGATGGCCGACGCAGCCGCCATCGCCGGGGCGACGGCCATCGACATCGATTATCTCAACGAGACGGGCGAGGTCATCCTCGACGGCCCTGAGGCGGAGGCCCGGGCGCTCGAGTATCTGCAGCGTCAGGACGGATGGTCAGCCGAGATCACCTACGCCATCGTCGCCGCCGGCGACGGGTCCGAGCTCACGGTGACGCTCGACGAGGACGTGGATTTCACCCTCGTTGGGGCGCTGCTCCCCGGCGAGGAGCCGTTCCATATCGCGGTGACATCACTTGCCTCTCCCAACGTGGTAGGGCCGTAGGCCCGTCCCGTGCCCGGGCGACAAGCGATAGCCTTGCTTTCCATGATTCGGTTTGGGATCTCGCGCATGCCACCCGAGGGCGTCGAGCACGGAGATTGGCTCGACTCACTGCTTGCTCGCGGGCACAACGCCGTCGAGCTGCCCTTTGTCACCGGATTCCCCTGGAAGGAGAAACAGTGCGCCCGGTTCGGGGAGCTGGCCGCCGACCGCGGGATCGCCGTGTCGGTGCACGCCCCATACTTTGCCGTCCTCACAGTCGATGACCCCGAGAAGCGGGGCAAGACACTATCCGCGCTGGAGCACACGATGAAGCTGGGCCGGGAGCTGGGCGCCCACACCATCGTGGCGCACACCGGCCACGTCAAGGACCGCAGCCCCGAGGAGCTGCATGCGCTGGTCGCCGACGGGCTGAGCACCATCGAGCCCAAGGTGCGGCACCTCGGCGTCGCCCTCGGGTTGGAGACAGCAGGCAGCGACCGTGCCTTCGGCTCGCTCGGCGACATCGCCCTCATCGCCAAGGAGTTCTCTTTCGTGCGTCCGGTCATCGACTGGGCACACGTCCACGCCAAGTCCGGTGGCGGTCTCACCAGCCGAGACGCCTTTCTGTCCGTGATCGCGTTCCTTCGTAGTGAGTTCCCCGGCTGGGCAATAGACCCGCTCCACACCCAGTTCACCGACAACGAGTTCGGAGTGCACGGGGAGATCCGACATCTCCCGTACGGTGAGGGGTCGCTACGGGCCAACCTTCTCGGCGAAGCCGCCGCAGCCGCAGGACTGCGCATGATCGTCATCTCCGAGGCCCGGGAGGAAGCGAGTCACGATCTGATCCAGAAGGATCTGTTCGCCGGCGTGGCCGCTGTCCGGCCGACCGCCGCCGAGGACGGCGAGCCGCTCGCCGATGCCGACATCGAGTTCCCAGACCCGATTCGGATCACTCCCGATCGAGACGGGTACCGGGCGGTCGGTCTCGACCGAGAGGTCCGCATCTCCAACCCGCACAAGCCCTTCTTCGGTGACGAGTACACCAAGGGAGACCTGATCCAGTACTACGCATCGATCGCACCCGTGCTCCTGCCGCACCTAGAGGGCCGGGCGCTGTCGATGAGCCGCTACCCGGACGGTACGCACGGCGGCTCGTTCTACGAGAAGCAGTGCCCGTCGCACGCACCCGACTGGCTGGTGCGGGCGCCGATCCACTCGGGCCATCGCGGCGAGGAGATCGAGTTCTGCACCGCCCCCGACATCGAATCGCTGGTGTGGCTGGCCAACATGGCATGTATCGAGATGCACCCCTGGCTGAGCCGGGCCGAGCGTCACGAGTACCCCGACTTCGCAGTGTTCGACCTCGATCCTCAGGAGGGCGCCACTTGGAGCCAGGTGACATACACAGCCAACCTCATCAAGGTGATCCTCGACAAGCTCGGCCTCGCCGCCTACCCCAAGACGAGCGGAGCCACGGGCATCCATATCTACGTCCCCCTCGACCCGCTCTACGAGTACAGCCGGGTCCGGAAGTTCGTCGAGACCGTTGGCCAGTTGATCGTCGCCGCCGACCCGGACACCGTCACGATGATCTGGGACAAGCCGAAGCGCGGGCCCAAGGTGTTCATCGACCACAACCAGAACGTGGGCGGGAAGACAATCGCCTCTGTCTATTCGGTGCGACCCCACCCAGGTGCGCCGGTTTCCACCCCGTTTCTGTGGGACGAGCTCGAGACGGTGCAACCAGACGACTTCACCATGGCCACCATCTGGCCGAGGCTGCGCCAATACGGCGATCTCTTCGCCCCGGTGTTGAGTGGTGGGCAGACCCTGGAGCGGGCGGAGGTGGCGTTACACCTCGCCCCTGAGGACTAGATCGACGGCGGCGACGATCAGGTTGTGCTCCACCTCGTGGATGCGCTTCTCGAGATCGTCCAAGGACTCTCCCGGGAAGATCGGGACCCGCTCCAATGTCACCACAGGCCCCGCATCGACCTCAGGAATCACCCGATGCACCATGACGCCCGTCTGGGTGATCTCACCTTGTTGGAACGCGGTGTAGGCCCTCTCGATGGCGTGTGTCCCGGGAAAAGTCCCCGGCAACGCGGGATGCAGGTTGATCACCTTGCCGGGAAAGTGCTCGAGGAACGCCTCGCTCAGCACGAGCATCCAGCCGGCCAGCACCACCAGGTCCGGCCGGTATCCGGCGACGAGCCCCGCCAGCTCGACATCGAAGGCGAGCCGGTTGCCCCCGTCGGCGAGCACGTTCCCCAGGTCCATGATCTCGGTGGGTATTCCGGCGCGCTTTGCCCGGGTCAACCCGAACGCATCGGGATCGCTCGAGACTACCGCTGCGATTTCGGTGTCGAGATCACCCGCCGCGACGCTGTCGATCAGCGTCTGGAGGTTGGAGCCGTTACCCGAGATGAGAACGACGATCCTGCTCACGTCAGCTCAACCGGCTTGCCCGTGCGGGGCACGATCTCGCCAATGCGCCACGCATCGGGGCCGATGATCTCCATGGCGCCGGCGGCGTCGTCGGCGGCGACGACAACCAACATGCCCGCCCCCATGTTGAAGGTTCGGAACATCTCTTCGTCGGGGACGTTGCCTTGCGAGCGGATCATGGCAAACAGCGGCGCCGGCGACCACGTCGATGTGTCTATGCGCATTGCCATGTCGTCGGCGAGAACGCGGGCAGGGTTCTCGATGAGACCACCCCCCGTCACGTGAACGAGCGAATGGATGGAGATGCCCGCTTCCCGGATGCTCATCACCTCGCTCAGATAGCTGCGGTGCACGGCCAGCAGCGCAGCGCCGAGCGACGACCCGAGTGCGGCGACCCGATCGTCGAGATTCCAATGTTCGAACACCCGGCGGGCCAGCGAATAACCGTTGGTGTGTAGCCCGGTGGACTTGATGGCGATCACGGCATCGCCGATCTCGATGCCGCTGTGGTCGATCGCTTCCGCCCGGTCCACCACCCCCACGATCGTACCGACGACGTCGAGCTCACCCGTCCTGTAGACGCCCGGAAGCTCGGCGGTCTCACCACCGAGCAGAGCGCAGCCCGCCACCCGGCAGGCTTTCGCCATACCCCCAACCACGGTGGCGGCGATGGCGGGATCGAGTTGGCTGGTGGCGAAATAGTCGAGAAAGAACAGAGGCCGGGCCCCCTGGACGAGAACGTCGTTGATGCAGTGGTTGACGATGTCCTGGCCGATGGTGTCGTAGCGCTGCATCGTGGTCGCGATGGTGGTTTTGGTCCCGACCGAGTCCGTCGACGCCACCAGCACCGCGGTCGGCGCCGAGCCCGGATGCGTCATACATGCCGCCGAACGCCCCGATGCCGCTGATCACCTCGGGCCCATAGGTGGAAACGACGGCGCGTTTCATCATGGCGACCGCCCGCGTTCCGGCGTCGATGTCGACCCCGGCGTCGGCATAGGTGGTCGACCTGGGCAGCGGGCTCTGCCCGGAGTCTTCGATCGTCCCGGAGATCCTTCCGCCGATGTCGTTGCGGTATTGCATGCCGGCGAAGTCGATGTGCTCGATGCCGTGATAGGCGCAGGCCAGAGCCATCGGCAGAGTTGGTTGCACCCCGGTGACGGCCAGGACTCTTCCACCAGCGGTGACGACATCGTCGGCAAGTGCGGTTCCGGCGTGGAATACCGTGACGCCGGGCACGCTGTTGGCTTCGCCGATGCCCGTGATGGGAATCCCCCTCTCGTACTCGCCGGGATACCCCGCCGAGGCGGCCACGACGGTCGCCGCCACTGCGTCCTCCCATTCGACGATGAGCTCATCGAGGGTTCCCGCCACGCAGGCCGACAGGATCTCGTAGAGGTCGCTGTGCAACAGAGGCAGCACCACTTGCGCCTCCGGGTCGCCGAACCGGCAGTTGAACTCGAGCACCTTGGGCCCGTCGTCGGTGAGCATCAACCCCGCATACAGCACCCCCACATAGGGGTGTCCTTCCCGCGCCAGCTCATCGAGCACCGGTCGCATCACCCTCTCCACGACCTGAAGCTCCAGGGCCGCATCGACCAGCGGGGTCGGAGCGTATGCCCCCATGCCACCGGTATTGGGTCCCTTGTCGCCGTCGAGCAGCGGCTTGTGGTCCTGGGCGGCCGGCATCAGCGCGATGGTGGCACCGTCGCAGAAGGCGAGGACGGTGGCTTCCTGGCCCGTCAGGTATTTCTCGATGAGGACTTCGTCTCCCGATGCGCCGAACTCGCGGTCGACCATGATCCGGTGCAGGGCGTGGTTGGACTCGGCGAGGGAGCCCGGGACGATGACCCCTTTCCCGGCGGCGAGGCCGGAGGCCTTGATAACGACCGGGTACGCGGCCGACCTGACGTACGTGACAGCTTCGTTGTAGTCGGTGAAAGCGCGGTACCCGGCGGTGGGAACCCCGGTCTTCTCCATCAACTCTTTGGAGTAACGCTTCGATCCTTCCAACCGCGCCGCAGCGGCATCAGGTCCGAAACAACGGAGTCCTGCGCTCTGGAACCTGTCGACGATTCCCACGGTCAGTGGCGCTTCCGGGCCGATCACGGTCAGGGCAATGTCGTTTGTTGTGGCGAATTCGATGAGCTCGTCGATCTCGTTCTCGCTGATCGGGACGTTCTCGATCTTGCCACCGGCGCCTGCCGTGCCACCGTTGCCCGGGGCGACGAAGACCTTGCGCACTTTCTCCGACTGTGCCAGTTTCCATGCGAGGGCATGCTCCCGTCCGCCACCTCCGACAACGAGCACCATGTCGGTCATCTGTTCTCTCCTTCGCCGGACCACGCACCCTGGAAGGCCATCTTGTCCCGGCTCTCCCAGTAGGAGTCGAGCTTGATCGGGTACTCGCCCGAGAAGCAGGCGTTGCAGTGGCCGGCGCCCGGAGGTGCCGCCGACTCGACCGCCTGCATCATCCCTTCCTCAGACAGGTAGGCGAGCGATTCGGCCCCGATGTGCTTCCGGATCTCCTCGGTGGTCTTGATGAATCCGATGAGCTGCTCGCTGTCGGCCATGTCGATTCCCATGAAACAGGGATGCCGCACCGGCGGTGACGACACGCGGACGTGAACCTCGGCAGCGCCTCCTTCCCGCAGCAGCGAGACGAGCGGGCCGGCCGTTGTGCCGCGGACGATCGAGTCGTCGACCAGAACGACCCGCTTACCCTCGAGGTTCGATCCGAGCGGGTTGTACTTGAGATGCACTCCGGAGCGGCGCAGCTGCTCACTCGGTTGGATGAAGGTACGGCCGATGTAACGATTCTTGGTGAGACCCTCCGTATACGGGATGCCGGAGGCGGCGGCGTAGCCGATAGCCGCAGGGGTAGCCGAGTCCGGGACGCCGACGACGACGTCTGCCTCGGCGGGTGCTTCCCGTGCTAGAGCCTCGCCGAGCTTCTGGCGCACCTTGTGGATCGATTGGCCCTCGAACACCGAGTCGGGACGGGCGAAGTACACGTACTCGAAGACGCACAACGAGGTCCGGGTCGGGGTCATGCCGATCGTGCTGTGATAGCCGTCTTTGTCGAGACGGATGATCTCGCCGGGGGCTACCTCGCGGACGAACCGGGCACCAACGGTGCCGAGGGCGCACGACTCGGAGGCGACCACGTATCCGCCACCTTCCAGCTCGCCGACGCACAGCGGGCGGAACCCCTGCGGATCCCTGACCCCGAAGACGGCATCACGGGTCAGCACGACGAGTGTGTAGGCGCCCTCCGCCTCCCGCATGAAACCGGCGATTCTGGCTTCCCAGTCGGGACCGTTGTTGGTGCCCGTCGGGGCGGCGAGCATCTGGGTGATCACCTCGCTGTCGGTGGAGGAGGTGAGCCCGACCCCCCGTTCCAGCAGCTTGTTGCGGAGTTGGGGGGCGTTGGTGAGGTTGCCGTTGTGGCCGACCCCGAGCGGCCCGTGCATTGTCTCGAGCAGGTACGGCTGGGCGTTGCGGAGATGCGACGAACCTGTCGTCGAGTAGCGAGTCTGCCCGATGGCGAGGTGGCCGGTCAGCCGGGAGAGATTGCTCTCGTTGAAGACCTGGGAGACAAGACCCATGTCCTTGTGTACCGCCGCCGAGATGCCGTCGCTGGTGGCGATGCCGGCGCTCTCCTGGCCACGATGTTGGAGCGCATAGAGGGCGAAGAAGCTGATTCGGGCGACGTCGGTGTCGGGTGCGTAGATGCCGAAGACGCCACACTCCTCGTGCGGCCGGTCCAGCTCGTCGTCTCGCAGAAACCAGTCCATGGATCCTTACTTCCGGGGGGAGGCTAGTGGCCAGGGCATTACTGAATCTCCTTGTCATCCCCGACGATCGTTTCCGTCGACGTCTGCTGGACGAGCCGCACCGTCTCCCGGATCGCATCATCTCCGACACCGAGGATCTTTGCGGCGGCCAGCGCTGCCCCACCGGGATCGAGGACCACCATAGGCGCGATGCCGGACGGCATCCGGAGCGACGAGAAGAGATCGGCGCCGCCGAACCGGTCCGAATACGGTGGGCAGGCGATGACCGGTGCCGCGACGTTGCCGTCGACGAGACCGCTCAACGCATTGGAGCGACCCGCGATCGTGACGTAGACCTTTGGTCTGGCATCGGCCTCGTACCCGGTCAGAATCCCGAGCAGATGGGCGGCCGCCTTGTGGGCGGAGGCGACCCGGATCTCGCTGGCGATGCCGAAGACGCTGAGCGCGTCTGCAACCGCCTTGCCGTGCTCCAGGTCCGATCTGGAGCCCATGATGATCGGAACGAGAGGGCTCATGACAATGCCCTTCTGATGCGATCGGCTGCCGGCTGCTCACCGGGTTCGAACGTCTTGCCGGTGAGACGCTCGTAGGTGTCGATGTACCTGGCGGCGACGGCGGCAACGAATTCGTCGGGCATCGTTGGAGCCGTTCCCTCGCCGCGGTAGCCCTGCTCGACGAACCAGAGGCGCAGGAACTCCTTGTCGTAGTTCTCCGGTTCGCCGAGCCCGTAGCTGTCGGCGACCCAGTAGCGGCTCGAGTCGGGGGTGTGCACCTCGTCGATGAGGGCGAGCTTCCCGTCGATCAGGCCGAACTCGTACTTCGTGTCGACCAGGATGAGGCCGGCCTCCGCTGCCACCCGCTGACCGTGTAGGAACACTGCCAGCGCTGCTTCTTGCACTTCGTCCCAGAGAGCCGGGTCAACCAGCCCTCTGGACACCACCTCGGACCCTGTCAGCCGCTCGTCGTGGGCGCCACCTACCGCTTTGGTGGTGGGGGTGATCACCGGGTCCGGAAGCGGGTCGTTCTTGTGCAGGCCCGGCGGCAGGTCGAGACCGTAGGGGCGTTCGACACCCTGTTCGTACAGGGTCCACAGCGACGTCGAAGTGACCCCGGTGATGAAGCCGCGCACGATGACCTCGACCGGCAACGCTTCGGCTTCCGCACCGATAGTGACGTTTGGGTCGGGGACCGAGATAACGTGGCTGGCGACCATATCGGCGACCTCGCGGAACCACCAGGCGCTGAGCTGGTTGAGCACCTGGCCCTTGAACGGGATGACCCCGAGCACCCGGTCGAACGCTGATACCCGGTCGGTCGTGATCAAGACCCGGCGGTCGCCCTGGAGATAGATGTCTCTGACTTTGCCCTCGATCCTCTCGCCGAGCTCGGGGTAATCGGTCCTGAGCAGCGCGCCCGGTATCGCGGCGCGGATGGTCGATTTGTTGATCGTCACGGCTCCTCCTCGTGATCCACCACTAGACGCGGGCCGCATGGCCCACTCCGTTCTCGAATAACGCCAACCCCAAGCCCTTCTGGTGGCCGTGGTGGCGGCGCGGGTGCTGCTCCGGAGCAATGTGGTTCTCCGGGTGTGGCATCAACCCGAGGACGTTGCCGGCGGGGTTGCTGATCCCGGCGATGTTGTTCATCGAACCGTTGGGGTTGGCGGGGTAATCACCCGACGAATAGCGAACGGCGACGAGGCCCGCATCCTCGAGCGCGGTGAGAGTCCCGTCGCTGGTGAGGAACCTGCCTTCACCGTGGGCAACGGGACAGTAGATGTGTTCCTCCAGGTTGCGGGTCCAGATGTTGTCGCCTTCCGGGACGAGCTCGACCCAGCGGCACTCGAACCGCCCCGACTCGTTGCGGGTGAGGGTGGCTTGCTGGGCCCATTGTTGCCTTGTCCCCACGGCTACGTGGTTGTCTAGAGCAGGCAGTAACCCTGACTTGACCAGGGCTTGGAAGCCGTTACAGATGCCGATGACGGGGCGGCCCGCGTCGACGAACTCATCGAGATCGTCACCGAGCCGGGAGCGCAGAGCGATGGCCCACAGCTTGCCGGCGCCGAGGTCGTCCCCGTAGGAGAATCCACCCGGCAACACCATCATCTGATAGTCGAGCAGACGTGCGGTCGCGTCACGGAGCGCATTGATGTGCACGATCTCGGGAACGCCACCTGCGAGGTCGAGTGCCCTGGCCACGTCGTGATCGCGGTTGGTGCCGGTGGCGTGGACGATGAGCGCCCGGGGCTTCATGCGTTGTCTCCCCGCCAGGCTGCGGTGAGGGCGGCGATTGTCATGCCCAGGTCGAAGTCCACCGCCCTGATAGTGACCTTCTCGGAGGCCGTCGTCTCTCCGATTCGTGCGGTCGGGTAGTTGCCCATCATCTGTTCGAACTGTGCGGCCATCTCCGCGGGGACCTCGACGAGCAAGCGGCCGAGCGACTCGGAGAACGCGGTGGTGATCCCGCTGAGATCTCCCTCGATCGGCGCTCTGGCGAGGTCGATGCTGGCACCAACGCCTCCGGCGATCGCCATCTCGGCAATGGCAACGGCGATACCGCCTTCGGAGACGTCGTGGCAGCTACGCACGAGCCCGTCGGCGATGGCCCGGTGCAGGGATCGGTAGCCGTCCGGAGCGTTGGGTACCGGTGCCGGAGCTTCGCCTCCGGCATTGCCCGCCCAGCCGGCGAGCGCCGAGCCGCCGAGGTGGTCTCCCGTCGCACCGATGATGTAGATCGGATTCCCCGCCTCCTTGAAGGCGCTGGTGACCGTCCTGGCGACGTCCGGCACGATGCCAACGCTGGAGATGACGAGCGTACCGGGGATTGTGTGCTTGTCCCCGTCGATGCCTGTGTACTCGTTGTTGAGGCTGTCCTTGCCCGAGATGAAAGGGGTTCCGTAGGCGACCGCGGCGTCGTAGCAACCCTGGGTGCACCGGACAAGCGAGCCGAGCCGGTCGGGGATGTGCGGGTTTCCCCAGGAGAAGTTGTCGAGGATGGAGATCCGGTCGGGGTCGGCGCCCACGGCCACCACGTTGCGCACCGCCTCGTCGATGTTCGCCCACGCCATCCGGTAGGGGTCGACCGATCCGTAGGCGGGGTTGGTCCCGACTGCCAGAGCCGCTCCCGGTGTACCCGGGCCAATCTCGAGCGGCGTGACGACCGCGGCGTCACCGGGCCCGTATTCGCCGTTCCCGACGAGGGGCTTGACCACCGTGCCGCCCTGTACCTCGTGGTCGTAGCGGCGGAGGATGTCCTCCTTCGAATTGATGTTCGGGTGGGCGAGCAACGAGAGCAACGCCAGCACGGGGTTGACGTCCTCGAGGCGTTCTCCGTCGACCACGGGCGGGCTCCAGGTTGCGTTAAGCCGCTGTCGGGGAATGCCGCCGTGCAAGAAACCGCAATCGAGCTCACCAACGGTGGAGCCATCGTTGAGGATGCTCAGGACACCATCTCCCGTGAACTCACCGAGCACGGTCATCTCGACATCGTGGGCCGCTGCCATGTCGGCCACCCGCGCCAGCTTGTCCTCGGGAACGGCGATCACCATCCGCTCCTGAGCCTCGCTCAGCCAGATTTCCCACGGCGCAAGACCGGGATACTTGAGCGGCACCCGGTCGAGATGGACCACGGCACCGAGCTTCTCGGCCATCTCCCCGACCGCAGATGACAGCCCGCCCGCACCGCAGTCGGTGATGGCGTTGTAGAGCCCTTCGTCGCGGGCGTCGATGAGCACGTCGAGCGTCTGCTTCTCGTGGATGGGATGGCCGATCTGCACCGCGCTCCCCGATACGTCACTCGTGGTGTGGTCGGACTCCATCGAGGAAAAGGTCGCTCCCCGCAGACCGTCGCGACCGGTGCGGCCACCGAGGACGACGATGCGGTCACCGTGCTGTGCGGCCGTCGGGTGCGAGCCTCTTGGCAGCGCGCCGAGACACCCGCAGAAGACGAGCGGGTTGGCTGTATATCCCGGGTCGTAGTAGACCGCCCCGCTCACCGTGGGAATGCCCATCTTGTTGCCGTAATCCTCGATACCGGCGATGACCCCGGCCGCGATCCGTTTCGGGTGCAGCACCCCCGTGGGGAGTTCGTCGAACCGGGTATCGGCCGGTCCGAAGAACAGGACGTCGGTGTTGGCTATCGGCTTGGCACTGACCCCCATGACATCTCGAACCACACCGCCCACGCCGGTATTGGCGCCACCGAACGGCTCGAGAGCCGATGGGTGATTGTGGGTCTCGACCTTGAATGCGATGTCGGTGGTGTCGTCGAGGGCGACGATCCCGGCGTCGTCAACGAAGGCCGAGTGCACCCAGGGGCGGGCCAATTCCTCGGTGGCCGCCCGGATGTGCTGGTTCAGGATCCCGTCGATGGTGACCGTCTCGATCGGCCCGGTCGCTCCCGGCGGTGGACCGGTATATGTGACCAGGGCGCGGAACGTCTTGTGGACGCAATGCTCGGACCAGGTCTGTGCGATCGTCTCCAACTCGAGGTCGGTCGCCTTCCGGTCGCCGAAGTGGGCTTGGATCGCCTCCATTTCGTCACCGTCGAGACTGAGCCGTCGCTCGTGGCTCAGGGCGATCAGCTCGTCACGGTCGAGCCCGGCGAGCGAGATGAGCTCCACGGCCGCGGGCGCGGCGACGGCGGCGCTGAAGGGTGGTGGTGCGGGAGCGTCGATGTGGTAGGTCTGGATGACCCCGTTTGCCAGTAGCGACGTGGCAATCCGCTCGACCGTGTCCCTGGTGAGCGCCTCACCGGTGATGACGTAACGCGTACCGGTGGCCGCCTGGTCGACACCGGCAAACCCGAGTTCGGCGACGCCTGCCATCAGGCTCTCGGCGGGAGAGTCAGTCACCCCTGGATGGAGCACCACCTCGACCGTGTAGGCCCCATCGCCGTACTCGACGGTATCGAGCTCCAGGGGAAATCCGCGAGCGTCCTCGTTGATTACGTCGTGAAGCAGGGTTGCTGTCAAATCCGAGATGAGCTCGGGAGAGAGCTCACCGCTCAGGTAGTACCGGTCCCTGACCTCGACCCGCTCGACTCCCGATATGCCGAGCAGGTCGATTTGGGTCTCGAGGTTCTCGGCGCGTATGTCCCGAAAACCCGGCTTGCTGGCAACTTCGACGCAGTAGTTCATGCCCCGGTCTCTGCGGAAGATCGCAGTTTGGCAGCGGCCCGGTGCTGTGTCTCGCACTACGTCGTGGTTTCCCCTAAGCCGCGAAATCTTTTCTTAGATTGCCACCTACAGTGCTCGACCGACCACTATATTGATTTGTGTCGACGTTGTCGATGCCATACTCGGAAGGGCTCCCAGCTCTTTCCGGGGGACACGACCTTACGGTCGGGAATACGGTGGTTTTCGGGGGAAAACGTGTTCCAGGAAGTAGGGCGGCTCATCCTGGTAGGGGGAGATAGCCGCCCTACTTCTACGTCCGGGGCCTCTCAGGGTGCGACTTCACCACCCGAGGTGCACCAATCGCTCCACGACCCCGGGTAGAGGAGAACCCCGGCCCGGCCGGCGATCTCCATCGCCAGGATGTTGCTGCAGGCCGTCACCCCGCTTCCGCAGTAGCACACGATCGGGTTCCGGCTGGTCAAAGCCGCAAACCGCTCCGTCAGGTCGCCGACCGGGAGAAACCGCCCGGTTTCGTCCGTGTTCCCCTGATACGGGATGTTGACCGATCCGGGGATATGGCCCGCCACCGGGTCAATAGGCTCGACCTCGCCCCGGTGGCGAGCCGCCGCACGTGAGTCGAGGAGGAGCAGGTGGTCACGACCTGCGACGATCGCTTCGCGATCAATGGTGCCCGACCACGTGCCGCCGATCGCGGTCTCTGCCGGCGGCCACGGCAGCACCTCAGCTGTGATCGAGCGACGTTCCCGTTCCCAGGCCGCCCATCCGCCGTCGAGAACGAAGGCGTCACGATGACCGAGCGAGCGCAGCATCCACCACATCCTCGCGGCCATGGAGCTGTCGCCCTGGTCGTACACGACGACGGTGTGCTCAATTCCGATGCCCACCCGTCGCATGTCTTCGGCGAACGCCGCCGCCCCGGGGAGCGGATGGCGTCCCGCACCGGGGGTCGCGGTCAGGTCCCGGTCCAGCGAGAAGTACAGGGCGCCCGGGATGTGACCGGCGCGGTACTCGTCTTCGCCTCGGGCGGATTCGGCGAGATAGAAGCGGCAGTCCGCGACCCGCAGGCTCTCGGAATGCAACCTGGTGCCCAGCCACTCGGTCGATACGAGCGGTCCCAACGCGCCCTACCGTCTCCAGCCGAACATGACCCGGGCCAGCCTGGTCCAGTACCGGGGGCGTGGGCCGCGGGGGAGCCATGCCCCGAGCAGCCTCGTGGTCGGTTTGAACCGGGCGGAGGTGATCGTCCGCGGGATCGCAAACGCCTTGATGCCCTCTGATCCCATCTGGCCACCGTTTCCTGAGTCGCCTATCCCGCCGAGGATGAGGCTGGGGAAGAAGAAGTTGATCACGTGGTCGTTGACGGCCACCGATCCGGTCTTCATACGAGCCGCCACCGCGGCTCCGTGTCTGCGGTTTCCGGTCCACACCGAGCCGTGGAGCCCGTAGCGCGAGTCGTTGGCCTTCTCCAGCCCCTCCGCCTCGTCGGCGACACGCATGACCGGCACGATCGGGCCGAATGTTTCTTCGGTCATCAGCTTCATGGAATGGGTGACGTCGGTCATCAGGGTTGGTTGAAAGTAGATGCCGTGTTCAGTCTCTACCCGGGAACCGCCGCAGAGGATCGTGGCGCCCTGATTGACCGCGTCTGCGACATGGTCCTCGATGATGTCGATTTGCGCCGGGTTGATGAGTGGTCCGATGTCGGTGCGGTCACCGGTGGCCACCGTGAGCTTGCGGATCGCCTTCTCCGCCTCGGTCATGAACTCGTCGTAGATTTCGGAGACGACGTAGACCCGTTCGATACCAACACACATCTGCCCGGCGTTGAACACGCCGAAGCTGACGGCGCCCCTGGCGGCTTGTTTGATGTTGGCGTCCGCCAGCACGATCTGGGCGTCTTTGCCCCCGAGCTCCAATATCACCGGCTTCAGCCTGGCTGCGGCCGCAGCGCCGATCTTCTTGCCGACGGCGGTTGATCCGGTGAAGGCGATGATGTCGGTCTCGGCGTCCACCAGGGCAGCTCCGGTGGCGCCGTCGCCGTGGATGACCTGGACGACGTTGTCGGGGATGCCGGCCTCTGCGGCGAGATCCTGGATCAGCTGACCGGTCAGCGGGGTGATCTCGGAAGGCTTGATGACCGCAGTGCACCCGGCCGCCAGAGCCTCGATGACCGAGAGAAGGGGAAGAAAGAACGGGTAGTTCCACGGGGAGATGATCCCGGCCACCCCCCGCGGGTGATATTCGGTCCAGCCTTCGGTGGTGAGAAACGGCCATAGCGCCCCCCGCTTAGGACGGAGCAGACGGGCCGCGTTGTGGGCGTAGAAGTCGAGAACTGTGAGCGCCGCCAGCACTTCGGCGTGGACATCGCTGCGGTGCTTCCCGGTCTCGGAGATCATCACATCCGCGATGCGATCCATCGATCGAAGCACGTGCTTGGCGAAGCCGCGGAGGTAGGGAGCACGCTCGGCATGACTCATCGCTCCCCACGTGGTGAATGCCGTCCGGGACCGCGCCACCGCGTCGGCTACGCCATCGGGCTCGGTGATCGGTACCGATCCCGCCTGGTCGCCGGTGAGCGGGCTGTGGGGGGTCAGCCAGCGGGTCATGTCGGTTGTGCCATCGGGTTGGCGGCGATGAGTGTCGCCGGCGCCGCGGCGGCCTCCCAGGGTCGAGCGACCGAGTGCCAGGCGAGCGCCACCACCAATATCGGGATTCCGAGCGGGGCGTCTATGTCGACCTTGTTGTAGGAGACGAGCGAGCCGGTGATTCTGGCCACCGGGGTGCCACCCACCGTTATGTGCCAGCGCCGGGGGCGGGGATCGCTGACCAGCTGATATACCCATCGTTGCGAGGTGATCTCCCAGCGTCTCCCGAACCACGAGGTTCGGGTGATCCTGGCTAACTCGGTTCCTTTCGCATCGAGAGCGACAACCACGGAGTGCTCGTGTGGTGCGAGCACCGCCTCCTCTCCGTCGGGCATGTAGATCCGGGAGATATGAAGACGGCCGATACGGCGCATGGTGGCGACCTCGCTGCCGTTGTGAAGGAGTCGCCAGCGGCTGGACATGAACGGGCTGCGCAGCTCGGCTGCGCCGTAGACCGTCCCGAACAAGCCTCGATCTGCCATGACCTGAACGGTAGTACGTCCACCGACACGGTGGCGGGCGGTATCGTCGGGGTCCATGAAGCTGCATCTGATGGACGGGACCTACGAGCTGTTCCGTTCGCATTTCGGGTCGCCGACCCGCACCAGCCCGTCCGGCCAGGAGGTCGGCGGCGTCTACGGGATCGTCGCCTCGACCCTGTCTCTTCTGAGCGAGTCCGGCGTGACACATCTGGCCGCCGCCTTCGACACCGTCATCGAGTCGTTCCGCAACGAGGTGTATGACGGCTACAAGACGGGCGCCGGTGTCGAGGAAGTCCTTCTGGCCCAGTTTCCTCTTGCCGAGCGAGCCCTAGAGGCGATCGGCGTGAAGGTGTGGCCGATGGTCGAGTTCGAGGCGGACGATGCGCTGGCAACTGCCGCCTGGCGCTGGGTGAGCGCGGTCGACCAGGTGGTGGTGCTGACCCCGGACAAGGACCTCGCCCAGTGTTACGGGAACCCCAAGATCGTCGGCTACGACCGGCGCAGGCAGGCCTTCATCGACCATGACGCGGTTGTGGCTAAGTTCGGCGTTTACCCGGACTCGATACCCGACTATCTGTCACTGGTCGGGGACTCGGCCGACGGCTTTCCCGGTCTGCCGGGGTGGGGCGCCAAGTCGGCCGGCACGGTGCTGCAGCGCTACGTGCACCTGGAGAACATCCCGCTCGAGGCATCACGATGGGACGTCACGGTGCGAAGCGCCGACAAGCTCGCCACCACCCTGCGCACCCGGATGGGCGACGCTCTGTTGTTCCGGTTCCTGGCCCAGCTCCGCCCCGATGTTCCTCTCAGCGACGAGCTGGAGGATCTCGAGTGGCGCGGCGCCCACCGTGAGGCATTCACCGAGCTGTGCGACGAGCTTGGTTTCGGTGGGCTCCGCAACCGCCCGGAGAAGTGGCAGGACTAACGCTTCTAGCGTCCAATCTGGCGAGATATTGCCTCTGCAGACGCCCAGAAGACTCTGCCAACTGCTACTCAAAGTGCTCGTGTTCTTGCCGATACAGGTGAGCATGATCCATCTCGCTGTGCGTCGTGTGGGGGGCGCAGCCCTCTTTGCGCTCGTGGTCGGGCTGTGGTGGGGGCAGGCCGCCGCGGCGGCCGTTGCCGGGGAGCAAGCTGACGATCAGGTGCAAGTTCAGCCCGTCGTCGTCGACGGCGGTGTCGACTGCGGGAGCACCGATGCCGTCGATCAGCTCCAGTGTCATGATCCCGCCTCACCGCACTACGACATCGTCATCACCGAGATCATGC
Source organism: uncultured bacterium (assembly GCA_963801165.1). GTDB lineage: Bacteria > Actinomycetota > Acidimicrobiia > Spongiisociales > UBA5794 > JAAETI01. The sequence goes on from CAWDDT010000009.1 coordinate 462,831, forward strand.
AGAATCCATCGATGGTGTGGGATTCGGTCGGGGAGTGGTTCGAGGTATACAACGCCGGCTCGTCTTCGGTTGACCTCTCCGGCTGGACCATAACGGACGAGCTAAACAACAAGCACGTCATCTCCGGCCCGCTCATCATCGAGCCGGGTGCCTACCTCGTCTTCGGGCGCAACACCAACAGTTCGGTCAACGGCGGGGTTGCCGTGGACTACGGGACCGGCACGGACATCTTCCTGTTCAACAGCTCGGACCGGCTGGTGCTTCTCGATGCCGCAGGCAACGAGGTGGACCGAGTCGCCTGGGACGATGGAGCCACCTTCCCCGACCCCAACGGTGCCTCGATGTCGCTCGCCGCCACGGGCAACGACAACTCCGTGGGAGCCAACTGGTGCACGTCGACCACCGTCTTCGGCGACGGTGACCTCGGCACGCCCGGCGGGCCCAACACGTGCGCTACCGGCACAAAAGTTGTCATCACCGAGATCATGCAGAACCCCAACGCCGTTCCCGACTCCCGCGGCGACTGGTTCGAGATCTACAACCCAAACGACTCTGCCGTGGACCTCTCCGGCTGGACCATCAAAGACGACGATATCGACAGGCACACCATCACCGGCCCGTTGGTCGTCGCCCCACACGAATATGCGGTGATCGGCCGCAACGGTGACCCGGGCGCCAACGGGGGAGTCCCGGTCGATTACGTGACAGGCTCCGACATCCTGTTCCACAACAACTTCGACGAGCTGAACCTCATCGACCCGGCCGGGGTGCGGGTCGATCGGGTGGTCTGGGACGATGGGCGTACTTTCCCCGACCCGACCGGGGCCTCGATGTCCCTCATGGATGCCGGTGCCGACAACAACATCGGATCCAACTGGTGCCGGTCGACGACCCCGTTCGGGGACGGCGATCTCGGAACTCCGGGAGCGGCCAACACCTGTACCGAGCCGGCCCCGCAGCCGCCTATGGCTCGTCTGGAGATCACCGAGATCATGGCCGATCCGGCCGCGGTCATCGACAACGACGGCGAGTGGTTCGAGATCTACAACCACGAGGCGCACGACGTCGATATCAACGGGTGGACGATCCGCGACTTCGACACCAACGTGCACGTCATCGAGAACGGGGGCCCGCTCGTGATCCCGGCGTACCGCTACCTCGTCCTCGGTCGCAACGCCGACATGGCGACCAACGGTGGCGTTCCCGTCGACTACGCATACGGGACCGCGATGGTGCTGTACAACGCCGCCGACGAGGTGGTCATCGTCGATCCCAACGGGGCCATCGTCGATCAGGTTGCCTACGACGACGGCAAGACCTTCCCGGACCCGGAGGGGGCGGCGATCGCGGTCGAGAACCTGGCTCTGCGCAACGACGTCGGGCAGCATTGGTGTGTGGCCAACACCCCGTATGGTGCCGGTGACGCCGGTACGCCGGGAGCACCCAACTCGTGCGGGCCGGGCACCCCGATCGCACCGCTGGTGATCAACGAGATCATGCAGAACCCGGCGACCGTCCCCGACTCGGTTGGCGAGTGGTTCGAGCTCTACAACCCGACCGAGGATGCGGTCGACATCGATGGGTGGATCATCCGCGACGACGACTACAACCGTCACGTCATCAACAACGGCGGCCCGTTGCTCATCGGACCTCACGGCTACCTGGCGATGGGGCGCCAGGGATCGATCTGGGCCAACGGAGGCGTGTCGCTCGACTACGCATACGGCACGGGGATGGTGCTGTACAACGGATCGGACGAGATCGTTCTGGTCGACTCCAACTACATCGAGGTGGATCGGGTCGAGTGGGACGACGGGGCCACGTTCCCCGATCCGGTCGGCGCATCGATGAGCCTGATCGACCCAACTGCGGACAACTCCGCCGGCGGAAACTGGTGTGTTTCCGGTGGCGGCTATGGCTCGGGAGAGCGGGGAACACCGGGGGAGCCCAACCGGTGTGCACCGACGTGCTATCCCGGCGGGCTGTCCGTCACCGTGACCGCTACCCCGGACACGTTGTGGCCGCCAAACGGCAAGCTGGTCGGGGTGACGACGAACGTCGTGATCGCCGATGAGGAGCCGGGCACGCTCGTGCGGCTCGTCGACGTGGTCTCCAGCGAGGACGACCCGTATTCGAACCGCTACCCCGACATAGTCATCATCGACGACTACACCTTCGAGCTGCGCGCCGAGCGCTACGGGTACGGTGAGGGCCGGGTGTACACGATCACCTACGAGGTGATCACCCCATGTGGTGAGAGCGAGCAGTTCTCGACAACGGTGTCCGTCGCCCACGATCAAGGCGGTTAGCCGGCCGTTCCGGTGCGTTTCGGGTCGACTATGTAGGCAACGATACATCTGATATGTATGATTGTTCTGTGAAGACGATCACCATCACAATTCCCGATGAGCTCGACGCCGAGGCCGCTGCTGAAGCGAGGCGGCGCGGCATCTCCAAGTCAGAGCTCATTCGCCGCGGGTTAGCTGCTGTTCTCCCCGATCAGGACATCGGAGCGGAGGAGGATCCTTGGCGTCGACTGGCAGGCTTTGCGTCGCCAAACGCGTCGGTTGACCAAGGTGAGATCGACCGGGTCGTGTACGACTCGTGAAATTCGCCGCCACCAGCTGGTGGGTTGCCTGGGCGCTGCCGGGAGATGGGCGACATGGTGACGCGGTGGCGTTGCTGGATCATCTCGGACCCAACGAGCAGGTACTCACCACCAATCTGATAGTCGGCGAAACCTGGACCTTCTTGCGCCGCAAGGACGGACACGCCACGGCGGTCGGGTTCATCGACCGGGTCGGCGCGCTCGACCGGCAAGCCAAACTCACCGTCCATGGTGTCACCTCCGAGCAAGAGGACAAGGCGTGGGATTGGCTGCGCAGGCACGACGAACGCGCCTACTCGTTCGTCGATGCCACCAGCTTTCAGGTGATGCGCGACCGCCGCCTCCGGGAAGCTCTGGCATTTGACCAGGACTTCGCCGCCGCGGGCTTTGTCGAACTGCGCCCGTAACCCCAGGACATGCGCCCGCGAACCGCCATTCTTGCCGCCGGAAGGCGCCGGTTGGTTGCCCGTCTTGGACGCCAGAAGCGCTACAGACCCAGGCCGCGGCCGATGAGCTCTTTCATGATCTCGGTGGTTCCGCCGTAGATCGTCTGGGCGCGGCTGTCCGTGAACAATCGGGCAATCGGGTATTCGCTCATGTATCCGTAGCCGCCGTGGAGCTGGAGCCCACGGTCGACGACCTTGAGCTGGAGCTCGGTGCACCACCACTTGGCCATGGCGGCGACGTCGGCTGTGAGCCGGCCTTCGACCAGCTCCAGCGTGCAGTGGTCGATGAACACCCTGGCGATCTCGAGCTCGGTCGCCAGCTCCGCCATGGTGAAACGGCTGTTCTGGAACCTGCCCACGGGTCGCCCGAACGCCTGGCGCTGCTTGATGTAGTCCATCGTCACAGCAAACGCCTTCTCGGCGGTGGCGACGGCGCTGACGGCGATGGTCATCCGCTCTCGTTCCAGCCCGGCCATCAGGTAGAAAAAGCCCATCCCTTCCTCGCCGATCCGGTTCTCGATCGGCACCTGCACATCGGTGAAGAACAGCTCCGAGGTGTCCTGAGCCTTGAGACCGATCTTCTCCAGGTTCTTGCCGCGTTCGAAGCCGGCCATGGATGTCTCGACCGCCAGCAGGGTCAAGCCCCGATGCGGATCGTCCGAGGTTCGGGCAACCACGATGATCAGATCCGCGAGCTGTCCATTGGAGATGAACGTCTTGGCTCCGTTCACCGTGTACCCGTCACCATCGAGTCTCGCCGACGTCCTTATCCCGGCGAGGTCGCTGCCGGTGCCCGGCTCGGTCATGGCGATGGCGGTGATCAGCGATCCGTCGACGCAGCCCGGTAGCCAGCGGCGCTTCTGCTCCTCGGATCCGTACTCCTGGATGTAGGGAACCGCCATCTCCGAGTGAATGAGAAACCCGGGCCCGCTCACAAGCGCATCGGCCAGCTCCTCGATCATGACGACCGGGTAGCGGAAGTCGGCCACACCGGCGCCCCCGTACTGTTCGGCAACCGAGTGGCACAGGTGACCCGCCGCGCCTGCGGCGAGCCAGCAATCCCGGCTGACCACCCCGTCCTTTTCCCATTGCTCGTGGAAGGGCACTAGCTCCTTGTCGATGAACTCCCTGGCCGCACGCCGGTAGAGCTTGTGATCAACGGTGTAGATGTCGCGTCTTGCCATCTGCCCATTATGCCGTAGCTCTCAGAGGGCGCGGGCAGGAGCCTCGGTGTCGGCGCATACGTGGAGCGACCAGACCCATCCGGTCCAGACGAGGGCAATATTGCGGGCCACGATGACAGCCCACCACCAGAGATACCCGCTGAACCAGAATGTGACGAACACGCCGGTGAGGATGGCACTGGCTGTGGCTCCGACCCGAACCTTCTTGGAAGACGTCAGCGCGGCAAAAGGAGTGATCCAGAAGACGAACTGTGCGGACAGTAGCGGGCTGAGCAGCATGACCGCGATGGCAAGCGTGCCGATCAGATCGGTGGCGCGCCTCCAGTCAAAAGAGGTACGCAACGCTCGGAGCGCGCTCAAACCGATAGCGAGGCCGATAGCGGCATTGACGACCACGGCCCATGTCCCGACCGCGACGTAGGACGCGCCGGCGGTGGTCGCCACCTGCGGGTCGGTTCCCAGCCAGAGGCGGGCTAGACCTGTGATGGCCCCGGTGACCGTCTCAATGTGGACACCGAAGAACTCCCGTCCGGATCGGAACAGGGGCAGCGTGGTCAATACCAGTGCACCCGCGGCGGTAGCGATGACGGTGGTGATCGCTCGTCGGTAGCGATGCCGCCACCAGTCAACGGCGGCCATGACGATTGGCCAACCCTTGGCAGCGATCGCGGCTCCCAGGGCCCATCCCGATCGAGCGTCTTCGCCCTCGATGGTGAGGACCAGGGCGAGCAGCGCGAGCAGAACTGACACCGCGTCCAGCCTGAAAGCGATCAGCGGCAAGATCGCCCACGAGATCTTCAACCACCTGATGGCGGCGCCGTCGACCCCGAGCCGCCGGCCGAGTCGGTTGACCGTGAGCCCGATCCCGAACAGCACTACTCCCATGACTGCCCAGAGGACGACGGCGTAGCTGACGCCGACGATCCTCTCGATTGCCCCGATCACGAGCATAGGGACAACGGCTAGGGGCAGGTGTTCGAACTCAAAATCCAGGTAGGGCACGTCGCCGTTGAACATGTGGTGGGTGCGCGAGGCATACGCGGCTGCGTCGTTGTCGAGAGCCGCAGAAGTGAGGTTCGAGGCGATCGCGAGACCGGCGATCAGTATCGCTGCGAGGAACAGCATCCACCGCAGTTGCTCCAGCCTCGGTTTCACGTCAACCGTCTCCGCCGAAGCCGAGCAGGCTCTCCCGGTTCAACGCCCGTGACCCCGAGACCAGCCCGAGTATGGCGAGGATCCAGGCGACCGCCCCTATAACCAGCGCCGCGATGACGGGGTCGATCAGTAGACCGCTGGACACTCCGTATGCGGCCATGATCACCGGGAGCGACACCAGGGTCGCCGCCTGCTGGGCGGCGGCGGTGCTGCGCACCTTCGATGACACCCACAGGATGACCGACAGTGCCAGGGCGATAAACGGGGGAACGACCCAGAAGATCAGGATCCACCAGCCGGCAGTAGGGAAGAACCAGCCCCCGACCAGCGGTCCCACCTTGGCGTTGACGAGCAGCGAGTAGACGAAGAAACCCATGCCCGTGGCGATGAACCCCGGTACGACACTGGCGAGCATCTTGCCGAAAAAGATCTCGCGGATGGTGAGCGGCGAATGCGCCAGGAACTCACCGGTGCCGCGTTCCCGTTCCCCGACGATGGCATGGGCCCCTACGGCCGACGAGATCGTCAGCGGCACGACGATGGCGATTGGTGCCAGCAAGTAGACGGCCAGCATGTAAGCCCCCTGCGCCTGCGGCGTCGCCCCGACCACGTTCTGCTGGATCGGGCCGGGCAGGGTCTGCAGCACCTCACCGATCTTGTTGATCAGATCGCTGCTGTTGGTCGAGGTCACGACGGTGAGCAGACCGAGTGGGATGAACACGAAGAACACCGCAGCCAGGAACCCCATCGGGACCCAGTAGTCCTTCGACTTGAAGAGAACGCGCAAGTCGATGCGAGCAACCGTCATGACCTTGCCCCACCTCATGGCTGCCTCCGTAGCGACCGCTGCATCTCGAAATACAGGGTCTCGAGTGTCGGGTTGTCGGGCTGGACCCGGGTGAGCCGAACCCCGCGGGCGACCAGGTCGGCTACCAGGTCCGGGAGACGATCCAGGTGGGTGAGCCGAACGTGTACCGATCCGTTCCATTCGGCCGAGACGACGTGCTCGTGGCCCTCGATTCCGGCGAGAGCGCTGCGGTCCTCGGCATCGAGGATCACCGACGGGTTGGTGACGTACTGGTCGGCGAGCTGCGACTGGCTGCCTGCGATCTGAGCCCTCCCCGCACCCATCAGGACTACCTGGTCGGCGACACCTTCGGCCTCGTGAAGGAGGTGGGTGCACAGCACGATGGTCCGGCCCCTTCCGGCGAGCTCACGGATGAGGTTGAGCACCGCGCGGGCAGATTCGGGGTCGAGACCGGCAGTCGGCTCGTCGAGGAGAAGGATCTGCGGGTCGTGCAGCACCGACCGGGCCAGAGCGAGCCTGGTACGCATCCCCGTGGAATAGCCCCCGACATTCAGATCCAGGGCATGATCGATCCCAAAGCGCCGGGCCGCGGGAAGGATCGCGGAGTTGTCTGCGTCGAATATGGCGGCGGTGTACTCGAGGTTCTCTTGTCCCGTGAGACGGTCATACAGCGCCGGTTTCGGCGGTACTACCGCGGTCCTGGCGCGGACCCAGTCACCATCCTTTGCCGGGTCCTTGCCCAGCACCCGGATCTCGCCGCCATCAGAGCGGAGGGCGCCGGTGGTGAGGCGAACGGTCGTCGTTTTCCCGGCGCCGTTCGGTCCGAGCAGAACCGTGATGGACCCCTCGGGGACCGTCATGTTCAGGTCGTCGACTGCAGTGATACTCCCGAAGCGTCTGGTGACGTGTGAGAACTCGATGGCTGTAGGCATGGGTTCGATTATCGGTCCCGATCGTCCTCAACTGAACCGCACGTTGTGTCACCCGGGAGTCAAGAACAGACCGGCGAGCGGCGGCACGGTAATCGACAGAGATTGCGCAAAGCCGTGGTTCTCCCGGTCCGTGGTCACCAGGGGGCTTTCGTTGCGGACGCCGCTGCCGCCGTAGCGCGCGTCGTCGCTGTTGAGTATCTCGACCCATTCTCCGGCGACGGGGACACCGATCCGGTAGTCGTGACGAACCACAGGAGTGAAGTTGCCCACCCAGAGCAGCGGGTTGTCGTCGTGGTCGAGTCTCACGAAGGCGAAAATGCTGTTGTCGGCGTCATCCCCGATGATCCATCGGAAGCCTCGCTCGTCGAAGTCGCGCTCGTGTAGCGAAGGCTGGGCGCGGAGCAGCTCGTTGAGGTCGGCCACCCAGCGCTTCACCCCGGCGTGGTCCTCGAACTCGAGGGCACCCCAGTTCAGCTCGGTGGTGTGTGCCCACTCCTCATCCGCGCCGAACTCGCTCCCCATGAAGAGCAGCTTCTTGCCCGGCTGTGCGTATTGATAGGCGAGCAACAGCCGTAGCCCGGCGAACTTCTGCCAGCGGTCGCCGGGCTGTTTGGCAAGCAGCGAGCCCTTGCCGTGAACGACCTCGTCGTGTGACAGCGGCAGGGTGAAGTTCTCGTTGAAGGCGTACACCATCCGGAAGCTCAACTCGTGGTGGTGAAAACGGCGATGGACGGGGTCGAGGGCGAAGTACTCGAGCGTGTCGTTCATCCAGCCCATGTCCCACTTTTGGCCGAATCCGAGCCCGCCGTGCTCGATGGGTCGGGTCACCGCAGGGAACGCGGTGGATTCCTCTGCGTACATCTGGATGTCGGGGAACCGGCCGTAGGCGAACTTGTTTATCTGTTGGAGCAACGAGATGGCGCCGAGGTTCTCCCTCCCTCCGAACTCGTTTGGGATCCACTCGCCTTCCTTGCGGGAGTAGTCGCGGTAGAGCATCGACGCCACCGCGTCGACCCGGATCCCGTCGGCGTGGTACTTCTCGAGCCAGAACATGGCGCTCGACAGCAGGAAGCTGCGCACCTCGTACCGGTCGTAGTTGAAGATGAGGCTGTCCCAGTCGGGGTGGTAGCCCTCTTTCGGATCCTGGTGCTCGTATAGATGTGAGCCGTCGAACAGCGCCAGCCCGTGGGCGTCCCTGGGAAAATGCGATGGGACCCAGTCCAGGATCACACCGATCCCGTTCTGGTGGAGATAGTCGACGAGGTACATCAGGTCCTGGGGAGTGCCGTAGCGCGAGGTCGCCGCGTAGTAGCCGGTCAGCTGGTAGCCCCACGAGCCGTAGAAGGGGTGCTCCATGACCGGAAGCAGCTCGACGTGGGTGAATCCGGTCTCCTTGACGTAATCGGTTAGCTGGTGGGCGATCTCGCGGTAGCCGCCCGGCTCGTAGCGCCACGACCCGAGGTGCATCTCGTAGATGGAGATGGGGGCGTCGAAGGCGTTGGCGGCTCCGCGGGTGGCCATCCACTCGTCGTCGCTCCACTCGTATGCGAGATCCCAAACCACCGAGCCGGTGCGCGGTGGTTCTTCGGCCCTGAACGCAACCGGGTCGGCCTTCTCGACCGGGAGCCCTCCGTGGTCGGGGACGATGCTGTACTTGTACACGTCGCCCTGACCGACTCCCGGAACGTGTCCGTGCCAGATGCCGGATGGGTCTGCGTTGAGCGCCCAGCCGTCGCTCCAGCCGTTGAAGTCGCCGACGACCTCAACGCGCTTTGCCGATGGAGCCCAGACGCGGAATGTTGTTCCGTCCGGTCCGAGGTGTGAGCCAAGCACGTCGTACAGCGAGGTGTGGGTGCCGCCATTGAATGACCAGCGGTCGTCGTCGGTGAGGTCACGGGGTATGTCCGTCATGGGCCCAAGTTAACACCGGCAGCTTGTTCCCATCGTGGAAAAGCGGACCCGGCCTCGCCGGGACGTCGCGCGGATGTGGTCGCGCGAATGTGGCAGTATGTCCACATGAGTATGCGTGCTTCTGCTCCCAGTGTCCTCGCGATGGTGCTTGCGGGCGGCCAAGGGACGCGTCTTCTTCCCTTGACCCAGGTGCGGGCTAAACCGGCGGTTCCCTACGGTGGCCAGTACCGACTCATCGACTTTGCGCTCTCCAATCTGGCCAACGGCGGGTACCGCAAAATCGTCGTGCTCACCCAGTACAAGAGCCACAGTCTCGACGTCCATCTTTCCCGCACGTGGCGGATGTCGACCTTTCTCGGCAACTACGTCACGTCGGTTCCCGCCCAGATGCGCCGCGGCCCGTGGTGGTTTGCGGGCTCCGCTGACGCCATCTTCCAGAACCTCAATCTGATCGACGACGAGCAGCCCGAGTACATCTTCGTATTCGGAGCCGACCACATCTACCGGATGGACCCCGGCCAGATGCTCGAGCACCATATCGCAAGCGGAGCCGGCGTCACCGTCGCCGGGATCCGGGTGCCTCACGCCGAAGCCAAGGCCTTCGGCGTGATCCAGCGCAATCCGCACTCGGCGCTCATCGACGCCTTTCTCGAGAAACCCGAGGACCCGCCCGGGCTTTCCGATAACCCCGATGAGGTGCTCGCCTCCATGGGCAACTACGTATTCACCACTGAGGTCCTCGTCGACGTGCTCAACGCCAACGCCGAGGACCAGGAATCGGGTAGCGACATCGGCGGCGACGTGATCCCGGCCCTGGTCGCTTCCGGTCAGGCGTACGTATACGACTTCACCACCAACACGGTTCCGGGGGAGACGCCCCGCGACCGGCACTACTGGCGTGACGTCGGGACGCTCGACTCCTACTACGAGGCCAACATGGATCTGGTGGCGCCTCTACCGGTGTTCAACCTCTACAACGATGAGTGGCCGGTGTTCACCTCGTTCCGCACTCTGCCTCCCGCCAAGGTCGTTGCGCACGGGGAGCTCGGTTCTGGTGAAATCGCCAACTCGATGCTGTCACAGGGGTGCATCATCACGGGAGCCACGGTACGTAACTCGGTGCTCTCGCCCAATGTGCGCATCGAGCCCGGGGCGGTCGTGGAAGGATCCATCCTTTTCGACGACGTCCTCGTCGGCGCCGGTGCGATGGTGCGCAACGCCATCGTCGACAAGCACGTCGTCATCCCGCGCGGCCGGCAGATCGGGGTCGATAGTGATCGCGACGCCAACGACTTCACCATTTCCCCGAACGGTGTCGTGGCCATCGGCAAGGGGCACAAGGTCACCTACGCCTGAGCCCGACGCCCGTCCAGGTGGGCCGACGGTTAGCGTTCGGTGGGATTGAGTCGGCACGAGGGAGCCACGTGCTCGGTGACTCACTTATGGCTTCGCGGGTAGCCCGGCAATCTCCGAGTACAGCTCGATGTGGCGTCGGGCGGGCTTCGTCCACGACCAGTCCTTGCGCATCCCTCGCCGCTGGATCGCTTGCCGTCGCTGCTTGTGCCGCCAAGCACGTACCGCCCGGTGGAGCGCATCTACAACACCTGCCACATCGATTGTGGCTGCATGGAAACCGGTGCCGTTGGCCCGGTCGGCGTCGGCATCGATGACCGTGTCGTGCAGACCGCCGACATCTGTGACGACGGGGATCGTTCCGTAGGCCATTGCCTGCATCTGAGCCAAGCCACAGGGCTCGAACCGGCTTGGCATCAGCAGCAGATCTGACCCGGCCAATATTTTGTGGGAGAGCGCCTGGTTGTAGCCGTCGGCGAAGTAGACGTGGTTCGGCCACGTGCTCGCTGCCCGCCGGGCCCAGTCGGCCAGCTCCCGATCTCCCGAGCCGAGCATCACCAGCCGGAAGGGGACGCTCGGAGCGAAACGCACCGCCTCCAACGCCAGATCGACACCCTTCTGGTCGACCAGGCGCGTGACGATGCCGACGATCGGAGCTCCGTCCTCATTCCAGCCGGCCGTGGCAAGCAGCTCGTGACGGCAATCGTCCTTGCCATCGAGCTTGTCCGAGGTGAAGTTGGTCGCGATCATCGGATCCGTTGCCGCGTTCCATATGTCGGTGTCGATCCCGTTCCTGATGCCGACGAGCCGGTCGCCGAGATCACTCAGGATGTGTGCCAGCCCCATTCCCGACTCGGGCCGGCGGATCTCGTCGGCGTAGTTAGGGCTCACGGCGATCACCCGGTCGGCCACCTGGATGGCACCGGCAAGCGGGTTGACTTCGCCGAAGCACTCGAACGCCGATTGGTGATGCGGGATACGCGGCAGCCATTGCCCCCCGGCCCATCCCTGATAACCGAGCGTGTGGATGGTGAAGACAGCGGGAGGGCGCCGCCACGCCATCCCCAGGGCTGCTGCCGTGTGCCAGTCGTTGAGATGCACCACATCGGCGTCGGTCTCCTCGATCATCCCGGCGACGGCAGCCGAGAAGGCGAAGAAGCGGTAGTCGTTGTCCGGCCATCCGTGCCCGTACTCGTCGATGTAGGGGTGCGGGCGCTCGATCCCGGGCACCTTGACGAGGGTCACCTCTCCAATACCCTCGACCACGCCACGCCGGGCGGAAGCCGGCTCGGCCCAGTCCGGTACCGAAACGGGTAGTGGTTGCTCATCTGCAAGCACCACCCCTGAATAGTCAGGGAGTGCCAGGTCCACCGTCACTCCAGCCTTGCGCAGCGCCGCAACCAGGCCGGAGGCGGCTTCGGCGAGACCGCCCACCCTGGCGAGGGGGCTGAGCTCGGCCGAGGCAAACAGGATCTTCAGACCGGCTCGATCTGTTGGAGCAGAACCACCGACCATCCGTCAACCTCCCATGCGTCGCCTGCTTTGAGGAGATCCGTGCACGTCACTTCACGTGATGTATCCAGAACGACCTGCCACTCGAAGCTACTGAGATCATCCGGTACCGAGAAGGTTACCGGCTTGGTATGGGCGTTGAAGAGGAGAACGAAACTGTCGTCCTCCACCTTCTCTCCGCGCGGGCCCGGTGTCGGGATCAGTTTGCCGTTGAGAAAGACGGCAAGTGACCTGGCGTAACCGATGTTCCAGTCCTCGTCCGACATCGGCGCACCGTCGGTGTTGTACCAGCCGATGTCGTTGACCCACGCGCCGTGGGTCCTTCGCCCTTCGAACCACCGCCGCCTCCTGAAGACCGGGTGTTGGTTGCGGAGACCGATGAGCCGTTTGGTGAAACCAAGCAGGAACCGGTCGGTGCTGTCCCAGTCGTACCAGGAGATCGCATTGTCCTGGCAGTAGGCGTTGTTGTTGCCCTGCTGGGTGCGTCCCATCTCGTCGCCACCGACAAGCATCGGCACTCCTTGCGAGAGCAGCAACGTCATCAGGATCGACCGCTGCCGCCGCTTCCTGGTCTCGATGATGTCGGGGTCGTCGGTGTCGCCCTCAACACCCGAGTTCCAGGATCGGTTGTGCGATTCACCGTCACGGTTCTCTTCGCCGTTGGCGAGGTTGTGCTTGTCGCCGTAGGAGACGAGATCGCGGAGGGTGAAGCCGTCGTGGGCGGTGACGAAGTTGATGCTCGCGTGGGGTCGCCGACCCGAGAAGCCATACAGGTCCGACGACCCGGTGAATCGAGAGGCGAAGTTGGCCAGCGACCAGTCGGTGCCGCGCCAATAGTCACGGACACCGTCGCGGTACTTGGCGTTCCACTCGGACCACAATGGTGGGAAGTTGCCGACCTGGTAGCCGCCGTCGCCCACATCCCACGGCTCGGCGATGAGCTTCACCCTGTTGACCACCGGGTCCTGCTGGATGAGGTCGAAGAAGGAAGAGAGCCGATCGACCGAGTGCAGCTCACGAGCCAGCGCAGCCGCCAGATCGAACCGGAACCCGTCGACGTGCATCTCGGTGACCCAGTAGCGCAGGCTGTCCATTATCAGCTTGAGCACCGCCGGGTGACGCACATTGAGGCTGTTGCCGGTACCGGTGTAGTCGACATAGCGGCTCGGATCGTCGGGGTCTGTGCGGTAGTAGGTCTGATTGTCGATCCCGCGGAAGCTGAACGCCGGGCCGAGAGTGCCCCCCTCACAGGTGTGGTTGTAGACGACGTCGAGGATCACCTCGATCCCGGCGCGGTGGAACGCCTTCACCATCTCCTTGAACTCGACGACCTGTTGGCCACGGTCGCCCGCCGCGGAGTACGCACCGTGCGGTGCCAGGTAACCGATCGTCGCGTAGCCCCAGTAGTTGACCAGGTCCTTGGTCACCAGGCTGTGCTCGGAGATGAAATGATGCACGGGCATCAACTCGACGGCCGAGATGCCCAGCGCCGATAGGTGATTGATGATCGGCTCGCTGGCCATTCCGGCGAACGTGCCCCGCAGCTCCTCGGGTACGTCGGGGTGTCGCATCGTCATCCCGCGCACGTGGGTCTCGTAAATGACGGACTTGTGCAGCGGGATGCCGGGCGGCGCGTCGTCCCCCCAGTCGAAATGGCTGTCGACGACGACCGATCGCGGCACATACGCCGCATTGTCGGTCTCGCTGATCCGGTCCGGATGGTGCCATTGATATGCGAAAACCGCCTTCGACCATCTGACTTCGCCCTCGATTGCCTTGCTATAAGGGTCGAGCATCAGCTTGGCCGGGTTGAACAGCAGACCCTCAGCCGGGCTCCACGGTCCGTGGACCCGGAACCCGTAGCGTCGTCCCGGAGCGACACCGGGCACGTAGCCGTGATGCGTGAAGGCCGTTATCTCGGCGAGCCTGAGCCTGATCTCGTTGTTCTCGTCGTCGAACAGACACAACTCGACACGGTCGGCGTTCTCGGCAAAGATCGCAAAGTTGGTGCCCTCGCCGTCGTAAGTTGCGCCGAGCGGGTAGGGAGAGCCGGGCCAGACCGAGGCGCTCAAACCGGCACGGAGACCCGGTACACGCGGCTGGCGTACTCCTGGAGCATGCGCGATGCCGTGACGAAGGGACCCAGCGTTCGCCAGTTGTGACGTACCTTGGCAAGCCACGCGCTGCTCGGGGCGAGACCGCCGTCCGCGTAGTACAGCGGGATTACCTCGTTGGCAAGGACGTCGTAGAGGCTGTTCGCCTCTTCCATGTCCCTCTGCTCGTGATCCTCGGCCGCCGACGACTCGATGGCCCACCCGTTCTCTCCGTCGAAGCACTCGTCCCACCAGCCGTCGAGGATCGAGCAGTTGAGTACGCCATTGAGAGCGGCCTTCTGGCCGCTGGTGCCGCTGGCCTCCCGCGGGCGGATCGGGTTGTTCAACCAGACGTCGCAGCCGGCATAAAGGGCGCGGGACACGGCCATGTCGTAGCCGGGCACAAAGACGAAACGGCCCCGGCTCTCGGGGCTCTCGGCGAAGGCGGCAACTCTGGCGAGGATGGCCTTGCCCGGTTCGTCCGCGGGGTGTGCCTTGCCGGCGAATACGAACTGGACCGGTCGATCCGGATCGTTGATGAGACTGAGGAGACGCTCCCGGTCACGCAGCAGAAGATCGGCGCGCTTATAGGTGGCGAAACGACGAGCGAAACCGATCGTGAGAATGCCCGGCTCGAGTCGCGTCGGCCTACCGATGTGACGGTCGGCCATCTCGATCATCCGGTTGCGACCCACGGCGAATGCGGTCTTGATCTCATCGTCGGTGATGCGGTCGACACGATCCCACACCGTCTTGTCCGGGAGATGCCACTCGGTGGTGCCGAGCTTGTCGTCAAAGAGATTCTGCAGCTGCGGGGTGACCCAGGTGCGGGCGTGTACCCCGTTGGTCACCGAGCCGATCTCCGATCCGCCGGGCACGTCGGCGAACATGTGCCGGCTCACCTGTCCGTGCAGCTTCGAGACCCCGTTGCAGCGACCGGCGACGCGGACGCAGAACGCCGCCATGTTGAAGTGGTTGTCGCTGCCGGGGAGGATGCCGAGCTCGAGGAGCCGGTCCATTTCGATGTCGTTGCGTTCCGCCCAACCACCGAGGTACTTACGCATCAGCTCGGGGGAGAACCGATCGATGCCGGCCGGGACCGGGGTGTGGGTGGTGAACACGATCCGGTTCCTGACCTCGGCAACCGCCTGGTCGAGCGTATGCCCCTTGGCGACCTCGTCGGCGAGAAGCTCAAACGCGAGAAAGCCGGCGTGTCCTTCGTTCAGGTGGAACTTCGCCGGCTCGTATCCAAGTTGGCGGATGGCGCGTACGCCGCCGATGCCCATCAGCAGCTCCTGGCGCATGCGGTGCTCACGATCGCCGGCGTAGAGACGATCCGACACCCGGCGGCCGACCTCGTCGTTGACCTCGAGGTCCGTGTCGAGCAGGAAGAGACGGGTGGTGCCGACGTTCGCCTGCCAGACGCGGGAGGTGACCATACGTTCTGCCACCTCGAGCTCGACGCGCGCCGGCGTCGCGGTCAGGGCGAGGAAACGAGGGTTGTTCGTCTCGTATCGTTCCCTCTGGTGGCCGTTCTCGAGCGCCTGACGGAAGAACCCGTCGCGATAGAAGAGCCCCACGCCGAGCAAGGGCATCCGCAGGTCGCTCGCCGCCTTGAGGTGGTCGCCGGCGAGGACTCCGAGACCACCCGAATACTGTGGCAGCATCTCGGAGATCCCGAACTCGGGCGAGAAGTATGCGACGGTCTCGTCGTCGTTCAGATGCAGCGGTTTCGGGATCCGGCTGTGTGCGAGCCTGGCGAGCTCGGTGAACTCAGGATCGGCCAGCAGGCCCGCCCAGTCATCCTCGTTCAGCAGCTTGACCCGCTCGGTGGGATGAAGCGCAGAGTCGCCGTTCATAGCCGGGATACGGCGGAACAGCTCGCGGGCGCTGATATCCCAGGTCCACGAGTAGTTGCTTGCTATCTGGAGCAGCGTACTCTCCAGTTCATAGCGTGATGTTGTGTCGTCTTGCACGCTTTTGTCCTTGGGCGTAAGCCGCGATCATATAGTCTCGCGTCGTACCGGGCATCTCAGGGGTTCCTATTCCGACTCGTCGTGAGCTGGGTCACGTATCTCGTGGAGATGCTCGAGTCGCGACAGAATGCCCGTGTCGGTCGTCAGCTGTTCAACCGTCATGGCATGACGGGCTCGCCAATTCGGGCGCTCCGTGTCGGTTCCGGGAACGTTTTGGCGACGCTCCTCCCCCCACAGATCGTCGACGTTGACGATCGCCACGCTTGCGTCGGAGCGGGCCATCCATTCGAGGATCGCGTTGCGGGTGTCATCGAGACCGTCGGTCTGGAGCAGATCCTGCAGGTAATCGAGCGTGTCATCCCGGTCGCGACGAGCCTGATCTCCGCGTCCGTCGGTGTAGACGCCGAGGTCCTCCCCGTCGTCGATGTCCTGCTTCTCCCACCATGCCGCAAACGGTGGCGTGTCGTGGGTGGCCAGGGCGATCAGCTCCTGGTCGGTCGGGTCACTCAGACTGTCGACGGCGACCTTCATCCCGAGCAGCCGGTGTCGCTCGAGGGCGACGGTCACCGCCTCGGGGACGGTGCCCAGGTTCTCGCCACAAACGGCCGCGCCCGCCCGATGGGCTTCGAGACAGAGGATGGCGAACATCTCCTCGGTCGGCTGTAGGACGTACGCCCCGTCCGTTGCGGAGAGACCGTGCGGCACCCACCAGGCTCGGTGAAGACCCATGACGTGGTCTACCCGGAGTAGACCGGCCACCGAGAGCTGGTGCCGGACCGCCTTTATGAACCCCACGTGGTGCGCCTCCCTGGCACGTGCCGGGATGGTGGCGGGGAGACCCCATTCCTGGCCGCCGAGGAACAGCGAGTCGGGCGGGGCGCCGACGCTGGCCGGGGCGAACAGATGTTGCTGGTCCCAGATGTCGTACCCGTCGGGATGGCAGCCGATCGGCAGGTCGAGGTACAGGTATTGGCCCCGGGACGACAGGCGGTTGCTCAGGTCTCGGAGCTGCTCGGTCGCCAGCCATTGTCCGACGAGGTGATACGCCTCCCGATCGGGATGACCCGTGGCGTCGGCGGGCCAGGCACGCCAGTTGCGACCATGGCGATCGCACGTAGCGCGGAAGCGGGCGTAGGGGGCGGCGTCGTCGTTGGCGGCGGCAAATTCGTCGATCCGGGTTCGCAAATGTGGCTGGCGCATCGCCGCCACGGCATAGCCGGCGATTGCCTCGCGGATCCGGGGGGCCGCTACGTCGTAATCGACCCACAGTGGATCGCCGGTGTACTCAGCGATCTCGCCTTGCCATCCGGGAGCGGCCGCCAGGTCGACGAAGAGCTCGTTCCAGGCCCGGCGCGACGCCGGCGCATACGGTGAGGGCTGGTCGGCGAAGGTGGCGACGAGCGGCAATGTCCCGATGACGGTTGCTCCTGTGACCAATGCCGTGTCGGCGAGCTGTCCGAGAAGCCCGATGTTGCCGACGCCGGTGTCGTCGTGCTCGGTGCGGATCGAATAGACGGGGGCCATGAGCCCCAAGGCGCGCCGGGGGGCGTCGGGGGCGGCGGTTGGAGCAGCGATGACCATCGTCGAACCGGGTGCGCCCGGAAGGTGAAGATGGTGGTAGCCGAGTGGAAGCTGCCTATCGATCGAAATCTGTCGCTCGTTGATTTGTACCGGGACTTCGTCGGCCTGTTCGGTCACCAGGTGCGCCGATGAAACCGGTCGGCCCAGCGTCGTTTCCGGGAACCATCCGTCCCAGGCGACGACGACAGGCTCGACGACAGGGCGATGGTTGCGCAGCTCGTGTGTCAGGGCGGCGATCGATCGAGCCGACTCGAGGTCGCGTCCGGTCAGCGCATGCAGCGTCGCCACCAGGTGCTCGCGAGCAACCTGATGCGGCTGCCCCCACACGTCGATCCACTCGGTGAGGACGCCGGCGAGCCCGGCCAGTTCGTGGATTGTGTCTTCGATGGTGGCCCTTATCGACGCAGAGGTTGCGCATTATGGCTCTTTGACGGCTGACGCCAAACGTGTCATTCGTTTCTGAGACAATGCCGTCATGTGCGGACGGTTTGTGCAATCTCATGACGCGGCTTTCTATGCCGACGCGTTTCAGGTCGAGACGATGCGGACCGAGGGTATCCCCGCCTCATTCAATGTCGCCCCGACCGACAAGATCTATGCGGTCGCCGAGCACGAGGGCAGGCGTCAGCTCGGGGTCTTCAACTGGGGTCTGATCCCGTTCTGGGCAAAGGACAGGACGATCGGTGCCCGTAACATCAACGCTCGCGTCGAGTCGGTTGCGGACAAACCCACCTATCGCGACTCTTTTGCCCGGCGACGGTGTCTGATCCCGGCCGACGGGTTCTACGAATGGCAAGCCCTGCCCAAGGGAAAGCTCCCCCATTACATCTACAGGCGGGACGACAAGCCGCTGGCTATGGCGGGTCTGTGGGCGAGCTGGAAGGACCCGGAGTCGGGTGAATGGGTGCGATCGTGCACGATCATCACCGGCCGGCCCAATGCGATGGTCGCCGAGCTGCATGATCGGATGCCGGTGATCCTCCCCGAGGCTGCGTGGAGTGTCTGGCTCGATCGGGGCATTGCCGACCGAAACCTCCTGGAAGGTTTGCTCGGAGTGTTCCCCGAGGAAGAGATGGGTGAGCACCCGGTCGCTACCTTGGTGAACAAGGTCGCGAACAACTACCCGGAATGCATCGAGCCGCTCGATACGGCCGCCGTCGAGCAATTGCGACTGGGAGGTTGACACCGACTTGATGTCGGGTCGGCCGTCGGCGAGATTGCAGTTCCCACGACCCGATGAGGCGAATCGATGCCCGACCAGATACCCCCAGACTTCGAGACCGCTCCCGTCGCGGAGCCGCGGGTGATGTCGAGCCGCCTCGGCCGTGTGGTTTTCACCGCTCTCGGTTTCCTGTGTCTCGGGCTCGGCATCGCGGGCTATGTGCTGCCGGTGCTCCCGGGAACGGTGTTCATCCTGCTCGCCGTGTGGTTCTTCTTCCAGTCGAACGCGAGGATGTATCACTGGGTGTTGAACCATCCCCGTCTCGGACCGACGGTGCGCGCATATCGAGCCGGCTATGGAATTCGACGACGGATCAAGGTCATCGCGATCACGATGCTTGTGGGCAGCGTCGCGTTCTCCGTCGTCTTTGCAATCGAGAGTATGGGGATGCGTGTGTCCCTCATCGCGCTCGGAGCAATCGGGGTCGCGTTCATCCTGACGCGGCCCACCACCGAACGGGTGATGGCCGGCTAGTTGTCAGTTGTCAGTCGTCTCTTCACCCTCGAGCCGTCTTTTGATGCCGCCGCCCCGCCGTTCATAGATCGTGGGTCTGGGGTTGACCGCATAGTGAGCCAGATCAGCAGATTCGTCGTTCGTCTCGTCTGCGTTGCCGGTGAGGTCGATTGTCATTCCTGGCCCGGTGAGCCGCACGACCTCGGGCTCGCGCTCTTCTGCGGCGTCGGTGAGCTCTGTGGTCTCGAGATCGATCATCGACGCCATGATCTCGGTCTGTCCCAGAGTCGACTCGGCGAGATTGCGGAACTGGTCCTCGACCCCGGCGATGGCGGTGCGCAGCTGCGCGAGGCGTTGCTCGAGCTCGGTGTGCTCCCGCCGCGCTCTGCCCAGGATCGAGCCCGCCTCGTGACGTGCGTTCTCGATTAGCTCCTCCGAAGACAGCTCGGCAGTGCGGATCAGGGACTCGGCCTCGGCACGCTTGTTGGAATGGAAGTCGTTGATCTCACGCAAGGCGCGAGCCCGAAGCGCCCTGACCTCGGAGAGCGCCGACGTGATGAGAGCCTCGCTGCGCTCGTTCCGTCTGCGGACGAGGCCGGCGGAATCGGCGAGGGCGCTTTGCCGGATCTGGTCCGCGGCTTCTTTGGCACTTGTCACGATCTCGGCGGCCTGTTGCTTGGCCTCGCTGAGTTCGACGGTCGACATTTGCCAGGCCGCCTCACTGTCTGCGGTGAGTGCCTCGGCGTGCGCCCGGGCCAGGCGCGCCTTCTCCAGGTCGGTGATGGTGGCCCCGGTGGCTTCGCTGGTCTGCGCCTCGTACCTGCGCAAGGTGTCGGCGAGTCGCTTCATGACGGCATCGACCTCGGCCTTGTCGTAGCCGCGCCGATGCGCCACCAGAAAATGGTGACCCTCAATGAACGCTGAGCGAATCATTGCGCTGTTCCTCCTGGGTCTCCACCCGTCCGGCATCACTGCCTTACCCGAAGAACCGTCGCCGACGCTCGCGCAGTATCCCAGAGCGCGAAATATCAAGCAAGCACTTCCCGGGAGGTGACCCAGGCCGCTTGCCTGTGCACCCGGTGCCTCATAGCCTGTAGCTGCCATGGAGAGGATCACCGTCGACATCGAGAAGGAGTGGCTGTCGGTCGCCGACATCTGCCGGTATATGGACGTCTCTCCCTACGTGGTGACGAGTCAGCTGCGGTCCGGTGACTTACCTGCGGTCAAGTTCGGCCGTCAGTGGCGTATCGCCCGCGAGGACTTCGAGCTGTGGTTGAACGAGCGGCGCATGGCGGGAGGGCAGGAGCGATGACCACCGCACCGATCGAGGTCGATCGGCCGGCGGGCTCCGACGATATCGCCTACAGCCCGACCTGGGACGTCGTTGTTTGGAACGACCCGGTGAATCTGATGGTCTATGTCGTCTGGGTGTTCCGAACCCTCTTTGGATACCCTGAGGCGCAGGCGACTCGTCTCATGCTGCAGGTCCACAACGAAGGACGGGCGGTTGTTGACTCCGGCCCTCGCGAGCAGGCGGAGATGAGCGCGTTCCGGCTCCACCACCACGGCTTGTGGGCGACGTTGGAGAAGAGATGAGCCGGTTCTCCGTAGTACCCTGCGGTATCGAGGTGTCGCTGATCGGGCCCGAGATAGCGGTGCTCTACCAGCTGGGTAGCCTGCTCGGGGCGGCCGGGGTCGATAGGAATGATCCTGCCCGGGCCCGGCTGATTCCGCAGATCTATCCCGACGACGAGCGGGCGTCGCGGGACTTCGATCGGTTTGGCGAGAAGGAGCGGGTCGAGGTCCGCTCTGTCGATCGTGAGATCTTCAACGAGGGGCTCGACAACGCAGTCGGCGGACCCATGGTGCTAACCGACGAGGAAGCGGCCGCATGGGCGCGAGTACTCGGCGAGGCGAGGATCGTTCTCGGCGCCCGCAAGGGTCTCTTCGAGAACGGGCTGCCGGAGCAAGCGGGGAGGGATCCGGAAGTGGCGCTCGTCACGTTTCTCGGCATGCTTCAGGAAGAGCTGGTTGGCGAGATGTTGACGAGGCTGGGGGAGGCAAAGTGACCGATCGTCGCGACGAGTACGAGCCGGGCGAATCCGGGGAGCACCCGGCCCGGCCGACCGAGCACAGAAAGCCGCGGGATCCGGCGACCACCCTGACGACGGCGCTCGTCGTCTATATCTTCATCAACCTGGTACTCGCTCTGCCGCTGGTGATATTTCCGGTCACGTATTTCAAGGCGATCGGTCTCGATGGCGCGACGGCCGACTTACTCGGGGGGCTTCGTTGGGTGGGTGCCGTCCTGCTGGCGTGGTCGATCACCGCCATCGCGGTGATGGCGAGACCGGCAGGCCGCGGCGTGTTCGTCACCGCCGGGGCGACGCAGCTGACACTTGGGGCCGTAGGATTCCTGTACTCGCTCTCGGTCCACGAATACCACTGGAGTGCCTGGTACCAGTGGCTGTGCACCATTGTCCTGACCGCGGGAGCGGTCTACATGTGGTGGGCCCGGCTGAGTGGGCGCAAGCTGCTGCGCGGTCCTGCGGAGTGACGGTTCTTCGCCCTCGCCGACTAGCGTTGAGAACCGATAGACGGAGGAACGTTTGTGAAGGTTGCTGCGCTGGTCCTCGCCGCTGACTCCGGCACAGGTTTCACGCGGTCCAAGTATCTCGCACCGTTCCGGAACTCGACGCTGATCGAAGAGGTCGTTGCCGAGGTCCACCAGTGGCCTGTCGATCTGGTCATCGTTGTGCTCGGGCCCGATGCCGAAGAGATAGTCGAGAAGGCAGACCTGGGCGATGCGATGATCGTCATCGATCTCGAGTGGGGTGAAGGGGAGGCCGCCTCCCTCCGCGTTGGCATCGACACTCTCTACCGGCTCGACGAGTTCGAAGCCCTGGTCCTCATTCACGCAGATGAGCCGGGATCCCGGGGTGAGGAGGTGCTCCGTCTGCTCAACAAGCACGCTGAGTCTCCTCGCGAGGCGGTGGTGCCCAAGTACCGGTATGCGGTTGGTCATCCGGTTGTCGTCGGCGAGATGCTGTGGGGCCGCCTCATCACCATGGAGGGGAGCGCAAAGGTCGACCAGCTCTTGCAGGCTCACGCGGATTGGGTGGATGAGGTCTGGTTCGACCGACTTCCGGGACGCCGGGTGCTCACACCCGACGACCTGCTCGACATCCAGTCGGTTCGTCACTGAGACACCACCCGGTTGCCCTCCAAGCCGTCTGGCATTTCGGATGGGGACGTCGGTATTCTCTGAACCGTGTGATCGGAAAGGCAGGGGCTCGACGCACTTGGAAAGATGATCGGGAAGGACGGGTATGGCGTCGATCGATACGATCGAGGGGATCGGTCACAAGCAGGCAACGAGCCTCCGCAAAGCGAGGATTCGCACCGTCGAATCACTTCTCAAGAAGGGAGCGACACGCCGGGGCAGGCGCGAGGTCGCCGCGGCGACCGGAATCAGCGAGAAGCTCATCCTCGAGTGGGTGAACCGCGCCGACCTGATGCGTGTGCGAGGTGTTGGTGAGGAGTACTCCGACCTTCTCGAATCCGCCGGTGTCGATACCATCAAAGAGTTGCGTCGCCGCAATGCCGCAAACCTGCTGGCAGCCATGGTCGAGATCAACGATAAGAAGTCACTCGTCAGGCGTTTGCCGACCACAGCAATGGTTGAGCGCTGGGTGGAGCATGCGGTGGAACTCGACCCCATCGTCGAGCACTAGGCACGGTTTCCGGCGAGGTGCTCGGCATCCTCTTCCGGAGAGAGAGGGAACGATGAAGCCCCCGGCATTGGACGCCGGGGGCTTCTTGGTTGACTGAGAAGGCGAAGCAGGGAGGGAGGGAGAGCTTCGACGACGTTGAGGTCGCTTCTTCCCAGCCAGGTCTAGGTTGGCCGGGGGTGTTGCTACTTGGCGGCAGCGGTCTTCTTGGCAGCAGGTGCCTTCTTGGCCGGAGCCTTCTTGGCCGGTGCCTTCTTGGCGGCGGAGGCCTTGGCTGCCGGGGCCTTCTTCGGCTCCTCGGTCTTCTTCTCCGTCTCGGGGGCGAAGGACTCGCGCCAGTTGTTGAGCGTAGTCTCGAGCTGGTCACGCAGCTGCTCGACGCGGCCCTGGACCTTGTCGATGTTTATCCGCTGCTCGAGCTCTTCGACCACGTTGCGCTCCTGGAGCTGCGTGGTGACCTTCTTGCCTTCGGCTGCGTACGCGTCGATCTGCGTCTGGGCATCGGCCATCATCTTGGTGCCGAGTTCCTTCACCTTGCGAGCCACCACGACGGGTGCTCCCACGGCGACGTATGCCGACTTCTTGACGACCTCTTTGGATGTCTTGAGTTCCATTGTTACTCCTCTGTCGCGCCGCTGACGAAGCTGTTGTAGATCTCCAGCAGCGCATTCTTCTGTGTCTTGGTGAGCGTCTCGTCCGCGCTTATCGCGTCCGGGACGTCTCGCCTCTTTCCGACTTCATCGAGCAGACCGGCCCGCTCGTACAGCGTCTCGGCCGAGATCGACAGCGCCCTGGCGAGCGACTTGAGGATCTCCGCCGACGGCTTCCTGAGCCCGCGCTCGATCTGGCTGAGATACGGGTTGGAGATACCGGCGGCCTCCGCCAGCTTGCGTAGCGACATGGCGCTTCGCTCGCGTTGGTGACGGATGTATTCGCCGACGTTGCCCATCTGCTTCATTGTTAGCACGATAACGCAAAGTGCTAGCAATTGCAAGCAGTCTATATGGCCGACCCCCGCTGCGCCAGCAGCTCGTATAGGTTCTGCTGGATGGCCTCTCTGATCTCCTGGGTCCGCTCCAGCATCTCGAGCGGGTCAGGATCGGATCCCGAGTGCGACGGCATGATCGGGTCGAGAAACCGGATCCGCCACCGGATTGGCAGGGGGATCAGGTTCAGGTATACGGCCATCTCATCGACGCGCTGTGACGGCCAGATGAGCCGCACCACCCGGGCGAGGATCTCTGAGGAGAAGACCGCTGGGTGGACCTCGTCGGAGCCCACGATCGCCACCGGAACGACAGGTGCCCCGTGCCGCTCAGCGATGGTGATGAAGCCGCCGCGACCGAAACGCTGGACGTGGTAAGCCTGCGAGAAGGGTTTCTGGAACGCACGCACGCCTTCGGGGAAGACGCCGACCATCTTTCCGGTGCGCAGCAGGTAGTCGGCATCGCCCCGCGAGGCGTAGACGCCGCCGACCTTGCGGTAGAGGTGGGAGAGGGTCGGTGTTGCGTTGAACACCTCGGTGGCCATGATCCGGGGGCGGCGCGGAGCGGCCATCTCGTTGGTGACCGCCAGGGTCAGCATGGCCGCGTCGTAGGGCAGGGCGGCGCCGCCGTGGTTGGCGACCAGGAGCACAGGCCCCGAGTCGGGGATGTTGGCGACACCCTCGACCTCGACCCGGAAGTACTCGAAGTAGAGGTAGTTGAGCACGTGCCACACCATCTCGGCAACGATGGGGTCGAGCCCGATCGGGTCGACGTTGTATGTGGCGAGCCATAGCTGGCGGAGCACCGTCGGCCAGGTGTCGAACCCGAGCCGCCCCGTGGCCGGTATCGCCAGGTCGGAGTCTCCGAGACCGCCGTGCAGGGAGCACCGGTCCCGAGAGCGGATAACGGGAAGCCCGCACGGACGACCCTCGGCCCCGCGCCAGTTGCAGGAGATCGAGTGATCTACGAACGAGTTGAGCCGGGCATTGAGCAGGTTCCGCCGCTGCTGCGGCGTAGCGCTTGCGGCGGCCGCTTGCGGTGGTGGGATGCTGCTCAGGCCGGCCACGAGCTCCTGTTTGGTCATCCGGCTGCGGCCGGAAAGGTTGCGTCTGCGGGCCATCTCGAGGAGCTGCTTCTTGCTCAGGTCGTCGAGATTCATCGCAGGCCAGACGGAGCCAGCGAGCGGCGGAAACCGTTCGTGATCGCTACCCGGATGGCATCGTTCGGCTGGAAGCCGAGCACCTCGGTCATCCGGGTCGTGTCGGCCACGAGCCCGTATTGAACGAGATGCTTGATGTGCTCGGGAAGATAGATGTTGGCCCGCCTCATCCCCTTGATAGCGATGTCGTAGGCACGGGACGGGAGCGGCTGTGGTGCCCGTCTCCCGAGCCGGAGGATGCGCGAGAGGTAGAGCTGGCCGGGGGCGGCAATGTTGAAGGCTCCCGGCTCGGGGTGGTCGATGGCATGCTCGATTGCCCGCACCGCGTCGTGACCCGAGAGGAGCTGTAGGCGGGGGTCGTAGCCAAGACGGGTCGGGACGACGGGTAGTCGCAGATACCGGCTGACGGGGTTGTCGACATCGACGCCGAAGATCGGGGCGAAACGAAGGATTGTGAATACCGCATCGCCGCGCACCGCTGCTGCGTCTGCCGTGTAGCCCTCGACCTGCTCCAGATCCCGGCCGTAGCGACCGCGCTTCCCGGCAAAGGCCGTGTCCTCGGTGACTACCGAAGGGCAGCGAGGCCCCATGCCGTAGATGCAGAGATCGGACTTGACCACAACTTGCTTGATGGATCGGCAGCGGCGGATGGCGCCGAATAGAGCCTGGGAGCCGACAACGGCCTCGTCGTGGGCGCGCCGACCCCCGAGCATCGCCGAGCGGTCAACAGTTTGCAGGTGAACCAGTGCGTCGGGTGCGGCGTCGATGACGAAGTGGGCGAACTCCGCGTTGTCCAGCTCGAAGATCCGTACCTCGGTGTTGAGCGGCACCGGCGCCGGGATCTCGTCGACCGCGATGACGGCGACGTCGGGTATGCGCTCGAGTCGCTCGATGAGATGACAGCCGGTCCAGGTTGCGGCACCGGTCACCAGGATTCGCCTCATAGCCCCCCAGCCTACAATTTCAGGCCCGCCCTCTCTCTGGCTACGAGCAGGCGTATCCTCCTATCCTGGCCCAGGCACTGCGGAGCGATCCATGCAATCCACAAAAGGGGATGAATCCTTGATCATCGTCATGGCGAAAGACTGCTCTGCCGAGGACATAGCTCAGGTCATCGAGCGGCTGCGGGCGATCGGGGCCGAAGCCCATGTTTCCGAGGGCAAACAGCGGACGGTCATTGGCGTCGTGGGTGATCGCACCGCGATCCAGCTGCTGCCGTGGGAGGCGTTCACCGGGGTGGAGCGTGCGGTCCCGGTGCTCAAGCCGTTCAAGTTCGTCAGCCGCGACTTCCAGGTTGAGGACACCGTTGTCGACGTTGGCGGCGTTCCAGTGGGTGGCGGGCACTTCGCTGCCATTGCCGGGCCGTGCGCAGTGGAGTCACGGGAGCAGCTGTTTGCGGCTGCCGAAGCAGTCGCCAAGGCGGGCGCCAAGATCCTTCGCGGCGACGCCTTCAAGCCACGGACTTCGCCCTACTCGTTTCAGGGTCTTGCCGAGAAGGGTCTCGAGCTGATGGCGGAGGCCCGTGACGCGTTCGGGATGCCGTTCGTCGCCGAGGCTGTCGACCCCCGTGATGTGGAGTTGGTGAGCAGCTACGCCGATTTGATCCGGGTGGGCACGCGGAACATGGCGAACTTCACGCTGCTCTCGGAGCTGGGGAGGCAGGACAAACCGGTGATGCTCAAGCGGGGCCTCACCGCCACAATCGAGGAATGGCTCAACGCCGCCGAGTACATCTACAAGGAAGGCAACCACGACGTCATCATGTGTGAGCGGGGCATTCGCACATTCGAGACGGCGACCCGCAACACCCTCGACATCTCTGCCGTGCCGGTGCTCAAGGAGCTTTCCCATCTTCCTGTCGTCGTTGATCCGTCGCACTCGGGGGGCAGGCGGTCGCTCGTCGCGGCGTTGACCCGGATCGCGGTTGCCTCAGGCGCAGACGGGTTCATGGTCGATGTGCATCCGGCGCCCGAGACTGCTCTGGTCGACGGCCCCCAGGCGATTCTGCCCGGTGAGTTTGCAGAGTTGATGGATCAGGTGCGGGCCCTTCGCACCGTCATGGAATCCTTCTAGAGGCCGTTGATGCCCACTGCCGCCATCGCCGGGACGGGGCTGATTGGTGCCTCGATAGGGCTCGGTCTGACGCGCGCCGGCTGGGCGGTCACCGGGTGGGACCCGAGCCGGCAGCGGCTCGATACCGCCGTCGCCATCGGCGCAGTCGCGAACCGCAGTGGCTCGTTCGACGAGCTGGTGGGGCGCGCCGTGGACCTGCTGGTGCTCGCCGGGCCGCCGCGGGCGATCCTGGAGCAGGTCGGGGCCCTGACGACCGGGGCGTTGGTGATCGACGTCGCCGGGGTCAAAGGTCCCATCGTTGCCGCTGCCGGCGCTCCCAGGTTTGTCGGCACGCACCCCATGGCAGGGCGGGAGATCCAGGGTCCGGAGGGGGCGACCCCTTCGCTGTTCCGGGGAGCGACCTGGGTGATCGTCACCGACGGCGCCGCCCCTGACGATCTCGACATGGTCGAAGACATCCTCGTCCAGCTGGGCGCCCGCCCACTGCGGATGACCGCCGCCGCCCACGATGCCGGCGTCGCCATGATCAGCCACCTTCCTCAGGTTCTGGCGACGACTCTCGTCAACGAAGCTGCGGACCGTACCAAGACGCTCGAGCTGGTGGCGGGCAGCTTTCGTGATCTGACCCGGGTTGCCGCATCCGACCCCGCGATGTGGATCGATCTGTTCGAGATAAACCGGCCGAACGTGGTGGCGGTCATCGAGGATTTCCGGGAGCGGCTCGGTGCAGTCGCCCGCGCAATCGGTGCCGATGACACCGACGGGATCAGGGACTTTCTCGATCGGGGCCGGGAGGTTCGGCGCGGTCTCGCCCCCGGCGCCGTGGCGATACGTGTGGCGCTCGCCGACGAGCCCGGTGAGCTGGCCCGGGTCGGCCGTGCTTTTGGCGCATCCTCTGTCGATATTCGTGATCTACAGCTCCGTCATTCCCCCCACGGCGGCGGTGGTGTGCTCACGGTGTCGGTGCGCCCCGGTGAGGAGGAGGCGCTGCGCACCGCACTGGGCGACGAGGGGCTTCTGGTTCTGGACTAGGTCGGAGTCGCCCAGCTGGGAAAGGTGCGTTTCCCAGCGTTCTTGCGTACATGGTGCCGGGCGGTTTCAGATACGCCGGAAGCAGGACGGTCGCTGCGTGTGGTCAGTAGCTGAGCAGGGTCTTGATGACAGTGGTGGCTTGGCTGCTGATGTCTCGATTGACGGCGCCGAGTCGATGGACCAGTCGGTTGCGGTTGATCGATCTGATCAGTTCGCACTGGATGTAGCTGGTGGTGTCGAGACCGGTCTCGGCGGTTGCCTCGACTTCTACGTGAAGTGATAGCCCTCGTCGGGCGGTAGTCAATGGGGTGACAATCACGAAGGGAAATCCAGGACCGAAGGTGTCGGGCGGACCGACGATCAGCGCCGGTCGGTACGACGCCGGCTCGCCGGGGTACGGCTGGCCGAAATCGACGAGCCAGAGATCATCAACCGATGCCATCGCTCACCGACGTGTTGTCCGCCTCAGCAAGGTAGGCCTCCCATGCCTGAGGGCTCTCACGGAGCTTGTCGAGTTCGGCGGCCACCTGGTGAGCAAAACGTTGCCGGCTGAGGGCTTCGGTGGCATCACGTACCGTCTCGATCAGCGATGCCCCGCTCTCTTTGCTCAAGTCGAGAAGGCGGGCGTGTGTGTCGGTATCGACTCGAATCGTTGTCGTTCCCATACCATCAGTCTACATAATGTATGCGCCACGGTCTACACTCAGGGCCGGCGGGGGACTGACTAGGGGCGGAGCCGGATCGGGACGGACTCGTAGCCGTGGATGGTGAAGGTGTGGTGCCGAACCGGGTCGCTGCGCAGCTCCATTTCCGGGGCGGTCTTGGCGAGCGTTGCCAGACCCTCGGCGAGCTCGATGCGGGCGAGCGGGGCGCCCAGACAGTGATGGGTTCCGCCGCCGAAGCCGACGTGATTCGCCGCGTGCCGGCGGGCGTGGAACGCGTCCGGGTCGTCGAAGGCACGCGGGTCGCGGTTTGCCGAGCCGAACAACATCCCGATCTTGTCGCCGAACGCCAGCGTGGTGTCTGCGATTTCGACGTCGTCCTCGAGGACCCACCGCTCGAACAGCTGTAGCGGCGCATCCCAGCGCACCATCTCCTCGATGGCGATCTGTGGTGCTACCCAACCATCGACCACCCGATGCCATTCGTCGCGGTGGGTCAGGAAAGCGGTGATCCCGTTTCCGAAGGTGTTGACGACCGCCTCGTGGCCGGCGTTGAGCAGCACGATCGTCGTGGAGACGATCTCTTCGTCGGTGAGTTGCTCGCCATCGACCTCGGCGTGCACGAGGTCGCCGATGAGACCACCTCGCGGCTTGTCGCGATGGAAGTGGATGAGTCCCCGCACATAGCGGTCAAACAATCCGGCGGCGTCGGCGGCACGCCGGGCCTGGTCGTCCGTTGTGTTCAACTCGTACATCTTCACCATGCGGTGTGACCAGTCGAGCAGGTCCTTGTGGTCTTCGAACGGGACACCCAGCAGCCGGCAGATGATTGCCACCGAGTAGGGCTGGGCGAAGTCGGCCAACAGGTCGATGTCGTTCTGTTCGAGGAGCACGTCGAGGATCAGTCGCGCCGTTTCTTGTGACGGTTCCCGCATCGCCTCAACAGCGCGGACCGTGAATGCTTTGGATACGAGCTGGCGAAGCCTGGTGTGCTCGGGAGGCTCGAGCTCGAGCAGAGAGTGTTGTTCCACCTTCCAGAATGAGCTCCACCGCGGATCCCGCGGCGTTGCCCCGATCTCATCCCCGGTGGTCACGTGGTCGTAAACCCGACCGAGGCGCCGGTCGCGGAGACATGCTTTGACATCCTTGTGTCTGGTAACCATCCAGAGGTTCGATGGCTCGTCGTAGATCAGCGGAGCTGATTCACGCATCTCGGCCAGCGCCGGATACGGATTCTGGGTGAATTCCCGGCTGGTCACGTCGAGTAGCGAGCTGTTCATAGCCCGAACCTACTCACTAGACACCAGATCGCGTAACCGATTATCGGTTATGACTGATTCTTGGGGGGCTCGCCCACCCGCTTCGCTACGGGTTCGAGTTCGGAGGTTGGGGTAATCCACGGTTTATTGGCGGTCTTGGCTTATCGTCGAGTCGATGAAGACCCAACCGTGTCGGCAATGATCGAGGCTGTGACGATGGTCATGTCCCCCGCCCCGGCATATGTGCGATCGGCGACGATTTCGGCTGCCAATCCGACGATTGAGCCGCCGTTTCTGGGGGCACACGTGGTGGGTCCCGTGCGCCCCGACGAGATCGTCGGCTACCTGGACGAGGACGCACTGTTCGGAGCCCGGTGGCACCTGAGTCCCGGCGCCGGTGAGAGCGAGTCCGCGTTCCGTCGGTCCGCCCGTCGTTTGCTCGTCGAGCAACTTGCCGCTGCCGCCAAGCAAGAGATATTCGCTCCCCAGGTTGCCTACGGGTACTTCCCGGCCAACAGCGACGGTAACGAGGTGATCATCTGGGATGACGAGATGTCGAGCGAGAGGGCCCGTCTCGTCTTCAAACGGCAGAGCGGGCAACCGCGACTATGTGTTGCGGACTACGTCAAACCGGTGGGTCAGATCGACTACGTGGCGCTGCAGATGGTCACGATGGGCAACCGGATGTCCCGACGCAGCCCCGATCACTACGGGGGAGCCACCCCGGAGAGCTACTTGCGGCTGCACGGCCTCGGTATCGCAATGGAAGACGCCCTCACCGAGTACTGGCATCGTCGTATCCGTATCGAATGGGGTTTCTGGGACGAGGATGGCCCGTCGCTCGGTCTGGTGTTCCGCCAGTTCTACAGGGGTGGCCGGTACCCCGTGCCGGGCAACGAGCACACGGTCGCCGAACTGTTGGGTGCGGAGCGAATCGGTGTGACCGTCGGTGGCGCCGGTGACGATCCGCTTCAGCCCGAGTTGACCACGGTGCGGCTCATCGTCCACCACCCACAGGCAGGCGGCTTCGTCATCGACTGAGGTCGGCCCGATAGAGCTTACCTGGGGGGCCGGAAGCGTCCGCTGTGGGAGCTCCCAACCCCCGAGGTTGCTCAGCCGTGACTCAATCGACCGGGCACTGCCGGACGTTGGGGTTGTAGTCCGCAAAGATCCCTGATGGGTTCTTCTTCCAGATCCAGGCGTGGAGCACCCAGACCCCGAGTGCGGTGTTCTCGTGAAATGGCATGCCGAACAACCGGGGCGGATTGGCCGGATCGACCAGGTCCCCGGGAACGATGTACTCCACCGCTACCAACCTGAGGCCTCTTCCGGTGACTTCGTAGACCATGGCCTCGGGGCTGAGGGCGTCGACCTCGGCATCGAGCGCGTTCAGATTCACGTAGTGCTGGCCCATTCCACCTGCGTCTGAGTCGAAGCAGTCGAGGAACATCGAGTACCCCGCGCTCTCAGCGTTGGCAACGTTGTGGTACGCGGCCGTGGCCTGCCTAACGCCGTTCAGTGACTGGCTCAGCTCGGATGCGCTGGCCACTCCGGGCAGCGTGGTGAGCGCAACCGCCACCAGCGCGAGCGTGATGCTGCGGGCTGCCGTCGTTCTCATCCTTCCGACACCTCGAATATCTCGTCGGCGACCAGGCCGTGCGCTTCCCGGTGCACGGTCGCTGCAGCGTCGGCGCTCGGCGCCTCTACCAGACAGAAGACCTTGCCGGCCCTCTCGTCGACCCAGTAGCTGCGATAGTTGACGCCGTGTTTCCCCTGGATCTCCAGGTCCGCCTCGTGGGCCTTGGCCACGTCTGCTGCGGTCGCCCCATCTGGCAGGTGGGCGTGAACGTCCATATACAAGGGCATTTGCTTTCTCCTTCTGCTTGGAACCCTTCACCCACACGTTGACCGACGACGATCGTTTTCAGGTTGTACGGCGCTTTGATCCGGATAGCACGGTACGTTTGCGTCATGCGGATCAACGTCCTCGGCCCTCTCGAGGTCCTCGACCCACTCATTGCGGTGAGTCGGCCTGCCGACCGCGCCGTTATGACCATCCTGGCTGCATCGTCCGGCGAGCTCGTGTCGATCGACAGGCTGGTCGACGGCCTGTGGGGCGAACGGGCACCCGACTCGGCATCAAGGACGCTGCGCACCTATGTCCACCATCTGCGTTCGCTCATGCCTGAAGGTGTCATTGCGACTGCCGGTGCGGGATACCGGCTGGATCTCGAGCCCGGCTGTGTGGATGCCGACCAATTCATCACGGGTCTCGAGTCGGCCGGCGATCTGGTCGCGCAGGATCCGTCCGAGGGGGCGCGATTGCTCCGCGCTGCGCTGGAGCTCTGGCGAGGCTCACCGTTTGCCGATGCTCCGAACGCCGACCACCTGATCCCGCTCCGAACCCGTCTCGAGAGTCTGCACCTCCAGGCACGGGTCGATCTGCTGGGTACCCGGCTCGCAATGGGCGAGGACCAGGAGCTAGTCCCGGAGTTGCGGGCCTTGCTCGAGGAGCAGCCGCTGCTCGAGGACGCCTGGGCGCTGCTGATGACGGCCCTGTACCGCACCGGCCGGCAAGCCGATTCACTGCGCGCCTACGCCTCGGCCCGCCGCCACCTGGTCGAGGAGCTAGGCATCGACCCGGGTCCCGATCTCAGACACCTCGAGGCGCGGATCCTTGCGCAGGACCCGGGTCTTCTTCTGACACCGCCGCCGATGGTGTCGTCCACGCAAACAGAGCCCGGCCCGCTTCTCAGCGAGCCACAGCGCCGGCTGGCGACGTTTGTCCTGGCCGAGATGACCGCGGAACGGACGGGTGGAGAAGGTGCTTCCGAGCCGCTCGACGTTGTGCGCGGGGCGCTGGAGAGGCTTGGTGGATCGATTGTGGCGACAAGCGCTTCATCGGTGATCGCATCGTTCGGGATTCCCGTGGCGCGCGACGACGACGCCTATCGAGCCATCCGGGGAGCAATAGAGGCGCGCAGCGAGACTGCCCTGGCGGGACGAGCCGGCGACGCACCCGCGGATATCCACCTAGCCGTCCTCTCGCTGCCGGTCGATGTGACGGCGGGGAAGGTTTCACAGCTGACCGGGGTGACCGGACGGCTCATCGACCTGCTCTCGGCCGCCGATCCGGGCGACGTCGTTGTCGACGGCGCCACCAGGCGACGACTGGACCGCCTTTTCACGTGGGAGGAAGACTCGGCCGTGGCGCCGGACGGCGTTCCGGTGTGGCGTGTGGGCTCGACTCGCGGCACCGCCGACAAAGTACGCATGTCGCCCCGGCTGCGGGCCCGTTTCGTCGGGAGGGAAACCGAGCTGACCGCAGCCCGTACCGTGATCGACGCAGGCAATAAGGGGCTTGGTGGCCTGCTGATTGTGCGCGGTGAGGCAGGTGTCGGCAAGACCCGTCTGGTCGAGGAGCTCAGGTCCCATGCGAGCGGGCAGATGACCTGGCTGGTTGGCCATTGTGCTGCCTACGCCGAGGCGATTCCGTACTGGCCCATCGCAAGCCTCCTCCGCGACTGGCTCGACCTCGGTGTCGACGACACTGACGTGAAGGCTCGAGTTGCCCTCCAGGCCAAGCTGGAGTCGACGCTCGACTCACCCGAACGCGTCTTCCCCTACCTGGCCGGGGTGCTGGGAGGTACCCAAGACAAGAGCTCGGGGACTCGCACGAACCTGGCCCCCGAAGCGCTCCAGTACCGGACCTTCGAGGCGCTTGGTGAGCTGGTCGAGGCGCTCGCCAGGCGTGCGCCACTGGTGGCGATCATCGAAGACGTGCATTGGGCGGATCCCACCTCGCTGCGTCTCATCGAGCAGTTGCTCGAATACACCGAGCGCACCGCGCTCGTCATCGTCCTCACCATGCGGCCCGACCCCGACCATACCTCCCAGCAGTTGCTCGAGGTGGTCCACAGGACCATCCCACACCGTGTCACCGAGATCCATGTCGATGTGTTGCTGCAGCCGGCGCAAGCGGAGATGCTCGACTCGATGGTGGGGGCGGGGACGCTTCCGGAGAAGACGGTTGGCCAGCTTCTCCAGCTTGCAGAGGGCAACCCCTTCTATGTCGAGGAGCTGGTCGGAACGCTCGTGGACGCCGGTGCCCTCGTGCGCGCCGGGACGGTATGGCGGTTCGACCACGATCTGCCCTTAACGGTCCCGGAGTCGGTCGAGAAGATCGTGCAATCACGCATCGACCGGCTCGATCCCCATACTCGCGAGGTGGTCACCTCGGCCGCGGTGCTGGGACGAAGCTTCGGGTTGCCGCTGCTCCAAGGGGTCACCGAGGAGCCCGAGGAGCTGCTGACATCGATCAACCAGCTTCTCCGGCTCGATCTTCTCATCGAGGTGCGCCGGTGGCCACAGGCCGAGTATGTGTTCAAGCATGCCCTGACCCAGGAAGCCGCGTATCGCACCCTGTCGGAGGAGAGACGCCGCGACCTGCATCGGCGCGCCGCCGTCTGGCTCGAGCATCGCCACGAAGGCAACCTCAACGAGGTTGCCGGTCTGCTCGCCAACCATTGGCTGGCGGCGGGCGACGAGTCAAAGGCAACCGTCGCATTGCTGCGCGCCGGTGACGTCGCCAGGAGCGAGCACGCGCTCGACGAGGCGATCGGCCACTACAGGGCGGCGTTGCCGATCCTCGAGCGCGACCCCGATCGCCGGGAGACTGCCGTCTTGCTGCTGAAGCTGGCCAATGCCTTCCACTCGTCGTTGCGATTCGCCGAGGCCAACGACGCTTACCAGCAGGCGTTCGAGTTGTGGGATTACGGGGACGTCGCCGAAGCGACGGAGACACTGCGTGTTTCCGGCCCACCGTTCTACCGGCCGGCAGACCCTGTCCGTTCATATGCGCTGCAGGACATCCAATTACAGATGGCGTTGTTTGATCGCCTGGTCGAGCGTTGGCCGGATGACACGCTTGTCCCGTCGCTGGCGGATCGCTGGACGATCTCAGCCGACGGTCTCGAGTACGTATTCCACCTTCGCCCGGGACTGTCATGGTCCGACGGCACTCCACTGACCGCACACGATGCCGCCTTCGGGATCCTGCGGAATCTCGACCCGGTGAGGCCGGGAATCAGCGTGGCCATGTTGTACGTGATCGCCGGCGCCCGCGATCACGTTCTCGGGGTCGTCTCGGACCTCGACAGCGTCGGAGTCGAGGTACTTGACGATCTGACGATCAGGTTTCGGCTCGATGCACCGGCACCGTACTTTCTCTCCATGCTCAACAGGCCCGACTGCGGTCCGCAGCCTCGCCATGCGATCGAGAAACTGGGTGATGAATGGGCGACGGCCGACAACGAGGTCGTCAGCGGGCCCTTCCACCGGGTCGACCACGACGCCGATCACGTCACGTTGGAGAGGCGGCCCGGTTACCCGGGAACGCGATTCGGGAACGTTCATCGGGTCGAATGGAGACAAGGCACGTACGAAGCGGCTATCGCCGACTATGCAGAGGGTCGTCGGGACCTCCTCTGGCTGGGCGCCGGCTGGCATGGAGAGGGGGTCGATCTTATTCCCCCATCCGATATCTACCCCGAGCCGCCGGCAGGGCTCACCTATCTCTACTTCGATTTCGAGCACGAGCGGGTAGGCGACCCCGCGGTTCGTCGCGGGCTGGCCCATGCAATCGATCGCACAGCGTTGGCGGAGGTCTTTCCCGTCAACTCGATGGTCGCTACCGGTGGTGTGGTCCCCCCGCCGCTGGCCGGTCACACGCCCGATATCGCTCTGCGCTTCGACCCGGAGCTCGCTCGGGCGCTCGTGAAACCACACGAGTGGATCGATCCGCTCCAGGTGGTCACCACCCCCCTGTTTGCGCCGCGTGTCGTGGCTGTCGCGGAGATGTGGCGTGCCCATCTCGGTATCGCCGTCGACGTGACGACGCTCGAGGGGACGAGGCTACGCGAATTTCCCAGTAAACGGCACGAATACGCCGTGTACCCGGCCTATTGGTATCCGGGCTACACGGACCCGGAGTACTTCCTGCGGCTGCTGCTCACCCACGACGCCATGGACAACGCGGGCTCGTTCAACCATCCCCCATTCGATGCGCTCGTCGCTCGTGCGATTGCCGAGCGGGACGAGCACACCCGGCTCGAGTTGTTTCACGCCGCTGACAGGATGGCGGTGGCTGAGGCGGTGGCGCTGATCCCGCTTGCCTATGTCTGGAACACATCTGTCCGCGCCCCGTATCTCCACGGCTGGTGGGAGTTCGGCAAGTCCTGGGCGAGCTTTGCGGATGTCACAATCGAACGACGTTGACGACGGTGCGTTCGTCGTTGGTCCAGATGCCGGCCACGGGCAGCGAGCAACGGTTCCGGGCACCGCAAAACCACCGACGGGTCGTCGTGGCTTGCCATGAGGGCCGTCGGTCTGATCTGTCCGAGGCGTCGAATTGTGGAAGGGGTGGTATCAGCGCCCCTGACGAAACCTCGGCTCATGGTGCTCGTGCGTGTTGGGCGGGTCGACCGCTGGTGGTGTAGTGGTGCCCGAGAGGGCTGGTGTGAACGAATTCGCCGCCCTTGACGAGTTGGTAGCTCCACCCATACGCATGTCGGATCACATGGTGATGGCGACACATGGGTCCGAGGTCACATGTGCATGTGATGTGTCGGTGCGACCATGGGATGCGGTGGTCGATGTCACAGTCGACGGCCGGTCTGCGACATCCCGGATGGATGCAGGTGGGATGTAGGGTCTCGGCTCGGCGGCGCTGCGAGGCGGTGGGTCTGCGTCGGGTTATGCCGCCGTCGATGGGCTGTCCGGTGTCGGGGTCGACGAGGGACCAGCGGTGCTCGACGTGCTCTTGATGATCGGCCACCTGGCGGGCGATGTCGGCCAGTATCGGCCCGTACCCTCCCAACTCGGCCGACTCGTCGGATTGACCTGTGAGGGTCTCTGCGGTGAGGTTCATGTCGAGAATGCCGTAGTCGGCCCGGGTGATCTTCCCGGTCACCCTACGGCGTTTCAGGAGGTCGAGATAGATGTCGGCTCGTAGCTGATCCATGGTGCGGGTGTCGCCGAGGCGTTTTAGCTTGAGCGCTTCCTTGCTGATCCACTTGCCGATCGCGGCGGCGTCGTGGGGCGGTAGATCCAATCCGAGGATGTTGGCGGTTCCGGAACCGGTGGGCTCTACCACCAGGCGGCGATCCTGCACAGACTGGTCGTAGCGCGCCTTCGCCGCCTCGGGGTCGAGGTCGATGCACAGCTTCTCCAGCCGGCGGTGCAACTGGCCCGGGGTCAGCCCTGACGCCTCGGGCAACACGAAGTCAACGATCTGCTGGGCGGTGGTGTCCGCCAGGACCATCGTGTGTTGCACGATGATCTTGGCCCGGTAGAGGTCGATCCGTCCGTGGAGGACTGCTTCGAACACCTGCGGGTAGTGCCGGCACAAAACCACCGCAAAGGACGTCTCGGTCTCGGCGGTACGTCGGGTCATATGGAGGGCGGCGCCGATCTCGGCAGCGGCGCCGTCTTGAACCTCCTGGCTATAGGAGAGCCCGCTCTGGAAGTCGTGCTGGTAGATGGCGACGATCTTCTCAATGGTCCAGCATCGTCCGGCCTGGTAGTGCGAAATCTGCCGGTCCTGGGCCTGGAGGACCCGGATGAGGTTGTAGCCGGAGAGGTGTTCCCAATCCACGCCGGCCAACACCGCCGCCAATTGGGGGCCGGGCGGGATGTCTTTCAGGTTGTCCGGTACTTGGGAGTCGAACATACGTTCGATACTACCCGATGTCTGGGACAAGTCAAGGCTATCGATCGTTCTCGCCGGGGATCTCTGATGCCTCAGCTCAACGGGAAGGTCACGGGCGCTGAAAGGTTGCAGACGTAACCGGCTCCTCGATTTGCCGATATGGGCGACCGAAGTGACGAAGCGCTCACAAGTCGGATCAACTCGCGACGAGGGCCAGCTAGGAGTGTGGGGCGATCACGTCGGGTCGGGTCCCACCACCATGGGCAGGGCCGGGCCCTTGGTCCACTCCTCGAGGGAGCCGCGGTAGATGGCGACTTCGGCGTAGCCGGCGCGCACCATGGCGAACGCCGAGGCGGCGGCAGCGATGCCGCCCCCGCAGTAGGTGATGGCCCGCTGGTCGGGCGAGCCGCCCAACCCCGCCTCGATCTCCTCGGTCGACTTCAGCGAGAAGCCGTCGCTGCTGATGGCCCCCATGGGCTCGTTGACCGCCGAAGCGATGTGCCCGGGCCGGTCGTACATGGCGAACAGCCCTTGGTAGCTCTCCGGGGGAGGACATCGATGATTCGCACGGTGGGTTCCCTAGTGGCAGCGAGGACCTCGTCCATGTCGGCGAGGGCTCCCGGGCGGGGGGCAGGGGTGAGAGTCGCCGGCGGGTACTCGGTCGCTTGGTCGGTCACCGGGTGGCCCGCTTGACGCCATTCGGCGACCCCGGCGGGCAGCAGTGCCGCACGGTCGAAGCCGACCGAACGCAGCAGCCACCAGGCCCAGGCGGCCCACATCGACCCGGAGTTGTCGTAGAGCACTACGTGGGTCTCGTCGCCGATCCCGAGCCGACTGAACGCAGCAGCGAGTTCTCCGACCGGAAGGGGCGTGTAACTGAGTTCGGCCTCCGGATCGGAAAGGTCGTCCTGGAGCTCGAGGAATGCAGCACCAACGATGTGCTCGAGGTCGTAGGCGGGACGCCCGGACTTCTCTTGGCCGATGGTCATGTCCACGAATCGAGAACAGTCGAAGACGAGGAGGTCGGGGTCGCTGAGGTGGTCGGCGAGCCAATTAATGGTGACGAGCGATTCCATGACTTACATCGTGACGGTCATTCCCAATCAGCCGACACGCTCGGACACAGTAAAAAGGGCCCACCCGTAACCGACAATCCCGAGCGGACAGTGCGCTCAGGCCTCGAAGGGGACCGGCATCATTTCGTAGATCTCGATGGCGAAGTTCCCCGAGCCCTCACTCAGGTAGGGATGGCCGTCCGCGAGGTGCTGTGCGGCGGCCAGATCGGGTGCTTCGACGATCGAGTAGCCGGAAAGGGGGACGGGAGCGGACGTGGTTCCGTTGTCGATCACGGAGACACCCGCACCGAACGGTGTTCCCACATCTGAGAGCGCCGGTCCGACCTTTTCCATCCAGGCCCCCCATTTGGCCATGACTTCCCGCGCCTGTTCCTCCGTCATGTCGGCGGTGTCAGTCGCCTCTCCCTTGTAGATCATGATGAATCTCGGCATCGACCCTCCTCAGGTGCTTTAGTCGAGACTATATCGCTTGGTCCTCACTATTTCAACAGTGGCTAAAATAGCGCTCGAAATGGACGACCTCCAGGTGCTCGCCGAGCCAAGACGGCGCCAGATCCTCGCCATGGTCTGGGATGAGGAGATGCCTGCCTCGGTGATCGCCGCCAACTTCGATGTCACGTTTGGCGCAGTTTCCCAACACCTCTCTGTCCTTCGGGATGCTGCGATGGTCAAGGTTCGGCAGGAAGGCAATTACCGCTACTACCGGGCGGATCGAGACCGGCTCGAGCCATATCGGACGATCCTCGAGGCCATGTGGCGGGAGACGCTTCGGGATCTCGCCTCCACGATCGAGCGGTCGGAGGGCGACGTGTCATGAAAGGCATCGTCGTGGAACAGTGGATCGAGGCGCCACCGGCGACCGTGTACCGATACCTGACGCAGGCCGAGGAATGGAAACGCTGGCAAGGCGTCGACGCTCACCTGGATGCGAGAGAAGGTGGGATCTTCTCGATGCTCATGGGCAACGGTATGCGGGCACGCGGCGAGTTCGTGCGATTGGTCGAGAACGAATTGGTGGTCTTCACCTGGGGTTGGGTTGACCGTCCCGGAATACCTCCGGGTTCGACGACGGTCGAGATCACACTCACGAGCAAGGGCAACGGCACGCTCCTCACGCTCGCCCACCGCTCCCTCCCCGACGAGGAGGCCGACCTCCACAGGATGGGATGGAAACACTATCTACCCCGACTCGCGGTCGTCGCTTCCGGTGGCAATCCCGGAACCGACCCCGGGCCCGGTTGACGACAGGGTCCGGCACTTCGAGCTGAACGCGGACGATGAGGGCAGCCCTTGTCGCGCTACGACCGCTCCAGCAGCCGGAGCAGGGTCTCGCCGGCGACCGCGATCCCCGTCTCGATGGCGGACTCGTCGACGTCGAAGGAGGCCGAGTGCAGATCGACCGTGCGATCAGGCAGCGCCGCACCGAGGCGGATGAGGGCCCCGGGAATATCCTCGAGAAACCAGGCGAAGTCCTCGGCGCCGAGGCTCTGATGGGTTTCGACCACCTTGTTCGATCCCAGCACTGCGCCCGCCGCCGCCTCGATGACGGAGACGATCTCCGGGTCGTTCATTACGGGCGGGCAACCCTGGTGGTAGGTCGTCTCGACCGACGCACCGAGCGGTGCCGCCATCTCGGCGACCACCGACTCGATTCGCTTTGGCATGTCACGCCACAGCTGGGGATCGAACAGCCGGACGGTTCCCTCGATGTCGACGTGGGTGGGGATGACATTGGCCGCCGACCCGCCCGCGATTTTGCCAAAGACAACGAGGACGGTCTCGCGGGGGTCGATGCTATGCCGGATCACCTGCGGCAGATCCGTGATGATCCTGGCGGCGACATAGAGCAGGTTGACGGTCTGGTGCGGGCGCGACGTGTGCCCGCCGGGACCGGAGAGACGGATGACCACCCGGTCTCCTGCACCGGTGATCCCACCTGCCCGGACGCCGACCTTGCCGGGGCCCAGGGACGGATCTACGTGAAATGCGACGATTGCAGAGAGACCTTCATGTACCCCTTCCGCCCGCAGCGTCTGCGCCCCGCCGGGCATGGTCTCCTCCGCCGGCTGGAAGATGAACCGGACACGTCCCGGCAGGTCACCGAGTTGACTCAGTGTCCATGCGGTGCCGAGCGCTACCGCGGTGTGAACGTCGTGTCCGCAGGCGTGCATGACGCCGGGGTGGAGCGACACGTAAGGAGGGCTCGCTTCTTCGGTGATGGGGAGGGCATCGATGTCGGCCCGGAAGCCGACGGTAGTCTCGCCGCTGCCAACCTCGGCAGTGAGGCCAGTTCCCTCCGGGCGGATCTGGGTGGTGACTCCCATGTCGTGCAACGCCTGTGCCACCTTGCGGGTGGTGCGATGCTCGGCCCAGCCGACCTCCGGGTTCTGGTGCAGATCGCGCCGCATCTCGATCATGCGCGGTGCGATCTCTGCGGCGAGACGCGTCAACTCGGCAATTCGATCGGGCATGTCGGGAGTGTAGTGGGTGGCAGGCATCCTGCCGCGGTCGTCGCCTCTGGACTAACTTGGGGCAGCGTTCGCAGGGAGATGGAGATCGGATGGACCGACCAGCATTCACGCTCGGCATCGAAGAGGAATACCTGATTGTCGACATCGAGACTCGCGAGCTGGTCCAGGATCTGCCCGACGGGTTGCTGGCGTCATGTCAAGAGATCCTCGAAGGGCAGGTCAGCCCCGAGTTCCTCAGGTCTCAAATCGAGATTGGAACCAAGATCTGCACCACCGTGCACGAGGCCCGCGACGAGTTGAAGCGGCTGCGCCGGGCGGTCGCCGACGTGTGTCTCGAATACGGTTTGGCGCCGATTGCGTCGTCGACCCATCCTTCGGCCGATTGGTACGAACAGCGTCATACCGACGCACCGCGCTACAACATCCTGGCCAACGCTCTCG
The DNA here is from genome assembly GCA_963801165.1 of uncultured bacterium. Taxonomy (GTDB): domain Bacteria; phylum Actinomycetota; class Acidimicrobiia; order Spongiisociales; family UBA5794; genus JAAETI01. The sequence goes on from CAWDDT010000009.1 coordinate 504,663, forward strand.
GCGGTGTGATCCGCCGGCTGTTGATCTGCGGGATGCATGTCCACGTTGGCATCGAGGACCCCGACGTTCGTATCGACCTGATGAACCAGGTCCTCTACTTCGTGCCGCACATGCTGGCCCTGTCGACGTCGTCGCCGTTCTGGAACGGCAAGGACACAGGGTTGAAGAGCTACCGGACCTCGGTGTTCCGGGCGGTCCCCCGCACCGGCATGCCCGACGAGTTCGCCACCTGGGCGGAGTACCAGCGGCACGTAAACGTGCTGGTGAGGGCCGGGGTCATCGAAGATGCCACCAAGCTGTGGTGGGATCTGCGGCCGAGTGCCCGCTATCCCACGCTCGAGCTGCGTAGCAGCGATATCTGCACAAACTTCGAGGACTCTCTCGCCATCGTTGCGATGTTTGTTTCCCTGCTGTCGATGCTGTGGCGGCGCCGGGTGCAGAACCAGCGCTGGCGCATCTACAGCAGGATGCTCATCGAGGAGAACGTGTGGCGTGCCCAGCGCTACGGCATCTCGGAGTCGTTGATCGATTTCGGTCGAGGTGTGCTGGTTCCTTACCCTCGTCTCCTCGAGGAGATATTTGCTCTCGTCGATAAGGACGCCGAAATGCTCGACTGTATCGATGAGCTGCACCACGCCACCACCATTGTCGAGCGGGGTACATCCGCCGACACCCAGCTCGACATCTACCGTGCCGCCAAGACCGGCGGCGCCGACGAGACCGAGGCCCTAGAGCAGGTCGTGGACTGGCTCATCGAAGAAACCGTCAGCGGCACATAGCCGACAATTATGGCAAAGAGACCCCCTTCGCCGGGTTCGACAACCCCGCAGATCGTGATCTCGCTCCCGTTCACGGGGAGGTGGTTGGCTCGGAACAGTCCGGCCAGACGGGTGCCAAGCCACGGAGCCGACGTGTTGGGTGAGCGCTATGCCATCGACTTCATCGGCGTGAACGACCGGCGTCGGACCGCGGACCGACGCGACTGGCGGACCTTCCTCGCCACGGAACCGCCCGAGCGGTACTTCGCCTTCGGCCAACCGATCCTGGCCCCGGTCGATGGCGTGGTCGTCGATGTGCACGACGGCGAGATCGATCACGAGGGGCGGCGGTCCCAGCTGGCCCTCGTCCCCTATGCACTGGGCCAGGTTGGGCGGCTGCGGCGGGGGGTGGGTTCGGTTGCCGGCAACTACATGGTCATCGAGCTGAGCGACGGTGGCGCCTTTGTTGCTCTCGCACACCTGCGGGCAGGCTCCATCCAAGTGACCGCCGGGGAGCGGGTGACGACCGGCCGGCAGGTCGCTGAGTGTGGCAACTCCGGCAACTCCACCCAGCCTCACGTACACGTGCAAGTGATGGACAGCCGGGACCTCTCCGTCGCACAGGGCCTCCCGCTCGCCTTCCGGCAGTTTCGCGAATGGCCGCGCGGTGCGCACGATTTCCTGGTCAGGGAGTCCGGCATTCCGAACGAGGGGGCGGTCGTCGAGCCGCTACTCGCGCGTTAGGCGGTACTCGACCCGGAACACGGGGTAGTAGTCGGCGATCGTCTCGATCTCCTGCTGCGAGGCATCGAGGTCGAGCCCGAAGTAGAAACGTGTAGGCGCGAACCATGGCCTCGTCGGTGGCCTCGCGAGCAAGATCGGGGTTGCGGATGACGACGGCGAGCGTGCGGTATACCTCGGGCCAGGCCGAGGAGTAGAAGTCCTCGAAATCGATCCAACGGAGCGATTCCATTTCGTTGGTTCGGCTCATCAGCCCGCTTCCAGCCATCTCACGAGACAGACACTCGAGACAGCACAATCCTTCCATAAATTCTGAAATGCCTGTAGTCCGAACCGTGGTGCCTGCGTCGAAGCTCGGCCTTCTCGATGGGGCCCCGGCTGTCTTCGGGGTACCATCCCTGCATGACATTGCCAGATGCAACGGTGCGGTTCCTGCGCGCCACCGCCGATCTGGGGGTCGCGATCGAGCCCAGGGAGTTCCCCGAAGGGACCAAGACGGCACGGGATGCCGCCGCGGCGATTGGGTGTGAGGTCGCCCAGATCGTCAAGTCGCTCGTCTTTGTCGCCGACGGCGAGTCGGTCCTGGCATTTGTACCGGGAGACCTGCGTCTCGACGTGGCGAAACTGGCAAACGTAGCCGGGGCAGCATCGGTGCGGAGGGCGTCTCTCGATGAGGTGCGTGCGGCGACGGGCTATGCGGCCGGGGGCACACCGCCGTTCGGCCATGGCGCATTGCTGCCGACCTACGCCGACCTCGGCCTCAGGCGCCACCGCCAGTTGTGGGCGGCGGCCGGAACACCAACTACCGTGTTTGCCATAGCCCTCGACGATTTCGAGCGGGCCGCGGCACCGACGTGGGCCGACCTGGCAGAGTCATAGGCAAGGGGACACAAATGGCGGACTGGACGGACGCAACGGCGCTGATCGTCATCGACGTGCAGATGGGCTTCGAGGATGAGGAGCGTTTCGGCAAGCGCGACAACCCAACATGCGAGACCAACATCAGCCTGCTGCTGGATGCTTGGAGGGCACAAGGTTGGCCGATCGTGTTTGTCCAACACGACTCGAAGGAGGCGGGCTCACCTCTGGCGCCGGGATCACCCGGCCACGATTTCAAGCCGGTGGTGAGCGGCGCGTGCGATCTCCACGTCAACAAGTCGGTGCACTCGGCCTTCTTTGGTGAGCCCAACTTGAATGGTTGGTTGCGCAGCCACGGGATTGGGACACTCGCGATCTGCGGCATCCAAACCAACGTGTGCTGTGAGACGACAGCACGAATGGCGAGCGACATCGGCTACGAGACGTTGTTCGTGATCGACGCCACCCACACGTTCGACTTGCCCATACGAGGCGGCGTCATCAGCGCCGACCAGCTATCGCGAACCACGGCCGCCGTTCTTCATGGCGAGTTCGCCCAGGTTGTGCGCACCGAGGAACTAGTCGGCTGAACCGGACCTGGAGGCCTCGGCCATCGTCTCCCGCTGAACCCGGTGGATCGAGATCACCCGGTCACCCACGATCATCCGGTAGCCGGCCCAGATAGCCAGCAGGCCGACGAACTCGGTTGCGTAGAGCACCTCGACGTAGCCGGCCTTGGCGAAGGAACCCCCAAACCCGGGGAGGATCGCCCCGATGGCGATCAGCCAGTTGCCGATGACCCGAGACGGCGCGTCGCCGCTGCGCTTGTATCGGACTGCGGACCAGATGGCGCCACCGACGAGAAAGGCGACCGCGTAGAGGTTGACGAACGGAGTCAACAGCCTGATCCACCACCACACGATGACCTTGCCGGTGAGGCTGTTGGCTTCCCCCTTGGACGGGTCGAGCGGGGTTGCGAGGACGAGGGCGGAGGCTGCGGCAACGAAGGAGACCAAAGCTATCGTGAGACGATCGGCGGTCTTCTTCTTCAGCAGCAGATAGACAGTTCCCTGGGCGAGCGGCGCCCCACCCAGAAGCGCACCCGATATGTACCAGGCCCGGAAGACGATGCCATGCCAGCCGGTCAGAGTCGTGATCGCTTCGGTGAACGTGCCCACACCGTAGAGAAACACGCCGATCATCCACCAGAACAGGTAGCGGGCCTGCGGATGACGCCGCCAATGTCGGTAGAGAACAATGGAGAACGCGGTGGCAACGACCGTGGTGAAGATGGGTACGTAGTGAACCGGGTTCTGTGTCATGGTCCCTCTCCCTCGCTCGGGACCAGTCAACACCATCGCCGGATCGACAGAAAGTCGGGGGCCTCCCCGTGGGCGACGCGCAGTAACCTGCTGGAATGTCTTTGCTACGTATCGCCGGAGCCCAGGTCAACGTCGTCGTCGGTGACATCGAGGGCAATGTCCGCACCATTCTCGAGGCCATTGAGCGCGCCGAAGCGGCCGAGGCCGATGTCCTCCTGCTCCCGGAGCTGGCGATCACCGGATACCCGCCCGAGGATCTGCTGCTGCGTCGCTCGTTCATCGACGAGAATCTCGAGGCGTTGCGTCAGATCGCCCGGTCCGCGGAGCACACGGCCGTCGTGGTCGGGTTTGTCGATCGAGTCGACGGCGATCGGCACTGGGACGACTCGGTAGAGCGGGGGATCGCCAACGCCGCGGCTGTGCTTGCCGACGGGGCGATCCGAGGCATCTACCACAAGATCCTTCTCCCCAACTATGGGGTCTTCGATGAGGCGCGTTATTTTGCGCCGGGGCGCACGCCCGAGCAGCTGTGGGAGATCGGTGGAGTCGTCGCCGGTGTGTCGGTGTGCGAGGACATCTGGTCGCCAAACGGCCCGCCTGCCCAGCAAGCCGAGGCAGGGGCCAGGGTATTGCTCAACATCAACGGGTCGCCGTATCACGTCGGCAAAGGCACCGAACGGGCAGCGCTCCTCGCCGGTGAGGCGGAGCGGTCCGGGGTGCCCGTCGTCTACTTGAACATGGTTGGTGGCCAGGACGAGCTCGTCTTCGATGGCGACTCGATGGTCTTCGATGCATCCGGTGGGCTCGTCTACCGCGCCGCCCAATTCGAGGAGGAGCACTTCGTCATCGACCTCGAGGTCAGCGATCAGGGGCACGACGCCGGCTTGATCACGGTGAGCCCGGGCAGAGGGAAGAGCAACGCCGTCGTGTCGACGCCTGAGATCAGGCCGAGGCTCGACGAGAACGGCGAGATCTATACCGCGCTCGTGACCGGTCTCCGCGACTACGTGCAGAAGAACGGGTTCCGCGACGTGGTCATTGCGCTCTCGGGAGGAATCGACTCGGCATTGACTGCGGCGATCGCGGTCGATGCTCTCGGACCAGACGCAGTATGGGGCGTCACCATGCCGACCCGCTTCAGCTCTGAGGGGTCGGTGAATCACTCGATCGAACTGGCCAAGAACCTAGGGTGCCGGATCGACGAGATCGCCATCGAAGACATCTTCGGTGAGTTCCTCACCGCGCTGGGGCCGGTCTTCGAGGGAACCGGGTTCGGGGTCGCCGAGGAGAACCTCCAGGCCCGGATTCGTGGTGCGATCATCATGGCCATCTCGAACAAGTACGGGGGCATGGTGGTCGCCACCGGTAACAAGTCGGAGATGGCCGTCGGCTACGCCACCCTGTATGGGGACATGGCTGGCGGGTATGCGGTCCTCAAGGACGTGTTCAAGACGCGGGTGTACAAGCTGTCGGAGTGGCGCAACCGGAACGGTGAGGTCATCCCGAGGGCGATCATCGACAAGCCACCGTCCGCCGAATTGCGCCCGGATCAGAAGGACACCGACTCGCTCCCCGAGTACGACATGCTGGATCCGATCCTGCAGCGCTACATCGAGCTCGACGAGGCGCCCCGGACGATCATCGAGGATGGATACGACCGGGACACGGTGCTCCGGGTGGCCCGGATGGTCGACCGCAACGAGTACAAGCGCCGCCAGGCCGCCCCCGGCGTCCGGATCACGAGGAAGGCCTTCGGCAAGGACCGCCGTCTCCCCATAACCAACCGTTTCACGGACTGAGCGGGCGGAAGATGAGCACGCCGACACCGGGCCGTTCCGGGGTTATCTGTGCCGGGTCGATCATCGTCGACCTGGGTAAGGTGATCGACTCCTACCCGGCTCTCGATCACCTGGCCACAATCGAGGAGGTCTCGATGAGCACAGGTGGCCCCGCGCTGAACATGGCGGTCAATCTGCGCCAACTGGGTGCACGCTTCCCGGTGGCGATGCTCGGGGCCGTCGGCGACGACGAGAACGGGTCCTATGTGCGTGCCGAATGCGCCCGGTTGCACATTGACGGACGCGGCATCGAGACACTCCGTGGTGTTGCCACCGCCTTCACCGACGCCATGGTCGAGCGGGACAGCGGGCGACGGACGTTCTTCGTTCACAACGGGGCCAACGGTCTCTTCGATGCCCGCACGGTTGACCTCACCGACGCCACCGCACGGATCTTCCATGCAGGTGCGCCCGGTCTCCACGCAACGCTCGACGCACCCGGTCCGGGAGGCAACGGCTGGACCGAGATGCTGCGCCGGGCCCAGGCCGCCGGCATGCATACCAACATGGAACTGGTCGACCTCGACCCCGCCCGTCAGGTGGAGCTCAGCTCCTCATGTCTCCCGTTTCTCGACAGCATCGTCATCAACGAGCTCGAGGCCGGAGCGCTGACGGGGTTGCATGCTCCTGCCCCGGACGCCGACGGCGAGGTCGACTGGGGTGTCCTCGAGACGATGGCGACACGGCTGATCGACCTCGGTGTCTCCACGCTGGCGGTTGTGCATTTCCCGGCCGGTTGTGTTGCTGCTGCCCCGGGCGGTCGCACCTGGCGGCACGGCTCGGTCCGGGTACCCCCGGAGCAGATACGGAGCACCACCGGTGCCGGCGATGCGTTTGCTGCCGGTGTCATCTTTGGAATCCACGAAGGACTGCCCATTGCGCGATGCCTCCTGCTGGGATCGGCCTCGGCGAGCACTTGTATCCGCAGTACAAATACCTCAGCCGGCATCCAGACCGCAGATGGCTGTCTGGCCGCCGCCGACGCGGTCGGCTACCGCAGCGCTTAGATTGGGAGACTATGGAGACCTTCCCGTTCCGATTTGATTTGGCTTCCCGTCCGCTGTTGCTCGGCCTTGTGGTGCATCCGGGCAACGCGTCTGTGACGCTGACCGACGATGACCGCTTCGTTGCCCGCTTCGGCCACTGGGTGGTCGACACCCCGCTGGCGAACATCGACTGTGCCACCGTGACCGGCCCGTACCGCTGGTACAAGGCATTAGGGCTGCGCGGCTCGTGGGTCGACAACGGGATCACCTTTGGTACGTCCTCGGCAGGTGGCCTTTGCGTAACGTTTCACGAGCCGGTTCCCGGCTTGCTCCCCTGGGTGAAGGCTCACCCGGGTCTCACGGTGACGGTTACGGATCCTGAGGCGTTGGCCGCGGCGATCGAGGCACGACGGGCGTGACCGCGCTTTTCGAAGCGACCGGGAGCCTGGCACGGCGTCACCGCGAGGTGGCGCGACTCCAGGACACGTACGGCCCGCCACGTCTCGGCCGGCGTCCGCGCGTCGCCGATCGCTTCCGGTGGCTGGCCGAGTCGATCGCATACCAGCAGCTCTCGGGAAAGGCGGCGGCAACGATCTGGTCCCGGGTCGAGACCGTGCTGGAAGGCGTGGTCTCACCACAAACGATTCTGGCCGCAGGCGAGGAGAAGCTGCGGTCGGCGGGGTTGTCACGAGCAAAGGCGGCGTCGCTTCTCGACATGTCGCACCGGTCCCTCGAGGGCGTGCTCGACCTCAGCCGTGTCGGCCGTCTCGACGACGCGGGGGTCATCGAGCATCTGGTGACGGTGCGCGGGATTGGGAGATGGACCGCCGAGATGTTCCTGATCTTTGCGCTGCAACGTCTGGACGTTTGGCCGGTGGACGACCTAGGGGTGCGCAAGGGCTATGCCAGGATCTTCGGTCTGGCGCAGACGCCGAGTGCGCGCGACCTGGGTCCGCTCGGCGACCCATTCCGGCCGTACCGCACGGTGATGACGTTGTATTGCTGGCAGGATCTCGAGACGGTGCTACCGGGTGAGGGCGGATGAAGGCATGAATTGGCCGGGTCAAGTTGGAACGGAGGGTGAGAGCTCTTCCGGTCCTGCTATGCGGTGTTGCGAGAATTCGGGGTGCCCAGCTGCGATGTGCGGAGCCGGTCAGGGACGAGCGCATCGGCGAGCACGGGCACGCCCCGAGCGCACGCGGAGTTGTATCGCTCCAGTTGCCCTGCGGAGGGTGACAGGCCCGATCCATTGACGTGCTCCCATCTGCGGACTAGGTTCTTCCTATGTTTTCCATCCGTATGTGGTCAATGTCTACCAGGCCCAAACGCTCCATCCTGAACGCTTTCTCACCACCGATATCGACTTCGATGCCGCCAAGGCTGCCGACGACGAGAGCGTCCAGACTGCTGCCGACGTCGTTGCCCACTTCCGCACCAGCGGGAAGCGCGTCGTCGTCCTCGGAATCTCGTTCGGTGCGGCACTCGTGCAGGATCTGCTCGCGATTCAAGGCAACGTCGCCGATCAATACGTGATCATCGTGGGGCGGCTCGACTCCCCTGACGACGCTTGGAAGCCATTCTCCGAGGGAAGAGCGACCGAATACGTCGATGGCACCGAGGTCATCGAGGTTCCGATCGAGCAGGCCGGCTTCGGGACTGGCACCCCGGAAGCCGAACGCAACATGGCTCGACTGATCGCCGGGTTCGACTTCAAGCGCTACACCGAGCTCCTGGCGGATGTCGATCTGTCCAACGTGACATTCGGGTACGCCGAGACCGACGAATATGTTGGCCGCCTGACCGGGAAAGAGGTTGCCTTCCTCGACGCCGCGGGCGCGACGGTGGTCTCCGACCCGGGCGGACACGTCGACGCGATCTTCGCGCTCACCGGCCCCGCACTCGCTACCGCGCTGGGCGATTTGATCCCGTGATGCGCTGATCCATTTCGCCGTCTCACCTAGCTATGCCCCACGGGCTGTGTGGTCCGGGTAGGCTCCCAGGCCATGACTTTTCCTGATCCGCCGCTGGCGGCCACCGAACTGCAGATGCTCACGTCGTTCCTCGACTATCAACGGGCAGTGATCGTCGACAAGGTGTCGGGTCTCACCAAAGACCAGCTCAACACGCGACTGGAGCCGTCGGTGCTCACACTTGGCGGCATCGTCCACCACCTGGCCCTCGTCGAGAACTGGTGGTTCCACGACCGCTTCGCCGGTGAGGAGGCAGGGGAGCCCTGGGACAGTGCCCCGTTCGACGACGACCCCGACTGGGACTTTCACGCCGCAGCGACACTGGAGCCGCGGGTGATTCTCGACCGCTACCAAAGCCAGTGCGTGCGCAGCCGGGAGGTGGTCGCCGGGGCCGGGAGCCTCGATGAGACCTCGGCTCGCACCAGGAAGAACGGTGATCACTGGACGCTGCGCTGGATCCTGGTGCACATGATCGAGGAAACGGCCCGGCACGCCGGTCATGCCGACCTCATACGCGAGTCGATCGACGGGGAGACCGGAGACTTCCGTCCCGGGAACTGACGATCTCTAGGAGAGAACGCGTTTCACCGCTTCGATCACTTCCTCTGGTTCGGCGTGGCGCCCGGTCTCTTTCTTGGAGTACACGAGCGCGTCGCCCACGATGACTTCAAACACGCCGCCCCGTGAGGGGATCAGCACCAGTTCGCTGATGGCGTGCTCGAACTGGTTGAGGAGGGACCCTGCCATGCTCACGGCACGGCCTGTATACCCTCAAACGGCGCAATATTCAATCGTCAGTCGCATGCGCATACCGTAACGGCGCAGAAGGGCGACCGCCAAACGTCTGTGGTCAGATCGTGACCGGATGGTCGGGGACGGCCCGCGACCAGAGCAGGAGCGATCGGCTCCGTCTCAGCCCGTTGATCCAGAAAGGGTCGTCGTCGATGATCGCTTCCGCGGCGGCTCGGTCCGGTACGTCCATGATCCACAGCGCTCCTACGGATGGACCGCCAGCCTTCTCTCGCAACGCCCCCGCCACGAGTATCTGCTCGGAATGCTCGGCGAGGAAGGCGTAGTGATTGCCGGTCTGCTCGTCCCTTATCCGGGCTGCTTCCGGGTCGTCCTCGAATCGGGCGATGAACAACATGGCACCGATGCTACCTGCCGCCAGGCGGATATCGTTGCACCGCGCGGTAGCGTGCCGGGATGATCGTGAACCCCTTTGCCAGCGATCCGGCCGCCCGCCGGTACGCAGCCGGCCGGCCGGATTGCTCGTCGCTGGTGGCGGGAGTGATCCGCGGGCTGACGCCGCGCACCCCGGTCCATCTGGCGTTGGACGTCGGTTGCGGAACCGGGATCTCGACGCGGGCTCTGGCTCCATTCGCCGAGCGGGTTGTCGGCATCGAACCGTCGGCGGGCATGCTTGCCCACGCGTCGAGCCCGGCCAACGGGTGGTTGGTTGCGGCGAAGGCGGAACAGATGCCGCTTCCCGACCGCTGCTGCGGGCTGATCGGGGTGGGTTCGGCGCTGCACTGGTTCGAGCAGGATCCCTTTCTTGCGGAGCTCGATCGGGTGGCGAGGGAGGATGCAGATCTCGTCATCTTCGACCATTGGTTCACCGGCACGATGCGTGGATGTCCGGAATTCGCCGACTGGTTTCGGAGCTACCTGGACCGCTACCCGTCGCCACCGCGCGACCGGTCCTGGTCGCCGCCCGGCGATCTCGGTAGCTGGTCGTTCGTCGGTTTGCAGCGCTATGACCATCCGGTTGCGATGACATCAGACCGGCTTGCCTGCTACCTGCTAAGCCAGAGCAACCTCCAGGTCATCGCCGATGGCGGCCAGAGTGATGAGGCCGAGCTCCGCCAATGGCTGCTGGAGGAACTGCGGATGTTCTTCGTGCAGGGGAGGAACTCGGTAGTCCAGTTCGGTGGGATGGTCGCTCACCTCGTCCGCTGACTACCACCCGGCGGCGGATGCAAACCGGAGCAGCTCATCGACATGGGACCGCAGCAGACCAACCGTGGGGTCGGGGCAGATCAGAAGCGTACGTGTATTCCGCCCTGCCGCCCACGACGCCTCGGCCGTGGTCAGTTGATCATCGATCCAGGCCACCGGCCGATCGCCGACATAAGAGGCAACGTCCGGCAGCTTGTTGAGCCTCATTCCCAGTTGTGGGCGCACTGTCAAGACGATGACCGGTATCGGCGGAATCCCCAGCAGCGGGCCGAGGAGACGCGGGGCGTCGTGTTGCCACCCCGTGGCCCAGACCAGCTCATAAGCCTCGGCAAGTTCGTGGATCCACCGGCGATGGTCGGGGTTCAGCCAGATGGTGTGGGTGATCCCGGCATGGTCGATAACGTCGTGGATCTCGAACTCGGCGGCCCGGGTGTCGTCAGGAATCGGTGCCAGGACACCGTCAACATCGAGTAGCAGTAGAGGCGGGGGCGGGTCGGTCACATCGGGCAGGGTAACCGGCGTCCGGCCACCCCGTTTCTCGGCAACCACGGTGCGACAGTTCTAGTCGTCACCGGGCGCGGAGATATCCATGAGGTGACGCACCACGGTGTCCGCGATGTCCCCGAGTTCGGCGAGCTGGGTCTCGCTGAGCAGGTCGATCATGTGCTCTCGCACTCCGGCGAAATGGAGGGGAGCTGCTTTGGCGATCGCCGTCAGGCCCGGCCTGGTCAGGACGATCGCAGAGCCGCGCCCGTCCTCCGCCACCTCCTCCCGCTTGACCAGATGCCGGTCTTCCATACGCCGGATCTGGTGCGAGAGACGGCTCTGGGACCACTGCATGCGTTCGGCCAGCTCTGTGGTCCGCCAGCGGCGATCGGCGGCTTCTACGAGATTCGACAGCACTGTGTAGTCGGCCATCGACAGGCCGGTGCGCTCGGTGAGCTCGGTGGCGAGCCTTCCTTCGAGCAGGGTGAACATGCGCCGGTAGCTGCGCCACGCCCGCTCCTCGAGTGGATCGAGCCATTGGGAGACCATGGGCGCAACCTTACCAGAGCGACACTTGACGTGTCATGTAGTCAGAGTTAACATGACACATCATAAAAACTGAACTGCCGAATCTTCATCGTCTGCTGGTCGCTGGTGGCTTATCCGACCACCAAATGTCCCGCCTGGCGCGTTTGTTCGCCGGATTGGCGCTCTTCGGAGTGAGCGTTGCGATGATGCTGGCCGCTGGTCTCGGTGTCGATTCATGGGACGTGTTCCACCAGGGCGTGGCGCAACACCTCGGGGTCGGTATCGGTGCGGTGATCGTTTGGGTCAGCATCGGGGTCCTTTTGCTATGGATACCGCTGCGGCAACGGCCCGGTATCGGCACCATCGCCAACGCGGTGGTGGTCGGTATCGTCGCTGATCTCGCGCTCCGCATGATCCCAACACCGGACGGTTTGGCGGTACGGTTCGTTTTGCTTGCGGTGGGGATCGTGGCAAATGGGGCCGCCACAGGTCTGTATATCGGGGCCGGGTTGGGTCCAGGCCCGCGCGATGGCCTGATGACCGGGCTCGCCGCCCGCACCGGCTACTCGATCCGTCGGGTCCGTACCGGCATCGAGATCACCGTCCTCGCGGTGGGGGCTGGCCTGGGAGGCCCGATCGGGGTCGGCACCGTGGCCTATGCCCTGTCCATCGGCCCGATGACCCAGTTCTTCCTCGATCGATTCGTCATCCCCGCGGATCCTCGCCATGCCGCTCGTATCCGGGGCGTGGCAGGGGTGTGCCCATGAGTCGGGTCAACGGCACCGTTTCAGTACTCGCCGTCGCCGGCAGCCTTCGGCGCGGGTCGCACAACCGGGCCGTGCTCGAAGCCGCGGCGCAGATCGCGCCTGCCGGGGTCGAGGTCACCATCTTCGACCGGTTGGAGGCCGTTCCGGTCTTCAACGAGGATCTCGAGAACGCTCCCGACGACCAGTCAGGGGTGCTAAAACTGCGCCACACGATGGCCGCCGCCGACGGGCTCCTCATCTCCACCCCCGAGTACAACCAGTCGGTCCCCGGCGTCCTCAAGAACATGATCGACTGGCTCTCCCGGGGCGCGCCTGACGAAGGGTTGCGCGGGAAACCGGTAGCCGTGACGGGTGCCACTACCGGCCCCTGGGGGACCCGCATCTCGCAAACGGTCCTCAGGCAGATGCTCCATTCCACTCAAGCCCTGGTGCTGCCCGCCCCGACGCTGTACATCGCACAAGTCGGTTTGCTCCTCGATGATGATGGGCGACTTGTCGACCAGGAGACGCTGGACCGCCTCGGGGATCTGATGTCGTCGTTCGCCGCCTGGATCCGTCTGGTGCGCTCCGGACGTTGACGCGTCGGGATCGATCGTGGTGTGCCGGGCGTCGACGCTTGACAGCCATATGCTATGCGTGCATAAAATAAGCGCGCATATCAATTTGGGTTGATAGGAGAGCGACTATGTGGGCGAGAGAGTTCGAGGGAAGGTCGACGGCGGTCTGCGACCGGCTGCACGCCGTGCTTGCAGACGTGGAGCGCTGGTCGGAGTGGAACGAAGGCGTCGCTGCGGCCGTGGTCGGCCGCCCGTTCGAAGCAGGTGCCGACGGGGTGATGACGTTTCCCGACGGTGACCAGCTCCGCTTTCGCATCGTTGCCGTTGACCCGGGTCGTGGCTTCACCGACGAGACACCGATACCCGGTACCGAAATGGTCGTGCGCGTGTTGCACCGCCTCGAGCCGCTCGACGGGCTCGGGACGCGGATCGTGTATCGCTGCGAGGTCGACGGCCCGGGGTCTGACGATCTCGGCCCGGCGATAGGAGACCAGGTGACTGCCGACTTTCCTCAGGTGATCGCAGCGCTGGCGCGTCGTGCGGAGGAACCCGCCGCATGACGAGCCCACTCGAGCCCGGCGACAGCCCGGGGTTTCTGCTCTGGCGGGTCGCCCTCAGCTGGCAACGGCTCATGAAGCAAACGCTGAGCCCGATGGGACTTACCCATGTGCAGTTTGTGCTTCTGGCGAGTGCGTGGTGGCTCGGCACGACCGGGCGACAACCGCCCACGCAACGAGAGCTCGCCGATCACGCAGGCACAGACCAGATGATGACATCACAGGTGCTCCGATCGCTCGAAAGAAGCTCGCTCATCGAGCGGCGGACCGATCCGGACGACGCTCGCGTGCGCAGGGTGTCGGTCACCGGTACGGGTGCAACGCTCGCCGAAAAGGCCGTCCGCATCGTGGAGGGTGCCGACTCTGAGTTCTTCTCGGGCGCGCTCGACGTTCAGCTACTCGACGCGCTCTGCCTGCTGTCACAGGGAACGTAGGGACTTTCGAGTCGATTGCGTGTCCTGCCGACGCGGTAGCCTCAGCGCAATGAACGTGATTGGGTACGTACTCATCGACGGCGAGCCGGTCGACCCGGCTGACGCCAAGATATCTATCTTCGACATTGCCCTGTTGCGGGGCTTCGGCTGTTTCGAGTCGCTCCGTTCCTACAACGGCGTCGCCTTCCGGCAGAAGCAGCACATCGACCGGTTGGAGCGGTCGGCCGAAGCGCTCAGGCTCGGGATTCCCCCACGGGAATCGATGGAACAGTGGGTCGCCGACCGAGCCTCGGAAGGTGACTGCACGGTGCGGGTTGTTGTCACCGGTGGCACCGACGAGAAGGGCAGTGGTGAGGGGTCACGGTTCATCGTCTTCGCCGAGGAGCTACAGCCCGTCGACCCGACCACGAGCCTTCTGCCGGTCGAGGCGCCATGGCATCCCGACGGCTCCCAATCGGAGCTCACCGGTGCTAAGACCCTTTCGTACGGGCCGAACGTCGCTGCTCGCTTTCGCGCCAAGGCGGAGGGTTACGGCGATGCACTGCTGATCGGTCGCAGTGGTCATGTGCTCGAGGGCCCGACCAACACCGTTGCCTGGATCACGGCGGGGGTCTTCGAGACGCCGTCGCTCGACCTGGGCATTTTGGCTTCGGTCACCCGGCAAGCCGTCCTCGATGTGGCTTCCCAGCTCGGCATCCCGGTCGTTGAGGGTGCGTTTCTGTTGCAGCGGATGCTCGACGCCGACGAGGTGGTTGCACTATCGACGTTGCGCGAGGTGCAGCCGGTCATCCGCGTCGGCCCGATCGAGAAGGACGTCGGCCCGATCACGGGCCGGCTCAGCGCGGGTCTCCGGGATCTGATCCGGGAGGAGACCGGCCGGTGAGCGCGATTACCTATCTCGGCGTGCTCGGTGCCATTGAGGGCCTGTACCAGGCCGTGGTTACCGATCCGGAGGTCTGGGGTCCACAGGCATTTGCCGACTGGGCCAGCGAGACCCTCGTCGACGCCGGCGAGCTCCCCAAAGACGCGGTCAAGCAAATCCGGCGCAGCTTGCGGGCGGCCGAGAAGCTCCGGAGCTTCTGGGCGGACGGTCGCAGCGCCGTTTCCGACCATGACGACTGGAGAACCCGGGTGGACATCGCTCTCGGTGTTCGCGCCTGGCGGCCTCTTCTAGATCTGGCCCGGATCGGGCTCGAGGACTCGCCGGATCCGGAGCTCTACGAGCAGGTGAAGGAGCGATTCGCCGTGGTGACCTCCGACAGGTGGATGGAGGACGTCAGCTTTGAGCAATGGCGGGCTAGCGCAAAGCCGTCATTTCCTGAGCTGCGATAGAATGGGTCGTGAGTTCCAGGCAGGTGTCGTGAGTTTCAAGCAGGTGTTGATCGTCGGTGTAGCGCTCGTCTCGATCGCCGCGTGCTCGCACGGTGACGATACCGGGGAATCCTCGACGACGGTCCCGGCATCGATCACGACCCTCGCCCAAACTTCGTCGCCGGCGGGTACCGCAACCGACCAGACCACGTCCAGCACGACCACGACCTCGACGGTCGACCTCGCTCTGTCCTTTCCCAAGTACAGCATCATCAGCCGGGAGTCATCGGACAACGGCGATATTGTCGTTGTCTTGCTCGACCAGTCCAGCTATGAGTCGCTTTCGGACATCGACGTGCACAACGTGATCTCTGATCTGGTCGAGCAGTTCGCCCCGGTGTATGAGGCGTACATCGTCGAGACGCAGGCCGCCGCTGATGCCCTGTTTGTCGAGGATCCAACCGACGCGGAGAAGACTGCGCTGAACAACGGCTACGTCGCCAAGCTCGAGGAAGGGTTCCGCATCGTCTACCAGGGACCGCTCAAGGCTGAAGGCGTCGCCATCCTGGGGTCGTGATCGGCCGGAGCCTCCGGTCGTTTCTCTAGAAGCTGCCCTTCATTTGTGGGGCGAACTGCAACGGCGGTCTCCGCTCGTCCTTCCCCCCTCGGACGGCCCAGAGGCCGTCCGATCCCGAAATGGGGGGATAGCTGCTTTTTCTCCAGCTGGCCGACACAGTGAATGACGATCGTCCCGAGGCCCAGAGGCCGTCCGATCCCCCCGAAATGGGGGGATAGCTGCTCTTTCTCCAGCTGGCCGACACAGTGAATGACGATCGTCCCGAGGCCCAGAGGCCGTCCGATCCCCCCGAAATGGGGGGATAGCTGCTCTTTCTCCAGCTAGCCGACACGGTGGATACCGATCGTTCCCCCCGAAATGGGGGGATCGCTGCTTGCGCCCAACCAACAGAAGGTGTGATCGCTCGATACGTCGGAGAAGGCCGTTGCGTCTCGCTGCTTGCTCACAGGTGGAGGACGAGCTTGGCGGTGAGGAGGAAGCCGCCAAGACCCACGGTGTCGGTAACCGCGGTCATGAAGATGTTCGAGGCCAGCGCGGGGTCGAGGCCGATCCGCCGCATGATGGTGGGGATCGACGAACCGACCACCCCGGCGATACTGAGGTTGACCATGACCGCAATTCCGATGATCAGACCGATATGGCTATCGCCGGCGACGAGCCCGCCCAGGAAGCCCGAGAGCAGGGCCGTCATGACCCCGTTGGAGAGACCGATCAGCGCCTCGCGACGGATTGCCCGCCCCGCCCTGCCGGGGGGCAAACTGCCCACGGCCATCGCCCGGATGGTCACCGCCAGACCTTGTGCTCCCGAGTTACCGCCTACCGCGGCGACCAGCGGCATGAAGGCGGCGAGCGTTGGCCGGTCGCTGATGAGTGGCTCGAAAGTCCGGATCAAAGTGGCGATCGCCAGCCCGATACCGAGGTTGAGCCAGATCCACGGAATCCGGCGGCGGACCGAGAGGGGGACCGCGGTGTAGACGGTCTCCTCGGCGCCTGCACCCACCATCCGGGCCACATCCTCGGTCGCTTCGGCCTGGACGGCCTCCATCGCCTCGTCGACCTTGACGATTCCGACGAGGTGATCGCTCGCATCGGTCACCGGTAGCGAAATGATGCGGTAGCGCTGGATCAGCTCGGCGACGATCTCCCGGTCGGTGTCGACCGTCACCGAGACCGGATCGTCGAGCATGATCTCTTCGAGACCGGTGTGGGGTCGGGCGAACACCAGCTCCCGGAACGGGACTACGCCGGCGATCTTCCCCTGAGGGTCTACCACGTAGACATATGTGAGGTTGGATCCGAGCTCCTCGTGGAGCTTCCGCAGTGACTCAATGGCCTCACCGGTGGTGAGACCGACCGGGAGTGCTGCGAAGTCGGTTGTCATCAGACCGCCGGCGCTGTCCGGGGGGTACGCAATGAGCTTGTTGATCGCGAGCCGCACATCCGGGTCCAGTGCCGCGATCACGTCCCGCCTGACTTGCTCCTCTTCGAGGGCTGCCAGCAGGTCGACCGCCTGATCCGGCTCCATCTCGGCGATCAGCTGGGCCGCCGCCTCGGTGTCCATCTCCTCGATGACGTCGGCAGCGGCCGCGGCTCGCATCTGGTCGAGGACGTCGGCGGCATCGTCGGCATCGAGATCACGGAGCAGGTCGGCGGCGTCTTCCTCGTCGAGGGCCTCGAGGATGTCGGCGGCGGAGCCCGGGTCGGTTTCTGCGATCTGTTCCCATTGCGCCTGGTGCGAATCGAGGAACTCCTCGGCCTCCTCGGGATGGAGTCGAGCTAGCTCTCTCAGGCGATGGCTGAGACGGCTCAGGCTGGTCTGGAAGGGAAGACGCATGACGCCGCCAGACTAGGTGATTTGACGGCGTCGCGGCCTTTGAGGCCCGGGCATCCGCCGTCCCGGAAGTCCAGTGAAATGCAACAGGCCCCCCAGGGGGGACGAGGGGGCCTGTTGGAAACCCGGGTGGTGGTGAATCACCCGGCTGCTACATAGTAACGCCACTTAAGTCGACAGCGAGTCGGCTTCGCGTCGCTAGTCCGCCTTCGGCCAGTGCCGCCGATGCCTGGCCAATCCCGGGTACCGGGGAGGCCGTAGACTGCCGCGGGAAAGGAGGTCATATGGAGCGATTGACATCGTTTTCGCACGGGGCCGGCTGAGCGTGCAAGCTCGGTCCTGACGAGTTGGCGCAGGTTCTGCGCCGTGTGAACAACTCACCGATCACCCGCCATAGCGACCTCATTGTCGGTATCGGCGGCTCCGACGACGCCGGTGTCTATCGGATCACCGACGACATTGCGCTCGTCCAGACGGTCGACTTCTTCACCCCCATCGTGGATGAGGCCTACGACTGGGGTCGGATCGCCGCGGCCAATGCGCTCTCCGATGTCTATGCGATGGGTGGGACCCCACTGACCGCGCTCCAGCTCGTGGGCTGGCCGCGGGACAAGCTCCCCTTCGACCTCCTCGGCGATGTCCTCGCCGGTGGCGCTGAAGTTCTCGAAGAAGCCCGGTGCACCCTGGTTGGTGGGCACAGTATCGACGACACCGAGCCCAAGTACGGCCTGGCGGTGACAGGCGTGGTCCACCCCGACGACATCGTCACCAACGACGGCGCCCGACCCGGGGACGTCCTGGTCCTCACCAAGTCGCTCGGGACCGGGCTCATCGCCACCGCCATCAAGCGCGGTGTTGTCGATCAGGCCGTGCGTGACGCCGCCGTCGCGTCGATGACGCAGCTGAACGCCGGGCCGGCGCGGGCGATGCGCCGGGTAGGCGTGAGCGCTGCCACCGACGTCACCGGCTTCGGGTTGCTCGGGCACCTTGGCGAGATGATCAGGGCGAGCGGGGTCAGTGCCGAGATCGAGTTTGCCGCGGTGCCGCTGCTGCCGGACGCACTCAGGCTTGCCCAAGAGGACGTGGTTCCCGGGGGCACATTGCGTAACCTCGAAGCTGCGCGCCGGACCGCTCGATTCGGAGAGCTGGATCGGGCCCGGCAGATCGTGCTTGCCGACGCACAAACCAATGGGGGACTCCTGCTCACGGTCGAGACACCGCTGGCGAAAGCCCTGCTGCAGGCGCTGGAGGACGAAGAAAGCGCTGCAGCGGTGATAGGGAGGATCGTCGAGCGCGATTTCGCCGACGGGCCGACCGGCGCCATCACAGTTGTCTGACGCCGGCGTCGGGCGGTCCCTTACGACCCGGTACAGTCCGGCCATGACTTCGACTCAGCCCGAATCCGGGCAGTTTGCCAAACATCTGGGCCGGGCGGCGTCTGCCCTCGATCGGTACCTGGAGCAGGACCCGGGTGATGCGATGCGGCGTTTCGGCCAATGGGATACGGCCCTGCGCGCCGCGCTTCCCGACGAGGGTCTCGGGATAGACGGAGCGATCGATTCGCTCCTATCCGATATCCTGCCCAACGGCACACGACTTCCATATCCCGGGTTCTGGGGTTGGATCACGACCGGGCCGTCGACCGCGGCGACCGTCGCTGCCGCCGTCGCCAGTGTCGCCGCCCCACAGCGCTACACGATGACCGCGTTCAATCGACTCGAAGAGCTGTCGCTGCAGTGGCTGGCCGAGCTCTGCGGGCTCGAGCCGCATATGAAAGGGGTGTATTCGAGCGGCGGGTCGACGGCCAATCTGGTTGCACTCGGCGCCGCTCGCCAGTGGGCGTTCAGCCGTCGGGGCATTGACCCGGCCGCACACGGACTCGACGGTGCGCCCGTCGCGATATATACGTCCACCGAGGCACACCACACCGTTCAGCGCTCGGCGGGCGTCCTTGGCCTGGGGCGGCGAAGTGTGCGCCCGATCCCGATAGACGACGGCCAGAGGATGCGGGTCGACGCCCTTGCGGAGATCATGGAACGAGATGCTGCAGACGGCGTCATCCCCGTCGCGGTGGTGGCCGCGGCGGGCACCACAAACACCGGGGCCATCGACCCGCTGCGGCGGGCCGGCGAGCTGGCCCGCCGGTATGGGGCATGGTTCCATGTTGACGGGGCGTATGGCCTACCCGGGATTCTCGACCGGCGTGTCGCCCCTCTCTACGACGGTCTCGAACTGGCAGACTCGGTGATCGTCGATCCCCACAAGTGGCTCGGAGCCCCTGTTGGAGTGGCTGCTACGTTTGTGCGCGACCGTTCGATCCTGTTCGACGCATTCACCCAGGAGCCTGCCGCCTATCTCGAGGCAAACTTCGTCGAAGAACCTGAGACATCACTCGATTCGATGGGGATTCCCTACGCCGACTTTGGTGTGGAGCTGTCGGCACCGTCGCGAGGCGTGATCGTGTGGGCGATTCTCACCGAGCTCGGCCGACGGGGGATGGCGGCGAGAGTGGTGGCGGATAACGATTTTGCCCGGCATGTCGCCGAGCGAGCCAGGCGTGAACCGGAGTTGGAGCTCCTCACCGATCCGACGTTGTCCATCTGCTGTTTCCGACACGTCGCACCGGCGGGCGTCGATCCCAACGAGTTCAACCAGCAGCTGTTGCGGCGTTTGCTGCGCGAGACGGATTTCATGCCGTCTTCGACACTGGTTGACGGGCGCTTCGCCATCAGACCGTGTTTCATCAACCTGCGGACCACTCATGAGCACGTCGACGCTTTCGTGGATGCGGTGCTCCGCATTGGTGCCGAGTTGGGCGAGACCTGATGTCGACCAGAATGTGAGCATGGAGAAAGCCCGCTGGACTACCCACATCGGCAGCTCTACCTGTCCCCAGTGTGGCGAAGTAGCGGTCTCCGCGACGCACCCTGGGACGTGGCGACGGCTCTGGCGCCGGTTTGCCTTTGCAGAGGGGGTCGGGACGACCCTGACCTGTGGCAACGGCCACACCTGGGGTGCGGGCAGCTCCAGGGGCTACCACGAACGTCGCCTGCGGAGAGGCCGGCGCGCCTTCAAAGCGGTGCGGATCTTCGGCATGGTCAGACGGAGCCGGGCGATGACGCCGTTTCCCCTCACCTACCTGATGGCGATGGTGCTTGGTGTTGGCATCGGTGTTGTGGTCGACGTCTTGGGACCGGTGCCGTGGTGGCTGGTGACGGTGCTGGTGGTTGCCGCCGTGTGGCTGTTCTTCATGTCGACGGCGTTCTGGGGTCCATATCGTCTACGACGGGCTGACTGGTTGCAGTTGACAGATCCACCACGTGCCCGCACCGAGGCGTACGCAGCGATCGCCCGGGCTGTCGGGGACGGGGAGCTCAAACCGTACGCCCTCGTTGGCTGGTCCGGGACTGCGTCACTTGGTGGATGGGGCAGGGGGCACGGCGGTTGGCATACGATCTCGCTCCGGTTCCGCGACGCTGGCGACGACCGTCGCTGGGTGGAGGTTGAGACAACCGTGGGGTCACATCCTGAGCCGTCGGAACTGCGCAAGAGGGGCCTCGCCGAGAACCTCGTCGCCCAGATCCCGGACATTCCCTCATTTGGCAGCAGCCAAGAGGCGCAAGCTTGGCATGCCAGACGCCGCCGTGATTACGAGCATCGGCTCGCCACCCTGAAGTGGCAGCTCAGGCAGATAGTCGTCAACGGTGCGGTGGTCGGAGCTGAGGTAGCAAGCGTCGACGACGGCGTCGCCGTGTCTGCCGAGCATGACGGGGTTGTTATCCAGATCCTCGCCAGAAACGTCGCTGTCGGCGAGATCAAGCTGGCGCCAGTCCGGGATCTCGCACCCTACCTCGAGAACATAGACTCCTAGACGCCGGCTTACGCCCCGATGTCCTCCAGCCACTTCTCGGTGGACTCGATGTCCGTCAGGTTCGAATTCCACAGGGGGGCACGTTCCGGGTGATAGCGGGAGCCGATCGGGATCGAGTACTCGCCATGATCGTCGTACGTGCGTTCCCGTCCCAGGAGGCGGCGGAACACGGTCAGCGCCTCATCGCGATCTGCAACGGGCTGACCGTCGTAGATCCGACCCGAGAACATGTCGAGAACCTGCTCGCGGTACTTGCGATGGGCCATGTAGGCGAACGCAAGCGGGTTCTCCCAGAAGGTGTCGATCATGTCCTCGACCATGTCGATGGCACGCTCTGTGTGGTGCATGTAATCCCGGAACGGATCGTCTGAGTCCCGGCCCTTGCCGTCGAGCCAGCCCATGACCTGGTCCACGGCCAGCCCGGCCTCTTTCATCGCCACGTAGAGGCCGAATGAGAAGATCGGGTCGACAAATCGATGCGAGTCGCCGATGCACATGTAGCCGGGGCCTGCGAACTTGCGCACCTGCAGTGAATAGTTGGGGACGACGTGTGGTGGCTCCACCAACTCGAACTCATCCGGGACACGGCTGGCGAGTCCGCTGTTCATCGTCTTCAGCTCATGCTTGATGAACTCGGCCTGATCCATCCCGCTGTCGCGGAAGTACTTGGCGGGCACCACGACACCGACGCTCGTGACATCGGTGTCGAGTGGTATCGCCCATGCCCAGTGATACTTCTTCTTGTAGAAGATGTGAGTGTTGCCGGAGCCGTGCTCGCGGTCGCTTCCGTCGTTGCGACGGTATGAATCGATCTGGGCGAACAGGGCGATTTGCTTGTCGTACGAGCCCTTGTACTTGGGCCCCGTTGCCCCGCGGTTGGCGAGGAAGGTCGCCTGTCCCGAGCAGTCGAGAGTCATCTCGGCCCGGATGTCGATCTCCCTGGTGCCACCATTGCTACCAACGGCGACCCGGGCGCCCTGCACGACGCCGTTCTCATCCACTAACGGGTCGATTGCCCGGCCGTCGACCAGCTCTGCTCCGCTGTTGATGGCCTTGTCCAACAGAAGCTGATCGAATTCGCTGCGCTTCACTGAGTAGGTATGGATCTCGTGCAGCACTTTGTCCTCGGTGCGCTGCATGACAGGGACCCACCAGTTGGAGCCGCCCTTGGTGCCGAAGACGTTGACGCCGTGTTTGATTGTGTGGTTGCTCTCGGTGAGCTGTTCGTCAATGCCGAGTTCACGAACGATCGAACCGCCCTCACCGGTCATTGCCTCGCCCACGTGGAACCGCGGGAACTTCTCCCGCTCAACGATCACGGGCTTGACGCCCTGTGCGAGCAGCCTGAGCGCAGCGGTGGCCCCTGCAGGGCCCCCACCGATTATCAAGACATCTTGCTTATCCATCCCCATTTTCACCGTGCTCCGTTGCGGCTTTGAACGCGGAAGAGATCGCCCCACGGCTTCCTCCCTCGGTCGGGACTATAGAGGACAGATCGCGGGTCCAACAGAGTCGTTTTTCCCCCCGCCCTCTGATGGGTCATGTCCCCGTTTCGCTCTTGACGCGTCCGATAGTCTGACTCGCCAGATGGGAGGATGTCTTTGGGGACAATGACAAGCAGCGGACTGACTGCGTACTTCCTGTTGGATGTCGTTCTCATCCTGATTGCTGCCCGAATCGTCGGCTCGGCGTTTACACGCATTGGCCAGCCACGTGTTGTGGGGGAAATAGTGGCCGGGATCCTGCTTGGCCCGACCTTCCTGGGTGACCGGGTGCTCGACTTGTTTCCCGCTCCCTCTCAGGCGGTCCTCGCCAACCTCGGTCAGGTGGGGCTGCTGTTCCTCATCTTCCTGTCAGCTCTGGAGATCGACCTCGATCTGCTCAGGAGGCACATGTTCAGTGTCGTGTCGATCGGCGTGGGTGTAGTGGCGGTTCCCTTGCTCGCCGGGTACCTGATCAGTCCCATGCTCGCCAACGACACCTTCCAGGTGCCGGGTACCTCAGCAGCAGGATTCGGATTGTTTGTTGGTGCGATGCTTGCCATCACGGCTCTTCCTGTGATGGCCCGGATCTTCCAGGAAAAGCAAGTCACTACATCCCGGATCGCAGCGATCAGCCTCGCGGCCGCCGCGGTGTGCACCGTTCTGATGTTCGTCGCCAGCTCCGTCGCGTCCTCCATTTCTACCCACGAGAGCACGGTGCAGATTCTCGGAGAGGTGGCTCTGGTCGCTGGCTACCTGCTGGCTATGTTCGCGGTCGTCAGGCCATTGGCGAAGCGGCTGATGAAACACCACGCCGATGAGGTCTCAACCGGGGATTTTGTGGCCGTGTTGATCGTGGCGATCGGCTCCGGGTACGTTGCCCACCTGCTCGGATTGACCGTGATCGTCGGCGGCTTTGTGGCAGGGTTGATTCTTCCCAGACGTCGCATTCTCTTTCAATTGCTGGACGGCCGGCTCGGGGAGCTGACATCGGCGATTCTGCTTCCGATATTCCTCGCCGTTTCCGGTCTGGCGACTGACTTCAGGCTCCTTTCTCGTTCGGCTTTCGGTGGTTTGCTTGTGTTGCTCGTCGTCGCGGTCGCTTCGAAATGGATCGGCGGGGCCGTCTTCGCCAGGTTTGGCGGTATCAGCTGGGCGGAGGGCAATGTCGTGGGCGCTCTGATGAACTGCCGTGGGCTGTTGGTGCTCGTGGTTGCACTCGGCGGAGTCCAGGGTGGGGTCATCACCCCCGTCCTCCAACTCGGCGCCGTTCTGGTGGCTCTTGTCACCACCGCCATGACCGGGCCTCTGTTCGATCGCTTTATGCAGCGGTTGCCTGAGCCAGATCCTGTTTCGCAACCGTGATGGGGTAGCCGGAGAGCGGGCCCGGTCGGCTACAGACTCGATCGACGGCGCCGTCGTTTAGCATCGGTAGCGTGAATACCACCCTTCTCCATGTGATCTGTGACTACGCGCCCGATGGCCTAGAGTTCGCTGAGATCAAGACCCGGTTCCATGCAACGCTCGCCACCCCGGGCTCGGTGCACATTCACCATACGGCTACGCCGCCACTCGACACCATCGCGGTTGGATTTGCCACGGCTCAGCTCGGTCTTGGCCCGAAGACATCACGGATGGTGATATTCGGCAACTCAGCACCACGCCGGGACCAGGATGCAGAATCGACCGAGAACCGGGGCCGCGGTCTTCGGTACGCCAGGCTCGACAACGGCGCAGAAGTGGTCAGCGTCGCCTCGGAGTACACGTTCAGCTTCATCAAGGACCATATTGTCGAATATCGCGATATTGATAGCCCGGCGAGCGGGTCCCAGTTCCGGTCGCGTGACTTCTTCCCGACCTACGTGTCTGCAATTATCGATGGCGACTACTCGGCGCTCACCGACGTCCTCGACCCGGCCGACATCGAAGACGTGCCGTCGCATCGGGTGGCCTGGACCGACGGGTTTGGCAACATCAAGACCACCGTGCGCAAGTCTCACCTCGCCACCGCCGGGCTCCACACCGGTGACCGGGTACTGGTCACCCTGAACGGTGTCACACTGGCGGGTGTGATCTCCGACGGTGGCTTCACCGTTCCCCGGGGCGTACTCGCCGTGAACGCAGGCTCTTCCGGATTCGGCGACCCCTTCGTCGAACTGTTTCTCCGGGTCCATCACATGAGCGAGAAGACGGCGGCGGTCCGTTTCGACCGGCCGGCCGGCGGCACCCCGCTGGAGATAGAGCCGCTGCGGAGTCTGTAGCTCGATCGGGTCAGGATCTCGAGAGCTGGAAACCCGAGTCGGATACTCTGAAATCGACGAAACGGGCCATCGCGTTAGGTGGTTCCTCCACGAGGGTCTGCTTGATCCGCACGGCCGCCTCGGCCGATTTGGCCAGGATCAGCAGGTAGCCGCCGCCACCTGCCCCGAGGAGCTTGTACCCCAAGGCATAGTCATCGATCTTCCTTGTGATGGCGCGGATGGAAGGCGGGTTGGTACCCGGGTCGAGCCGCTGGTTGAGCTCCCAGGAGTGGCGGACCCGTTCCGACAGTCCCTGGTAATCGTTGCGGAGCAGGACCTCGAACGTGTCCCGGGCGTGTTGTTTCATCTCCGAGAATATGGCGAGGTGCTTTGCGGAGTTCAGGAACATGGACTTGACTATCTCGCCGAGGATGTCCCTGGCCACCCGGGTCACCCCCGTGTAGTACAGCAGCATCCTGGTCCGGTCCTCGGGCCGGTCGAAGAGCTGACCGGGCAGCCACTTGATCGCAGGCTCCTGGCGGATCCCCGCTTCGGTCTCCAGTAGCTTTACCCCTTCGAAGATCCCCCCGTACTGGTCCTGCCACCCTCCTCCTGTTGTCAGCATCTGCTCCAGGATCAGGGTCCGGTAGGCGACCTGGTGCCGGTCCCAGCTCAGACCGCAGAATTCCGAGAGCGTGCCCAATACCGTCGCGGCGAGGTTCGAGCTCGTCCCCAGCCCGGAACCTTTGGGAACGGCCGCCAACAGCGACATCTCGACACCGCCGCCAAATTCGTTCAACTGTTCTTCCAGGTCTCGGAAGTGCCCACGGCTGAAAGTAGGGCCGAAGCCTGCCAGCACCAGGGCGGCCATGGGGATGGAGAAGGTCCCGCCGAGTTGCCGATAGCGCTGTAGCTCTTCGAAGCTGTTGATCTCGAGCGTCTGTCCCTGGTCGATGGATCGAAGGACGATCTTGGGCTTCGCCAGCGGCCGGGCATAGACCTGCAGAGGCAGTTGCCCGTTGAGCTCCACAGCCAGATTCACGACTGTCCCGCCTGCCATGATGCAGTAGGGCGGGGTGTCGGTCCATCCTCCGGCGAGGTCGAGGCGCACCGGGCTCCTCCCCCAGAGGATCTGGTCGTCGAGTAAGCAGCGAGCCGGTTCCAAGGGCTCTGCAGCCAGCGTTTTGATCATCTCTTCTCGCAGGAGGGAGAACGCGCGGTCTTCGTACCGGCGGGATTCCTTCTCCTCCGATGCACAGCGAGCCCGGAACATGTGGTCGTTGATCCTCGTCAGGAAATCCTCCTCAACGGCCGGTTCCGGGGGTAGGGGAAGGGAGGCTTCCCGGAAGTCCCGGGCCGCCTTCTCCAGGTCGAGGTGGTAGAACACACTACGTGACCGGTTGGCTGCGAGTCTGGTGAGGGAACCCAGGAGAAGCCGGTGCCTCTGTTCGAGGATACGGGGAATATCCACCGCACCCGCCAGCTCACGGCTCGAGATGCGCGGGAGTTCCAACCAGCTTTGCCCGCGCCCTTCGGCTCGGGTCATGACACGCAGGAGCCCCGGGATCTCATCCAGGGTGCAAAGGGGGAAAAGGGGCTGGTCGTACATGGAAGCGGCTCCCTCCAGGCCCGCCTCCCCGGCCTCCAGACCCCGGTCGGCCAGCCAGACCGAGACCGGCTGCCCCAACCAGGCATCGTCCTCCCGGCTTCCCTTGAACTGGTCATCGAATCCGTAGACCTGCAAGGCAAATCGGCCATCCTTCATGGGCGCGACGTTGATGCAGACGCCCGGGTCGAGCTCGATCGACCAGTCGTTCTCGGGTACGCCGGTGAGTACATGGTGATTGCTCAGCGTCCAGGTAGCCGGGATCACGCTGTTCTCGATCCAGATGTGATGGTGGTGCTTGCCGAAACTCTGGTCGACCGTGGCATTCTGCAGGAAGACCGAGGGATGGTGATTGGTACCGGTGCCCGAATGGAGACGCTGGTCAACAACCCGATTCTGGAGCCTGAGGCAGGAATCAAGCAGGTCGCGTGTGCTCCCGAAATGGTAGAACTCGCCATGGTCGATCGGGTGTAGCTTGACCGTCAGGTCGGCGAGCGTTCCATCGGTGGCAGAAGCCTCCGCGCCGAACGATGTGAGCATGTCTCCGTACAGATCGTAGAAGCCGGGAGGTTGGTCCCCGAAGCCATCCGCCGGGTCCCACCCACTGCGCTCCATCAATACGAGCGTAGCTTTCGGGCTCAGCAGCACGATCCCGGAATCCATGAGATAGAGGTATTCCCGGGCGTATCCCTGCAACTCCTCCATGGTGGGTTTTTGCCTGACAAATGCCAGGTCGGCCGGCTGTTTGCGGGGGCTGAAGAAGACCCCGTGCCGGGTAGCCACGTCCTCCTCGACCCACACGCCGAAAAGCAGGATGTCGGCTTCGGGCAAGTCTCCAAAAGCGTCCCTGGTGATAAAGAGCGTGTCACCGCTTCCGATCAACAGGCCATAGGACGCCGGCGCCTTCTTCAGGATGCGGCGGCAGAAGGCCTCCTGGAAGTCGAGCAGATCCTGGTCGAGGTACTGGCCCTTCGCCCAGCGGAACACCGGCACGGGCAGGAGGGACTTCCCAATCGGGGCATATGATGGCAGCCGCCTGCTCTCTCCCCCGGAATGGATCACCAACCGTTGCTGCTCGGTCAACCAGTTGCTGAAGTCCTGATCGGTACCGCTCTCCCGGAAGGCTTCCCAGAGCAGGTGCGCCGTGCCGCCACCCGACCCCAGCCCCTTGCCCGGGGGATCGGAGGTGCAGAACCAGGAGGAGCGGTCCCTGTCCCCACCCGGTGCGGCGGTCTGGAAATGGGGCACCATGGCCGGGGGCAGACTGATGAGCCGCTGTACTGACATAGCATGCGTTTTAGCCGGGCAGTCCCGCCCTGTCCAAAGCGTTTGGGCTAGACGCCTACGGCGTCGCGCGGGGCAAGTGCCTGCCCGCGTGCGCCGGGCCCGGTAGTTCCTGTCACCGCCTGCCCGTATCCTGCGCGATGTGGATCCAATCACCGCTCTCGGGCGCTCCGTCGTCGTCAACCCCGGTGAACCTGCGCCTGAGCCGTGGGTCGGCTCGCCCAGGGTGGCCATCACCGATGAGCTGCTCGCGGACCGCAAGCTCACCGACGCTGTCATCGCCGAGCTCCACTCCGCCTGGCTGGAGCGTCGACCGGTCGTCATCGAGCTCGGCGTCGCCCCGGCAGTGCTGCGTGAGGGCGAGACGACAGCACTCGACCCATGGCGGCTGCGACTCGGGTTCCTGTTTCCGAAGGAGCGGCTCCAGTTCCTGGTGTGGGTCAACAGCTACGACTATCGCAGCGGCGAGTTGATTTGGTGGTGGGGGCGCAAAGCGATGGCGCTCGGGGCAAAGGCGGGCACGACGTGCGACGTGATCCTCCCCGACGGCACCGAGGCATGGGTGGACGGGGGACCGCGAGGTCCTGTGCCCGGCGCCCCGATCGTCGCCGTGGAGTCGGTGACGCTCGGTCGGCTGGAGGTTGCGCCGGATGTGACGGCATCGGCGCTGGCGGGGCTCGCCCCCGACCAGGCCGCCGCGGCGAGCCACCTCTCTGGACCGGCGCGAATCATCGCCCCGGCAGGGTCGGGGAAAACGAGAACGTTGATCGCCCGGCTGCGCCACCTGGTGGACGATCGAGGCGTCGAACCGGACATCATCTGTGCTCTCGCCTACAACAACCGGGCTGCCGCCGAGATGCGAGAGCGGCTCGGCTATCGGCGCGGTCTCGAGGTGCGGACGATCCACTCGCTTGGCTGGGAGATACTCCGCCAGGCGCGGGGGACCCTGAGCCTGCTCGACGAACGCGAGCAGCGCCGGCGCCTCGACGGGCTGATCGAGGCGCCGCGGCGGCAGAACACCGATGTCATCGGTCCCTATCTCGAAGCGCTCGGTGAAGTGCGTATCGGGCTGCGCCCACCCGACGACGTCGAGCAGTTCCGCGACGATGTTCCCGACTTCGCCCGTGTTTACGAGAAGTACCGCCGCCTGCTGGCCGGCCGTGGTGAGGCCGATTTCGACGAGCAGGTCTACGGAGCCATCGAGGCGCTGCTGACCAACGCCGAGCTGCGCCACTACTGGCAAGATCGGTGCCGCCACATGGTCGTCGACGAGTTCCAGGACTTGACCCCCGCCTACGTTCTCCTCATCCGGCTGCTGGCCAGTCCTCGATTGGATGTGTTCGGCGTTGGCGACGACGACCAGGTCATCTACGGCTATCTCGGGGCAGATCCCGGCTATCTCATCGACTATGCCGAGTTGTTCCCGGGCGCCGAGTCACATCCGCTAGAGGTCAACTACCGGTGCCCGCCTTCTGTGGTGCAGGCGGCGGCGACGTTGCTCAGGTATAACGATCGCAGAGTCGACAAGGTCATCCGCTCCGGCAAGAACGACGAGCAGGCAGATGCGTTGACGATCGAGCGGGTGCCGGGGCTCGAGGCGGGTCTCCGCTGTGCCGTTCAGGTGGGCAAGTGGCTCGAGAACACAGCGCCCACCGACATCGCCGTGCTCTGCCGGGTCAACTCGGCGTTGTTGCCGGTCCACGTGGCCTTCGCCGAGGCGGGGATTCCGTTCCGGTCACCGCTCGGCCGGGAGGTGCTCGAGCGGACCGTGCTCGCTGCCGCCCTCGCCTGGATACGGATCGGCCTCCGGCCCGACGACATCAGCACGTCCGACCTGATGAAGGTGGTGCGCCGGCCGTCCCGGGGCCTGACCAGGAGCACTGCCCAGCTCGTGGAGCGCCGCCGCCGGGTTTCGCTTGCAGACCTGGCGGGGCTCGGCAACCGGCTCGACGGCAAGCAGGGGACTCGGTGGGACGAGTTCCTCGACGACCTGGAGCGGGTCGCCGATGTGGCCGCGGGTGGTGATTCGCTCGCCGTGCTCGACTTCATCAACACCGAGATCGGTCTCAGCGGTGCCGCCCAGGCGCTCGATGCCGGGCGGCGCCGGGCGGACCGTTCGGCACAATCGGATGATCTGGTTGCCCTTCGTCGTGCCGCGGTGTTGCATCGTGAGCTCTCTGATTTCGAGTCGTGGCTGGGCGAGATGCTGAGCCGTCCGGATGACCGCGACGGGGTCGAGCTGAGCACGGTACACAAGGTCAAGGGCATGGAATGGGACCGGGTGGTCGTGTTTGGAGCCGACCGTGGTCTGTTACCCCACGACCTCGCCGAGGACCCCGAGGAGGAGCGGCGCGTGTTCCATGTGGCGATAACGCGGGCCAGGAAGCAGGTAGTGGTGCTAGCCGACAGGTCCGCCCCCTCACCGTTCCTCGATGAGATGGCAGGGGCGGCTCGCAAGCCGGCGGCCCGGTCGACGACACCGGCCGGCGTAGGTGCCGTGAGTGCCGCCGTCGGAGACCGGGTGCGCATCCCCGGCGGTTACGCCGGGGTGATCGCCGAGTTCGAGGAGAAAGGGGCGCTCGTGGCCACGGATTCCGGAGCCATGGTCCTCGTCGAATGGGGCGAGACCATTGCCACACCGGGCGGATCGGGCCCGCTGGTCCGCCCGGTCGACGCCGGCCCGGTCGACGAGGAGCTGGTGGCAGTCCTCAAGCAATGGCGGCGCGATACCGCGGCGGTCGCCTCGGTGCCGGCTTACGTCGTGATGAGCGACAAGACACTGATGGCGATAGCCGCCAAGCGTCCCCAGAACGAGCGGGAGCTGATCATGATCCCGGGCATCGGGCCGGCGAAGCTCGAGGCATATGGGGACGAGATACTGGCGCTCTGCGCCGGATAGCCTGCGCTGGAAACCACCGCGATGATGCCGACTCAGCTCTGCTGAGGCGGCCCCCCTGCCCCCGCCTGCGGCGGCGGTACTTTCCCCCCACCTTCGGTTGGGGGACTGACGGCCGGGTCGCCACCCCGGGTGGGGGACCGAAGCTCGATCGGGCCCTGGAAGTAGGTACGCACCGTCGGGTAGGCGAGTTCGACATCGGGCTCGTTATCGAGGGCGTCGAGGATGGTTTCCCAGATCGACTGCTCCGTGTTGCGTTGCCTTCTCGCGTCCACGAGGAAACGCGCCGTGAACAAGACTCCGCTGTCCTGGACGGACAGATACACGATCGGAGTCAGCGCACCGATACGGATGTGATAGGTACGTGCGGTCTCCCGGATCAATGCCCCCGCCTCTCGCTCGACGTTTGGGGCGTGGTCCCGAACCGCACTCTCGACGATCTCGCGAGCACGGGTGCGGTCGGACTCGAAGGTGACGAGCATGGGGATCTCCTGCCAAATGAAGTCGAATCCCTCCGTGTAGTTGGCCACCTGATGGGTGAACACGAGGCCGTTGGGGATGTGGACGAGCCGGCCGGTCGACTGCTCGGCGTCGACCCAGTTACCGACCTCCATCAGCGAGAACCGGAAGAGGCGGACGTCGACGACGTCCCCCTTGGTGCCGGCAACCTCTATCCGGTCACCCACCCGAAACGGTCTCCTGCTCCAGATGTAGATCCATCCGGCGAGGTTCTTCAGCACGTCGGCCAGGGCGATGGCGATACCGGCGGAGACAAGACCAAGGAAGGTCGGCAGGTCGTTGAAGGCATCGATCCAGATCCAAGCGATCCCGATAGCGCCGATGACCGTCGTCGTGTAATTGGCAACCTTGCGGGCCCGATAGCCCACCCAGGCTTCTTCGAATCGCTTGTGGATGGTGCTCAGCACCAACCAACGACCGAGCGACAGCACCAGGATCGTAACGACGGACGCGATCAGCTTGTTCTGTATCTGGTGGTCGAGACCGAGGATCACAGCGAGTGGGAGCATTTAGCGAATGTTACCGAGAGTGAACACTGCCCACATCTTCAGATATCGCTCGAGCGATTCGGTGGCGAGCGCTACATCGCCGCCTGCGGCGATCTCCAGCAGCAGTCCGCGGACGACGGCGACGCCCAATCTGAGCTCGGCCTCATTCGGCTCTATCCCGAGCCGTGCCGAGACATCCGAGGCGACTCTGATCCACGGTTCGGTGAGATTGGCCACGAACTCCTCGGTGCCCGGCTGACCCCGGGAGGCATATGCCAGCACTTCGAAGAACAAACGGATGAACGGAAGCAGAGCGGGATCGGTCAATTGAGCCCATTGCATGCGCACCAGAGCCGTCGGTGAGTCGGCGACCTCTGCCAGGTCCTCGAGGGCGACCCGCTGCTGGGTCTCGATCGTGGTGACAATGGCGGCGATCAGACCCTCCCGGGACCCGAAGTGATAGATGAGCATCCGGTGGCTGGTCCCGATGCCCGAGGCCAGGGTGCGCAGGCTCGCGTCGATCATGCCATTGGCGGCGACATATGCGATGACCCGGTCGAGCAGGTCCTGGCGGGCGGAGGACATGCACCAAGGATAGAGAACTGTACCGCTTGGTACAAATGCCTGGTAGGGTCATGGCATGGATATCACAGACACACTCGACATAGCCGCAGCTCCTGACGACGTGTGGGCCCTAACAATGGACGTCGAGCGCTGGCCGGCGATGACGCCAACGATGACCTCGGTAGAGAAGCTCGACGACGGGCCCGTCGGTCTGGGGAGCCGTGCGCGCATAAAGCAGCCGGGAATGCGGCCGGCGGTATGGACCGTCACCGACTTCGAACCGGCAAGGCTGTTCGCCTGGGAGACCAAACTCGGAACGGTGAGGCTCCGAGGGGAGCATCATCTCGAAGCGACGGATGGCGGGTGCCGGAACACGCTCTCGGTCGAGCTGTCGGGTCTCGGCAGCGGCATCCTCCGCATGGTCGCCGGGAGGCGACTCCGGGACGCCATTGCCACCGAGAACAGGGGCTTCAAGCAGACGGCGGAGACCGCCGCAAGGTCAGATTCCTAGGCACCCACCACCTTGGCGGCGGTCTCACCTAGCAGCGCGACCCGCTCGGGAATGTGGCCGTTCGCCGGCAGGTTGATGGTGAACCCATCGATGCCGAGTGCCAACTCCTTGCTGAGCCTCTCGCCGACGGTGTCGGGGTCGCCAAAGATGAATCGTCCCTGGAGCTGCGATTTCGCCTCGTCGTCCAGGGTCGACAAGTCGAAGCCCCGGCCTGCCAGATAGGCGCCGAGGTCGGCCTCGGCCTCCTCCATCGTGGGTGCGATGCAGGCGTTGCGTTGCCATGACACGGTGATTTCAGACCGATCCCGGCCGAGTGTCTCGCAGTGCTCGTCGAGCGCTTCCAGCTTGCGGGGAACGTCCTGAGGGGCGCAGATGAGATTAGAGTCGTCGGCGTACTGCGCCACCATGCGCAGAGTCTTCTTCTCACCGGCGCCGCCGATCATCACCGGGATGCGCCCCACCGGGGGTGGCTGGTTGATGACATCCTTGACCTGGTAGTGCTTGCCGTCGAGGGTCGGGCGCTCGCCGCGCAACATGGGGAGCACGATATTGAGCGATTCCTCGAGCTTCTCGAACCGATCGGTGAACGTCCCGAAGGGGATCCCAAACGAGTCATGCTCGAGCTCGTACCAACCGGCGCCGATCCCGAGCTGTGCTCGTCCACCGGAGACGATGTCGAGTGCCGTCACCGTCTTGGCGAGAACGGCCGGATAGCGGTAGGTGTTGCCCGTCACCAGCGACCCGAGACGCACATTCGTGGTCTCCCGCGCCAGGCCCGCCAGCAGCGTGTAGCACTCGATCATGTAGTCATCCGGGTTGCCCAGCATGGGAAGCTGATAGAAGTGATCCATCAACAGCACCGTGTCGAACCCGGAGGTGTCGGCTTCCTTCGCCTGGCGGGCGATGGCCTCGAACAGCCCGGAGGGACCTACATCGGGGTAGGTGAAGTTGGGAATCTGGTATCCGAGCTTGGTCATGCCTGGCTCCTTCCGTGCGGCATTCGACACGCTGACCCTACTCAACCATGGGGGCGAGAAAGCCGTGCCGTTCGGCGTCGACTGTGCAAGACCAACCCAATCCTGAGTCCCGGGGCGAGGGAGAGAGGGTTCTATTCGCCCACGCTGATCTTCAGGTCTCGCGCCGTTTGCAGCCACGGGTGATCGAGTGGAACCGTCTTTCTGCGTCCTGCGACGTCCTCGAGGGGGACGGTTACGCACTCGCCGTTCTGCATCGCGACCATCACCCCGGACTTGCCGGCAGCGATGAAGTCGGCACAGGCGGCGCCGAGACGGGTTGCCAGCAGCCGGTCGCTCGGCGACGGCGTGCCGCCCCTTTGCACATGACCCAGGATCGTGACCCGGGACTCGAGACCGGTGAGCGTCTCGAGGTTCCTGGCGAGCGTTGCCGTGTGGCTCTGGCTGTCCCTGGCGATGAGCGCGAGCGTCTCTTCCGCCTTGGTGGCCACTTCCTCGTTGTCGGAGCCCTTCTCCTCGAGAGCCTTGTCCCGCACCGCGGCGACCTCGCGGGAGGTGGCGCCCTCCGAGATGACGACGATGCTGAACGTGCTTCCCTTGGCACGGCGGTCGAGGACGGCCTCGGCGATCCCCTCGATTCGGTATGGGATCTCGGGGATGAGGATCACGTCGCCACCACCGGCGAGACCGGCGCCGAGTGCGATCCACCCGGTGTTGTGACCCATCACCTCGACAAGCACGATGCGGTGATGCGAGTGTGCCGTCGAGTGAAGCCGGTCGATCGCTTCCGTGGCAATGCCCATCGCCGTGTCGAAGCCCAGCGTCGTGTCGGTGTGGACCAGATCGTTGTCGATGGTCTTGGGCAGCGTCAGAACCGGGACCCCCTTTTCTGCGAGCCGCATCGCGTTCTTGGCGGTTCCGCCTCCACCGAGACATACCAGAGCATCGAGTTGGTGGCCCTCGATGTTCTCGATCATCAAGTCGGTCATGTCGAGGACCTTGCCGCCGACGTCCATTTTGTGCGGCTTGTCGCGGCTGGTACCGAGGAAGGTACCGCCCTTGGTGAGGATGCCCGAGAGCGCGCTGCTGTCGAGACGGATAAACCGGTTCTGCATCAAGCCACGGAACCCGTCCCGGAAGCCGATCACGGCCATGTCGTGGGTTCGGATCGCTGCCTTGCCCAACCCACGCATCGCAGCATTCAGTCCCGGGGAATCGCCGCCCGCGGTCAGGATTCCGATCTGCTTGGTCATGCTCCCTCTCCGAATTGCCTCTGTGCCCGATCATACGCGCATAGCGAGCACGAGGTCGGGAGCCCTGGCAACGAACTACCGTGATGCGGATGGAAGACAACGCACAGAGACGTCTCGAGGTGATCGCCGACTCGCTCGGGATCGGGGTGCTGAGCCGGCACATCCTGTTGTGCGCCGAGCAGACGACACCGCGCTGCTCCACCTATGAGGACAGCTCCCGCGTGTGGGCATACCTGAAGCGCCGGCTCAAGGAGCTTGATCTGGCATCGGCGCCGCCGGGATGGCGCGGCAACGACCTGGATGATCCGCCGGGCCCGGTGCCCGGTCCTGGTGGGTCGGTGCTGCGCACCAAGGTCGACTGCTTCCGTGTGTGCGAGCGGGGCCCGATCGCTGTCGTCTACCCCGACGGCGTCTGGTACCACTCGGTCGACGAGCAGGTGATGGAGAGGATCATCACCGAGCATCTGCTGGGGGGCCGGCCCGTCGCCGAGTACGTATTTGCCTTCGACAGGCTCGGCCTCAACCCCGGCGTGGAGGGCGGGTGATGGCGAGGCCGTTCCGCTGGCTCAGCTACGGGGCGATCGGCTGGCTCGCCTGGCGGCTCTTCGGTCCCGAGCTGACACCGCGGTTCCGCGGCCCCCAGCACAATGCGCTGCCGGTTCCGGGGCGCACCGTTGTGGTGGGTGAGCACGAGCTGTTCGTCCGCGAGACCGGTCCCGAAGATGCGCCGGTGCTCGTGCTGATACACGGCTGGAACCTCGACGGGGCAATGACGTTTCACCGCATCATTCCCGGGCTCGCCCAGCGGTACCGGGTGATCGTTCCCGACCTGCGTAACCACGGTCGCAGCGATTGGGTACGGGGGAGGGTCGAGATCTCCGATCTGGCCGATGACGTCGCCGGCGTCCTCGATGCCCTGGGTGTCTCGCAGGCCACCGTGTTCGGGTACTCGATGGGAGGCATGGTTCTCCAGGAGCTCGCCCGCCGTCATCCCCGCCATGTCGAGTCGATGATCCTGGCTGCCACCGCCTCGTGCCCGATCCCCGACATGCGGATCGTCACCCGGGCCGCCTTCTGGCTCGCCAGGGGTGGGCTGCGCATATCCCTGCACGAGATCGCCAGAGCCACCGGCGAGGTTCTGCATCGCACCGGCGCAGTGCGTGACGACCACCGCCGTTGGATGCACGAGGCCCTCATCAAAAGGGATCCGGATTTGTACTACGAGATAGGCGCCGCGGTATGGCGGTTCGACGCCCGTTCCTGGGTGGGCGACCTACCCCAGCGGAAGCTGATCATCATCCCGACCGCTGATGAGATCGTGCCCCCGAAGGCGCAGTACGAGATGGCGTCACTGTTGCCGGGCGCCGACGTGCTCGAGTTGGAGGGCGGTCTTCACGAGTCGGTGCTCAACCGGCCACTCGAATACATCGAAGCGATCACGAAATTCGCGGAAGCGTCCTGATTACTCAAGACCCGCTAGAACCGTCTTGACTACGGCGGCGACTGCATCGGGTGCCTCGAGGACGAGGTTGTGTCCCACACCAGGAACGATCACAGGTCGTGCCCCCATCGCCTTCGCCATTGCCCTGGCGAAATCGGTGTACTTGTCGTCCAGCCCGCCGGCGAGGAACGTTGTCGGCATCGGTAGCGCGGGGAGCCGGTCGGTGACGTCGGCGACCGCAGCCTGGCCGAGTCCTCGTAGAGCCGCGGCGACTCCTGCCGCTGAGTTCTCCAACCGAAGCTCCCGATCGTTGTCACGAGCGTCGGGGTCGGCCCGCAAGGGGGCAACCAACGGATTTGCCAGCCACTCGTCGATGAAACGGACGAGGCCGATCCGCTCGATGCGTGACGCCAGCCCGGCGTCGGCGGCTTCCCGCAGTCGTCTCGCCCGTCCGATGAGCCCCGGGGAGGTAGAGATGAGGACAAGACTCCCGACCAGCGAGGGCTGGTTCAGTGCTACCTGGAGGGCGATCCGGCCACCCTGTGAGTATCCGAGCAGGAGCGGCTTGTCGTAGCCGGCAAGCATCTGAGATAACGCATCGACAGCCGTCCGCATCGTGACCGGTGCGATCGTCGTGCGGCCGTGTCCGGGGAGATCGGGGGCGGCTACCGGCTCCCCGAGGTGCCGTGCGAAACCTGCCCACATCCCACCGTGCAGGCTGAAACCGTGGAGGGCGACCACCCGCGGCTGCCCCGTGCCGTGGGTGCGCACCCAGAGACCGCCGTGTGCAGTGGCAATGTCGGTCATTGCGGCGGGGGCCTATATTCGGAGTTGAGCATCCGGTAGACGACCGTCGCCCCGATGGCCGCGATCACGATGAGGATCACCTTTTTCACCGCGACATCATAAGACGATGAAGCAGAGCCCGATCTGGTGCGCGAGAATTGGCGTGTGGATGGTCCCTTCTTGGAAGCCAGGGCTGCTTTCGACAGGTGGCGGCAACGCTTCCCGACAAACGTGTTCAGCAGTGACGCTCATCTCGATCTGGTGCTCGCTCGCCATATCGATGGTGATCGGTTGGCCTCCCTCCGCGAGGAAGCCGGCAGCTTCGGAGCGGTGGTTGCCGGACAGCTCGAGCCGTTGGTGGAGACCTACCGAACGCACCTCCCCGAGTTGGTGAAATACGACGGCTATGGGAACCGCATCGAGATGATCCGGTTTCACGATGCCTACCACACCGCAGGTGAGCTCGTTTGGGGCTCAGGGTTGCTGGCACACTCGGCCGCGGCCGGCGGATCGTTCGAGCAGGCCACCCTGTTCTACCTGGCGTCGCTGGAGGGGGAGATGGGTCACATGTGCGCCGCAACCTGCACCACAGGAGCGGTCCGGGTGTTGCGCCGCTACGCCGACCCGGACATGTGCAACCGCTATCTCCCGGGCTTGACCGGAAACGACTACCGGGCCGCAATCCGGGCGTCGCAGTTTCTTACCGAAGTCCAGGGTGGCAGCGACGTCGG
Source organism: uncultured bacterium (assembly GCA_963801165.1). Lineage (GTDB taxonomy): Bacteria > Actinomycetota > Acidimicrobiia > Spongiisociales > UBA5794 > JAAETI01. The sequence continues at coordinate 542,788 of CAWDDT010000009.1, forward strand.
CGCCAACGCCTCGGTGGCGAGGAGCAGCAGCGAAGGCTACGACATAACGGGGGAGAAGTGGTTCTGCTCGGTGGCCGACGCCGATCTATTCCTGCTACTGGCCCGGCCGGAAGGTGGGCCGGGTGGGACCTCCGGGCTGGGATGTTTCGTAGTACCCAGGACCATCGATGGCTCACCGAACGGCTTTTCGATACGTCGGCTCAAGGACAAGCTGGGCACGACGGCCATGGCCTCAGGTGAGGTCGACTTCGACGGCGCCCGGGCCTATGTCGTGGGGGAGCCCGACGCCGGATTCAAGATCATGGTCACGGCCATGCTGAACACCAGCCGGTGGCTCAACGCGGTCGGCGACGTGGGCATGATGCGTCGTGCCTATGTGGAGGCCGCCAACTACGCCGCCGAACGCACCGCGTTCGGACGCCGCATCGGTGACTTCCCGCTCGTCCGCCGTCAGCTCGGCGAGATCAAGGCCGAGTGGCTGGCGGCCCTGCACAGCACGTGGGAGTTGACCGGGCTCGACGAAGCCGTCGACATCGAGGCGATGGGCGGGTCGCCGGTATCGTCGCTGGATGAGGGGTTCCATCGCTATCTCGTGAACGCCAACAAGCTCGTGTGCTCGCTTGCAGCCACCGGGGTGGTGCGGGCGGCGATCGAGGTGCTCGGCGGTAACGGGGCGATCGAGGAGTTCAGCGTTCTGCCCCGCTTGTTGCGTGATGCGGTCGTCTACGAGCAATGGGAGGGCACCCACAACGTGCTGACGGCGCAGGTGTTGCGAGATCTGGGCAGGTTGGGGCTCGCCGGCACGGTCGTCGACCGCACCGCCACCATCCTCAAGGGCATTGCCGATCCGGACCTGGGCCATGTCGCCGATCGTGCCCAGACCGAGCTCGAGGAGCTGGCCGGCAGGGTGGCCGAATGCGTCCACGAGCCCGAGTACGGCGCTCTGCATTTCCGTGGGTTGCTGGAGCGGTTGGTCCGGGCACATCAGGTGGCGCTGCTGCTCCAGGGCGCCGAAGCGGCGGCCGCTGCCGGGGATGATCGCTCGGGCGAGTTGGGAGTCGAGCTGTCGGCCGCAGCCGAGATCATCCTCGGTCGGTATGTCGAGCGCGACTACCGCTCTGAGGAAGATCCCCGCTTCGAGAGCCTGGTGGCCCGGCTGCTCGGCTCAGATCTGGGGTAGGAGCGCGGCGAACCGGTTCATCAGCTCGTCGAAGCTGGTCGGGGTCACCGTCACGTACCCGTCGCGGTGGCTGAGCCGCCAGTATCCGGCGAAGCTCCCGTCGAGCACGGACAGGCGTGCCTCCTCGCGGTGACGCCGGTCGCCGAGCCAGACAGACTCGACCGTCCACAGTGAGCGGCGCATGATGAGGGTGGCCAGCATGCGGTCGACCCACGGCGCGGCGATCCCGGCGGCCGTCATCTCCTGCTCGGCACGCAGCGGGTCTGTGGTGATCATCGACTCGATGCGGGTGAGCGTCGCGATCGGCAGGCGGAAGCTACCCGCGTAGGCGGGCTGCGGCCGGGGTACGAGGCGAACCGCCTGGGCGAGATGGAAGGGAAGGAGCGGTGGATCGATCTGAATCAATTCGAAACGGCCGTCGTGGTCCCGACAGCCGAGAACTGCGGTGGAGCCGTTCCGCCAGATCGTTGCCAGCTCCGGTTTCTCCGCCGGGCGGGCGTTGTCGATCTCCAGGGTGACCACGAACGTCGGGTTGGTGATGACCGAGACGAGCGAGCTCACCAGTGGGTCCAGACGGGTTGCCGCCATGATTCCGGCGGCGCGGAGCTCGGTGAGCATCGCCGCGGCCGGGACCCTGCCCGAATGTATCGCAAGCAGCGAAGGCATGAGGCGACGTGGGATAGAGACCGAGCGCCGTCCCCGGTCGACAAGCGGTTCGCCGCTCATACGGCCGCCGGGGCGACGTCGGCGACCACCCAGACGCCGCCGGAGATGGCCATGGTCAGCACGTACTGGAGTTGGTGAGTGATGCCGTTGCTCTTGGTGGCAACGACGCCAATCCGGATCTCGCCCGTCAGGTTGGCACCGAGAGGTCGGGCGGCGATCTCCTGGTAGGGCGCGGTATCGAAGCGGACGATGTTGCTCGGTGATGCCAGATAGCGGCTCAGCTCGTCACCGCCGGTCAGGTACTCCTGAATGAAGGCCATTGCTGCGACCGCCTGGTCGTCCGGAACCGGATCGGAGAACAGCGAGGCCGTCTGATCGACCACGGCCGCGATCGGCACCCGGGAAGGCAACCCGATTGCGGTCGGCTTGTCACCGACCGAGGTGACGAGGACGTTGAATTCCTGGAGATCGGCCGGCTCGTAGACGGTATCCGCCAGCTCGAGCGCATCGACGGCAACCGTCACCGACCAGGTGTGATCGTCGACCGGCTCCCCGGCGATGGCGGCCGTCTGGTTGATCCAAATGCGTTGCTGGTCACCATCGGCGACGGCCGACAACTCGCGGGCTGTATAGAGCTCGGCGTAACCGGCGATCTCAGCCGGTAGTCCTGGGGTTTCCCCAACCACAGTCGAAGAGCCCGTAGTCAGGCCCGAGCCAAACCAGCCGGCCACCGCACCTACGAACAGCGCCAGGGCGACGCCGAAGGTGACCCACAGTCTGCTGCCCCTGTGCGGTGTGGAGGCCGGTGCGGGCTCGATCGGCGGTGGCACCCGGCACGAGTGTTGCGGCGGCGGCTCGGGCGACGAGGAATCGTCGACGGGGGTCCCGAGGATATCGACGAGGCTCATGGCTGTAACCCGGCGATGGGTAAGAGGATCATCTCCCCGGGGTAGATGAGATTGGGGTCGCCCGACCTGAGCGTGTCCCGGTTGGCGGCGATCACCGTGCGCCAATAGTCGTCGATCTGAGCAGAGGTCGGCTTGTCACCAAGCACGGTCCGCAGACGTGCGGCGGCGATAGTCCAGAGGTTGTCTCCCCGCTCGACCGTGTAGGTGGAGTCGGTGGCGGGACCGGTGACCGCGGCGGCAACCGCCGGAAGATTTGCGATAACGGCCGGCTGGACGGCGTCGGGCGGGGGTGCTTCGGAGGTCGGAGGAGCGACCGGCTGTTCGGGCGGGGTGTCGAGTTGCGGGGTGACCGCGGGCGTCTGCTCGGCTACGGGTGTCGGCTCGTGATTGTTCATCGCGGGACCGATGTGGGGGACGGGAATGCCGTCCGGGGAGGTCTCGAAGACGATGGGCGGTGGCGTCGGTTGCGCCGGTTCCGCCCGCAGTGATGCGACCGGCGCTGCGAGCACGGAGATCGCCAGCGACGCGGCCAGGGTGCCATCGATGAGCCGTCTGATCGGGGGCAGCGTCACCAGAGAGATCCAGTGCGGCCGGTGTTCGGCTCTGACCAGCGACAGCGCGTAGTAGAGGACGGTTGTGATGAGTACCCAGTACCCGATCGCCAGCCCGGCGTAGCGAAATCCGGCTCCCATCACGTCGGCGGGAGCGGAGGCGTTGATCCAGGTGAGCGGGCTCTGCCAGTCGACGGCAAACCCCGGCACGCCGCCCAACGCATGCAGTCCCACCGTGATGAGGGTTGTTGCTGCAAGCAACCCCGCGATCCCGGAAGTCCTGTACCTGTCCATAACGCAACCCTACAAGCAATAGATCTATATTGTCAAGAGTTATATAGGATTGACAATCGTTAAATATCGTTATAGCGTTTGAATCCATCAAGTCTGGATCAGCCAGGCAGAAAGAAAGGAAAGGCAATGGCAGCAGGGATGTTTGGGGCAAACCTGGCCGATCTCGATCAGCTCCGATCGTTGTTTGACAACAAGGCGGGCGAGGTTCAGAGCCTCGAGTCGACCCTCACCAGCAAGGTTGCCCCCGGCGCAACCGCCTGGGAAGGGCCGGGCGCCGACAAGTTCCGGTCTGCTTGGGAGACCGAGTTCGCACCGGCTCTGCGCAATCTCCGCGAGGCGCTCGTTCAGGCCGGTGTAGCGGTCGCCAAGTACCGGGACAACATTGAGATGGCGACTCGCTGAGGAGCGTTGCAGTGACCCCCGAAGAGCTCCGTCGCAGGGCCCGCCAGAAACGATCTGACGCGGCCGATCTCGCAGCCGATGCAGATCGACTGCGTAGCCAGGCGGCGGCTCTCAGGGGGTTGCTCGATCCATTGCTGCCGATGTCCCGGCGAGTCTGGGTGGGACCGGCGGCACAAGATTTCGAGAGCGATGTCAGGCGGTATGGTGGCATGGTCGATGATCAGGCGAGCCGTCTCACCGCGATCGCAGGCGAATTCGATAGACGGGCGGCTGATGCGCGCCACACCGCAGCGACCCTCGATGCCCAGGCGACGGCCGCAGAATTGGCCGTGGCGGGAACCGCGGTATCGGTGGGCGGGGTCGTCTGATGAACCTGGTCGTCCGCTGGCAGGGTGAGGAGTACGAGGTCTCCGTAGATATCGGTGACGAGTCGCTCCCGGTAGGCAAGATGCTCGGTGCCCTCCTAGACGTCGAGCCACCGTTGATCGCCGTTGACGGGCGGCCCCTTGATCCCACGACTCCCATTGCCGAGGCGAGCCTCGGCGACGGGACGGTGATCGACGCCTCCATAGAGGGCGATCCACGTCTGGTTGGTGTGCTTCTCGATGTTGGCGGATCCCGATCGTTTGTCGTTCGACAGCTCCGGGTGGGCACGCTCACCATCGGTGCTTTCCCCGCAGACGTTCCGGTAGACACACCAGGTAGGGTCGTCCTCCGTGCCGACTCCGGCGGCGCCGTGTTCGTCCGCAACATCGATGGTGCAGACGCCCGGCTGGGCGGGTCACCAGTCGAGCCGGCCGAGACTCGCGTCTCACCCGGCAGCGTTCTGAGCCTCGGGAGGCGGTCGTTTGCGGTTAGCGCCGAGGTTGAATGCCGGCAACGCCACGGTGTCTTCAACCGCCCACCGCGGCGAGTGGCAGGGTACCGGCCCGCACCTCTCCAGCCACCGCTGCAGCCCGCACAGCCGGCCAAGCCAATGCGCTTCGGATGGGGTGCGCTGATCGTGCCGGTGATTCTCGGGCTCGGCATGGCGGTGCTCATCAGCCCACGAATGGCGGTCTTTGCGATCTTCTCCCCGGCGATGTTGCTCGCCAACTGGTTCGAAGATCGGCGCCGGGCACGCCGGGAGCGGCGTGAGACCGGTGAGGTCTTCAGGGACGCGCTGACGCGCTTCCGCAGCGATGTTTCGCACGCCCACCAGTTAGAGGTTCGGTACCGGCAGGACAGCGTCGCATCACCCGACGACCTGGAAATGCTGGCACGGCGCGCCGACTCCCGGCTCTGGGAGCGGCGTCACGGCCACGACGACTTCATGGCCATTCCTCTTGGCAGCGGGTGTTTGGAGTGGCAGCCGCAATGGAGCGGTTCACCGGCGCAGGAGGCATCCGAGGTTTTCGCCGCGTTCTCCCAGCTACACGACGTGCCGGTGGTGGTCGACCTACGGGCGGGCGACGTCGTCGGGGTGGCCGGGGACCGCACCACCGCCCTCGGGGTCATGCGCCAACTGGTGCTCCAGGCTGCCGTGCACCACGGTCCCGCCGACCTGTCCATCAGTGTTTTTACCGAGAACGCCGCCGATTGGGATTGGGTCAAGTGGCTGCCACACGTCGACGCCGGGGGGCGTCGCAGGCTGGCCGGGTCGCTCGGCGATATCGAAGACGTGCTGGAGATGCTGCCACCCGGCGAGGAGCCGGCGGACTTGCGTCACCTGTTGCTGATCGATCTCCCCGATCTGCTCACCGGGCCACAGGCACTGATCCGCGACGTTCTCAAGAATGGCAAGAAGCGGGGAGTCACGGCGGTCGCCGTCGCTCGGCGAACACTCGACCTGCCATCGCTGGCGACGACGATTGTCGCGCTCTCTCCCGGGCGTAGCCATGTGAGATTTCCCGACGGCAGCGAGGCTCCGGTGGCTCCGTGGACCATCAGCGCCAGGAGGGCGCGGCGTACCGGACGGGCTCTGGCCCGCATCGACGATCCCGAGACCGGAGGAGCCGGGGTGAACCTGCCCGCGGTGGCGCATCTCGGTGCCTTGCTCCGGCTCGGCGACGATCCCGAGGCGGTCATTGCCCGGCGCTGGCGGGCGTGCGGCAATTGCCCGGTAGCCCCCATCGGGGTTTCGGCCGAGGGGCTGTTCAGCATCGACCCGGTCGCGGACGGTCCCCATGCACTGCTCGGCGGCACTACCGGCTCCGGCAAGTCCGAGCTGCTGCGCAGCCTGGTGGCATCGCTGGCAGCCTCGGCGAGCCCGACCGCACTCAACTTCGTGCTCGTCGACTACAAGGGTGGCAGCGCGTTCGATGCTTGTGCCGCCCTGCCGCACACCGTTGGTCTGGTGACCGACCTTGACGAGCATCTCGCCGGGCGGGCACTCGTATGTCTCGAGTCCGAGCTGAGATACCGGGAGGAGCGGCTGCGCAATGCCGGGGTTTCCGACATTTCCGATCTCGTCGCAGGCGAAACCGAGCCTCTGCCGCGACTGTTTGTGGTGATCGACGAGTTCGCCGCACTCGCCACAGAGCTCCCGGACTTCATGAATGCTCTGGTCGGCATCGCCCAGCGCGGGCGCAGCCTCGGTGTCCATTTGCTGCTCGCCACACAGCGACCGAACGGTGTCATCGACGACAAGATCAAGGCCAACACCAACCTCAGGATGGCGCTGCGAGTCCAGGACGCAGCAGACTCGGTCGACGTCATCGGAACCGCCGACGCCGCGGCAATTGCCAGAACCCAGCCAGGGAGGGCGCTGGCCCGGCTGGGCCCCGGTGACACCGTTGCGTTCCAGACTGCGCTGGTGACCGGCCACTCTATGGCACAACAGAGCGTCGCTGTGTCGGCCTGCCCGTTTGCGTTTGCGTGCGAGCCACCCACACCAGGGAACCGGGCTACGCCGGAAGACGAAGGTCCGAGCGATCTGGAGCTGATCGTTGCCGCGGCGGATTCGGTTGCGCACAGGCTGCATCTGCCCGCCGCACGTCTCCCCTGGCCCGCCCCGCTCCCCGCCAACGTAACCCTCGATGACATGCCGGGGATGGGTGTCGGAGGAGCGGTCTTCGCCATGGCGGACGAGCCACACCGGCAGCGACGGGTGGCTGCCGGGTGGTCGCCGGCGGCGGGCAACCTCCTGCTCTACGGTCTCCCCGGGAGTGGGACGACGACGGCGGTCGCCACGATTGCGGTGACGACCGCCCGGGCGAGCGATCCCAACCGGCTGCACATGTACGTTCTCGACTTCGATGACCAGCTGTTGCAGCCGCTGCGCGATCTACCGCAAGTCGGTGCCGTCATCGCGGGTAGCGATCGGGAACGCCAGCTCAGGTTGCTGCGTCGTCTCGGGGCCGAGCTCCAACACCGCAGGCAGACAATGGCGGACGGGATATCCGACCCCACGCAACATCCCACGATCGTCACTTTCCTGGACAACTTCGGAGGCTTCGCCGACAGCTACGGGGAGCCGGGGGACATGGCGGTTCACAACCTCCTCGCCCGGCTGATCGCCGATGGGCCGGGGGTGGGGATGATGACGATCATCACAGCCAAGCATCCTGGTGACGTTCCCACACGGATCGCGTCGACCGTGGGCAGCCGACTCGTGTTCCGCCTTGCCGATCGCTACGACTACAGCGGGCTCGGTGTTCCGCCCGTCGATCCGCCGAAGACACCGGGTCGGGCGTTCGAGTCCGGAAGCGGGCGCGAGGTTCAGGTGGCTCTGGCTCACCAGGACGGGCTGGGCGCGGCCATCGCTGCACATCCGCTGGCAGTGCCCGCCAACCCCCCGTGGCGTATCGACGTGCTCCCCAGCGAAGTCTCGATCGCCACCTTCATCTCGCGGGGCCGGATTGCGTCGGACGAGTGGTATCTCCCACTCGGGATCGGGGACTCGTCGCTCGTGCCGGTCGGCCTCATGCTGAGAGACGGTGAGCATGCGCTGGTTGCCGGCCCGGCGCGCTCGGGAAAGACAACGGCGCTGGCCACGATCGCCGCCGTGGCCAAGGCCGCCGATCCGGGGCTGTATGTGGCCGCGATCACGCCCAGGCGCTCGACCCTCGGCGGCTGCCCGGCTGTTGACGCGGTCGTCGATCCGGGTGACCTTGCCACGTTTGCCAGGGCGTCGGTGCTGCTGCTTGTCGACGATGCCGAACTCGTGGACAACGGGGAGGGTCTCAGCAGGATCATCACCGAGCGCGACCCGTCAATCCGTATCGTCGCCGCCGGCAACGCCGACGCACTCCGCACCCGGTACGGTCACTGGACCCAGGAGCTGAGGCGGTCCCGCATCGGATGTGCGCTACGACCGAACCCGCTGGCCGACGGCGATCTGTGGCAGACCCAGTTGCCCAGAGGAGATCAGCAGTCCTTCCCCGTTGGGCGCGGCTACCTGGTGTCGGACGGGCGGGTAGAGCTGGTGCAGCTCGGAAGAGATTGATCGTGTCCATCACCAACGCCATCGATCCCGATGGGCTCGTTGCCCTCGCCGACATTGCCGACCGATGCGCAGAGCAGATCGCCGTACTCAGGAGAGGCACGACCGCCGTGCTGAGGCGGCATGCCGTCGCCGATGAGAGGGCCGTCGACTACCGGCTGGCGTCCGTGGGGACGAAGCTGGCGGTACGCACGAACGAGCTGAGATTGCGCGCCGCGGTCATGGAGCGGACCCAGCAGATCTCCTTGTGCAGCCTCGACCTGTTCACGGACCACGGCCTTGGCCGGTTCGCCGCAACCGCCGTCTTCGACCCCGAGACGTGGCGCGGCGACTATGAGAAGTGGCGTCTCGCTCAGGTCGTTGGCGACCTGGGGGTGATGGATCCCCGGCGCCGGGCCAGGGCGTTTGCCACGATGACGGTGTCTGAGATGGCCGATCTGGTTCTGTCCTACCCGGAGGAGATCGGGGCGATGGACGGCGCGCCTGCGGCCCTTCGCTATACAGCGAACTGGAGACTGATCCGCAACGAGATCGAGCAACTCGAGGTGCTGGAATCCGAGCTGGCTTCCAATCGTTCACCGATCCGGGACATGATGCTCGATCTAGTAGAGCAGAGGCGCAGCGAGTACCGGCGCTGGCTGGTCGAGAATCGGCAGATCCTGCTTTTTGACCCCTCCGGCGATGGGCGTGTGGTCGAGGTGTTTGGGGATCTCGCCGATGCCACCAGGGTTGCCGTGGTCGTGCCGGGGATGGCCAACAGCATCGACAACTTCAGCGATGGCGACGGCGGCTTTCGGCACAACGCCGCCGATCTCTATGCGGCATCCGAAAACCCGGAGATTGCCACCATCGCGTGGCTCGGGTACGACAGCCCGGACAACGTCGGCGCTATGTCACGGTCGGCGGCCGACCAGGGCGCTCCCGCACTGCAGAGTTTTCTGCAGGGCATAGACCCGGGGGATGATCGTGCGATCACGGTGATAGCCCACAGCTACGGCTCGGTGCTCGCGGGGACCGCTGCTCGTACCGGGCTCGAGGCCAATGACCTGGTCTTCGTCGGCAGCCCGGGCACCACGCTGGACACCGCAGGCGACGCAGTGCTGCGCTCCGATGGTCGGGTATGGGTGGGGCTGGCCGACGGCGATCCGATCACGCTCGGCATCAACCCGAGAGAGCTGCCTCCCTGGTGGCTGCCGCCTCCGCTCTGGACCACCTGGATGGCGTTTGACATGTGGCACGGCGGCCCGGAGGAGCTCTGGTATGGAACCAATCCTGCCAGCGACGAGTTTGGTGCCGTACGGTTCGCCACCGACGGGTCGAACGGGCACTCGGAGTACTTCCGGGCCGAGGCTCTGGACAACCTCGCCATGATCGTCGAGGGCCGCTACGGCGACGTGGAGCTGGGGGGATGAGCGCCGGGCTAGCCTCACGGCGATGAACGACGAACTTCCCGTTATGGAATTCGCCGACGCCCGCGAGCGGTCTCGACCGCGGCGCTAGATCAGATCGCGGTCCTGCGCCCAGCGGGTCAGCTCGCGCCGGTTCGACAGCTGGAGCTTGCGCAACACGGCCGACATGTGGTTCTCGACGGTCTTGGCGGAGATGAAGAGCTGCTCTCCTACTTCGCGATATGTGTAGCCGCGGGCGATGTGCTGCAGTACCTCGCGCTCCCGCTTGGTCAACTTGTCGAGCTCCGGGTCGAGACCTTTGACGTCCATCGTGGCGAACGCATCGAGGACGAATCCAGCCAGTTTGGGGGAGAAGACGGCATCGCCGTCGACGACCCGACGGATCGCTTCGGCGAGATCGGCGGGAGACACCGTCTTGGTGACATAGCCGCGGGCCCCCGCACGCACCGTGGCCACGACATCTTCCGGAGCATCGGACGCGGAGATAGCGAGAAATGGGATGTCGGGGTGAGTGGCGTGGACCCCCTCGATTACCGCCCGGCCGCCTCCGTCTGGCATGTGCACGTCGACCAGAACCAGATCGGGGCGGCGCTCCCGAATCATCTCGACGGCAGCCTCGACGTTGGAGGCATCACCCACGATCTCCAGGTCGTCCGGTAGCTCGGCTTTGACACCGGCGCGGAACAGGTCGTGATCATCGACGACGAAGACGCGGGTCATGGTCTCTCCACCGGTAGCCGGAGCCGGACCTCGGTGCCTTTGCCCGGGCCTGAGACTATCTCTGCTGTGCCGCCGTGACGTTCCATACGGTTGACGATAGATTCCCGGATTCCGCGACGTGACTCCGGGATCGCTGCCGGGTCGAATCCGGAGCCGCGGTCCTTGACGAACACGAGCACCTCCCCTTCGTTGGCCTCACCGTAGACGGAGATCGTGTCGACGCCTGCGTGCTTGCTTGCGTTGAGCACCGCCTCGCGGGCGGCTCGCACGATCGGGTCGAACTCACCGGTGCTGTCACCGACCACTACCACCTCCACGCTGGCATCCCCCCAATCTTCGATCTCGGAACATACTGCGGTCAGTGCGTCGCGGAAGCCGGGGCTGCCGTTTCCGTTGCCACGAGTTTCGGGGAACAGCCATCCCCGCAGCTCACGCTCCTGGTGGCGAGCCAATCCGCGGATATCGGTGGTGGCGGCCGGGTCGCGCTGGATGAGGGCGAGTGTCTGCAGCACCGAATCGTGGAGATGCGCCGCCATCTCAGCGTGCTCTTCGGCCCGGATGCGCTCGGTTCGTTCTTTCGCCAGAGCCGTCTCGGCGGCTGCTCGGCGCCGGTCGGCTGTGCGCAGTGCGGCTGCCACCCCCGCGGCCGCACCTACTGAGAACAGGTGGGCGATCGCGTTGGCAAAGTCCTGGGGATCCAGCCCACCGTCCCACGCCCGACCCAGCCCGGCACCCGTCAAGACCACGGCACCAACGGCGCCACCGGTCCAGCCGTAGGCGTAGATCGCCGAGAACGCCCCCACCAGCGGGTAGCCGCCGCCGAACTGGATGCTTCCCGCAAAATCACCGGCGACCACTGCCCAACACGAGATGGCGAGGTCGAGGGCTACGAACCACCACGTCGAGAGGAGTCGCGGGCGAGTCAGCCTCGCCAGGACGCTCGCAGCCGCCCACAGGAGAACGAGTGCGATCGTGGCCATGACCACTCCGGGCCGATCGACCGGGGTCTTGGCGCTGCCGACGGTCACGCCACCGAGAATCGAGAGCCACATGGCGGCGAAGACACGGTAACCGGTGACGATCCACAGCAGCGTCTGCTCCAAAGCGGCGGGGCGTTGCTCCATGGGTGGAGCGTACCTCGGTCCGATGAACCCGGTTCGAACCCGGTGACAGGACACCCGTGTCTCGAGCACGTATCATTCGCCGTATGACTCACCCAAGCGTGGCCATTCTGGGAGCCGGATCGATGGGGGAGATCCTCGCAGAAGGTCTCCTCAGGGCCGGTTGGGAGCTGGACAATCTGATCCTCCTGGTGCGGCGCGACGAACGCGCCCGCGAGGCGGAACGCCGCACGGGGATCCGGGCGACTCTCGACGCAGACGAGGCCGTTGCCGGTCGAGACGTCCTCGTCGTGGCCGTCAAGCCCAAGGATGTAGAAGGTCTGCTTGCTCAGATCAAGTCGAGTGTAAAACCGGGCCAGATCATCGTTTCTCTCGCCGCCGGCGTTCCCGTCGCCGTGTACGAGAACGCCATTCCGGACGTTGCCGTTGTCCGTTCCATGCCCAACACCCCTGCCGCTGTCGACGAGGGGATGACCGCATACTGTGGCGGCACCCATGCGGGGGAGGAGGCCCTCATTCTGGCGGACATGGTGCTTGCGGCCGTGGGGGAGACCATCCGACTGTCCGAGGACCTGCTCGACGCGGTCACCGCAGTGTCGGGCACGGGTCCCGCCTATGTGTTCCTGCTGGCGGAGGCCCTGATCGAGGCTGCCATCCGCGAGGGTCTGCCGCATCATGCGGCCGAAAAGCTCGTCGTGCAGACACTGCGTGGGGCGGGAGCGCTGCTCTCGGTCTCCGAGAAGAGCGCGTTCCGGCTGCGGGCCGATGTCACGTCTCCGGGAGGGACGACGGCCGCAGCCATGCATGAGCTCGAAGACGGCGGATTCCGGGCCTTGCTGGAACGCGCGGTACAGGCGGCTGCGCAGCGGTCGCGGGAGCTCGGTGACGCCGCCCTGGAGAGATCGTCGCCGTGAACCCCGTCGGTCGTAGCCTGCTCGCAGTCACAAACACGGGTCTGGTCCGGCGCATGATCACTACAACCCGGCCCGGCCGGGCGCTGTCGACACGGTTCGTAGCCGGCGAAACGTTGCCAGACGCGGTGGCAGCGGCGAAGGCGCTGAATAGCAGGGGCGCCTCGGTGTCTCTCGATCATCTCGGCGAGCACGTCACCGACCTGGTGCAGGCCGAGCGTGCCCGTGATGACTACCTGGCATGTCTCGATGCCATCGGCGAGCACGGCATCGACGGCAACATCTCGGTCAAGTTGTCCCAGCTCGGCATGGGGCTCGACGACGATCTGGCGACGGCATCGCTTGGCAGTCTGGCGGTTCGGGCGGCTGCAGTCGGTACCACCGTTTCGGTGGACATGGAGGAGAGCGCGGTTACAGGGCTCACCATCGACATCTATGCCGCCGTCCAGAGACAGCACGGAAACCTGGGCCTTGCCTTGCAGGCGTATCTGCGGCGGACGCCACAGGATCTAGATCGGGTCATGCCGCTCGGTGGCCATATCAGGCTGTGCAAGGGTGCCTACGCCGAGCCTGAGGATGTGGCATATCAATCTCGGGCCGAGGTGGATGCGGCCTTCGATCGGCTGGCGCACATCGTGATGGGCGACGACAAGGTGAAACCCGCAATAGCGTCGCACGACACTGCCCGGCTCGATGTGGCTGCGTCACTCGCCACGCAACGCACCGGGCTTTATGAATACCAGATGCTGTACGGCGTTCGTCCGGGTCTGCAGGACACGATGCTCGCAGCGGGTGATCCGCTCCGCATTTACGTCCCGTATGGCAAAGCCTGGTATCCCTACCTCACGAGGCGGATGGCGGAACGCCCGGCCAACATGATGTTCTTCGCCAGAGCACTGGTGTCCCGCAACTGAGCCGTAGGGACGAGTGACCCGGTTCGGCACCGCATGTACGATGGGCCCATGAATTCGCTACGCCGTACCGGCATTATCTCGCTCGTCGCCGCGCTCGTCGTGCTTCTCGGAGCGGCGGGCGCTCTTGCCGCCTCCGCTTCCGACGTTGCAGACGAGGTGTCACAAACCGGATTCCATCTCGAGGGGAACGTGTCGATCACCGCAAGCGATGCGTCGGCGGTCGTCACCGCAGCTCGCAACAACGGATCGCGGTTCTACCTGATCGTGCTCCAGGATGCCCCGCCGGGTGGCGACACGACTTTTGCCGAGGCGGTCCTCGACGACCTGAACGTCGACGGGGGGACTGTGCTGGTTCTGTCGCAGGATGATGTCGGCTGGGTGACTGACAACGACGTGGTGACCGAAGCCGACATGGACGCCGCGTTCAGCTATGCCAACGATCAGGGTGGCAACGACGCAGACTATGCGGCCGCATTTGTCGTTGGTCTCTTCGGTGCCCAGGTGCCGGCAACGACCGAGGCTGCTCCCGCAACCACGGCCGCCGCCTCGTCGTCGAGCGCAGGCTCCTCGGGAGGAGGATCGGGGATCATCTGGTTCCTCGTGTTCATCGTCGCCATCGGTTTGCTTCTGTTCTGGCTGGTCCGCCGCGGCAATAAGCGGAGCGCCAACGCTGCGGCAGAACAGATTGCCAAAGCGCGGGCGGCGGTACAGAAGCAGGTCGATGCGATCGCCAACGACATCCTCGACATGGAGGACGAGGTGCGCGTTGCCGACAACCAGGAGGTTCACCAGCTCTACGACCAGGCGAGCGAGACGTACCGGACGCTCGAAGACCGGCTCCAGCAGGCGGATACGCCACAGGAGCTGGTCGATATCTCCAACGATCTCGACGTCGCCATCTGGCAACTCGACTGCGCCGAGGCGGTTCTAGACGGTAAACCAAAGCCGCCCAAGCCCGAGCAGAAGATTCTGGAACCGCCCGCACCCGCCCCCGGCGATCGGGTAACGATTCCGGCCCCACGTCCCGATTACCAGCGGCGCCCGTCGCGGCGTAGCTCCTACATGGGGCCGGGGATGATGGACATCCTCATCGGCGTTGCCGGTCAGGTGCTGGCGGGCGGGTCCATGGGTCGCCGCCGCGGCGGCGGTCTTGGCTCGATGGGTGGTTTGTTCGGCACCAGCAACAGGCGGAACTCACCCCCGCGGTCCAGCGGTGGCGGCGGTGTGATTCCCGGCCCGGGATCGCCGGTGCGTCGCAGCTCGCCTCGTAGCTCGGCCCGGCGCAGCAGCGGCGGGCGCTCCCGTGGTGGTGGGAGACGCCGGCATCGTTGACTTTCCGACTAATCCAAGGCCGTTGGCAAACATCTACAATTCGCAATACGGAACAACGGAAGGAAACAAATGAGCTTTCTAAAGCGCCTGTGGGGATACCTCTCGACCCTGTTCAAGGGCGGCGCCGAGAAGTTGATGAAGCCCGAGGTCGAGATCGAGCAGGCGATCAACGAGGCCCAGAAGCGGGACCAGGAGCTGCGTAATCAGGCTGCCAAGGTAGTTGCCCATCGCACACAGCTCGAGTCGAAGATGGGGAACGCCGCCGACGATGTCGGCGAGGCCCGGGAGATGGCCAAGCAGGCGATCCTCAAGGCTGAGGAAGCCAAGACGGCGGGCGACGCCGCCGGCCAGGACAAGTGGACCAAGGCAGCTCAGTCGATCGCCATGAAGCTTCAGGCAGCCGAGAACAACATGGCGACGCTCAAGGAGCAGTACGCGACCGCCACCACCCAGGCGGACAAGGCCAAGAAGGCGGTCCAGCAGAACGCGATGCGCGTCTCGGAGTTGGCCGCCAAGCGCATGGAGCTGCTGGGATCGCTCGAAGCCGCCAAGATGCAGGAGTCGGTCAACCAGGCCGTCGACGCCATGTCCAACATGAGCGACTACGAGGCGCCTTCACTCGACAAGATCGAGGAGAAGATCGAGAAGCGCAAGGCCGAGGCAATGGCCAAGGCCGAGCTGCGCGATGCGACACCTGAAGGCTCGGAGATGGAGCTCAAGGAGGCCATCAACATGGTTCAGGCCGATGCCAAGCTCGAGGAGCTGAAGGCTGAGCTGGGTCTCAGTGGGAGCGGTGGGAACACCGGGACCAGCGCTACCGGCGATATCAGCGATATCAGCGGTACCAGCGGGAGCTGAATCCGATCTGCAACCTCTAGGAAAGGCCCCCGGTGACGCCCGGGGGTCTTTCCTTTTTGCCGATCCGGCAAGAGACTCGATCGGGTAGGAGATCCCCAAACTCTAACCGTCAACTAGAGGTTCAGGGCCTTCGGGTTCAGAACCGTGATCACGGCCCCGTCCGTCCAGGCAAGAGCCGACACCCACGGTGGTGACGAGCCCGGGGGATGAGCCCACCGCAGGTCGCGGGCCGGGGTCAGCCCGGTCACCGAGCTCACCGCCAGCAACACTCGAGCCGTCGTTCCGGGTATCGCCAGCAGGGTCGTCGTCGCGTCAGGGTCGAGCGGACGGTTCTGGAGCACCGTGCCGCCGTCGTGGACCTCTGTCAGCGTCTCACGAAAGCCCGCAACCCCGAGAAGCGTGCCGCTCGAGGTCGGCACCTGATGGATGGCGAGCCTTGCCGCCACGGTCTCGACCAACTCGATCGGGATGCCGTAGACGACGTCACCGACGGCAAACACGAGCAGGTCGACCGGCTCGACGACTGCCGGCTCCTCTATCGCTTGTCGTTCGTCCACGACCGGGGCGGCTGCATCTTCCAGGGATGGCTGCAACATGGTGTCCACAGCATGCCGAACCAGCTGCTGGAGCGTCGCCGGTGGGACCGAGTCCTCCCCGCGCTTGCGGAGAGCCATGTAGAGATCATCGGTAAGAGAGACTGTGAAGCGACGCATGGTGCACCTCGCATCATAGTGGTGCGGAACGCGCCAAGACATGGTGCGGCGTGCACCGCGTCGCCTTACGGAACGTATTGCTCTTCGATAACCGTGACCGCGCCGGCTTCGATGGTCACCCAGACGCCGGGCGCCAGGGCGGCATCGCGGCTCTCGCGGGCGGTCAGCCAGTCGGCGTAGGTCACTCGAGTCTGGGTAGACGGGTCACCGGGATTCGGGAGCCAGGACACCTCGGCGGTCTCGGCGACGGCAATCGTGCGGAGGCGCGAGTTGTCATTGCGGATGTAGTAGTCGTTGGGTGGAGGTGACTCTGCGCCGTCTTCGGCAGCAGCCTGGGCGGCGGCATCCCCGCTGAACCAGCATGCCAGATCGAAGTCGATCTCGGTCTCGCGTGCCTCCGCGACGTATCCGTACCATATGCCATTGCCCAGCTCATCGCCGCCCGGCGTGCAGCCGGAGCCGTCGGCGAGTGTGGCGACATCGACCGTTGTCGTGGTAGCCGGTGCCGTGGTCGTGGTCGTGGTCGTGGTTGTGGTTGTGGTTGTGGTTGTGGTCTGGGCGGCGGTTGTGGTCGTGGTTCCCTCGGTCGTGGTGGGGACGCTCGCGGTCGTGGTCGAGCCTGCCGTGGTTGTCGTACTGGACACCACAGTGGTCGACGTGTCCGTTCCGGCACCATTTCCGCCACAGCCGGCGGCAAGTGCGACGACTACGAGCGTCTCGACCAGAAGCTTTCGATTGGGGAAATTGATGTTCATCGCGAGGACGATATCAGGACGGCTGACCACGGGGAAGGAACTTCGACCCGGTGTAGAAGGTTGTTTCGACTCCCAGTGGGAAACCCGGCGTGGACCACACGAAGGCCGACCCGAAACGTCGCCTGCGGGACTCGTAGTCCCGCAGGCGACCAGGGGCGGGTTGTCAATTAGCGAACGCTTCGTCGAAGGCAGCCCGCAGCTCGGCGGTGCTCGGCCCGCTGTATCCGCAGTAGTTGACGTTGCCGTCGTATGCACTGATCAGGTATTGGTCGCCAACGGTGAATTGCATCCCACCGATGAGCGCCTCCATCCCCTGAGGTGCGACCAGCTCGACTGTCGCCGCCTCACCACCCCTATACCAATGGTCTACCTGGAGCGAAACGTTCGGCCCATCGACCGCGGTCACCGTTCCCTCGAACGCAAGCGGGGCATTGGCCAGCTCCTCGACCGAGAAGCGGATGCAGCTCGCCATCAGGTCGTCTCCGGAGGCCGTCAGCGTGACGGGCGGCCCCGGCTGCTCCGCCACCGTGGTGGGGCTCGCCTGGGTGTCGCCTCCGCCGGTGATGCCGATGCCAATGGCCACCGCGGCAACGAGGACCGCGGCCGCACCGGTGATGGCAAGCCACCGGTTCCGGGTGCTTGGGGTCTGATCGGGTGTGCTCATGATTGCCTCCAACAGGTTCCGTGCCGACTCACTCGTCACGGGTGTAACGGGTTCACCGGAGCGCATCGGGTCGAGTGCGGCCAACTGTTGGCGAAGCTCGTCGTTCATCGTTGCTCCTCGGTGCTATTACTCCCTCTGTGTCCGGAACCCGCAGCATTCTGTCGGATCACGGCATCGGCGAGCTTCTGACGCGCTCGTGAGAGACGGAGGCTCACTGCGTTCGGGGTTGATTCGAGCACCGAAGCAATCTCGCGGGGCTCGAGCTGCTCCCAGGCCCACAGGTACAAGATCTCCTGGTCGGGGGTCGGCAGGGTTGCCAGGGCGCTCACCAGCGCGGGGTCGCCGCCGAGGTCGGCGGGATCGGGCGCCAGCCACGATGGCGGTTGGCTGGCCAGGCGACCTACGAGCGCGAGGTGGCGGCGTCTGCTGCGGTGGTGGTTTGCCAGGGTGCGGCGCGCCACCCCGTAGCACCACGGGAGCGCTTGTGTGACCGGGATGTCGTCGACGCGGCGCCACAGCGTGAGCATCACGTCGGCGAAGACGTCTTCTACGTCCGACGCGGGAAGACGGCGGCGCAGATACCGCTGCAAGGGCTCGAATACCTCACCGGCGACGTCCTCGAGCCGCCGACGCCGGTCGTCCTGAGATCTCATATGCCGTATATGTCCGCGACTGCTCCGGATCTGTCATCGACGACGGTCGATCCACGAGTCAAACGTAGCGGCGTCCGGTGGTCGCCACGACGTCCTCAGCCGGACGGGTATCGCCGAGTACCCTGGCGGACGGCAATCGCGGAAGGAGGACCCGGGTGTTACAGGCCGTCGACTCGACTACCGCCGGCATTTGTGGTGGTGCCAGCGACTACGTGTGCAATTGGGTCTTCGACTGGAGTGGTAACGAGCCGCTCGCCAAGGCGGTGGGCTGGGTGGTCGATCGGCCGCTGCGGGTTTTTCTCATCTTGCTGGTGGCCTACCTGGTGAACCGGCTGGTGTGGCGTGCGATCGAGCGAGCCGTCGCCCGAATGATCGCCGAGAGGGAGCAGCGGCTCGCCGCGTGGCTGGCGGCTCATGACATCGAGCCTGGTGGCCAGCCGACCGAGCTGCTTCAGTATCGGAGCAGGTCGCTGGCAATGGCTCAGGCGACCGAGCAGTCGAAACAGCGGGCCCAGACGCTCGGTTCGGTCATGCGCTCGACCACAACCGCGATCATCTACACGCTTGCGTTGTTGATGGCGCTCGCCCAAATCGAGGTCAACCTCGGGCCGCTCATCGCCAGCGCCGGGATCGCCGGGATCGCCCTGGGCTTTGGCGCTCAATCGATCGTCAAGGACTTTCTCTCCGGGTTCTTCATGCTCGTCGAGGATCAATACGGTGTCGGCGACATCATCGATGTCGGAGAAGCGGCCGGGGTCGTCGAGGCGATCAGCCTGCGCACGACGAAGATCCGCGATGTCAACGGGACCCTCTGGTTCGTTCCGCACGGTGAGATCGCCAGGGTCGCCAACAAGTCGCAGCAGTGGTCACGGGCCGTACTCGACATCGAGGTTGCCTACGACACCGACATCGACAACGCCAGGCGGGTGATCAAAGAGGTGGCCGACCAGGTGTGGAGCGAACACATTGCCACCGCAACCATCATCGAAGAGCCCGAGATCTGGGGTGTCGAGAGGTTCGGCGAGAGCGCCATCGCCATCCGGCTCGTCGTCAAGACCGAGCCCGGCGAGCAGTGGACAACCGCCCGGGAGATTCGGGGACGGCTCATCAAGGCGTTCACCGCCGAGGGCATCGAGATTCCGTTCCCGCAACGCGTCATCTGGACCCGGAGCGACACGACTGAGTGAACGTCAGTCGAGCTCGATGATCACGCCCTCGCTGGGACGCAACTCCACCGTGCCGGCCACTTCCTCGCCGGTTCGGCCGGGAATGGTCGATAGCGTCACCTTGCCGGCTCTGCCGAGGTCGCACCTGCTCGGCGTTTCCGTGAAGCTGAGTGCGACGACGACCCGGCTTCCATTGTGGTTGCGCTCGTAGGCGTAGACGCCATCCGGCGTCTCGAGCCTGCGGTAGTCCCCGACTTCGAGTGCCGGTGAGCTCTTGCGATAGCCGAGCAGCGCCCGATAGAGACTAAGCAGCGACGCCGGGTCGTCGAGCTGGACCGCGACGTTGCGGTCCTGCGAGTCGGCAGTCAGCGGCAGCCAGGTAGCGGTCGTGCCCGCCGGGCTGAAGCCCGCCAGTGGCGACCGGTCCCACTGCATGGGGGTGCGGCACCCATCGCGACCCGCTCCCGGGAGGTTGCGGCCCCACGGGTCCTGTTGCTGCTCCGGCGGGATATCAGTTTGAGGGATGCCGATCTCGTCGCCGTAGTAGACCGTCGGGGTTCCGCGCAGGGTCAACAGCAACATCGCTGCCACCCTGGCTTGTTGCTCGCCGAACCTCGTGGCGAGCCTCGTCTCGTCGTGGTTGCCCAGGACGTAGTTGGGCCAGGCGCCCGCCGGGAGCGCCGCTTCGAGCTCGTCGACCCGGGCGGCGACCTCGTCTGCCTTCCATGGTGTGTGCACCAGCGAGAAGTTGTACGGCATGTGCAGCTCGTCGAGATCCTCGCCGTAGTAGCTCGCCCAGGCATCCCACTCGGCGATGTGGATCTCACCGACGGAGTACCGCTCGGGCTGATAGCTGTCGAGCAGAGCACGGAAGTCGCGGAACACCTGGTGGATGTCGGGGTGGCCCTTGTCGTGAATGTGTAGCCATCTGTCGTACTCGCCGTGCGACTTGAATGCGTTTTGCCATCCCTCGGGTGCGGGCGGATTGTCGCGCAGCTCGGGGTCCTTCATGATGAGATGGGCTACGTCGATGCGGAAGCCATCGACACCCCGGTCGAGCCAGAAGCGGACGCCGTCGAACATCGCCTCCTGTACTTCGGGGTTGCGCCAGTTGAGATCTGGCTGTTTGGCGAGAAAGGAGTGGAGGTAGTGCTGGCCGGTGATCTCGTCGTATTCCCACGCAGGACCGCCGAAGCTGCTCAGCCAGTTGTTTGGTAGCGACCCATCGGGCTTCGGGTCTCGCCACACGTACCAGTCTCGCTTGGGGTTGTCCCGGCTCGAGCGGGACTCGACGAACCAGGGATGCTCATCGGAACTGTGATTGGGGACCCAATCGACAATGACCTCGAGCCCGCGCCGGTGGGCAGCGACGAGGAGATCGTCGAAGTCGCTCAGCGTGCCGAACATCGGGTGGACATCTGTGTAGTCGGAGACGTCGTAACCGAAGTCGGCCATGGGCGACGGGTAGAACGGCGAGATCCAGATGGCGCCGACCCCGAGTGTGTCGGCCAGGTAGTCGAGCCGGCTGGTGATACCGGGGAGGTCGCCGATCCCATTGCCGGTCGTGTCCTGGAAACTACGCGGGTAGATCTGATAGATGACGGTGGTCTGCCACCAGGGATGGTCGGTCATGCGCTCTGTCCTGTTTCGTAAACGAGTCGTCCTGCATCTTCGTGAGCCTGGAGGTTGAGAGCCACCTGCTTGGCGAGTTGAGCATCATGCGCATCCACAGCGAAGAGGTGAGCAGAGGAGCGCTCGACAAGCGCCCCCATCGCGAGCAGCTCCGCAACGATCTCCTCCTGTGGATGGTGTGAGTCACCAAACCAGGCTCGAAACACATAGCGTCCAGAGGGCTGGATAACACGCGCGATGACATAGCGCCGATCCCCACTGTCTGTCTCCACGTGATCGCCGAGGGCAAGATCGTATGCGAAGAACGGTATGCAGCAGACCTCGAACGACAGCTCGTCGATCTGCCGAGCCCATAGCTGTTCGTACTCTGCGACCTCCGAATACGAGGAGATGTCAGCCGCGATGATGAAGTCGGCACGCTCGCGCCATATGGGTTCGGCGTGTTGCGCTTCAGCCATCGGTCGAACCACCGCCTAGTGCCCTGGCCGCTCGCATCGGAGCGCAGTCACATACACCGTGGTGGCATAACGTCGTGTTGTCATAGATGACGGTGGTCTGCCACCGTGGGTGCTCGCTCATGGGACAGCAGGCTAACGCCGAGAGCATGTCGTTGGTCCCGCTCTGATTGCGTCCTTGAAGTAGGCGGACGACGTGCATCGACATATACCGATAGTCGGTATATAGTTGACCGTATGGCAAAGCGAACGATGCAGGAACCGGCCTTCCTGATCCTGACGGCTCTCTCCGACGAGCCACGCCACGGGTACGGGATCATGAAGGAAGTCGAGGCTATCTCGACCGGTCGGGTCACGTTGCGTGCCGGGACGCTCTACGCGGCGCTCGATCGGTTCGCCGGCGAGGGGCTGGTCGAGATCGATCACGAGGAGGTGGCCGACGGCCGCCACCGTCGCTTCTACAAGCTCACCGAGCGGGGTCGGTCCGAGCTGGAGGCCGAGGCCGCTCGTCTGGCGGGTAACGCCCGGGTGGCCCTGCGAAGGCTGGGCATCGCGGCGGAGACAGCACCGTGAGCCGGAGGAGGCGTGGATTGGACGCGGTCATGAGGATCTTCCCGACCGAGTACCGCGAGACACACGAGGCGGAGATCATGACCACGATTCTCGACGCTGAGGAGGAGACCGGACCGTCCGTCGGGATCGGCGACCTCGTCAGTCTTGCTGTGGCCGGCAGCCGGATCAGGGTGCGGTCGTACGCAACAGCGGTCTGGCGTGACGAGCTCGAACAGGGCGTAGTCCTCGGCATCCGTTCGTATCTGTTCTTCCTGGCCGCCGGGGTGCCGATGTTTGTGGTGCTCATCTCACTGCGCGGAGTGTCGCTGTGGGGCACGTCCGGCTATGAGGCGGGCAAGCGAGTCCTCGTTGCCGCGATGCTGCTTCCCTGGCTGGCTGTGTTCGGTCTGCACTTGCTCGGGCGCTGGCGGTCGGCGTTCCTGTTGGCGATGGTCAGCGCTGCCGGTGTGGTTGCCGCCGTTGGCTACGAAGCGGTCGTTAATCCGTTCGGTCTTGGTGGCGGCATGCGAGACGCCATCTGGGTGACTCTGCTGGGTGTTCTTCTTGTCGGTCTGGGGAGGCGCAGGAATCTCGGACCAGTGCGTCAACCCATCCTCTGGATGGTGCTGTGGCTGGGAGCGACCCTCGGACTCGGGTTCTACATCAGGAACGGCTATGCGTGGGAGATATCTGGGCTGGTCATCACCGTGGGCGGCGCTCTGCTGCTGGTTGCGGTCGGGATGGCCGTGGCAGGCAAGCCCCGCGGTCTCGTTGCCTGGGCCCTGCTCCTGGTTCCCGGGTGGCTGCTGAGCGCCAATCTCATCTACACAGGAGCGTCGTCCGGTGGCTTCCTCGTCGAGATAGTTGTATGGACAACGGCTGCCATCGTCGTGGCCTTCACCTGTGTGTGGGTTGCGATCGTCGTCGCCCGGCGAAACCGCGCGTTCGACTGAACGGCTGCAGCGCCGGCCGACAACCGGGCCGCGATGTGCTCCCGTTAAGATTCAGGGACGACGGTCTGGGAGGATCGATTGGCTGGGACTAGCGGTAAGAGTGATCGAAGGTTCAGCACGTTCCTGATGGTGATGGTGCCGTTCACTGTCGTCGCCGTGTTCCTTCTCTGGTGGCTGGGAACCGTGCCGGATCATGCCGATCCGGCGGTCGGCCGTGAGGTGTTCGGCAACATCCCCGCACCCGTCGTCGCCATGTTCTATGTAACGGTCGCAGTCTTTCTCGGGCTCACCATCTATCTGTTTGCTCTACGCGCCCGGAACTGGGAACGGGGCGCGTGGGAGGATCGATCCCGTCTTCTCAAGAGGCGTATCCACCGTCTTCGTGATGGTCTGCAGATGCGAACCCTGCTCCAGGATCCGGCCGCCGGCATTCCCCACGCCGCTCTCTATTTCGGGTTCCTCATCCTGTTCCTCGGTACCGTCACGGTCGAGCTCGACCACCTGCTGCCCAACAACCTCAAGTTCCTCGAGGGCGGCTTCTACCAGGGGTTCTCCTTCGTCCTCGACCTGGCCGGCGCCGTCTATCTGATCGGTCTCATCTGGCTGGCGATCCGGCGTTACGGAGCGAGACCGTGGCGGCTGCGCAGCAAGACCAAGACCGAGGACGGTTGGATCCTGGTGACCCTCGCCGCTATCGGAGTCACCGGTCTCGCCGTTGAGGCGGCCCGGATCGCCGAGGTGGGACGGCCCGCCTTCGAGCACTGGTCGTTCCTGGGGTACGGCCTCAGCTATCTCGTCCCTGGCGCCTATTCCGGCACCCACCAGGTGCTGTGGGTAACTCACGTCGCCAGCTTCCTCGCCTTCCTGGTTGTGCTTCCGAGCACCAAGCTCCGGCACATGGTGACCTCTCCGGTCAACATGTTCCTGTCACCCCGGCAGCGTCCGGTCGGAGCGATGCGGGAGATGCCCAACCTGATGGAGGTCGAGGACCTCGAAACTGTGGGGGCCTCCGTCATCGCCGAGTTCACCTGGAAGCAGCTGCTCGACACGGACGCCTGCACCGTCTGCGGGCGGTGCACCTCGGTGTGCCCCGCCAATACCACGGGTAAGCCTCTCGATCCCAGGGAGATCGTCCTCAAGCTCGGTGAGGTTGCCTCGGCAACGGCAGCGACCAGGCAACCGGCGACTGTGAGCATGGACGAGCGGATCGCGATCACGTCCGACAGCGTGTTCGAACGTATCACCGCCGAGGAGCTGTGGGCATGTACCACTTGCCGTGCGTGCGATGACATCTGCCCGGTGAACATCGAGATCCTCGACAAGATCCTCGACATGCGACGGTACCTGTCGCTCATGGAGTCCGAGTTCCCTTCGGACCTGGGCAAGGCATACATCTCGATGGAGAACTCGTCGAACGTGTACGGGATGGATCAGAAGACCCGGGGTGACTGGGTGAACCAGCTGGACTTCCCGGTCAAAGTGCTCGGCGAGCCGGGGGTGACGGCCGAGTACCTGTACTGGGTCGGCTGCGCCGGATCGTTCGACGACCGCAACCGCAAGGTCACCCTCTCGACGGCCAAGCTGCTCCGCGAAGCTGGTGTCGATTTCGCCATCCTCGGACCGCGTGAGATGTGCACCGGCGACCCGGCGCGACGCACCGGCAACGAGTACGTCTTCCAGGGTCTCGCTCTGCAGAACATCGAGACCCTCAACGACCTCGGTGTCACCAAGGTCATCACCCAGTGCCCGCATTGCTTCAACACGCTCAAGAACGAGTATCCGCAGTTCGGCGGCAACTACGAGGTGCTCCACCATTCCGAGTTACTGATGCGGCTCGTGAAGGACGGGAAGATCACACCCAAATCGGATGGGCAGACCATCACCTATCACGACCCCTGCTATCTGGGTCGGCACAACGACGTCTTCGTCGCACCCCGCGACGTTGTCGATGCAGTCGGGACCCGGGTCGAGATGCCCCGCAACGGCACCAAGTCGTTCTGCTGTGGAGCCGGCGGCGGCAAGATGTGGTACGAAGAGAAGACGGGGAAGAAAGTAAACATCGAGCGAACGGAGGAAGCACTCGATTGCGATACCGACGTCATCGCAACCGGCTGTCCCTTCTGCTACATCATGATGGACGACGGGGTCAAGGAGCTCGGTGCCGACGAGCAGGTGGTCGTCAAGGACATCGCGATGCTGCTCGCCGACCGCACCTTCGACCGGTAGCAACCACCCCGAACTTACGTGCATCGGCCGGTCTCGCGGCGCCGTCTGTCCGCACTGAAAAGAGGGTCAGCGGGCGAGGGCGGGGGCCAGCCCGGCGGTTGCTCCCGCGATCAGCTCGGCTTCGAACAGCTGGGTGGTCTGCCGGTCGCCGCGCAGCTGGCCCGCCACCATCGTGGCGACCGTTTGCGCCATCCGGTCGACCGGCTGGCGGAGCGTGGTGAGCGTCGGGTTGTACATCGCCAGCAGGGGTGTTCCGTCGAACCCGATGATCGAGACGTCCGCCGGGACACCGAGACCCTGTCCCTGTGCGGACGCGACGGCGCCGAGCGCCATGATGTCGCTGATGGCAATCAGTGCGGTGGCGCCCTTGTCGAATAGCTCCTCGGCTGCGCACCTACCCCCCTCGATGGTGAACAACCCCTCGACCACGAGCTCGTCATCGAGGGTGATCGCGGCTTCCTTGAGCGCTTGCCAATAACCGGCGACCAAATCCTGAGGCGGTGCGTAGTCGAGGTCGCCGGGGATACAGCCGATGCGACGATGCCCCAGGTGGACCAGATGCCGGATGGCCGATTGGGCCGCTCCAACCATGTCGACTGTCACCGCCGGGATCGGGCACGGCTGGGTGACACCGTTGACGAGCACCACCGCGATCCCGTCGGTCAGGAGACGCTCGTACGCTGCGTACCCGGTCGATCTGCGGGCGTAGCTGCCGTTGACGATGACGACTGCGCGCGCCCCCATCCGTAGGAAGTGGTGGATGTAGTCACGCTCGTGCGCCGTGGTCGGTGTGGCCGGGCCGATCATCGACAGGAGACCGTGGCGGGCGAGCTTCGACTCGATCGTCTGTGCGATGAGCGGGAAGATCGGGTTGTCGAACTCGGGAGTGATGATGCCCACGGTGGTCCCGAGTTTGCGGACCCGGTCCGGCCCGAAGTTGTATCCGAGCTGGTTGAGGACATCGAGGACCCTGAGCCGGGTCGCCTCGGCCACTCCGGGGCGTTGGTTGAGGACGCGGCTGACCGTTGCTTCACTGACCTTGGCGCGTTGCGCAACCTCGTAGAGCTTTGGTTTCACCGGTCCTGCATTGATAGGACTTGCATTGTTAGCAGGATCATCACCGTTTGCAATAGTTTGCAAGATCTTGTGGAAATCTGGAAAGCGATTTGCTTTAATGCTCCTGTTGGGTGTGGGCGTCGTTCGATGTCCCACCCACGGGAAATGAGGAGGAAATCCATGAGAAGGCGATTTAGCGCCTTTGCCGTCCTATTCGCCGCGTTCGCTCTGCTTGTAGCAGCGTGCGGGGGCGACTCGACGGAAGAGACCACAACAACTACCCAGGCGCCGGCGGCGACGACAACGACCACCGCTGCTCCAGAGACAACCACAACCGAGGCGATGGAGGAGACCACCACCACCGCCATGGAGGAAGAGTCGACTACGACGACCACCGCAGCGGTTCGTGATCCCAACGCCGACCTGGTGATATGGGCCGACGACACCCGCGCTCCGATCATCCGCGATTTTGCCGACCAGTTCGCAGCAGACAACGGGCTGACGGTTGCCGTCCAGGAACTGGCCTTCGGTGACATCAGGGACCGTCTGATCGTTGCCGGGCCGGTTGGCGAAGGACCCGACATCATCATCGGCGCCCATGACTGGCTCGGCCAGCTCGTGACCTCCGGGGTACTTGCTCCGGTCGACCTATCCGGTATCCAGGATCAGTTCAGTGACGCGTCGGTCCAGGCGTTCAACTACGAGGGACAGATCTACGGTCTGCCATACGCGGTGGAGAACATCGCCTTGCTCCGGAACACCGATCTGGTGCCCGAGTCGCCGGCGACGTTCGAGGACCTGACCCAAACGGCGCTCGACCTGGTTGATCAGGGCAAGGCCACTGTTCCGCTTGCTCTTCAGGAGAACGGCAACGGTGATCCTTATCACAACTACCCGTTCTTCAGCGCACTCGGGGGATACGTCTTCGGGCTCAACCCCGACGGCAGCTACAACCCCGATGACGTGGGGATCGACAGTGAGGGCGGCCTGAAGGCAGCGCAGTGGTTCGCCGACCGTGCGGCCGATGGCCTCATCGACGACAACATGACATACGACATCATGATCGAGTCGTTCGGCAAGGGCAATGCGCCATTCGCCATCACGGGCCCTTGGGCTGTTGCGCAGCCGGACAACGGCTTCGCAGCAACCGGCGTTCCGTACGTGGTCGAGCCGATCCCGACGGTCGAGGGCGGAACCCCGCACGTCTTCATCGGGGTGCAGGGCTTCATGGTCTCGGCATTCGCCGAGAACCCGCTGGCCGCCCAGACGTTCCTCACGGACTTCATGGCGACCGAGGATGCCCAGTACGCAATGTACGAAGCAGGCGGCCGCCCACCGGCGAACCTGGCAGCATTCGATAGGGCATCGGCGGACCCCGACATCCAGGGCTTCGGCGAGTCCGGAATCAACGGCGTCCCGCAGCCATCCATTCCCGCGATGGGCTCGGTGTGGCAGGCGTGGACCGATGCCTACCAGTTGGTGCTGACGGGCAGCGACCCTGTGCAGGCGTTCAAAGATGCCGCTGAGCAGATCCGGAATCAGATCGGCGGCTGATGACCCAACCCGGTCACACCAGCACTGCCGGCGAGACCGGAATGAAACCCGAGGGCCGGGGGAGATTCCCCCGGCCCTCGTTCACAGTCGCTCTGATCATCAAGCTGCTGTTCCTGGCGGTCGTCAACGCGCTGACGGTCTTCGCGATCGGTCCGCTCGCCGAGGCCAACCAGTGGCCCGGCCTGGTGATCGTGATCGTCGTCACGATCGGGATCGACTACGTCTATCTGTCGAAGCGGACTATGCCGCTCAAATACCTGGTACCGGGCACCATCTTCGCCCTCATGTTCCAGGTGTATCCGGTGCTCTACTCGGCGAATATCGCCATGACCAACTACGGCACCGGCCATGTGCTCACCAAGGAGCAAGCGCTCGCCCAGCTTGCCAGCCTGCCGTCGGTCGTCGAGGAGGGTGAGCGTTTCAAGATGACCGTTGTCGCCACCGACGGTGGCAACGGAGATCTGGCGCTCTACCTGGTAGATGCCAACGGCGATGCGTTCCTCGGTACCCCGGACGGCCTCACCCCGGTCGATCCGGCGGACGTCACCCTCGACGACAAAGGCCGGGTCGTGACACTTGGTGACTACACCTCGCTCAATCTGGGCCAAGCACAGGGCCGGCAGGATGAGTTGCAGACATTCCAGGTTCCCACCGATCGCGGCATCATCACCGTGCAATCATTGACAGCCGCTGTGATCAAGCCGTCGCGCTACCAGTACGAAGAGGCCACGGGCGAACTGACCGATGTGGACACCGGCACCGTCTACACCCAGGAGCAGGGTACCTTCGTTGCCCCGGACGGCACCAAGGTCACCCCGGGATGGCGGGTCTACATCGGTTTCGACAACTTTTCCGAAGTATTCACCTCGTCTGCTATCTCCGGTCCATTCGTCCGTGTGTTGATCTGGAACTTCGTGTTTGCCATCGGGTCGGTGTTCCTCACCTTCGTGCTCGGATTGGCCCTGGCGATGACCCTGAACCATCCGCGGCTCAAAGGGAGGAGGTTGTACCGAGCGTTGCTCGTGGTGCCGTATGCCCTGCCCAGCTTCATGACAGTTCTCGTGTGGCGCGGGATGTTCCAGCCGGACTACGGCGTCATCAACCAGATCTTCCACGCGAACATCAACTGGCTGCAGAGCGCCATTGTCGCCAAGGTCGCGATCCTGCTCGTCAACACATGGCTCGGTTACGCATACTTCTTCCTGGTCTCGACCGGGGCGTTGCAGGCGATCCCATCTGAATTAACTGAGGCTGCCGAGGTTGACGGAGCGTCTCCGTGGCAGGCGTTCCGCAATGTGACGTTCCCGCTGCTGATGGTGGCGGTGGCGCCCCTCCTCATCTCGTCGTTCGCGTTCAACTTCAACAACTTCAATGTCATCTACCTGCTCACCGGGGGTGGCCCGCCGATTCCCGGCGCCCAAACACCGGCGGGTCACACCGACATCCTCATCAGCTACACGTACCGGCTGGCATTTGAGGGCGGTGGCGGCTCCGACTTCGGTCTGGCCTCTGCTATCTCGATCCTGATCTTCATAATCGTCGCCGGGATCTCGGCGATCAGCTTCACCCGTACCCGCGCCCTCGAGGAGCTTGCCTGATGGCTGTCACCGCTGAACATGGTGTCGGAGCCACCGAAAACCGCCGTGGCTTCGGTAAGTGGATGCGCACGCTGGGCTGGCGCCACCTGGTTGGGCTCATTGCGGTGGTCTTTGCCTTGTTCCCCGCCATATGGGTGGTATCGGCATCCGTGAACCCGCTCGGCACGTTGGTGTCGCAGAAGCTGATCCCCTCCGACGCCAATCTCAACAACTATCGCGACTTGCTGCGTGGTTACACCGATTCCGGCCTTCAGGTTCCCTACAAGGCGTGGTACCTGAACACCATCCTGGTCGCCGGGGGGGCGGCGTTGGCCAACACTTTCCTGTCTGCGTTTGCCGCGTACGCCTTCAGCCGGATGCGCTTCAAGGGTCGTCGGGGTGGGCTCCTCAGCGTGCTATTGGTGCAGATGTTCCCGCAGACTCTGGCCTTCGTGGCCGTCTTCCTGATCATGATCCAGCTTGGTGACGTGTTCCCGGCCATCGGTCTCGGTACCAGGTTCGGTCTGTTGCTTGTCTACATGGGTGGGGCGATGGGGGTCAACACCTGGCTGATGAAGGGGTTCTTCGACACGATCCCCACCGATCTCGACGAGTCGGCCCGGGTGGACGGGGCTTCGCAGCATCAGATCTTCTTCCGGATCATCCTCCCCCTGGTGACTCCGATTCTGGCGGTTGTGTTCCTGCTCTCGTTCATTTTCCTCATCAACGACGTCATCCTGGCCAGTGCCGTGCTGGGTCAAGGATCGCCCGACAACTTCACCCTGTCGGTTGGCCTCTTCCGATTCATCAACGACAACTTCAGTCTGCGCTGGGGGTTGTTCTCCGCGGGAGCCCTGATGGCCGGTATCCCGGTGCTGGTGCTGTTCATGTTCCTGCAGCGCTACATCGTCTCCGGTCTCACCCAGGGTGCTGTCAAGGGCTGAATCGGCAGAGCCGATTCAGCTTGGAGTTCGGCAAGGCCGAACTCCCGGTTTCTTCACCCTGCCATTTCGGGCAGAGCCCGATTCAGCCTGGGAGCAAGCAGCAATCCCCCCATTTCGGGGGGATCGGCCGGGCGTAGCCCGGGCGAGGGGGGAAGGACACACGGCGGTCGTCGCTGGTGTTGGCCCCTTCCCGTTCCAGCCCCTCCCTGCGGTCGGGTCTGGCCCCGCATCCCCGCAACGGGAAGGCTGCCATTCGAGGCGGCTGGTCACTTTCGGGATATCACCGCCGACCGGCCTTTGATGTGGAGTATGCCGTTGTGGTGGTCTCCGTGGCCCCAGACGGTGCCGGTCGAGCCCCCCACGTTGAGGCTCGTGGCGCGGGTGGAACGGTTGATCCCGACGATGTACCGGGCCCGGCCCATCCGGCGCTCGTAGGCCACGGCGTTTGCGCTTGCCGCCAGCGGCGCCCACTCA
Organism: uncultured bacterium; assembly: GCA_963801165.1. Taxonomy (GTDB): domain Bacteria; phylum Actinomycetota; class Acidimicrobiia; order Spongiisociales; family UBA5794; genus JAAETI01. The sequence continues at coordinate 573,851 of CAWDDT010000009.1, forward strand.
CCGAGACGGAGCGCCGGGCTGCTGCGTCGCAATGCCGTGAGCTCGGCGATCGTGGAGATGAGGCTCGGCTGCCGCTCCACCTGATCCCACGGCATCGTGCCGCGACAATGCGGGTCGTCGCCACCCTCGAGCCCGATCTCATCGCCGTAATAGATCCCGGGTGCTCCCGGGTAGGTCATCTGAAACACGGTTGCCAGTTCGCTCCGCCACAGGTCACCGCCCGCGAGGGTGCGGAAGCGGGGCGTGTCGTGGCTGCCGATGAGGTTGTGATTTGCCAGGGTCACGGCATGTGGATACTGCCCGTAGAGCCGGGTGCAGTGGTCGAGCAGCTCGGGGCCGTCCATGTCGCTGCGGGCGAAGAACCCCAGCGCCAGCGCCCGGAAGGTGTAGTTCATGGTGGCGTCGAACGAATCGCCGCAAAGCCAATGCGATGCATCGCCCACCACCTCGGCGAGAAGGTAGGCGTCTGGCTTGACCGAGCGGCAAGCCTTGCGGAACTCGGGCCAGAAGTCGTCGTCGACGTAGCGGGCGACATCCATCCGCCAGCCGTCGATATCGAACTCGCGCAGCCAGTATTGCGCCGCTTCGAGCGCATGCGCACGAGGTGCCGGGTTGTGCAGCGCCAGCCGCGGCATGGTCGGCACCCCGAACCAGGATTCGTACGTTGTCTCGATCGCCGGTCCCGGACCGGTCACTTCCTCGAGCTGCACACCGGTCCGTTCCTCCCAGACGGGCAGCGATTCCCGCATCCAACCCTTCAGCTTGTTTCTTCGCACCTTGATGCGTGGCGGCCAATCGCGGATCACGAACCAATCGGAGTACTGCGACTTCGGCCCCTTCGCCACCACGTCGGCGAAGGCAAAGAACCGGGGATGGACGTGGTTGAACGATGCATCGAGAACCACCCTGATGTCACGGGCGTGAGCGGCGGTGACCAGCCGGCGCAGCGCGCCGTCGCCACCAAACGCGGGATCGACCGAGAAGTAGTTGGTGATGTCGTACTTGTGCGTCGACGGCGACGCGAAGATCGGGTTGAGATATAGGACATCGACACCGAGACCGACGATGTAATCGAGCCGCTGCACGATCCCGTCGAGATCGCCGCCCTGGAAGACCCGGTTCGAAGGTTTGCTTCCCCAGGCCGCGGTGTCCGGAGGATCGTTTGAGGGATCGCCGTTCTCGAAGCGGTCCGGGAAGATCTGATAGATCACGGCGCCTCTCACCCAATCCGGAGTATCGACGGGCGGTTGGCCGGCGTCTATCGGCCAGCGATCGAGACGCTCCACCGCCACTGCGACGCCCCACCGGGTGACGTAGACAGGGCTGGCGTTCTCGGTGCTCATGAAGGCGAAGCTGAGCCCGGCGGTGCCTGGAATCGGGCCTATGGTTGCCGACCATTGCACGAACCGGCCGGCGGTCACCGGGTGCAGTGGCACGCCGACGATGCCATCGGAAGACCGCAGCACCACCCTGCCGTCGCTGAGGCCGGGCTCGGTGTGGATTCGGACCCGGAACCGTCCATCCCCGATGGGCTCGAGATCCGCCGGGTCGGTCGCATCGAACCGGATGTCCCATACGGCGACATCGCCCGGCAGTCCGTAGATGCCGAGGTCATCCTCGTATCTCCTGACCCGTGGTGACGAGGCCAACCGCGCTCCTTTCGGCGGCTGTACCCAAGCACCACGAGCACCCGGTTGCAACCCCTTGCGGAGCCAGGGGTCACTTCTTCACAAAGGGCTTTGTCGATGGCTGGTGGAGCAGGGGATCAGCAAGGGCTGCAACCCGCCGGTCAACGACATGTTTTGCCCCAGCGCCCGGTCACCAGGGAACAGATGGCGGCGTTCATGCACCGGGCAGCGCTGGTTCCCTGAACCGGTCGCCTCAGCCCACCCGCCAAACCGCCCCCGCGCGAGCCGGGACCGTGATGGTGCCGCCGATGGTGCTGGCGGTACCCCAGAGGATCTCGAGCGATCCGGAGCCGATGGTCGCGGCCGCCGACCCGGCGCCGGCGTTGACGGCAACGAGCAACCTTTCGGTGTCATCGAATCGCTCGAAGACATAGAGGTGACCGTCGGCGGACACTTCCCGGTAGCCGGGCGCCCGCAGTGCGGGATGGGCGTGGCGAAGCGCGATGAGGCTGCGATGGGCGTCGAGCAGCGTCATTTCCCACTGCGACTCGTGCCAGGGGAAGCCACGTCGGCAGTCGGGATCCTTCGACCCGGGCAGACCCACCTCGCTGCCGTAGTAAATGCAGGGGGCTCCGGGGAAGGTCATCGTCAGCAGCGTGGCCAGGATCAGCGAGTCGCGATCCCCGGAAGCGGTGGTCAGGAACCGCACCGTGTCGTGCGACTCGAGGAGGTTGAGGTTGGCCTGATGGGTCTCGGGTCGGTACAGCGAGAGCAGCCGGTCGATGCGTTTGGCATACCCAATGGCGTCGATCGGCTTGACCCTTCTGTATTCCTCGTTGCGAACGAGCTCGCCCGCGTCGATTCGATCACCGGCGGCGAACGACAGGATGGCGACGGTGAGCACGTAGTTCATCGTGGCGTCGAAGCGGGTCCCGTCGTTCAGGTACTCGCCTGCGTCGTGCCATATCTCGCCGACGATGTAGGCCTCCGGGTTGACCTTGCGAACCCGTTGCCGGAACTCCTCCCAGAAGCCGTCGGCCTTTATCTCCTCCGGCACGTCGAGACGCCACCCGTCGATGCCGCGCCGCACCCAGTGCTCGGCGACCTCCATGATGTACTCCCGGACCTGAGGGTTCTCGTTGTTGAGCCGGGGGAGAGCCTTGATGTTCCACCAGGCCTCGTAGTTCGGTGGGCCGTCGCAATATGGGTTGAGCGGTAGCTTGTCGATGTTGAACCAATCCACGTACGGCGACTCCCCATCGTTCTCGAGGATGTCGTGGAACTCGTGAAAGCCACGCCCCACATGGTTGAAGACCCCGTCGAGTATCACCCGGATGCCCCGGTCGTGACACGACGCGATCAGCTCGTCGATCGCCTCGTTGCCGCCTAGAAGCGGATCGACCGTGTAGTAGTCGTCGGTGTGATAGCGATGGTTGGAGCCGCTGACAAAGACGGGGTTCAGGTAGAGGGCGTTGATACCCAGGTCGGCGAGATAGTCGAGGTGCTCGACGATCCCGAGCAGATCACCGCCCTTGTATCCGTGTGGCGTCGGTGGCGCATCCCAGTCCTGGAGGTTGGTGGGCTTGCGCACCCGATCCGACTTGGCGAAGCGATCCGGGAAGATCTGATAGAAGACGGGATCACCTTCTAGAACCCATTGTGGTGGCAGGTGCAGGGGGCAGCGGTCCCAGCCGTTACGGGCCATATCTGAGCATCCTGGCGTTGAGCATGTTGGCATGGGGTCAGATTAGGTGCCCGCCCAGGGCATGGCCCTATGTGTTCCAGCGGCACCCTCTGTTCATCCACGATGCCTGGGAACACGCTCCCATACACCAGTGGCAGGCTCTGTGCTCACCTGTGCTTAGGAGTGATCTGAAGGGCTGTGCCTTGGAGCGGTAGCGGTGTCCCGCTGCGGTATCCCAGTTGCAGTGCTGTGTTGAAATACGCAACGCTACGGGTTGTCACTCGATTCAGAAGGGCAGGCGGGGTGAGCTTCACTAAGGCTGTGTCGACGTGTTTCGTCAAATACTTCGATTTCAAGGGACGGGCAAGCAGGCCGGAATACTGGTGGTTTGTCCTGCTCATCTACATGGTCCTGATTCTGAATCTCCTTGTTCAGTTGGAGACGGTGGCAGGTGTAGTCGTGCTTGCAACCTTTGTGCCACACCTGGCGGTTACGGTTCGGCGTCTTCACGACTCCAATCGATCGGGCTGGTATTTGCTGATTGCTCGTGCCGCTTGTCGGCATCATCATGGTGACTGCGTGGCTCGTCACCGAGGGTGACAGAGGCCCAAACAGCTACGGCGTGGCTGGTTGAATCCTCGAGAGAATCAGGCGTGCACCAAAAGAGCCCTTTTGCTTGGCGCACGCCCAAAACTCAATGCGCACGCCCAAAACCCAATGAATGCGGGCTCCTTCCCCTCCAACCCATGCGCCCGAGTGGCCAGCGGTTTGTCGAGATTCCGGCGATCGCTCGCAGCCACTGCACGGTCTCGGTTCTCCAGCTCAGTGCGACGGACGTCGTTGGTCGAAAGGGCGGTATCCGTCGTCGCTGAATCCAAGATAATTGAGGCGGTGCGAAACCCTGGACGTTCAGAGACGTCGCACGCGGCAATCGAGGCTCAAGTGCGGTGACGTGCTGCCGACGGTGTTAAGTGAACGGGAGATGCGCCGTCGTGCCCTCTACGACCAAGACCGACGAACAAACCAACGACTACTCCGAGCATGCGCTCCTCACGGCGCTGCTGGAGAAGACGCCGGTTTCGATCTACTTCAAGGATCGAGAGAGCAACTTCCTGCTCGCCAGTAGGGGTCTCTATGAGCGTCTCGGCTGCACCATCTTGGAGGAGGTCGTCGGTCACAATGATCACGACTTCTTCGATGCCACCCACGCCAACGCCGCGGCCGCAGATGAGAAGCGGATACTCGCCGGCACCGCCGACATCGTCGAGTGCGTGGAGGAGGAGGTGTGGCCCAACGGGAAGAGAGCGTGGGTCTCAACTGTGAAGCTGCCGCTCCACGACGAGCATGGAGCGGTCGTCGGCACCTTTGGTGTGTCGATGGACATCAGCGCCCAGAAAGAGATCGAGCAGGAGCTGCGAGAGGCGCGTGATGAAGCCCAGGCAGTTGGCGAAGAGCTCGAAGCCACCCTCGAGGATCTGGTGAGCACACAGGATCGGCTGGTGCAGGCTCACAAGCTGGAGGCGATTGGGCAACTCGCTGCCGGAGTGGCCCATGAGATCAACACCCCGATTCAGTTCATCAGTGACAACATGCGCTTCATCGCCGATAGCGTTATGTTGGTGCGGGACGCATACGCTGCGGCCATGCGCGTCGTCGCAGAGGCGCGCAGGTCCGGCATTGCTGCGGGTGCCATCGACGCGCTCGATCAGATCCACCAGCCCGACGAGATCGCGATGATGCTCGAGGAATTGCCCGAGGCCGCCGCTGAGTCTCTCGAGGGTGCGAGACGGGTCGCCGAGATCGTTGGTGCCCTGAAGGCATTTGCTCACCCCGGAGCCGACACCAGGGACAGCGTCGATCTCAATGAGGTGGTTCGCTCAACGGTAATCGTGTCCCGCAATGAGTGGAAGTACGTGGCCGAGATGAACACCGATCTGGCAAAGGGCCTTCCGCTCATCGTCGGCAATCGCGGCCGGCTCCAACAGGCCCTGTTGATCCTGATCGTCAACTCCGCACAAGCGATTGCTTCGCTGGGCAGCGAGCAGAAGGGCCAGATCACTGTTGCCACGCGCAACGTCGAAGACGCTGTCGAGGTGTCTGTACGCGATACGGGTCCCGGCGTGCCCGATGAGATTGCCGATCGGATCTTCGAGCCGTTCTTCACCACCAAGGAAGTGGGCGTTGGGTCCGGACAGGGCCTGGCATTGGCGCACGGCATAGTTGTCGAACAGCATCATGGTTGTATCCATTTCGAATCGAGGACCGGTGCCGGCACCGAGTTCGTGATCCGGCTGCCCTTGGCACGGGACGCTAGATCCCCACGAAATACATCGGGGTTGACGATGCGTTCTGGCCGCCGAGAATGAGGCCATGGATGTCGAGAGTGCAGCCGCCGAGTTCGCCGAGCTGTTCGGGCTTGCCTACCGCCGGTACTATCGCAGAGTCCCGGTCGGGCAATACTTGCTGACCAGCGAATCGATCGCAGCGCTACAACACCTCACCGAGGCCGGACCGCTCACTGTGGCCGAGGCCGCCGCCCATCTCGGCCGATCGCAGTCTGCGATGAGCGAGATGCTCGACCGTCTGGAGCGGCGCGGTCTAGTGGCGAGGGTCAGCGATCAACGCGACCGGCGCCGCACTCTGGTGTGGCTCACCGACGACGGGCGACATGCGCTCGACGAGGCGCAGCGGGTGTTGTCGGAGGTTCGGCTGCGCGACGCATTTACCGCTCTCGACTCCGCACAGCGCGACCGACTCATCGAGCTGATGCGGTCGCTCATCGACAGGCCCGGGTGACAACAAGAGAGAGGGAACAACCCATGACTGCTCAACACGCTTGCGAGAGCTGCGGCATGCCGATTGACGACGGCACGTACTGTGAGTACTGCTCGGATGACAACGGCAACTTGCAGCCGTTTGAGGAGCGCTTCGAACGGATGGTTCAGTGGACGATGGGCCGGGACGATTCGAATAACCGGGACCGGGCCGAGGCGGACACGCTCGCGTACATGGCCACCATGCCGGCATGGCGAGACCATCCACGAGTGAAGGCGGCGACCGGCAACGGGTAGTCGTCGTCGCCGGAACCTACTCGTCGCGGAGGAAGTTCTCGATCTCGGCGGCCAGCTCGTCGCCGGTCGCAAGCCGACCCTCCTCGACGAGCGCCTCCAGCTTGCGCACATGGGCGAGGCTTTCCGGCCGGTTGGCGATCGCCTCGTTGATCTTGTTCGCCTGCTCGTTGCTGGCTTCGATCAGCTCGGCTAGATCCAGGTCCAGATCCAGCCGTAATGCGATCCGCTGCAACAACGCGAGGCTGCCCGCAGGGTATTCCTCGTTGATGTAGTGCGGGATCTGGGCCCAGTAGCCGATCGTCCCCATGCCTTTTCGCACGGCGGCGTTGGCGACCACGTTCACCGCGGCCCCGGGCACATCCAGGTCGTCGTCCAGGGCGACGTCGTCGCTGCCCACCAGCTCGTCGCTGGAAGCGGTCATCATCACCGGGGGTGGATAGGTGTGCGGCACGGCGGCGGGCACCGCTCCGATAGTGACGACGAGGTCTACGCCGAACCTCTCCATCAGGTCGGCCACCGCCGATGAGAACTCCTGCCATTTGAAGTCGGGCTCGAAGCCGACCATTACCAGCACGTCTCGCTCCGGGAGCTCGCGTCGGTAGATCGTTATCCCCGGCCATCTGATATCGGTCATCCGCCCCTGACGGAAGCTGACCGCAGGCCGGTTCGAGCGGTAGTCGAACAGAGCATCGGCGTTGAAGCGCGCCAGTTCGTCGCCGTCTTCTGCGAGGAACTCGGCGGCCCCGGTGCCGGACGAGCCGGCATCGACCCACCCGGACAGGGCAAGTATCAACACCGGATCCCGCAGGGCCGGCTCGGCAACGATGTCGTACAGGTTGCTCATCGGATTCAAGGGTAGACCCGGCGAGCAGGCTTGTGCCCCGACGGGGGGTCTCTGGAGCGATCAGTGCGAACGGGGCCGGCTCGACAGCGCCCGGTTCAGGCTCTCAGCTAGCGGCGGCGTATTCAGCGGCAGTGTCGCTGAGCGGGAGCCGCAACTCGAATACCGACCAGGTTCCGTCGTGGTCGTACGAGATCGAGCCGCCCATCAGCTCGGCCAGGGAGCGTGAGATCGCCAGGCCGAGGCCGATAGCCGCCGGCTGTCCCCGCACGGGGCCGGTCGACTCGTACGGGTCGAAGATCCGGTCGCGCAACCGCTCGGGAATCGGCGGCCCGCTGTCACGGATTTCGATCACTGCCGCATCGGCCTCTTGCCGGGTGCACGCGACGATCCGCTCGCCGCCGTACCGGTCGGCGTTGGTGAGGAGGTTGCGGATGATCTGGCGGACACGAATGGGATCGGCGTAGGCATTGGCCGCCTCCCCGGTCTCGTAGACCGGGACAGTGCCGAGACGGCTTCCCAACGTGCCGGCAACCGAGCTCATTTCAGCAGTCAGGTCGATGCGGCGAGGCTCGGTTGCGATCGTCTCGAAACTGGATCGGGCCGCGACCAGGAGATCGTCGATGATGGCGGCCATCTCGGCGCTCTGGCTGACCACCTCGCCGATCAGAGGTCTCAGCTCGTCATCTAGTGCCACGGCCTCCTGCACTATCTCGGCATAGCCGAGCACCGCGGCAAGTGGCGTGCGCAGCTCGTGGCTGACGGCGGCTATGAACTGGTCTTTCGACCGCACCAATTCCTCCAGACGTTCCCTGGCTCCGGCCTCGGTCGTGGTGTCGTATGCGGTGAGCAGCAGTGTCCCATCGGCACCGGGGTCGCAGGTGAGGCTCAGCACCCGGTCGCCGAGGCTGACCTCCCGTCTCACCCTCGCACCGAGCCGGGCCTCTGCGATGAGCTCGTCTATCTCGGGCGTGGCCGCGAGCTGCTCCCCGGATGGCCAGGAATCGCTGACTCCTGCCAGCGTCGTGATCGCTCCGTCCGAACCGACCGATGCCAGCAGGACCGGTGCCGAGGCAAGCACCGCTTCGAGCTGACTCTCCCGATTCTCGAGCGCCTGTCGCAGTTGACGAGCTTGCATCCTGAAGAAGAGGAGAAGAAGGATGGCCACCGACAGCAGCAGGACGATCATGATGAGCGGGGACAGATACGAGGCGCTCTTGTCTTGACGGTCGGCCGCCACTGCCGCAACCGTAACCTGAGGTGCGGTCCACAGCAGGCCGATACCGATGGCCAGGCGCCGAGGTGCGGCGAAGCTACTCGCAAGCGCGACGGTAATGAAGAGGCCGACGGCAAGCACGATCAAGGGCGAGGCCGTGGCGACGGCGATGGCGAGACCGGCGACCGCATGGTCGGTTTGTGCGATGACGTACGGTGCGGATTTACGGTGGGAGATGACCCGGTGCAGCACGATGGTGAACATGATCACCCCGGTGCCGCAAATGACCGCTTTCTGGAAACCGGTTAGGTCGAGCACCAGCGCGGCGGTGACGGCTACTCCGTACGAGAAGAGGCGTTGTAGATCCTGGGCGCGCTGGATTCCCGGAGCGTTGAGGCCCGGCCTATACGGTACGGCACGCATGGTTGCGCGCAAACGGTCAGTAGTGCGTCGCACTAGTCCTATGTCGGCCGATAATGCCCGCGCTTGACCGTTCCGGGGTCAGAGGCCCAGCGCCCGAGGCCGGCACGGCGTAGACGACCACGTTGCTGTCGTAGCGGCTGACCGACCGGTCGAAGTCACCCCCGCAGGTGATGAGCGTAAGTACCGGCGGGCCCTGGCGGGAGAACACCACATCGAGAGGCAGCTCGTCCTTGTGGTAGAGGCCGCTGGCTACCACCCGGAATTCGGCCGCGCTCCCGTCTTCGTAGGTAATCGAGATCAGGTCGCCTTCCACCAGGCTGGCAAGCTCGAAGAAGACCCCTGGTCCCAGCCCGGCCAGATCGACATGTGCCGCCAGCACCGCCGATCCGGGCTCCCCGGGCTTGGGCCCGAAGCGGTACCAGCCGACCTCGGTGACATTGTCCGGCACGGCCATTCTTCCGGTTCGCTCGTCGACTCCGTATGGCCCGATGGGTGCGGTGAGACCAATGGCATCGATCTTCAGCTCTACCGGCTCGGCAATCGGCTTTGCCTCCTCAGGGGGCTGGTGCGGATCCGCGACCGGTGGCAGCGTTGAGGTTGAAATCGGCGGCGCCGCGTCCGTAGATATGGTCGAGCGAGATGTGGTGTCCGGTCGCAGCGATTGCTCGACAGAGACAAGATCGCCCGATGGCTCGGGCCCATCACCGAGCAGCAGGAATCCCGCGGTCACGAGCAGCAGACCGGCGCCGATCAGCAGCGGTGTGAGGCGTCGCATTGTTGGCCGATCACGAGTCGAGGGGACCCGCCCCACCGGCGGATCCCCTCGAACGGTGTGTCGGTGCTAGGCGCGTTCACGCCGCGCGACAACCGTGGCACCAGCGGCCCCAGCGGTCAGCGCAGCCAGCCCGGCAGCAATCAGCAACAGCGGTAGCGTGTTGCTGGTTCCCGCAAGACCCGCCGTCCCGGTCGGGACCCCATCGGGAGCCGACTGCAGCCCGGTGATCGTGTTGGCCACAACCTGGAACGTGTCCCCGGCGACCGAGCCGATCGCGTAAGCGATGGTGTTGGTGCCTTCAGCCAGGTTGAGGTCGGCGTCGAAGGCGACGGTGTCGGGATCTCCGGCCGCGGTGATCTTGACGTTGTAGGTGTCGGCCGGGACCGCAATATCCGCACCTACGCCGTTGACCACGCTTTCCCATACCGCACCATCATTGGCGAGGATGTCGACCGCACCGAAGTCGGCGAGGTGCCGGGCGGTGATCCTGGCGTTGCCTGCATCGATGCTGGAGTTGTTCTCGACAAAGACGCCGAGCGTTGGGTCGCCGCCCTCCTGCAAGTAGGCGGCGATGGTGGCGTAGGCGCCACCCGGCAGATCAGCCGAGCCGGAGAGTGCCGGGTCTGTTGCACTCGGATCGGCGCCCGCAGGGTAGACCTCGAGCTCGTAGGTTCCGGCCGGGAGTGTTAGCGGCCCGGCGACCGTCCCGAACTCGAAGTCTTCCAGGGTCAGGTCACCATTGACGTAGACATCGACCGTCAGGTCGGGAACGCCGTGGACGACGACAACCTGTCCCTCCGCCGTCTGGGCTAGTGCCGAGGTCGCCGGCGCTAGGGCCAGCAACATGGCTCCGAAGAGCACAATCATCTTTCGCATGAGATTCTCCTTTCGCATCCCCTCTGGTAGGGGTCTCTGCGCGTGTTGTTGTGCCCGTATTTCGGAGCGAGAGGAGATGTGGATGAGATTTAGCACTAAAGAGTGGTCGAGGGATGTTCCCTCTCGACCTATGTGTTCCTACCCTCGGATTTCATGAGCTTGTAGTGCCCGGTAGAGGAATGCGGCCATTTGTCCTCTGGTTACGGGGTTGTTGGGACAGAACATGTCGTTGGTCGGCGGGTTACACCCTTTGGTGATCCCGGAGCCGGCCAGGGCGTCGATGTCAGCTTCGAATACCGAGGTGTCGTCGTCACTGAACACGTCGGGGGCACCGGCGGGGAGATCTAGTGCCCGGTTGAGGAACGCCGCCATCTGCCCACGGGTCACCGTCTGATCGGGGCAGAACATGTCGTTGCGTCGGCGGGTTGCACCCTTTGGTGATCCCGGATGCGGCCAACGCGTTGATGTCGGCCTGGAACACCGACGTGTTGTCGTCGCTGAAGACGTCGTTGCCGGACGCCGGGAGGTGGAGGGCCCGGTTCAGGAAGGCGGCCATCTGTCCTCTTGTCACCGGGTCGTTGGGGCAGAACATGTCGTTGATCGGCGGGTTACAACCCTTGGTGATCCCCCCATCCGCCAACCACTCGATCTCCGAGAAAAACGTGCTGGTGGAGGTGACATCGATGAACGTTGTTGGTGTCCCGACCTCGCTGCCGGGGAAGTCGGTGGTGACCAGGACGTTGTCGTACCAGATGTGTTGTGTCTTCAGCGAGCCCGGCATGTAGTCGACGATGGCGAACTCGTTGAGGCGGAGGTCGGTCGTGTCCCGCCAGCGGATGCTCTGTACGTCGATTGCCAGCTCACCGTCGATCCACAGTTGCTGACTGCCGTCGTGAGCGCCCGGCGTGCCTGCGTCGACGTGGACGATCAGCTCGTGCCACTGACCGGGAACGAGTGGTATCTGCGGCTCGGGCTGTTCGAACACGTTCCCATAGCAGCAGGTCATGTCGGGGAAGTACGAGTAGAACATGAGCGGGTACAGCGTGTCGTCGCCGTAGCGATGGTTCGGATCGACCGTAGTGGTGAAGAAGTCGGACCCATTCGGGACGATCCCCGCCTTGCCGTGTGCGCTCCATTTGTTGTCGACTCGGTTTCCCGAGACCGAGGCGAAGTGCATCCCGTTGCCGTCACCGCGCAGGTTCTGGAACCCTCCCTCGAACATCACATCGAAGCGAACGAAGATCTCGTTGTAGCCGGGCAGGAACCATTTGTTGATCTCCCCCCATCCGTCTCCCTCCGGGATGGTTCCCTCGAGCGCATAGCTGCCCGTCTTGACTCGCCCCGGAGCGGAAGTGATGTCGTAGCGGTCTGTGTTGACGTTGTCCCATAACGACAGGTCACCGGTCTCGAAACCGTCGGTAAAGATCACGTTGTCGGCGGCGCTCGCCGGCACCGGGGCGAGCAATAACAGTGCTGTGGCGAGCAGCGTCGCGGTGGCACTACTCCGTCTCATGAGCTTGCTAGTGCCCGGTAGAGGAATGCGGCCATTTGTCCTCTGGTTACGGGGTTGTTGGGACAGAACATGTCGTTGGTCGGCGGGTTACACCCTTTGGTGATCCCGGAGCCGGCCAGGGCGTCGATGTCAGCTTCGAATACCGAGGTGTCGTCGTCACTGAACACGTCGGGGGCACCGGCGGGGAGATCTAGTGCCCGGTTGAGGAACGCCGCCATCTGCCCACGGGTCACCGTCTGATCGGGGCAGAACATGTCGTTGCGTCGGCGGGTTGCACCCTTTGGTGATCCCGGATGCGGCCAACGCGTTGATGTCGGCCTGGAACACCGACGTGTTGTCGTCGCTGAAGACGTCGTTGCCGGACGCCGGGAGGTGGAGGGCCCGGTTCAGGAAGGCGGCCATCTGTCCTCTTGTCACCGGGTCGTTGGGGCAGAACATGTCGTTGATCGGCGGGTTACAACCCTTGGTGATCCCCCCATCCGCCAACCACTCGATCTCCGAGAAAAACAGCGCACCGGGGGGAACGTCGACAAACCGGCTGCCGACGCCGGCAACTCTCGGGCCGTACTCGGGAAGGGCGAACCCGTATTCGAAGGCCCCCATGTCGGGCCGGTCGACGATCGTGACGCCGTCGTTGAGGTTGTCGAGCGGCACGCCTGCGTTCATGGCCGAGGCGCCGGCGGCGAGCCGCAGATCGGCGACCCCCGGTTCGACGGCGACGTCCCAGTCGTCGGGGAGAGCTGCGCCGACAAGCTCGAGCAGACTGATCTCGACGCCGTGGTCCTCGACCCCCGTTGGCAGGTCTCCGATGCGGTCGTAGCGGACGTTCTCCCACTTGAACCAGGGCCCGCCCGGGCTGTCCTCGCCGGTTGTGCCCCAGGCGTCGTAGTCGAAGTCGCGGAAGCCCTCGTCGCGCACCGTTGTGAACTCGAATGCGTAGCGGGTACCGATGAAGAGGTTGTTGCGGAGGATGGCGTTGCGCCACATCGCCCCGTTGTCGCTGTAGCCGTCGCCAACCTTGACCCCCGTGTTGTGAACCACGATGAATCCGGTTGTGTCGTTGTGCATCTTGATCGGCGCGCTCTCCAGGTTGAAGAACTCGTTGCGGAAGATATACGCCGGGCCGCCCGCGATGGGTTGCACGCTCACCCCCATCCGGGCGTTGGTAACACGGTTCTGCCACACCCGGGCATTGGCCTGGTTGTAGTCGATCTCGATCCCGTCGTCGACGCAGAAGGCGGTGTCGTTGCCGAAGACGTCTTGACCGTACGAGTCGGACGTCGAGGGCACCACGGAGATGCAGTCACCGAAGTAGCGGACCGTGTTGTGACACACCACGTTGCCGGTTCCGTTCAGGTCGATGCCTTCCTCGCTCGGAATGACGCCGGGCTGCGGCCATGCGGTTCGGCCTGTGATGGCGTTGTCGCAAATGGTCTGACGGGCTTCGACACCGTTGTCACGCCGGTTCACGATCCCGTTGTCGACGTTCTGGATCGTGTTGCCTGTGATGAGTATGTCCTGGGTGTTCTGGGCGTCGATGCCCCATTGCCCGTTGCTGATGACGAACCCGTCGATGATGACATGCGACGTGTTCCGGTCGTATTCGCCGATCGTCACCACACCCCGATCGGTGCCCGCACCGTCGATCACGACGTTTCCCCCGGCAACAAACGATATCGGGTGGCCGTCGCTGCCCGAGGTCAGTATCTGGAACGGGCTGTATGTGCCGGTGGCGACCGTGAACGTGTCGCCGGGTCGGGCGGCGTCGGCGGCGGTCTGCAATCCGCGGAAAGGGTCGTCACTCGTTCCCGCGCCGCCGGCATCGCCCGGTGCGACAAAGATGTCGCGTCCCGTGGAGTCAGCCTGGGGCCAGCTGCGGGTGGTAGCGCTGACCACCTGCGTCTGGCCTCCGCCGTCGGGGTCGGTAATGGTCAACCGGAGTTCGTACGGTGTCGCCGGTGTGAGGAAGAGCGCGCTCGCCCCCCACTGGTCGAGCCCGAGCGGTGTCCCGTCAACGATGATCGACGGGTACGCCCGCATCGCCGGAGCCGCCGGGCGCCATTCCGTTGTGCCCGCTTCCCGGAACTCCAGAGTCATCGTGCTGTCGAGATCCTGGTCGCCATCGACCGTCCACACGACGCCGACGCTCTCGAAGCTGGCGTCGACCCGCACCGTGCCCGGGCTGATCGCCTCTCCCGGAGCGGCCGCAGCCTCGTCGGAGGGCCAGCCGAGCAGCGTCACGATGAGTGCCAGGGTGGCGAACAGGGTGAGCTGGCGGGTCATTTCGGTCTCCGGGCCGTCGTCTCGTGCCGAGCGTAACTGGATCCGGGCGTAAAACCCTCGGCGATGTCGGTTCAGATTTCGTATACCCGCGCCGATGGATCAGCTGGGCCGGTTTCAGCTGCGCCGGCAATAAGGGACAGACGATGGTGCGAGACATCAAATGGGAGCCGCGCAAGTGGGTATCCCGCCTGGTACGGGTGCTCATTTTTGTTGTGCCGTTGCTAATCGGTATCGCGGCTGCAACCGTCGTCGCCCGCGTCCTCCCCGCCTACGACGGATGGGCAACCGGCGTCGTGTGGTGGGGAGCGGTGTTGGGGGCCTCGTTTGTCTCGGTGCAGCTGTCTGACCGTATTGCCCGCAAGTTCCTGCCGCTGGCGGCGTTGCTCGACATGTCACTCGTGTTTCCCGGCACGGCCCCGTCTCGGGTCAAGGTGGCTCTGCGAACCTGGACCACTGCGCAGTTGCAGCGACGCATCCACGAGGCTCGTGATCGTGGGATCGACGACGACCCCACCCGCGCCGGGGAGACGGTTCTCTTGCTGGTGGCGGCCCTCAACGCACACGATCACGTGACCCGGGGGCACGCCGAGCGAACCAGAGCGTTCACCGACCTGCTCGCCGAGGAGCTCGGTATACCTGAGGAGGAGCGGGAGAAGTTGCGTTGGGTGTCGCTGCTTCATGATGTCGGCAAGCTGAAGATCGCCGAGAACATCCTCAACAAGGAGGGCAGGCTCGATGTCTTCGAGTGGGAGGCCATCAAGATGCACCCGGCGCTCGGCGACGAGCTCGTGGCACCCATCAAGGATTTCCTCGAACCATGGGCCGACACGATCCTTCACCATCACGAGCGCTGGGACGGTACAGGCTATCCGCAGGGTCTGTCCGGAACCCAGATCAACTATGGAGCGCGCATCGTCGCCGTCGCCGACGCCTATGACGCGATGACGGCCAAGCGGTCGTATCAGCCTGCCAGGAGCCCGCGCGAGGCGCTGCGAGAGTTGAGCCACAACGCGGGTACCCAGTTCGACCCCAAGGTGGTGCGCGCCTTTCTCGATATCTCGGCGAGTCGGTTGCGTCGGCTTGCCGGGCCGCTGGCTCTGCTGGCGCAGGTTCCGTTCGTGGCCTGGCTGCAGCGGGTGGCCGAGTGGGCGGGCACGGCGACTGCGGGTACCGCGGTGGTGGTTGCGGCCGTAGTCACGGGGGTGGTTGCGCCGCCGGCGGTGGCGCCAGTCGAAGTGCCGGTGGCGTTTGCCACTACGACAACTGGGGCTCCGAATGCCACCAGCGTGTCGTCCACCACGTCCGCGCCGGGTTCCACGATCACCACGTCCCCGAGCACCACAACTACGGCGGGCGCAACGACCACGTCCACCACGACCACTTCAGGCCCCACATTCGTCTCCACCACATCGACCACTGCACCCGCAACGACGACCACCACGACATCGACCACCACGACATCGACCACGACGACGACATCGACCACGACGACGACACCGACCACGACGACGACACCGACCACAACCACAACGACGACACCGACGACGACCACAACGACGACCACCACCACAGGTCCCAACGCCCCTCCCATCGCAAACGACGACGCCGTGACAGGACAGGCAACGAGCACCTTCCTGGTCAAGGTGATGGAGAACGATTCGGACCCGGACGGCGACGTGTTGACTCTCCAGTCTTGCTCGGTGAGCGCTCAGGGGGCAGTCGTGGAGGTCACCGGCGACAAATGCACTTACCGCCACCCCGACGCCGCCAACTGGACCGTTCCCGACACGTTCACCTATGTCGTCAGCGACGGCCACGGGGGCTCGGCGACCGGTACCGTTACCGTTACCGGGACCTCTCGGTAGCTCCCAGCACGTAGGCAATGGCCGATCGTGGCAGAGCCCACTCCAGACCCTGGCCGTCTAGCACCAGAATGTGGTCTTCGGTGGAGGCATCGATGACCCCGGCGATATCGAACGATGTGTTGCGGCCCACCAGCCGCACCGGGGCCGCCTCGACCTCGAAACGCCCGAGCAGTGCGCGAAACGAGCTCACGCTGCGTGCGCCGGATGTCCCCGGGAACGCGGATCGCCGATTGCTACGCACGAAATCCACCGCGCCCAGATTGGCTCCCAACTCGATCGTCCTGGTCCTGAGGATGGCCAGGTCGTTGACCGTGGCCACCAGTTGACCTTCGAAATGCGTCTCGCCGAACGAGATTGTGATCTCGTCCCCTCTGCTCATCCACTCGAAGCAGACGTCGGTCAGCGAGCGGCGTCTCTTCCGGAGCAGCTCGGTGTCGCGCTCTGCCGAGGCGACTTCTTCGGTGTACTCGAGACGAGCCCGCCTGGCCAGTGACTCTAGATCGGGGTGTTCAGACCACCAGGTACCCATCAGGTGTCAGGCGTCTGCCGTCTCTTCGTCGTGCTCGTTGATCTCTTCGTGAACCGGGAATCCCTTCAACCAGTCGAGTACCTCGTCGCGGAAGAAACGGAAGGGCCGGCCGCCGGGGATCCGGTAGCAGGGAATCGAGCCCTCCCGGGCCATACGGCGTACCACCTGGACGTTCATGCCGAGGAGGTCCGCAACCATTGCGGTATCGAGCACCGGCGGGTAGTCGGATGTCTGGGCCATTCTGTTCCTCTCAGGGTCCTCTACCGATTGTACTCGACTATCGACGCAAGTAAAGGGTAATTAATGATACGTCAGATATATCGGGATCAGCCGTTGATGCTGATCAGCTCGATCTCAAAGGTCAGAGCTTGTCCGGCAAACCGGTTGTTGGTGTCGATCGTCACCTCGGTGTCGGCGATTGCGGTAACCCGGCCGTAGACAACTCCGTCGATCAGCACCTCGTCGCCGACGGCGACATTGTCGGGGGCTTGCTCGATAGGAACCTGAAAGATCAGCTCCTGGTCAACAGGCCCATAGGCGTCCTCCGGTGGAATCCGAACCGTCTTCTTCTCGCCCACGACCATTCCGTGCACTGCATCGTCAAATCCCTTGATCACCTGGTCGGTACCAACCTCGAACTCGAGCGGGTCGCCCTCGTAAGAGGAGTCGAACACCGTGCCGTCGTCGAGAGTCCCGATGTAGTGAACGGACACGATGTCGCCGTCTTGGGCCCCCTCTCCGGTCGTCTCTTGCGATTGCGTAGTCGTAGAGGTGGAGTCCTGGGTCGCGGTCGTCGCGGTCGTCGAGCCGTCGGCAGCGCCATCCTCGCCGTTGGCGGAGTTTCCATTACATGCGGATAGCGCGACCACGAGCACTGTGACCAGGATCGACGTTCGCCGGGTGAGTGTGAGCATGTCGAGGTGCATGTTACGTGACCCGGGGCCTA